>DASUJZ010000128.1:0-34539 GCA_036278995.1 Terriglobia bacterium | reverse complement strand
GATCACGAGTGGCTGGAACAGGAAAGCCCCTTCCTCGTCTCACAACTCTGCAAGTTTTGCCGGCTCTACCGCTACAAGGTAGCTCCCGTCTCCGATTGGGAGTACCGTGCTCCAATCCCACGAACCACTTTTGGAATGGATAATACCGCCTGACACTTCATCCCAGTCACTGAACTTCTGCGACCCGTGGCGGGTTGTGTTTTCCAATCGCGTGAACTATGTTTAGCCTGAGGGCTCCGGAGTTCCGGCGGATCCTGGCGGCCACGCACCCAACAGTCAAGAGCGCCAATGTGCCCTACACTGCCAATCCGAGCATTGCTGGTTGATCTTTACGAACTCACCATGGCGGCCGGGTATTTCGAGCAGGGCATGGAATTCCATGCCACGTTCGAACTGTTCGTTCGTTCCCTGCCCGCCGAACGCTCCTTCCTGATCGCCGCGGGCGTGGATGACGCGCTCGACTATCTCGAGCACCTGCGATTCTCGGACGATGACATCGCCTATCTCCGGGGTCTCGAGTTGTTCCGGGCGCTACCGGAAGAGTTCTTCGAATACTTAAGAACATTCCGCTTTGACGGCGATGTTCTGGGCGTTCCGGAAGGCTCCATCGTCTTCGCCGAGGAGCCCATCCTGCAACTGACCGCGCCGGTGGCGGCAGCGCAAATCGTCGAGACCTATCTGCTTTCCGTCATCAACTTTGAAACACTCATCGCCTCGAAGGCTGCGCGCGTGGTAAGCGCCGCCGCGAAACGCAGCGTGCTGGAATTCGGAACTCGACGGGCGCAGGGGCCGGAAGCCGGCCTGCGAGCCGCCCGCGCCGCTTATCTTGGCGGCTGCCACGCCACCTCTAATGCGGAAGCCGGCCGTCTCTATGGCATTCCCCTCGCGGGAACGGCCGCCCACTCCTGGACGCAGGCTTTTCCCTCTGAGCGCGAAAGTTTCGAGGCGCTGCTCGCAATCTTCCCCGAAAGGGGTGTGCTGCTGATCGATACCTATGATGATCTGGCAGGCGCGGAAACGGCCGCATCGCTCGGTAAAAAATTCAGCGCCGTGCGGCTTGACAGTGGTGACCTGCTCGAGAAGAGCCGCGAGGTCCGCTCCATCCTCGACGAGCACGGGCTGCTGGACGTCCAGATCATCGCCAGCGGCGACCTGAACGAGTATCGGATTGAAAAGCTGATTGAAGCGGGAGCGCCCATCGACTCTTTCGGCGTCGGCACCGATCTTGCAACCTCACGCGACGTGCCGGCGCTGAGTGTGGTCTACAAGCTGGTGGAGACAGAGCGCAGCGGGTTGGTGGAATACAAGGCCAAGTTCAGCGAAGAGAAGGTCTACTGCCCTGGGCGCAAACAGGTATTCCGCTTCAGTCAGGACGGCAAATACCATCACGACGTTATCGCGCGCTTCGATGAAACTTACGCGGCTGGCGAGCCTTTGCTTCAACCGCTGATGCGGAATGGCCGCCGCATCGAGGCGCGGCGCAGCGCGTCGTCCATCCGCGAAACGGTGCTGGCCAGCGTCAGCCGGCTTCCGCAGCCTTACCATCGGCTGCGCGACGCTCCCGAATATCCCGTGCAGAAGAGCGGCGACCTCCTGCAACTCCTCGAGCAGGTCCGTACCCAGTACGTAGCGGCACGCAAGCCCGCCGGCGCGCCGCGATCAAGCTGACGCGGAGAATCGAATGGCAATGCCTTTGGCCTTCTTCGATGTTGATACCCAAGTTGACTTCATGGAGCCGGCGGGAAAGCTGTACGTTCCGCACGCAGAAGAGATCATCCCCAATCTGGTCCGCTTGATGGCCTACGCGCGTGAAAAGAATATTCCCGTAATCTCCTCGGCTGATGCTCACGCCCCTGACGATCCAGAATTTAAACTGTGGCCGCCTCACTGCGTTGCCGGTACGCCTGGCCAGCGGCACATCACGGAAACTTCCCTGCCCGGAGCGCTGACCGTTTCGATGAGCTCCGGCCCCTTCGTCCCGCCGTCGAAATGGCCGCCTCAGATCATCATCGAAAAAGACGTCTACGAGACGACGGCCAACCCTAATTTCGATCTTATCCTGCAGGCGCTGGGACCGCGCCGCTACGTTGTGTTTGGCGTTGCCACCGAGTATTGTGTTCGCGCCGACGTGCTGGCGCTGCGAGAGCGCAACAGACCTGTGGCCCTTGTCGTGGACGCGATCAAAGCGATCAGCGAGAAGGACGGGCGGAAGGCGCTTGATGAAATGGCCGCTGCCGGAGTCGACTTGGTCACGAGCGACGATGTCTGCCAGTGACGCTGCGACGTCCTTGGAGCGGCTGCGGAAAGTTTGCGGGAAGTACTGATCGTGCTACGAAAGGCTGCTTCCATCCTGATAGCTGCCCGGAGGTGTACCTTTCAGCGACCGCCCACCTGCTCCGCCCCAGTATCTCCACGCATAATAGAGCGGAACGCCCGCCACAATAATAGCCAGCCCCAGCACCGATTCCAGCGGTTTGGTCAGCATCGTATTGGCCACGATGGCGAGTGCGGCAACAATGAAGGCAATGGGGAGCACCGGATATCCCCACACGCGGTAAGGACGATCGAGGTCGGGCAGGCGCCGTCGCAGGATGATCACACCGGCAATCGCCGCCGCCGAAAAGATCCACATGGCAAAAATCACGTAGGTGTAAAGTTCCTCAAACGATCCGCTGACGGCCAGGACGGTGGACCACGCTCCCAGCACGATGAGGGCGACGGCGGGTGTCTGGAACTTCGGATGAACCCGCGCGACCATCCGAAAGAAAACGCCATCCTTCGCCATAGCATAATAGACCCGCGGCGAGGTCAGGATGGTCCCGTTCAACGCCCCGAAAATCGAGCACAAGATCAGCGCTGAGACAAACCGCGCGCCTCGCGGCCCGATCAGGAACTCCATCGCCGTGGCCGCCACGCGCTGATGTTCAGCCATCACCGGCATGGGCACGACGTGCAGATAAGCTGCATTGGCCGCCAGGTAGACAACAATGATGATGGTGGTCCCGAGGAAATAACCGAGCGGAAGGTATTTTGACGGATTCTTCACCTCGCCGGCCGTGTAAGAAAGCTGGTGCCAGCCCTGGTAGGCCCATAAGACCCCCACCAGCGCAACGCCAAAGCTGCTGATGGTCGTGTGCGGGGTGGGCAGCGGATGGGCGGCGGCGGCGGGCGCCAGCGGCGGCAGGAAAATCGCGCAGCCGATGATGATGACCAGCCCGCACACCTTGGCGATGGTGAAGATGGTCTGCACCGCCGTGCCCTTCTTCACCCCTAGAATGTTGATGGCGGTGAGCACGGCAATCACCAGCCCCGCCAGAACTTTTTGCTCCAGGGACGAGAGCGGCACGAAACCCGAAGCATAGATTCCAAAGGCTACGCCCAGGGTGGCGGCGGAACCGGCGTCAATCACCAGCAGCGACCCCCAGCCGTAAAGGAAGGCGAATAGTTTGCCGTAGGCTTCGCGCAGATAGACGTAAATGCCTCCCGCCTCCGGCATGGCGGCGCCCAGTTCCGCCAGCGACAGCGCCCCGGCCAGAGCGAGCGCCCCGCCGACAATCCACACCAGGTAAAGGCTGAAGACGCTTCCCACTTCCATGGCGACGTTGTGCGGTACCAGGAAAATTCCTGAACCGATGATGGTGCCCACCACAATCGTTGTGGACCCCAGGATGCCGATTTCACGAGGCAGGCTCCGAACTTCAGCCTTATGGGAAACGTGATTCAGTTGTGAAGCCATTCTACCCGTCCTTCAAGCGCAGCGTTCCAAAACCAACGCTGGTTACGCCTCTCTCTTTATCCGATGGTCATGCCATAAAGTTCGCGCTTCAGGTTCCTAGTCTGCTGGCTCTGCCCCGAACGCAACCCTTTACGGTTGCATTGCGCGCCATTATACTGGGAGACTGCCTCAAGCACCTAGTAAAGTTTTTACCGGGTTTCCCGGAACAGAGCAAGGGAGTTGCCGAAGCACATGGACTTCATTCCCGATCGCTTTCGCGGCCAGTGCGCCCTGGTGGTGGGAGGCGCGCAAGGCATCGGCAAGGGTATCGCCGTACGCCTGGCTCGCGAAGGCGCCAATGTGATGATCGGCGACATTGATCGCGACATGATGGCGCGCACGGCGCGCGAAATCTCCGAAACAGGCGGCTCTGTCCGCACCCTGGCGTGCGACGTTCGACGCAAGCGCGAGGTGCAGCGGATGGTCGCGCAAACGCTGAAATGGCAGAGTCGTATCGACGTCCTGATGTACGTCGCCGGGGTCGGCAGACTGGTTCCATTTACGAAGACAGACGAGAAGCACTGGGACTGGATCGTGGACACCAATCTCAAGGGCGGTTACCTGGTTGCTCGAGAAGTGGCGCAGCACATGGTCCGCCGGCGCAAAGGGAAAATGGTCTTCATGGCCTCCACCAACAGTTGGGACGCCGAGGCCGAGCTGGCTCCGTATAACGCTTCGAAGGCCGGCCTGTTTCTGCTGGCCAAGACCCTGGCTCGGGAGTTGGGACACTACGGGATCAATTCCAATGCCATCGGGCCGGGCCTCATCCGCACGCGCCTCACGGCTCCTATCTTGAAAGACAGGAAATTCATGAGCAAGTACAAGGACCTGATTCCCGTCGGCCGTCTCGGCGAGCCTGAAGACGTTGCCGGTCCGGCCGCCTTTCTGGCGTCCTCAGATGCGGACTATATCAACGGAGTTCTCTTGTTTGTCGACGGCGGCCAGCTTGCCTGACGCTTTGCCATAGATTCGGTTTTTGGGATAGGTTCTAATATCGCGGGATGCAAACAGTCTAATATTACTCTTGAACTTCTATACAAACCGTAAGTGACCCCTCACCCGCCCTCGTCTCTCGGGCGCCCTCCCCTTCTGGGAGAGGGACGATACCGGCTTTGACTTTTGCCCTCTCTCTTGGGGAGAGGGTGGCGAGCGTAGAGAGGCGGGTGAGGCGTTAGTGATCCAAATTTTGCAGTCAGCGGTTATCTCTCACAACAGGAGTTCACATGCGCAAAGTGGTCAAAAGCAAGAAGGCGCCGCGGCCTCGCGGCCCTTATTCTCCGGCCATCGTGTCGGGCGGATTTGTTTTCGTGGCGGGCCAGGCGGCCATCAATCCCGAGACGGATGAGATGGAACTGGGCGACGTTCAGGCAGAAACCCGGCGCACGCTGGAGAACATCAAGGCAATTCTCGATGCCGCCGGAAGCTCTCTGAAAGATGTTGTCCGCGTCGGGGTCTTTCTTTCCGACATGAAGAATTTCGCCGCCATGAACGAGGTCTATAAGGAGTATTTCCCCAGCGACCCGCCGGCCCGCACTACTGTCGGCGTCACCATGCCGAAGATCAAAGTCGAAATCGATTGCATCGCACAGGTCAGCAAGTCCCGCAAGCGAAAGTAAGGATGAGTGAATTATGAAGTATCATGAACTGCCAACCCCCGCCTTGACCATCGACCTCGACATCCTCGAGTGCAACCTCGACCGGATGGCCGCCTACTGCCGCCAGCATGGCATCGGCCTGCGCCCGCACACCAAAACCCACAAGGTGCCGGAAGTTGCGCGCATGCAGGTGGAACGCGGCACCGTGGGCCTCACTGTCGCCAAGGTGGGCGAGGCGGAAGTGATGGCAGGGGCGGGCCTGGACAAAATTTTGATCGCCTTTCCAATCTGGGGAGAAGAAAAGCTCCGCCGCATCGCCGCCATCGCGCGCGAGCGCGACATCCTGCTTTCGCTCGACAACGAAGCCACCGCCGAAGGCCTCTCGCAGGCGGCCAGCGCCGCCGCAGCAACCGTCGGGGTGCTGGTGGAATTCGACGTGGGAATGCGCCGGTGCGGCGTCGAGGCGGGCCCTGCGGCACTCGAACTGGCCCGCAAAATCTCTAAGATGCCGGGCTTGAAATTCAGGGGCCTGATGCTATACCCCGGCAACATCTGGGGTATGGAGGCTGGTCGCAAACAGATCGCAAAGCAGGTTGCCGATCGGGTTGAAATGACCCTTGAACCGTTCCGCAAAGCGGGCATGGAAGTGGAAATTATTTCCGGCGGCTCGACTCCGTCGGCTTTCCTTACAGACCAAATTCCCGGAGTCACTGAAATCCGCCCGGGCACTTACGTCTACAACGACCTCAACACTTTTTACCAGGGCGCTTGCAGGCTGGAAGATTGCGCGGCCCGCGTGGTGGCAACAGTGATTTCGACGGCCGTTCCAGATCGCGCTATGATCGATGCCGGATCCAAGACTCTGTCCGCCGACGCTCTCGGTTCAGGTCCCGCCAGGGGCCACGGCTATGTGGTGGAAGCTCCGGATGCGCCGCTGATTAAGCTGAACGAGGAGCACGGCCATCTGGACATCACCAACTCTACACGCAAGTTTCAGGTGGGCGAGGTTGTCACCGTCATTCCCAATCACGTCTGCACCTGCGTCAACATGCATGATGAAGTTTTTCTCGTCCGCAAGGGCCAGGTGGAAGGCTCCTGGAAAGTGGCTGGCCGCGGAAAAGTGCGCTAGTGAAGTGGGCGCAAATAGCTGCGGGCGAAGCCCTTGGAGTGCGTCGGCTTGCCTCCGCCTTTTACGAGGCCAGTTTGCAGGCATCTTGAAAATATCGCCCGCGCCGCGAGTAAGCTCGCTGGCCCAGGAAGAGAGCAACCTCTCACACTCCAAGTGCGAACGCGGGTAGACGTAATGAGATTTCTGAAGCACGATACCGGCATCTTGTTGTATCACCGTTCCGTTACCTGTAGAATCAGACCATCCATCCCGACGGGCTTCAACAAATGGAGGTGTTAACAATGGCTACTCTGCCTAAAACTGTGGAACCCGACGAGTCCAGGCTCAACGCCTTTATGGAAAAGGCGGTCGCAGACATGGGAGCGGCGATGCACGCGACGCTGGTGGTACTCGGCGACAAGCTGGGATTGTATAAAGCGATGGCGGGAGCCGGTTGGCTAACGCCCGCGGAACTTGCCGCAAAGACCGGCACCGCCGAGCGATACGTCCGCGAGTGGCTGGACGCCAACGCGGCCAGCGGATATGTCAGTTACAACGCCGAGACCCGGCAATACCAATTGCCACCCGAGCAGGAATTTGCCCTCACGGTACTCGACCTCCCCGGCGCCTTCCATGTCATTTCAGCCTGCTTCAAGGACGAGCCGAAAATCACCCAGGCGTTCCGGACAGGTGAAGGGGTCGGCTGGCACGAGCACGACGCGAACCTGTTCTTTGGAACGGAACGATTTTTCCGGCCCAATTACGCGAACAACCTGATCGGTTCCTGGATTCCGGCGCTTGACGGCGTCAGCGCAAAGCTCGCGTCCGGTGGAACGGTGGCAGACGTGGGCTGCGGCCACGGAGCATCCACCATGTTGATGGCCCGGGCGTTTCCGAAGTCGCGCTTCCACGGTTTCGATTATCACGGCGGCTCCATCGAATACGCCCGCCACGTGGCAGGCCGTGACGGTCTGCTGGACCAGATCACGTTCGAGGTGGCAAACGCGAAAAGCTATCCTGCGAATGGCGGCTACGACCTGGTTACCTTCTTTGATTGCCTGCACGACATGGGCGACCCGGTGGGGGCTGCACGGCACGCCCTCTCGACTTTGAAGCCCAACGGAATCTGGATGATCGTGGAACCGTTCGCCGGCGACCGCCCGGAGCATAACCACAACCCAATTGGCCGCATCTTTTATGCCGCCTCCACCATGATCTGCACGCCGGCATCGCTGGCCCAGGAAGTAGGCGCAGCGCTCGGCGCGCAGGCCGGTGAAGAACGCATCCGCAATGTGGCGACCGCCGCCGGATTCACCCGCTTCCGCAGGGCTGCGCAGACGCCGTTCAATCTTGTGTTTGAGGCGCGCCCGTAAATCGCGCGGCGGATGTGCGCCACGTGAAGACGGACGATCTCTCCGCCCCAAGCCCCAAGGCGCCGTTCCAGCGGACGTCTTGAATTCTTATGAAACCGGACCGAGCCGGGCTATAATGAATCTTGCCACATGAATTCGACCTCGGCAGCTTGGTGGCAGAGTTGTTTTCGAGGCGCCCGGGTAACCACCTGCTGTTTGCCCGGCACAAAAAGTTCAATCAACGCGTCCTGAACGCAAGACTAGACAACGCAGGAATCTTCCATCTTCAATAAGTGGGGCTCCATGAAAGCCAAGGCCAAAGACGAGGACCGTCTGGGACCGGTGAATCCGTTTACGGTTGGGAGTGTCTTCATCGATGCCGCGAAGAAGCTGGAGTGGATCGTAGAGGACCAGTCCGACCGCCATCGTCAATACTTCATCACGCCCAAGGGATTCGAGGAGATGAGCAAGCTGGGCATGAACATCGAACGCGCCCTGCTCTACCGGCAGCCGCCCGCAGAGAATCATCGGCGCGCCCCCTCGCACCACCATCAACGTCACAAGGATCGACGACGGCACTGACCTGCAGTGCGGCATGCATGGCTTGCCTGGCGTGCCTGGAAATTTGGGAATAGCGGGTCAGAAAATTTCTGGCAGCAACGCTTAGGCGCCCGCCGACATCCGCTTGCTCTTGTGCAGCAAAGTCCATTCCACCAGCGCGTCGAGAAGCTTTCGAATCAGCTCGCGTGTAGGTGCGTCGGTCAGGTTTCCCTGCTCGTCGAATTTGCGTGCCGCGTTTGCGATCATCACCTCTGGCTGATTCAGCGGGTACATGTTCAGATAAATAAATGACTGGCGCAGGTGGTATTGGGCCCGCGCACTGCCAAAGCCGCCAATGGAGGCGCCCATCACGGCCACCGGCTTCCCTGCCCAGGCGCTCTCCCCATAAGGGCGCGAGGCATAGTCGATGGCGTTCTTCAGCACCCCTGGAACGGAATAGTTATACTCCGGCGTGACCATCAGGATGGCGTCCGCCGCCCGAATCCGTTCCTTGAACTTCACAACCTTCTCAGCCGGATGCGCTTCTTCATCCTGGTTAAACGGGGGAATGCCGTCCAGTTCGAAAATTTCAATCGTAACGTTCGGCGGGGCAAGTTCCTTCGCGGCCCGCAACGCCGCGCGGTTGTAGGAGCCTTTTCGCAGGCTGCCTGCAAAGCCAACAATGGTCATCGGAAGAGCCATATCACGCTGTCATCTCACCCTGAAATGGGTGCGAGTGCAACTTGGCCTGACGCTTAGGACGCCTTGCGCCAGGATTCGCTGACCTGCGAACTGCCGACGCTGGCAAAGCTCTGCGGCATCTCGTAAGGCCTGATCTCTTGGAATTTTTCTCCCGGAGCATCCACGTAGTCGCTCACCAGTTCCCGCACCTCGGCCGCGGTGAGAGGCTTCTGGACATACTCGTGGGCGCCTGCGTCCAGCGCTTCCAGGCAGCAGTCGACATCCACCGCCCGGGTCAGCACCAGGACGGGCACCTGGCGGTCAATTTCCACCGCCCGGCTCAGCACGGATCGTCCCTCAAAGTTGGTGCTTCCCTGGTCCACGATCACCAGGTCAAACCGTTCGCGCTCAAGCGTGGCGGCCGCCCTGACGTAGGAATCCATCGGGGCGACGTCATATCCCAGGTAACGCAAGACCTCAGCGTAGTAGTCAAGATCATCCGCATTTTCGTCCACGAGCAGCAGCCTGAGTTCCCGCTCGTCTCTTGAATGTTCCGTCATATCGTTCTGCCATCCTGTTTTCGCCATCGCGTCCTCCTGTATCCAGAATGCCCGTGTGTTGCCTCGGGTCCGCATCGCTGGACCTCTTCTGCTTCTTCTTAAACTGAAATCCTGCCCCGCCGCCAGGCAGGCTGCTGAAGAATCTCGCTGACCCGTTCACCGTTTCCGCGCGCAGCGTGACGGGGAAACATCATTCAGCAGCCTGCCGGAGCACTGGTCCTCAAGCAGCAAAATGCCGCCCGGCGCGCTGATGCAGGATTCTGAGAGTCCTGCCGGCCTTCTCACCAACTTCTTGAACAAATCCCACACGCCCTGCATGGAGGGTTAGATGCTGAAAATCCTCAGAAGGGGGCGCTGTTCCACAATTTTCCTGTCGATTAGATAACCCGCTGTTCACAAACGACTTCGTCAGGTGCAGCAATCTCGTCAGGCAGCGCCCGGTGTCTGGACGGCCACAATTTTCTGGATGGCGCAGCTCATCACCTGCGCAACATCCTGCTGGCAGAGAGGCGGAACGATAAAGTCCGCCGCGCCATTCTCCAATGCGCTGATGTAAAGATCGATGTCAACCAGCCGGGAGACGACCACCACCGGGATCCTCGTTCGCGCCTCGGCGGTAAGCTTTACGATGTCGGCCCACGTATCCTCCGGCAGTGAGGTTTCGCAGAAAAGCGCCGCGGGAACAATAACTCCGTTCAGCAACTCCTCCGCCTCCGCGCAGCTTCTCACAACGCGCACCATGACTCCTGCCTCGTGCAGCGCCCGGCTGAGCAGCGGGTCAATTTCACCGGAGCCCGAAACGATGACGACGCTGTTTTCCTGAATCATCAGAGTTTCTCCCGCCCGACTGGACGAGCGTCTATGTTGCAATCCAAACTCCAAAGGAGCCATCCTTATAAGTTGCTCAATTATCTTTAGATAAAATACCTGCGAGGTGGGACTAACCATGTAAAAAAGTCAGTGACCCGTCAGAATCGGCAGTGTTGTGTCACCTGCCCAGTCGCCGCGCCCGCGATTAGATCCGTCATTCAGATCCCCGTACGGCGCGGGAGAAGGATCACCGCAGTTTGCTGAGGATACTCCGCGACGATCCTCGTGGGGTGGAAAAGCCATTACAAGGATGGTTTCTAGTCTGGGGCGCCCGGGCATGCGCCCCTGGGTTGTTATGCCAGCGTAGCGCAGGCACTCCTGGCTGCGGGCTGTAGCGTTACGTCAGCAAGCAGTTGAAAATTAGTTGTCCGAAAGGAACGAACGCAGCCGTCCACCCCGCCATGGAGAGCGCAGGCTGCGCAGCGCTTTGCCTTCGATTTGGCGGATGCGTTCCCGAGTCAAGGAGAGGCAGTTGCCCACCTCCTCCAGCGTACGGGCGCGGTCGTCATCCAGTCCGAACCGCAGTTTCAGCACCTGCTCTTCGCGCGGCGTCAATGTTTTCAGCATGGAAGCCGTCTGTTCCTTCAGGTTCACATGAATTGCGGAGTCCGAAGGAGAGGGCGTGCGTTTGTCTTCCAGAAAGTCGCTCAACTGCGATTCGCCGTCGTCTCCGATGGGGGTGTGCAGCGAAAGCGGCTGTTGTGCGATCTTCATCACCTGGCGCGCCTTGGCCACGGTAATCTGCGCCCGTCGCGCAACCTCGGCAATGGTAGGGTCGCGGCCCAACTCCCGGGTCAATTCTCCCCGGGCTCGGGCCAGCTTGTTGATGGTGTCGTTGGCGTGTACCGGCACGCGGATGGTGCGGGCCTTGTCCGCGATGCCGCGGGTAATAGCCTGCCGAATCCACCACGTAGCGTAGGTCGAAAACTTGTAGCCGCGCCGCCAGTCGAACTTCTCCACTGCCTTCATAAGCCCCAGGTTGCCTTCCTGGATCAGGTCAAGCAGGTGCAGACCTCGCTTGATGTATTTCTTGGCGATAGAGACCACCAGCCGAAGATTGGCCTCGGTCAATTCCTTGCGCGCCTGCTCAGCGTAGAGATGTCCGCGCTGGATTTTCTCCCACGTGCGCTTCATCTCCAGCGCGCTAACGCCGCACTCCGTCTCCAGGGCCTTCAGCCGCTTCTGGTGCAGTCGCATTTCGCTCAGCACACCGGCGGCAGTCCGGCCCGGAGCAGAGCTGCGCAGCTTCAGGCTGTCAATCTGGTGCTTCAGTTCCTGCATGCGGTGGCCTGCGTGCGAGATCAAGACCACCAGCCGGTCATTTTCCTGGTTCGTCAGGTCAAGCTCCATAACCAGCCTGGACATGCGGATACGCGTTCGCGCCAGGCGGTGCCGCGCGTGCAATGCGGAGCGCTTGTTGGATTTCGGAGTGCGCTCGAGTGCGGAAGCCTGCCGAACGGCCAGCCGGTAAAGTCTGCCGACCTCATCCAGCAACTTCAAGGTCGCGCGAGTCCTCGCCGCAATCTGCTTCGGCGCAGCCAGTTCCTCAGCATTAAAATTAACGATATCCCGAATCGACGCCTTGTTCGCGCGCAGAGCCTTTGCGGTCGCCAGCAGTTCCTTCAATGCCAGGGGCGAACGCGACATTGCACGCCGAGCCGCAAGCTGGCCCCGCTCGATCCGTTGCGCCAGGCGCACTTCGCCTGCGCGGTTCAGCAGCGGCACGCGGCCCATGTCTCGCAGGTAAGTGCGCACCGGATCGATAGAACCTTCCAGTGGGCCGGGCGACAGATCGTATGCCCCTTCATCTTCCTCCGGCGAGATTTCCCAGCCCTCGTCACGCAGCGACAGCTCGGACTCTTCCACCGAGAGCAGATCGCGCTCCTCGTCGTCCACAACATCCGCGTCGCTCGCGTGACGGAAACTAAGCTTGCCGTCCAACATGTTGTTTCCTTTTCAGGGTCACAGGCGCACCATCGGGACTTTGGACATCCCCAGAGCCACACGCCCCAAAATCTTTAAAGAAGTGGTAGAAACTAGATGGTGCAGAAGGTCAGTACCCTGTCCAAAAGTTGGCCCGTTTTATCAGGCTTCGATGTTCACTATATGAGATGCCAGGAAACGGCAAATGGATTCACGGATGACGCTTTGCGGCATCGTTCGCGGATACACTCGGTGGCACCTTAGTCCAATTAGCCAATCCTCGGCAGACTCATCACGTATTCTAGCAAAAAACACAGCGCAAAATCAATAACTTAACAGAGCTCGAAAAAGCAAATCTTTCATCCGTGACCTCTTACCACCGCCACGGTCGTCCAAATTCTCCTGGCCCGGAAAACCCCTCCCGGAGCGGAATTCCTTACCCGATTGGGATGCTCCGGCAATGAGGGTCCCAACCGAACAGCGTATAACCCCATAGACCTGAGCGGCTTATGGAACACGAATCGCCTGATGTCCTCTGCGGCAACCTCGGCAGGAGCCTCGATGTCAGAAACTGCAGATCACGCTGCGGAGCCCCGGTCGCATGCAACTCAAACCGTGCCGCCGGCATGGGGATTGCAAATTTCGGCTGATCCCGTTGGAAAACCGGCGGACTTCGAATAGCATGAAGCCTGCACAGGCAATCGAGCGCCTTACCGCTCCGGAAACTGCGGAAGCATCAAGCCGTGCCCGTGATCGGCGTATACGGAAAGGACACTATGAAACCAACTGCCACTTCCTGGGAACGGCGGTTCATGGGGCGGGCTGCGCAGCGTGACATGTCGCAGGAGCCCCGGGCTTCTGCCGGGCGCTGGCAACGCGTCCGCAGGCTCATGCTGGCCTGCTTTCTTTTGTTTTCCGCCGGCGAGTTGCCACGACGTGCGTATGCGCAAGTGCTCACCTCCCAGTATGACAACGCGCGCACCGGCTGCACCCAGCGCGAGACGGTGCTGACGCCGCGCAACGTGAACTCCAATCAGTTTGGGAAACTGTTTGCTCTGCCAGTTGACGGTTCCGTTTACACCCAGCCGCTCTACATGCCGCGGCTTGAGATTCCGGGAAAGGGCGTCCACAACGTCATCTTCATAGCCACGGAACATGACAGCGTTTACGCCTTCGACGCGGATGGCAATCCCAGGGAGCCGCTGTGGCACGTCAGCTTCATCAATCCGCAGAAAGGCGTCACCACAATTCCGGGGCGCGATGTTAGTTGTCCTTTTATCGAGCCTGAAATCGGAATCACTTCAACGCCCGTCATCGATCTCGACAGTGGGACGCTTTATGTGTTGGCGCGAACAAAGGAGAAGGACGGCACGTTCAGCAGTCGCTACGCGCAGCGGCTACACGCCCTCGCGGTGACTACCGGCGTGGAAAAATTTGGCGGGCCCGTCGAGATCAAAGCGTCCGTGAAGGGAAGCGGAGCAGGCAGTTCCAAGGGCCAAGTCGATTTCGAGCCCTTGCGCGAAAACCCTCGCGCCGCGCTGCTGCTGGTGAATGGCAAAGTCTATCTCACCTGGGCCTCCTCGTGCGACGTAGGCCCTTATCACGGTTGGGTGATGGCTTATGATGGGCACACGCTGGCGCAGGTGGCCGTTTTCAACACTTCGCCCGACGCTGACGACAGCGGAATCTGGGCGGGTGACACCGGCCCGGCGGCGGACCGCGAGGGCAACATCTTTCTCGCCACCGGCAACGGTAAATTTGACGTGGTCTCGGGCGGGCGGGACTATGGCGACAGCCTGCTCAAGCTCAGTCTCGCAGGGCCTCAACTGCTGGTGCGCGACTATTTCACGCCCTTCAATCAGGCAGAACTCGACGCCGAAGACAAGGACCTCGGCTCGGGCGGGCCGCTGCTGCTTCCCGATCAGCCGGGGCCTCACCCTCATCTGCTCGTCATATCAGGCAAAGGCGGCCTCGTTTACGTGCTCGATCGCGACCGCCTCGGCGAGTATCACTCCCGCAATGACAGCCGGATTGTGCAGTCTCTGCCCGGAGGGCCGGATGAAAACTTTGGCGCCGCCGCATACTGGAACGGGCACGTCTACTTCATCTTCACCGGTGAAATGCCGAAGGCTTTCGCTCTTTCGCGCGGCATGCTCTCCGCCGAACCCGCGCGAGGCAGCAGGAGATTTCTCGATCCTGGCGCCACTCCGACCGTTTCCGCCAACGGCTCGAAGGACGGCATCGTGTGGGCGCTCACTTCTAAGCGCTGGAACCAGCCCGATGGTCCCGCTGCGGTGCTCTACGCGTTCGACGCCTCCAATCTCGCCCGTGAGCTTTACTCCAGCGAGATGAACGCCTCGCGCGACCGTGCCGGCGTCGGCCTGCGCTTCAACATCCCCACAATTGCCAACGGGCGCGTCTACGCAGGAGGGAAGGGCGAGCTGGACGTCTATGGCTTGCTCTCGCCCACCGACAAGGCAAGCAATCAGCCGCGGCGCGGCGCGTCCCCGAGAGGCCCTTAGCTGCGTGTAGGATTTTTTGACCGGAGGGAAACATGGCGTTCTATACCGTCTCAGGTACTGACCTGACTCCCGAAGAACTGCAGCGCCATATCCTGTGCGTACATCGGGATCTCCGTGCCGCCATCGGGATCATAGGAGTGGTTTTTCCCTTCTTTCTATGGCTTGTGGGGCATCTTTATGCGCGGCTGCCACTCCAGGATTCCATGAGCGCCTACTACCATGCAACGGGCTTCCACGGCCGCTCGATGCGGGACTGGTTTGTTGGGTTTTTGTTCGCTCTCGGCATCTCTCTCTACTTGTATAAAGGTTTCGGGCGGCCCGAGAATTGGGCCTTGAACGTGGCCGGAGCGATGGCGGTGGCAGTCGCTGTCATTCCCGAGCCACCTTCCACGTCCTGGATAACGGCACACGGTTTCTGTGCCATGACGTTCTTCCTGTGCATCGCGTATGTCGCGGTGTTCTGTGCAGACAACACGCTGCAGATGATCCACGATACGAACATCCGCAATCCCGCTAAAGTCATCGCGCGCCTCAAGTTGATCTACAGGATCATCGGCTGGATAATGGTCGCCGCAATCGTCGCGGTGTACATCCTGAATACCGCCTACCGAACTCAATACGGGACGTTCTGGGTCGAGGCCGGTGGAGTGCTGCCGTTTGGAGCCTTTTGGCTGGTGAAAGGATGGGAACTGCGAAGGACCGCGGCGGAGTTGAAGACCGTTCGCGGCGAGACCAGGAAGACCGCCGGCAGAATCATCAGTATCGAACGTGGATAGCACCGTCCGACCAACCTGGCCCGGAGCCGATTCCCCAGAATGATAAGATGGCAGTCATGCGAAAAATCACTCCGCATTTATGGTTTGACACGCAAGCCAAAGAGGCGGCCGAACTCTACACCTCGGTGATTACTGGATCACGAATCACACGCGCCACCACGCTGCACAACACTCCCTCGGGTGATTGCGACCTTATCTGGTTTGAATTGGCGGGCCAGCCGTTTGCGGCCATCAGCGCCGGACCGCTTTTCAAATTCAACCCCGCGATCTCTTTCCATATCAAGTGCGGCACTACAGAAGAAGTGGACGCCGTCTGGAAGAAGCTCTCCGAGTGCGGAAAAGTTTTGATGCCGCTCGGTGCCTACCCCTTCAGCGAGCGCTATGGCTGGACCGAGGATCGATTCGGGCTTTCATGGCAGGTGATTTATGTAAGTAGCGGCGACATCAAGCAGCGGATCACACCGGTGCTGATGTTTGTGGGCAAGGTGTGCGGCAAGGCGGAAGAAGCTATGAATTTTTACGCTTCAGTGCTCAATGCTCCGCCGCCCACAGTTTTTGCCCGATACGGCAAGGCAGCGGGACCGGATGAAGAGGGGACCGTGCAATACGCCCAATTCACGCTGCTCGGCCAGGAGTTCGGAGCCATGGACTCCGCCCGCCAGCACGATTTCGCTTTCAATGAAGCGATTTCCTTCATGGTCCCTTGCGACAACCAGGAAGAAATTGACGCCCTCTGGGAAAAGCTATCAGCCGATCCCAGGGCCGAACAGTGCGGCTGGCTCAGAGATAAGTACGGCGTATCATGGCAGATTGCCCCCGCCATCCTGAATGAACTGATGTTCAGCCCGGATCAGAAACAGGTGGCGCGAGTCACCCAGGCTTTCCTCAAGATGAAAAAGCTCGACATCGCAGAATTGCGACGTGCTGCCGCCAGCCAGTGAGTCGATGGATCGTTCGGCGCCGTCGTTGCGGCTGCCCGGAAATCGAGACCGCGCGCTGCACGCATCTCCGTGCTGCCAGGACGCGGGTTATGCCTGCTCGCGGTCAGAAGCCACTTCATTCCGCGCCGAGTTCTCAATCCCGTAAGTGGGCATGTCGCAGTGGCCGGTAAAGTAAGCGCCCGATTCCAGCTTCAACGAGGGTGTTTGAATATCGCCCAACAGGATTCCGTGCTCCCTGATTTCGAGCTGCTTCGACGCATGAACGTTCCCTGTTACTTTGCCGGATATGCTGATCTTCTCCGCCTCGATATCGCCTTCGACTTCGGCCTGGCTGGCCACCACCACCATCCCGGCCGAACAGATCGTGCCTTTGAACTGGCAGTCCAGCCGAATCATTCCGGAGGGAACTTTGATCCGCCCCTCAATTTCAATTCCCGGGTCGAGCAAGGCTACGATTTCCTCGTCAACCTGACCGGGGTTGCCCTGCCGAAGTTGTCGTGCAATAAAGTTAAGACCCATAACGAACCTCCGAGAGAGTCAATGCATTTCGACCAATTCAGCTTTGGAGCAGGCGAGGGCCTGATGACCTCACCCTGTTGGAAGGTTTTTTCTTTCTATCGAGCATGAGCACGGCCCAGGTTTTCTTTGTTTGGCCCAATAGGAATCTCGATCGGAAGAGCGGCCGTCTCTATCTGAGCAGAGGCGCCCGAGAAAAAAGCGCTCAACCGTGCAGCCAGTTTCGTCAAGAAGGAATGACGGCGGGCGTGCTCTCTGATCCGAAGTATCCAGGGAAAAGTCACCTGTCCGATGACAATCAGAACTTCTCCGGCCAGATATGCAGAGACGTTCTTGATGCTGGGCGATCCCCCGACTGGCGGTTCCATCACTTGCAGATCCAGTATCAGCCGGCTGCCGCCACGGTTCGAAAACTCTGCAAGCCCTCTGCGGATCTCGTGGGGTACGCCGCCGTTGGACTCAGCGTCTGCTGAAAGCTCGTCCAGCACGTTTTTAATAACAGGTGTTTTGTCGATCGTCAGGACATGCCTTGTGCCAATATTCATCACGGACCCTTTCTTCCCCCCTACGCTACTTGGCGCCAGCGTTAGCTACAAAATAACGTTTTGGTTATTAACGTGGCAATACCACTAAAGTTCTAGTACCCACTCGCCCCGTCGGGTCGCCCGCTCCGGCCTCCCCTGGCAAAGATCGGAGGATGGTAAGTACTAGAATATCCGGCAGATGTGAGCCACAGCAGTTATGGCCGACGACATCAAAAGCAGGGGGATGTCCGTGCTTGGCAGCCCGCGCAGTCCAACTTTTTATGCTTTTAGAGAACGTTAAAGGAGGGAACATTCACCAAATTGCTGCTGCTGCATTGCGCGACCAGCGCTTTGTTTGACCGCAGCACGGGCGAAGTGCCCGTGCCACAGTCCAAACCAGGTCACAATACATTTCTTACGTCCGCAGTTTCGTTATCGGTTCCAGCCCATCTCCATACTTCTGTAGCCATGCTGGTAGCCCGCCATGAAGCCTTCGCGATACTGGCGCTTGTAGAGCTGCTTGGGTCCGAAGTCGTGAGAATAGCCGTGATCGGCGTCTTCATACCGGTCATTCTTTTCAGGCCGAAAGTCCTTATGTTTTCTGCGGTCCTTTTCGCCCTGGATCACTCCATCGTTGAAGCCCGTCTGGAAAGCTGCATTAGCTGGCCCATAGCGTGGGCCCTGATGCTCCTCGTAGGCCTCACCGCTCGGGTATGGAGGGCTGCCGGCACGCCCTTCGAACCGGCTTTCACGGCCGTAGTAGCCGTCGTTATAGCCCGCCGCGTATCCCTGGCGGTAGCCATTCCTGTACAGTTCCTGATTTCCCATATAGGGATCGTAGCCGCGCATCGCGCTGTCATAATCTCTGCTCTCCATGTTGAAATCAACCTGCGCGCCGCGGTCTTCACTTCCGTGCTGGAAACCGTCCAGATACCCATTACGGAAACCGTAGGCATTCGCGCCCTGTGGCCCTTGGTCATAGCGCTGATGCGCAGAGGCCACTCCACACAACGAAAGCGCCACGACGCACGCGAAGCTTAGCCTGATGAGTTGTTTGACCATTACGTCCTCCTTTCATCGACACTTCATCTTCAGCAATCATCCCCCGCTCAGGTTCACTTGCGCGCAAAACCCGATAATGAAGAGTGCAAATGCCGTGCCAAACGGTGTAACTCGCTCTATCCAGTGGAGGACTTCCTGGTGGGCGCTGAATTATCTTGCCGGTGCCCGTAAATCTTGCACGGCGGGCCTGCAATATAAAGTAGGTGCAGTGCTGCTGCCGACGAAGCAGCGGCACTGTTTTGCGTTGGGCGTAAGTGGCGAGTGATCCAGTGCTGACTTTTGGGTGATCTGTGCGGGCCGCCCGCGCGGGCTTAAAGTTCGATTTTTTCAGATTGGCACAACAGGAGAGTAGACGTGCGGCTCATCGGCAGGAATCGGCCGCTCCCAACTTGCGAACGCCACGCCGCGCATGGACGCATGCCGCGCTGCCGCCCGCAAGCGCCGACGGTTCAGTTGCTGCCTTGCAGGATCAATAGCAGCTCTCGAATTTTCCGATTCTTCTCCTGCATTGCATCAGCGTAATTTTTTTCCTGCATGGCGACTCGCCTCTCCAGAGTTCTGATCGTCTGATTGGCCCTCTCGAGCCGCGCCAGCAGTTCTTCGATAGATGTCTTCACACGATGCAAGGAAAATTCTGCGGCTTCAGGCTCCGCCGTGCTGACCGCAATCGCAGGTGCTTCTCGCGTTTCCATAACTCGCCTCCCGACCAATGACTGTGCAAGTCAGGTTCCATTCCTAACAGCACACGCGACACGAGCACTAAAAGGCAAGTTTCACACACGATTTCCTGCAACTGATTCCGCAAAGGGGTTTTCGGCACACGCCGGGCCGGTAATTCTTACAAACGGCATTTCCTTTCTTGCGAACGTTCGCCCGCACGGGATGGCAGGCAACCGCGATCGGCGCCACGAATAGCTTTCGCGTAGTGGTCGCTTCTTCCTGCGCCCATTTCGACCTTACCCACCGTCATTCTGAGCCCGTTCGCCCTCAACTCGCGAACGGCCCTCAGCGAAGCCGAAGGGGCCCAGGGTAAACTCCGCGAAGAATTCCCGGAATTGCCAGTTTACCGGCTGGGAACTGCTGTCTCACGGCCTGATTTGCAAGTTGTCGGAAGCACAGGGAGTTCTGCTGTGGTAGCGCTACCGGGAATCGAACCCGGGTTTTCAGATTGAGAATCTGACGTCCTAACCCCTAGACGATAGCGCCATTGTTGGTGTACAGCTTTTCTAACATCGGGCTTGAAACGCTGTCAAGTCACGCGCCGGAACCGCTAATGGCCCAGTTGGACTTGTGGCGCGAGCGTCCTCGCTCCCGCCTAAGCGTGACCAGGATGGCCCTGCCACAAATTCACGCCCGCTCAGTACCGCGTCGCAGAAGAGAAGTTGAACTCGTTCACCTTCATCGCGGGAACCACCATCTCAAAAGACTCTTCGCCGGCGGTCCGCTGCGCTACGCCCATGGCTTCAACCTGGCTGAGCATATCGAACAAGCTTTCGTTGAACCGCAGGTTCTTGACGCCGTGTTTGATCTCGCCATCTTCAATCCAGAAAGTCCCGTCGCGCGTCATTCCAGTCAGGATTTTCTGGTAAGGATCGACCTCGCGGATGTACCACAGTCGGGTCACCAGCAGGCCACGCGAGGTGGACTTGACCATATCCTCAACGCTTTTCCTGCCGCCATCCACCACGATGTTCATCGGCGCCTCACCGTATTCATTGGGAAGCTGAAAACCGTGACCCGTCGCCGCCTTTCCCACCTTGCGGGCCGTCGCCCTCGCATACACCAGATTCGTCACTCTTCCCTTCTCCACCAGCTTCACGCGCTGCCGCGGAATTCCCTCGCCATCAAACGGAGCGCCCGCCTGCAAGGGATGGAACACGTCGTCGCGAACGTTGATGTTCTCGCCAAAAAGTTTTTCGCCCACCCGGCCGGTCAGGCAGCTCCGGCGCTCGTGGACCGGCAAGCCGCCAAAATCGAAGAAGAGAAAGCCCAGCAGGTCCAGCACAGCAGCGGGCTCCAGAATCACGGTGTATTTGCCCGGCGCAATATCCTGCGGCTGCTGGCTCTCCATCGCCTTGCGCGCCGCGCGGTCCGCCAGCACCTCCGGCTCAAGCTCGATGCAGGATGGCGAAGTCTTCTTGGCCCATCCGGAGCTTCCCTCCTTCAGCATGGTAATCGAGAACTCGGAGCTGGTCTCCTCGTGAAAAGCTTCAAGGCCGCGCGAGTTGAACAGGCTCGTCACAAAAATTCCGTTCGAATAGACGCCGGCTGCCGTCAGGCCGTCCTTCTCTGCGCGTTCGATGGCCGCCCGAACCGTCTCCGCGCGGGCCTGTGGGCTCAACTCCGCAGACTCCGGGTTGCACCGGTCCACCGCCCGGTACAGTTGAGGGCCCGGCAACGGCAGCAGGTCGGGGTTGGGGGGCTGCAGGCGCGCCAGCGCCAGCGCCGCTTCACAAACCTGCCGGATGGAATTTTCGTCAAGCTTGTTGGTGCTGGCACGCGCCGTCCGCTGGTTCACCACCGCTCGCACCGAGAGGTTCAAACCGTCTTCCGCGACGTTCTGGTGGATGCAGTTGTTGGCGAAGCGCGTCAGTGAATAATCCGTGGAAGAAATAAAAGCTTCCGTCTCATCGGCGGTGGAATACTTGAGGACCTTCTTGAAAATTTCTTTTGCCCGTTCGCGTTTGAGCATCATTCCGCCAGTAATCGCGGTGTATTATTGCCGCCCGTCACTGAGCAGTCGACCAGCCAAGGGCGGGCGATTCCGCTATTTTGAATAAGCCACGCCCACCTGAACTTTTCGGAAGCGCGTGGGAGAAGCGCCGTGCCCCGTTCCCATGGTCTGCATCGGCTGTCCTTTGCCGCAGTTGGGCGTGCCCCACAGCGTCCACTCTTCCGGGCCGCAGATGGCGTCGCAGGAATTCCAGAACTCCGTTGTGATTCCACCGTAGCTCGGGTTCTTCAGCATTCGAATCCGCTTGCCGTTCTTGATTTCCCAGCCGATTTCCGTGCCAAACTGAAAGTTGTAACGGCGGTCGTCGATCGACCAGCTCCGGTTGGTCTCCATGTAAACGCCGTCGGCGGTATCGGCAATCAGCTCTTCAAGCGTGCCCTGGCCCGGCAGCAGGCTCACATTGGTCATGCGGATCAGCGGAATCCGGTTCCAGCCTTCCGCGCGCATGCTTCCGTTGGAGCGCTCCTGCCCAATCGCCGCGGCGGTTTCGCGCGAAGTCAGGTAACCGGTAAAGAGACCCGCCGTGATCACCGGCGTGTTGTTCGCCGGTACGCCTTCGTCATCATAGGCGAAGGTGCCGAGGCCCGGCCCATGGGCAGGCGTCGCATCGGCAACCACGTTCACGATGTCTGAGGCATACTTCAGCGTGCCCAACTGGTCGAGCGTCAAAAAGCTCATGCCCGCAAAGTTCGCTTCCGTCCCCAGCACGCGGTCAAGCTCGATGGGGTGGCCGATCGATTCATGAATCTGCAATCCCACCTGCGAGCCCCCCAGAATGATGTCCCGTTCACCTGCCGGGCACTGGTCGCAGGTGTGCAAGGCAACCGCTTCCTCGGCGATGCGCGGAGCATTTCCCAGCAGGTCCACTTCCTCCAGCAGCTCGTAACCTTTGGTCTGGTATTGCCCGCCAAACGAGTTCGGATAGGAGCGCCGCTGGATTTCAGCGCCGTCAAACGAGGTGGCCACGAATCCCGTGCCGGTCTGGTTCTTGATCTGGCGGATCTCGGAGCCGATGCTCGAAACGAAAAGCTGATCGATGCGGTGAAAATCCATCGCCACTTCCGCGAGAGTAATTTTCTTCACCTTGCGCAGTTCGGCATCGACTTTCAACATCAGGTCCAGACAGCTTGACACGGGAATGAGGAAGGGATCGATCCGGCAAGGGCCTTCCCACTGGTCCACCGTTTTCGCTTCCGGAGCGAGTTGCACATCGTGCCGCTTCACCAGAGCGCTGGCCCTGGCAATCTCTACCGCTTTCAGCCCGGCTGCCAGGATGCCCTGGCGTGACAGATCGTCCGTCGAAGCAAAGCCCCAGGCGCCGTCCACAATCACCCGAATGCCCAGCCCCAAAGACTCCGATTCCCTCACCTGCGCTGTTTCGCCGTTCTTGGTCGAGAGATAACGCTGGCGAACATCCATCACGCGGGCGTCAGCGTAAGTTGCTCCTTGCGATGTAGCTGTGTCGAGTGCCAGAGCTCCGAACTTTTTCATCGCGCAAACCTGTTCCACGGCGGGGCTGTTGCTCCCCTGGCGTTTCTCTGTCATCCGATTTTTCTCGAGTTAGGGACCGGTTTTCTGAAAAGGGTCATGGATTGTTAGTATGGGGAAGGTAAACGGTAAGGCCGTCAGACGCAGCAGCCTTACCGTCTCGGTATCGCGACCGCGCGGGAGGGCCGAGGCCACTCCCGCTCGCGGGCCTAGGTTCCTTCGGACCAGGATGCCAGGTACGCCACCTGCTCAGGAGTCAGGGTGTCGATCTCAATGCCCATCGACTCCAGCTTCAGCTTGGCTACCATCTCGTCAAGGTCGGTGGGCACGGGGTAGACATCGGGTTTCAGGTCTTTGCTGTTTCGGGCAAGGTACTCGACGGAAAGCGCCTGGTCGGCAAAGCTCATGTCCATCACCGCGGCGGGATGTCCCTCCGCCGCAGCCAGGTTGATCAATCGGCCTTCGCCCAGCAGATAAATCTTGCGGCCGTCGGCCATCCTGTATTCGTCAACAAACTCTCGAACTCCGCGCTTGGAAGCGGCAAGTTCTTCCAGTTCCGGAATGTCAATCTCCACATTGAAGTGTCCCGAATTGGCAATCGTCGCGCCGTCGTTCATCAGCTCAAAGTGTTCCTTCCGCAGCACCGACTTATCGCCGGTGAGCGTCACGAACACCTGGCCAATCTTCGCCGCCTCGCTCATCGGCATCACCCGGAAGCCGTCCATCCGGGCTTCCAGCGCGCGCGTTGGATTGACTTCCGTCACAATCACGTCGGCGCCCAGGCCGCGCGCTCGCATGGCAAAGCCGCGCCCGCACCATCCGTAACCGGCAACCACCACCACTGAGCCGGCCAGCAGAATGTTGGTCGATCGAATAATACCGTCAACCGTCGATTGCCCCGTCCCGTAGCGATTGTCGAACAGGTGCTTGGTGTCGGCGTCATTCACCGCAATGATGGGGTATTGCAACACGCCCTGCTTCGCCATGGCGCGCAGACGAATCACGCCGGTGGTGGTTTCCTCGGTTCCGCCGATGATCTCCGGAATCAGTTCCTTGCCCTTGGTCAGAATCGTCGTCACCAGGTCCGCGCCGTCGTCCATGGTGATGTGCGGCCGGTGTTCGAGGGCGGATTGAATGTGGGAGTAGTAAGTGTGATTGTCCTCGCCCTTGATGGCGAAGGCGGGGATTTGGTAGTCCTGCACGAGAGAGGCCGCCACGTCGTCCTGAGTGCTGAGCGGGTTCGATGCGCACAGAACAACGTCGGCGCCGCCATCGCGAAGGGTGATGGCCAGGTTGGCTGTCTCAGTGGTGACGTGCAGGCAGGCAGAAATCCTCAGCCCGCTCAGTGGTTTCTCCTTCAGAAACCGTTCCTGAATCAGCTTCAGGACGGGCATCCACTGGCCGGCCCACTCGATGCGTGTCTTGCCCTTGGCGGCCAGGCCCATGTCTTTAACGTCGTGAGCGATCTTGGTGACAGGCATTACAAACCACTCTCCTTCCGTAGAATCGCAGCCTTGTCGGTCCGTTCCCAGGTAAATTCTGGATCGAGCCTTCCAAAGTGACCGTAAGCTGCCGTCTTTCTGTAAACCGGGCGGAGCAGATCGAGCGACTCGATGATGCCCCGCGGCGAAAGCTTGAAGTGCTTGCGAACCACTTCAACCAGCCGCCCGTTTTCCACTTTTCCGGTGCCAAAGGTATCCACCAGCACGGATACTGGTTCTGCTACTCCAATGGCGTAAGCAAGCTGAACTTCGGCATGGGACGCCAGCCCCGCGGCGACAATGTTCTTGGCGATATACCGGGACATATAGGCGGCCGAGCGGTCCACCTTGGTGGGATCTTTTCCGGAAAAGGCGCCGCCTCCGTGGCGCGCCCATCCGCCATAAGTGTCAACAATGATCTTTCTTCCCGTCAGGCCGGAATCGCCCACTGGCCCGCCGGTCACAAAGCGTCCAGTCGGATTGATGTGATATTTGGTGTTTGCGTCCATCATCACGGAGGGGATCACCGGCCGGATGACGCATTCAACGATTCCTTCGCGCAGCGTCTCGTTGGAAACGCTGGCCGAGTGCTGGGTGGAAACCACCACCGCATCCACCCGCAGAGGCTTGTGGTTCTTGTACTCGACGGTCACCTGAGACTTTCCGTCAGGCCGAACGAAATCCAGAATGTTCTTCTTTCGGACTTCCGCCAGCCGCAGGCAAAGCTTTTGCGCCAGGGTGATCGGCAGAGGCATCAGTTCCTCAGTATCATCGCACGCATAGCCGAACATCATGCCCTGGTCACCCGCGCCGCCGGTTGAGACGCCCATGTCAATATCGCAGCTTTGCCGCGTCAGATTCACATGGACCTTGCAATTGTCCCAGGTAAAGCCGCCTTCGGCGTCGGTGTAACCAATCGCCCGAACGGTGTCGCGAACCAGCCGCTCGATGTCCAGCTCGGAGGTGGTGGTGACTTCGCCGATGACATAAACGTCCGAATCCTTCACCATCGATTCGCAGGCAACGCGGCCATTCGGGTCCGCCGCCAGCACGGCGTCAAGGACTGCGTCGGAAATCTGATCGCACACTTTGTCGGGATGTCCTTCCGTCACCGACTCGGAAGTAAAGAAATAGTGATGGTCAAGCCCAGCCACTTGGGTCTCCTTCCTCTATGCGAAAATATCCCCCGCAATGCAAATAAGCAACGCTAGCACAGCGAGTTTGGAACCGTCAACCGTTTGATGCTCGGAACCCGCTCCCGGTCAGCCAACTGCGCCTTTGCAGGGTCCAACCGCTCGGTCAAAAAGCCTGAATTACCAAAACCGTTTCGTCGCGCTGTTATCCCGCTTTCGCCACGGCGCGGCGTGATATCAAATAGGCCTGGATAAATAAGTCAATATCGCCATCAAGTACGCGATCCGTATCTCCCATTTCGAACTTGGTCCGATGGTCTTTGACCAGTCGGTACGGATGAAGCACATAGGAACGAATCTGATTGCCGAAGGCGATTTCGCCCTTGGAATCTTCCAGCTTCTGCGCCGCCTCGCGCCGCCGCTGGAGCTCCAAAGCATAGAGCCGTGAGCGCAGGAATTTCATGGCCATTTCCCGATTGCGGTGCTGGGACCGCTCGTTCTGGCACTGCGCCACAATTCCTGTGGGAATGTGCGTAACGCGCACGGCGGAATCGGTGGTGTTGACGTGCTGGCCGCCCTTCCCCGAGGAGCGGTAAGTATCAACCCTTAACTCATCAGGCTTGATTTCAACACTGATGCTGTCGTCGATTTCCGGACTGACATAAACCGAGGCGAAGGAGGTGTGACGCCGTGCCGCCTGGTCGAACGGCGAAATGCGGACCAGGCGATGCACGCCGCTCTCGGCGCTCAGCAGGCCGTAAGCATAATCGCCCGCCACCGTAAACGTGGCTGACTTCAGCCCCGCTTCTTCGCCGGGCTGGTAGTCATTCAGAGTGAATTTGAAGTTATGGCGCTCAGCCCATCGCCGGTACATGCGCAACAGCATCTCCGCCCAGTCCTGCGATTCCGTTCCACCCGCCCCCGGATGGACGGTCACGATGGCGTTTAGCTGGTCGTTCTCACCGGGCAGCAGGCTGGTGGTCTCCAATTGGTCCACCTCGGCGCGCAGAGAATCCATTTCACCACGGATCTCCTGCGATACGCTCTCGCCTTCTCCGGCGAGCTCAAAGTAGGCCTCAAGATCAGATAATTTCGCGGCCAGGCGCTCGTCCGAACGAATGGCAGACTCCAGGCGCTTGCGTTGCGTGAGGATTTTTTGGGAGTTCTGCTGGTCTTCCCAGAAGCCGGGGAGGGCTATCTGTTTCTCGATGGCTTCCAGTTCGCGGCGTTGTCCGGCAGCGTCAAAGAAAACTCCGAAGTTCCTGAACTCGCCGCTTCAATTCGTCAAATTCTCTCGCCAGTTCCTCAATCACGATTGCTCCTCAGCATCCTTCTTGATTTCGGCCGGCTTTGCGCGCTGAAAACCCGGTAGCGCCAGCACCGCAATAACAATCCCCGCCGAAGCCGCAACACACAGCCAGGCAAACACATCGCCGTATCCGGTGTAGAACGTCTTTTTCGACAGATAGCGAAAATGGCCGGTCAGGATTCCGAATTGCTTCCGCGGAATCTCCTTCCGGACCCTGCCGTAGGGGTCAATGATCGCTGTAATGCCGTCATTGGTGCCGCGCAGCACAAATCGCCCGTTCTCGATGGCCCGAAAACGTGCCATTTCAAAGTGCTGAAAAGGGGCAGACGAGTCGCCGTACCAACCGTCATCGGAAATATTAACCAGGACCCCTGCCCCCTTGGCCGCAAACTGCCGCACCAACCGGGGGAAGATGGCCTCGTAGCAGATAAAAATGCCGATTGCGCCTTCCGGCGTCCGGGCCACTTCGACAGACTTCCCCGGAACAAAATCGCCCACCTCGGCCGTGATTTTTCCCACCTTTCCCGGGAATGCCCACCACGGCACGTATTCGCCAAAAGGCACTAGATGAATTTTAGCATACTGGAGGAGCAAATCGCCGTCTGGCCCCAGCAGCACGGCCGAGTTCTGGGGCCGCGACGACCCCTGCCCCAGGAATGTTACCGTCCCGCTGATGACATAGGCTCGGGCCTGTTTCGCCAGGCTCTGGACGGCCCCGCGAAAAACTGGGTCGCGGCCATAAAGAAACGGCGCAGAAGTCTCCGGCCACACAATCAGTGGCGGCACTTCATTCGTTCCGCCACCCCCATGGGCGGCTTCCACACTGTCCGAAACCAGCCTTTCGAGCGGCGCCGGATTTGTCCATGGGACCCAGGCGTCCATGGCGGCAGCACCCAAGGGAATGTTGGGCTGGACTAGTAAGGCGAGGTTGGGCTCCGTCGTCGGAGGGGGTGGCGCCAGCAGCCAGTTGCCGACGAAAAGTGCGGCTACCCAAACGGCCAGGATCATGGAGTGCTCTAGCCTCTTGGGTTCAAGCACCGTCCACGCCACTAGCGCGCCCGTTCCAACGGCCAGAAAAGAAAGGCCGTATACAGCTGTTACTGACGCTACCTGCTCCAGCCCTTCGGGCCGAACTGCATATCCCAGCAGATTCCAGGGAAAGCCGGTAACCAGGTATGTCCTGGCCAGCTCTAAGGCAACCCACAGGAACGGGCTCAGAAGGAGGGCCGCTCCCGTGGACCGGCGGGCTACCGCGGTTTCAATCAGTCCAAAAATTCCATAAAATGTAGAAAATACAACTACAAAGAGAAGAAGGACTCCTGCCGCAACCGCTGGATTCAGGTTGCCGTATCCCTGCATCACGCTGATAAACCAGTAGCAACTCCCGGAGAGAAATACCGCGCCCGTGACGTACCCGAGCCAGAACCCCTGCAATAAGCGCCTCTCAGCGACAAGTGCCATCAACAGGGGCAGACAAGCCACCCATACCAGGACGCTCCAGTTGACTAGCGGGAAACAGGCAAAAAGCAGCAGACCGCTGAAAGCGCTCGCAGCGTATCGAACCGAAGCCTTCTTGAACCAGATTGCCGGGGATGAGTTATTACCCTTCATTCACCACCGGAATGATTATGTGCCAATTTGGAACATTGAAGGAGGACGTACTATGGCCGGCTTCAGGCGAAACATCCCGCAAGATCAAGCTCCCGGTAATCAGTGAACAACGAATGGGCGGAAGCCCTCCCCCATCAGTTTGTCCCGAGTAGTGTCGGCCGCTACACGCGTCACAAACGGCCCCACCTGCACGCGGTAGAGCTTGTCGCGGCTGCGCGCCTCGTCCGGATTTAGAATATAGACAGGGTAGCCTCTTGATTTCAGCAAGTTAAGAAGATTATCTGCGTCAGCCTGGGTTCTGGACGCCATCACCTGAACGGCAAAATGAGAGCTCGAGTCGGCCGGTGCCGGTTTCGCTGGTCGGCTCTGTGGAGCGGCGACAGGTTTGCTTTTGGCCACGACCTTCGGAGGGGTGCTTTTCATGATCCTGGCGGTTGGAGGGGTATCCTTCTCAGCAGACTCGGGCGTTAAAGGATGAGGGCGCTGCGGAGGGGGAACAGAAGCTGGGGCTGGGGTGACGCTCTCAGTTTGTAGGCTACTATATTGGGCCGAAGAGGACACGCCCGCACCGGCGGGAGAATTTACCGTGGGAGGGATTTCGCCTGACGCGCCTACATTTTCTGTGACCGGAGACTGTTTCGACGGAGCGCGATTATATCCCACAACAAAGCCCAGCGAAAAGAACACGGCGCATACCGCCACCGCTGCCAGGAACATCAGGACCAACTGGCGGCCCGAGGCAGCTTTTTCATCCCGAAAGTAGTCCTTTGATTTAATCATACCTCTCCGTCGGCGCAGGAATCACGCCTCTTCTGATTTAATCGTTCCCTGAATCCGGCCATCCGGTGACGGAGTCACCTTTTGCATCAGAAGGGACAGAAGCTCCACGGGTATCGGAAACACGATCGTCGTGTTCTTCTCCGTCCCCAATTCTGACAGAGTCTGCAGATATCGCAAAGTAATGGTGACAGGTTCCACCGCCAGAATCCTGGCCGCGTCCGCCAGTTTCTGTGAGGCCTGGAATTCTCCATCGGCATTGATGATTTTCGCGCGGCGTTCGCGCTCCGCTTCGGCTTGCCGTGCGATCGCCCGCTGCATTTCCTGGGGAATGTCCACCTGCTTCACCTGGACCTGGGTCACCTTGATTCCCCACGCCTCTGTCTGTTCATCAATAATATTCTGCAGGCGCAGATTCAGCTTTTCCCTCTGGGAAAGCAAGTCATCGAGTTCGACCTCGCCCAAAACCGCCCGCAGAGTGGTTGCCGCAAGCTGCTCGATCGAGTAACGAAAATTGCTGAGCTCGATGACCGCCTTCTGGGCATTGATAATGCGGTAGAAGAGGACGGCGTTAACCTTCACAGAGATATTGTCGCGGGTGATGATGTCCTGCGGCGATACGTCCCAGGTTTCGATTCGCAGTGAAATCTTGACAAGTTTGTCGATGGGCCACCAGATCCAGATAAGCCCCGGACCCTTATCCGGCTGCTGTACGCGGCCCAGGCGAAACACCACCGCCCGCTCGTACTCCCTGAGTACAGTCAAGCAGGAAAGGGCATAGAAGAAAATGATTATGGCGGCAACAATATAGCCCATCGCTCCTCCTCCCCTTCTGTTCGCGGAACAAAAGGGCCAGTTCCCACAGCACCCGCTGCCGAAGTACGCCTCATGTGTTGCAAAGACTCAGGACGTACCATCAGCTTCAGTTCTGGACAGTCTACCGGGATTCTTCCGCAGGCTCAACATACAATGTAAGCCCTTCCACTTTTCGAACCCTGACACGGCCGCCGGGAGGAATGTGTTGTTCAGCCCGCGCATCCCACAATTCTCCGTGGACCAGCACCTTGCCTTTCGGATTGAGGTCGGCGCGCACGACGCCAATCGAATTCACGAGCCCTTCTTCACCCGTGACCGCCTTGCTCCTCATCGCCTTCCACGCGAAGCGCGTGAGCACAATGGTAATGGCAGCCAGCGGCAAGACAACACCCAGAGTCGTGGTCAGGTAAATTCTGGTACCCGGCCAGGGAGAGTTGATGAGGATCATCGACCCGAAAACCATGGCCGCTATTCCGCCCGCGGCCAGAATGCCGTGCGAAGTGTAGGCTGCCTCGAGGCCAAACAAGGCCAACCCGATCAGAAGCAGGGCAACTCCTGCATAATTGATCGGCATCACATGGAAACCGAACAGCGCCAAGACCAGCGCAATCGCGCCAGCGACCCCTGGCAAAACCCCGCCCGGATGGGTGAACTCGACGTACAACCCCAGAACACCGATGGCGCCCAGAATGAAGGCGATGTTAGGATCCGCAACCCAGGATAGAACGCGTTTGAACCAGGGCATGCGATAGTGAACAATGCGGGCGCCCGACAGTCTCAAAACCGTTTGAGACCGGTCGGAGCGCGTGATCGTCTTGCCGTCAAACTGCTTGAAAATGTCCTGCGGGCTGTTGGCGACGGCATTGATAAGGTTGTTCTTCAGGGCCTCCTGGTCTGTCAGCGATATACTCTGCCGGACGCCATCCTCCGCCATCTTGTCATTCCGTCCGCGCGTATCTGCAATCGAGCGGATGAACGCGGAGGCATCGTTGAGGATCTTGGCTTCCTCCGTCTTTCCTGCATTCATCCCGCCTATCATGACCGGATGGGCAGCTCCTGTATTGGTTCCGGGAGCCATCACCGCGATGTCTCCCGAGAGCAAAATAAAGAACCCGGCCGAAGCGGCGCGGCTTCCGGAGGGATAGACGTAAGTGATGACCGGGACGCGCGAGTTCATCACGGCGCTAACGATGTCACGCATGGAATCTCCCAGGCCGCCAGGCGTGCTCAATTCAAGAAGGATGGCGCTGGCCCCGGTTTCATTGGCGTACTTGATGCCGCGAACCACGTAGTCTGCGCTGACCGCCTGCACAACTCCGTCCAGATCGATCTGCACAACTACGGGAGGAGATTGGGCAGCGGGGAGTGTGGACGCCGCGCGGAAGCCCGTCAGCAAGATTGCTGTCAGCAGAACTGGCTGGGAGAGCTTCTTTCTCAAGGTTTGTCTCTGCGCCCGGACAACTGCGCCTGGATGCGCTCCGCCAGGTCTTTGGCCTCGGCATCGGTTGGCTCGAGTTGCTGAGCGGCCTGGGCCTGCTTCAGAGCCGGTTCCAGGTGTTCAAGGGACACATAGGTCTTCGCCAGCCAGAGATGTCCGGCAGATGAATCCTTTTGCTTCAGCGAGGTTTGAAGCTCCGCGGCTGCAAGCGCGTGTTTGCCCTCGCGTTCATACGTCTCCCCGAGCGCCTGATGCGCCCCACTGTCCTGCGGAAGCAGAACCACCGCCTGGGTCAGTTCGCGCTCGGCCTCGAACAAGCTCCCCGCCGCAAGCAGCTCCATACCCCGCTTCAAGCGAGCTTGTCCGGCACTCGGAATTTCCTGGGCCGGCACTTTTTCCATGCTGGCCTGCGCGGCGCGTCCAATCTCGAAGGAGAGCAGATGAAATGCCTTTGCGTCGTATTCCTTCTCGATGCGTGGAGACGGGTCTGGGGCAGACTGTCGTCCCGCCTGATGATCTTCTGGAGGATCATCGGCAGCGTCGGTGTTGTGCTCGGATACCCAGTCCAGTTCCGTCTGGCGAGTCTCAGCTTCTCCCAATTCACCCGCCACTTGCGACAGAAGAACGTGGGCTTCCAGGTCGTCCGCGTCCTGCGCCAGAACCTTGTGGAGATAGTTCGAAGCGTCCTGATATTTCTTCAACTGCCAGAAGGCCAGGCTCATGTTGAAAGCATAGTCCGATTCCGTCTGGTCTGCCTGGAAAGCCTGCTGAAAATCCTCGAGAGCCTTGTCATAGTGGCCGGCGCGGAATTCCACCGCCCCGAGGTTGTTAGAAACTTCGCCGAGTGGAAGCATGGCTGAAAGCCTCTTCAGCACCGCGCCTGCGGAGGCGCTGTGTCCCAGAGAAAATTCGTCAACGCCCATTAAAAACAGCGACACGGCATAATCGCGGTCACCGGAATTGAGGAGTTGAAGCCACCGGGCGGAATCGGCGTAAGCCTCCTGGTCAAAATAATATTCTCCCAGCGCGAACGCAGCCCTGTGGTCGCGGGGGTTCAAACGGTCGGCCTCCCGCAAAAAATTGATCCGTGTTTTCAAATCGCTGGACAAGATTCCGCGCATGTAACTTTCGAAAGCCGCCAGGCGGACTGGAGGGAAGCGGTTTCCAAATTCTTCTTCAGTCTCCGGCGCCGCTTGGTCGGGCTGAGCTCGCAAGAGTTCCCAGGTCAGGCGTGTTTCGAGCGGAACCAATTCCGTCAGCTTGCCGGTAACCACAACGGGGCTGGAGAGAGCCAGCTTGGCAACATCAAGCCATTGCACCTGCGTAGTGAGCTGGTCTCCGGCCAGAGTGAAGTGTCCCACCACGGCAACCGTCGCGCCCAGCAGGCGGGCCACTTTGTACTCGCTGGCGAGAGACAGAGAGGTCCCAAGCGGCAGCCCGAGCTGTTCATAGGCCTCATTGCGCTCTTTGCGCTCAAGCACGCACCGGGAGGAAGACGACAGCCGAGTTCCTACCAGTTCTGCCAGGCCTTCAGACATCCAGCCGAGGCTGGGGTTTCCGCTCAGATTTTCGATGGGGAAGGCCAGGATTACCTTCGGCGGGGCGGCAGACAATCCCGCGCCGGCAAACAACAAAAAGGCGAGCAATGCAATGCACTTCTGCTTCATGCTTCTCAGCCGGACCAACGGTCGCCATTATAGCATCCGCTGCACGCAGTTCGACGGCAACCGGTATGGAATTACGGAAGGGTTGGCAGCGGTTGGAGTGGATTGGAGGCGGTTGGAAGGGCTCGAAAGAGGATGAATGATGTGCGCAGCTTACCCAAATCGGTTGCTGAAACCGGTGGCCATGATGGTTGAAAGTGGCTCTTCGTCGCCAGTTTATGACTCATACCGATTAGTCTATCTCAGATTTGAAATTCGAGATTTCAGAACCGGAAAGGTTGGAAGCAAAGTACCAATTCAAAGCGCCAATTACGAGTTAGGAGCAGGGGCCGTTCCGGGGAGTCCGGAATTCAACCTTCAAGATTCAAGCTTCAAGCCGTGTCAATCCTTGATGGCAACCGGTGGGTTCTTCATCAAAGTGACGAAGGCGGGATTTTTGCTGATCTTCTGGAAATCCGGGTCATCAAGAATGCGTTTGCGGTCCGTGAAACCCTCTTCCATGGCGTGCTCGAGATATCGGACGGCCTCGAGGGAGTTACCCATGGAGGCGAAGATCTTGGCAAGGTAGAAATAGTATTTGGCATCGACGTGCCGGGTCTCGACGGCCGTACCCGCGCCCTCCATACCCCTGGTTAGAACGCCAGGGTCAAGCTGAATCGCCATCCGGTACTCTTTGGAGGCGTCCTGGTATTTCTTGCGGGCAAAATAGGCGGTTCCGAGGTTCAGGTGATAGGAAGCGCCCTCCGGCTTCAGCTTAATGGCCCGGCGGTAATACTTGATAGACCTCTTGGCGTGGTTATCCAGATAATAAGTGGTGCCGAGGTTGTTCCAGGCTTGCGCGAGGGTCTTATCCATGCGAATGGCATCGTCGTAAGCTTTGCGAGCTTTTCCATAGTCGAGCTTCTGCTGGAAGCAGATTCCAATCTTGTTGTAGAGCAAGGCGAGCTCTGGCTTGTCCTGGGGAAGATCCTTGTGGGAATTGATGGCAACGGAGTAGTGGTCAATGGCGGCGTCATAGGCCTTTCGCGTCATGTAGAGGTCGCCCCATTCTTCTTCAGTAAGCTTCAGGCCCTTTTCAGATGTGGGCTGTAATTTGCTGGATTGCTCTGGCGGCCTGATGTGCTGGTCCTGCGCCCTGCCGCTGGCGACGCCCAGTGCGAGTAGAGCGGCGATGAGGACTCCCACTCTACGAATCAACTTCCCCCGTGTCATGGTTCACCCTCCCGGCGCCGGGTGGCCAAACCTCAGTTTTGCGGCGTGCTGGTCGAAGGCTGCTTCGGTTGCTGTTTCGAATCTCCGCCTTTGAAAATGGAAAAGAACCTGTGAAGGAGGCCGCCTTTTTT
>DASUJZ010000127.1:0-4030 GCA_036278995.1 Terriglobia bacterium | reverse complement strand
GCTCCGAGCGCCCCACACTCGCCAGCATGGTGATCAAGAACTTTTCCAGCCGATCCGCGCAGGCTTGCAGTTCTCGGGCATTCATGCCTCCAGAGTCTACGCTGCGCGGCCTGGAGAGTCAACACAAACTTAACGTAGTAGCACTAGGGCAAATGCCAGCTATTGGCTTGCCTGCTGCGACCGCCGGAGATACGATTTTTGTCACAGCCACTCGAGAAAAAAACCAATGTTCCCACAAAAACTAATATTCCCGCTAATTCGAGTTCAGCCTGACTTTGCCCTTGCAAATAGAGCATGACCATAAATCCAACTCCGACTGCGTCCCTAGTGGCAATTTCGGCAAGAACGTCCGTCCGATCACGCTGGCTGTGGCTTATCCATAAAACGTAGCCATCGCAGAACAAAGGCGCCAGTGCAAAGGACGAAACTCAAAAAATAGATAAAGACGGCCGTGCTTAACGGCGTGCCTCCATGAACAAGCCACACCATGAAGATCGGGAGCCCTAGATTGGCGTAAGCACAATCGAATATGACAAAAGCCGTCCGTGGCGTCAATGGATCACCCGCCCTGCTTGCCGGCGTTTGATTCTACACCAAGGCAAGGCGTCGCGGAATTGTTCCGTAACTCGGCCCTTGTGGTTGCGCTACGGCGTTTCCAGGATTTCGTTCAGGCTCGAGGGGCTAGCAATCCTGGTGGCTTTGTGCTGTTTCAGGGAAAGCAAGCCTTTATCCCCGGTGATGAGAAAATCGGCTTGAGAGATATCTGCCAGCGCCAGCGGGAAGTTGTCCTTCGGATGCGGCGCTGTCGCGGCTGACGGCAATTCCTCGTAAAAATCGCTGAGATCGTAAAGGCTGGCCGCGAGGCTTTCGGCAACGCTAACCCAGAGCCGCCCCCGAAAGAAAGGCCGCTGCGCCACCTTGTGGAGTTCTGTGAGAACTTCGGGGCATCGGACCAGCCTGAATCGCTTCCTTTTCCATGCCAGCATGATTTCGGCGGGCGTACCCTGGCGGCACGCGCACGGCGCCGTTCGGCGCGAACCTCCGCGATGGCCGCGTCGATGATCTTCTGAAGTTCGTCCGGTGGAACGTCAGAGACTGCTTGGCGCATTTCACGGGCGGTGAGATCGAAAATTCGCTAGCGGACAGGTTCCTCGACGAACTTTGAGATATCACCCTTCTTCATGCCGTGAGCGCCCAGGAAAGGGCGCAGGGCAAGGTCGGCTCGCTTCGACCACGTGATCGTCAAACGGGCTGTTTGCGCGTGGGACATTTCGGACATATACGTTCAGGCGTTTAATAGCTTGGATCATTAAACGCCGTTGTATCAATTCAAGCTCCTCCCTCGCCTGAACTTGCCAGGCGCAGGTGTTCGTTTCCGAACAGTGATATTGCGAAATCGGACACTTTGAATACCCGCCGCCAGACAATCATCTCAAATAAGCCGCTGATAATACACTGCTTAACCTATTGTGCAGAATAGGCACGGGACATGCTAGGAGACAGCATGGAATCACGTCCATGATTGACGATTGCCGATTGTTGATTTGCGATTGGTGATTGGCGATTGCTGATTGAATGCCGGTGAATTCGATCGTCACGGGATGATGATCGTCAATCACCAATCACCAATCGCAAATCAACAATTCCAGCGGGAGATGCTATGGGCACAATTTTACAAGACCTGCGATTCGGCTGGCGCATGCTGGCGCGCAATCTCGGATTCACGGCGGTGGCGATTATCACGCTGGCGCTGGGAATCGGAGCCAATACGGCGATTTTCAGCTTAATGAATGCGGTGATGCTGCGTGAGTTGCCGGTCCAGAACCCCGGACAGCTTGTTTTGCTTGGAAAGGGGCGGTCAGCCGGTAGCACTGACAGTATTGGTACCGACCTCTATTCCTACGCCTTTTATCGCGAGTTGCAGAAGAAGAATCAGGTTTTCTCCAGTGTTAGCGCGATACTCAGCGATATGTTTAGGAACATGCACGGGACAGTTGGCGAAAACGCTAGTCTGGAGCCCATGAACGTGCAACTGGTCTCCGGAACTTATTTCTCCATGTTGGGCGTTAAGCCTATTTTAGGGCGGCCATTCACGAAAGCTGTGGATGAACCCGCTGGGGGTCATCCCATCGCGATGATCAGTTACTCGTGGTGGAAAAAACGTTTCGAGCGCGATCCGGGAATCCTGGGCAAGACCATCACGCTCGGATCGACGGTTTACACCATCATCGGCGTCACTCCGCCGGAATTCTTCGGAACAACCGTGGGCCAATCGCCCAATCTCTGGATTCCGCTCTCGATGGAGAAGCAAGTCTCGCCGGGTTGGAATGGTTTGGACGATAAATGGTTTTCGTCCCTTCACATTCTCGGCCGGCTCAAGCCGGGCATTACCGTTGCCGAAGCGAATGCGAACGTCAATCTGCTCGCCAAACAAATCTGGCATAGCTTCGCGGGTCCGGTTCTCACGAAAGAGCAACAGCTCAGGCTGAAGCGTACCCAGATCGAGCTGACCTCCGCATCTCGAGGCCTTTCCCGCCTTCGTTTCAAATTCTCCCTGCCTTTGCAAATCCTGATGATCATGGTGGGGCTTGTGTTGTTGATTGCCTGCGCCAACATCGCCAATCTTCTGCTCGCGCGTGCCAGCACCCGCCAGCGGGAGATCGCTGTGCGTATGGCGGTGGGCGCGGGGCGGGCGCGGCTGATCCGGCAAATGCTGACGGAGAGTCTTTTGCTCGCTCTCGTGGGCGGCGCTTTGGGCGTGGTATTCGCCTCATGGGCGAGCGGCGCACTGCTTGCGATGGTTTCCACTGGAGCGCAACCTCTGCCGCTGAACGTTGCGCCGGACGCCCGGGTGCTTGCCTTTACTTTCGTAGTCTCGCTGGTGACGGCGCTCCTCTTCGGAACCCTCCCGGCCCTGCGCGCCACGAGAATCGATTTGACGCCGGCCCTGAAAGAGGGCCGGAGCGCGGCGGGATTATCCAGCCGCAGCCGGTTGGGCAAGGCACTGATTGTTTCACAAGTTGCCCTCTCGCTGGTGCTCTTGGTTGGCGCCGGGCTTTTCCTGCGGACTTTAGTAAAGCTCAACAACGTGGATACAGGCTTCAATAAGGAGAACGTCTTATTGTTCAGCATCGATCCTGTTGGCGCGGGATACAAATGGAAAAAGGGCACACGCCTGGTGAACCTATACCAGCAAATTGAGCAGCGGGTCGCTGCGGAACCCGGCGTGCGCGCCGCCAGCATTTCCTTCTTTACCTTCGACCAGGGCGCTTGGGACGACTCTGTGATCGTGGAGGGACACAAGCTTCCGCCAGGTTTCAATAATGATGTCCTCCACAATGTGGTTGGTCCTGGCTATTTTGCCACGATGGGCATTCCCGTGCTCGCTGGCCGCGTCTTCAATCTGCACGATACGGCCACCTCGCCGAAGGTCGCTGTCATTAATGAAACGATGGCGAAGGAATTTTTTCCTGGAGAGTCGCCGATCGGCCGCCGGTTCGCGTTTGGCGAGAATCCTAAGCCTGACAAGTACATCGAAGTGGTCGGGGTAGTGAAAGACGCGAAATACATGGGCCTGCGGGAAAGGCGGTGGCCAGCAGCCTATTACCCTTACACCCAGAATATTCAATACTACAACGATCTGGAGGTGCGCTACTCGGGTGATCCGAAGGCGATCATCGCGGAAGTACGGCACGCCGTCGGCGAAGTGGACCCCCGGCTTCCTCTCTCATATCAGAATACGCTGGCCCAGCAGATCGACCAGTCCATTACCAGTCAAACCTTGGTCGCCCAGCTTTCCGCTTTCTTCGGCTTGCTCGCGGTGTTCCTCGCCTCGGTGGGTCTTTATGGCGTGATGTCTTATGCTGTCACCCGGCGCACCAATGAAATCGGCATCCGCATGGCATTGGGAGCACAGTCAAGAGACGTGCTTTGGATGGTGATGCGTGAAGTTGCGCTGATGATCGGCGTGGGTGTCGCCATCGGCGTGCCTCTGGCGCTGGCTGGCGCGCGGCTGATCTCGAGCCAGTTG
>DASUJZ010000126.1:0-10899 GCA_036278995.1 Terriglobia bacterium | reverse complement strand
GGGATCAAAGGCCCGCAAGGGTCACTTGAGGAGGGGGCTGCGGCCGATTAGCTAGTTGGTGGGGTAATGGCCTACCAAGGCGATGATCGGTAGCCGGCCTGAGAGGGCGCACGGCCACACTGGCACTGAGATACGGGCCAGACTCCTACGGGAGGCAGCAGTGGGGAATTTTGCACAATGCCCGAAAGGGTGATGCAGCAACGCCGCGTGAGGGATGAAGGCCCTCGGGTCGTAAACCTCTTTCGATCGGGAAAAACGGGCGGGTGAAGAATCCGTCCTGATGGTACCGGATGAAGAAGCCCCGGCCAACTACGTGCCAGCAGCCGCGGTAATACGTAGGGGGCAAGCGTTGTTCGGAATTACTGGGCGTAAAGGGCGTGTAGGCGGTGCGGTATGTTGGACGTGAAATCCCCGGGCTCAACTCGGGGCGGTCGTTCAAAACTGCCGTGCTAGAGTGTGGGAGAGGGAAGTGGAATTCCCGGTGTAGCGGTGAAATGCGTAGATATCGGGAAGAACACCTGTGGCGAAGGCGGCTTCCTGGCCCACAACTGACGCTGAGGCGCGAAAGCTAGGGGAGCAAACAGGATTAGATACCCTGGTAGTCCTAGCCCTAAACGATGAGCACTTGGTGTGACCCTTCACGGGGTCGTGCCGGAGCTAACGTGTTAAGTGCTCCGCCTGGGGAGTACGGTCGCAAGGCTGAAACTCAAAGGAATTGACGGGGGCCCGCACAAGCGGTGGAGCATGTGGTTCAATTCGACGCAACGCGAAGAACCTTACCTGGGCTTGAACTGTCGTGGACCGGTTCAGAGATGAACTTTTCCCGCAAGGGACTGCGGTAGAGGTGCTGCATGGCTGTCGTCAGCTCGTGTCGTGAGATGTTGGGTTAAGTCCCGCAACGAGCGCAACCCTCATCCTTAGTTGCTCGTCCGCAAGGAAAGCACCCTAAGGGAACTGCCGGTGATAAACCGGAGGAAGGTGGGGATGACGTCAAGTCATCATGGCCTTTATGTCCAGGGCAACACACGTGCTACAATGGCCGGTACAAAGCGTCGCGAACCCGCGAGGGGGAGCTAATCGCACAAAGCCGGCCTCAGTTCGGATTGTAGTCTGCAACTCGACTGCATGAAGCTGGAATCGCTAGTAATCGCGTATCAGAACGACGCGGTGAATACGTTCCCGGGCCTTGTACACACCGCCCGTCACATCACGAAAGTGGGTTGTACTAGAAGTCGTGATCCCAACCGCAAGGAGGGTAGCGCCCAAGGTGTGACTCATGATTGGGGTGAAGTCGTAACAAGGTAGCTGTAGGAGAACCTGTGGCTGGATCACCTCCTTTCTAAGAGAGAACCGGTTTCCGGATCCCGCCCAGCGGGATAGGCCGGAAACACAGCGCTCAGCGGCGTGGCTGCTCAACTCAGTTGTCAAAGGGTCTGCTTATTCGAAGTTTCACATTTTGGGATATTAAGAGGCCGCGAGCAATTGCGGCCTTTTTGCTTTTTGACCAAAATCCGAGCCGCGAGATGGGCGTATAATAGCGCTGTCACACAGACGACCGACATTCTTCACTGGAGCCGCCGTGGCTGCAAGGGCTTTCCGCAAGACCTTTTGTCTGCTTCTCCTGGCGATCTTCCTCTCCCTGGCGGTGGAAGCTCGGGCGAGTGATCCCCTGCACACCGCCATCAATGGTCCTTGCCAGATGGCCTTTGACGCGGCAGGAAACCTATACGTCAACGAGGAGTATGGCAATCGCATCCTGCGCATCGATTGGAAGAAGAAGGACGTGCAGGTGGTGGCGGGCAACGGCAAACAGTGTTGCTTTAAGGAGAACGAGCAGGCGCGGAATGCTTCCGTTTACCGTGTTTACAGCCTCGCTCTCGACCCGCAGGACAATCTGTACGTGGGCGGCCGCAACGAAATTGGGGGCGCTTTCATCCGAGTGGTTGATCAGTTCACAGGGCGCATCCGGTCGGTTGCCAACGGGCGGGAGCCTATTTCCCCGGACGGAGCGCCGGCGATGGATGCAGACCTCTCTGACCCGTTGGGGATCGTGGCCTTCAGAAACGGTTCACTCTTTGTATCGGCAAGTAAATTCTACGAAATCGTCGAACTGGGAGAGGATGCCGTAACTTTTGCCGGGAACCGTCAAAAAGGGTTTTCAGGCGATGGCGGACCGGCGCTCGACGCTAGTTTCGACTGGCCCGCATCGCTTGCGCTCGACGCCGGCGAAAACCTGTACATCGCCGATACCCACAATCACCGTATCCGGCATATCGACCTCAAAACGAAAGACGTCACCACGTTGGCAGGCAACGGAACGGGCATCCCTTCGGGTGACGGCGGACCCGCCGCTCGCGCCGGCATCGGCGACCTTTTGGGCATCGCCGCGGATGAGCAGGGGAATGTCTTCTTCATCGAAAACATCGCCTACACCGTCCGCCGTTTTGACGCCAGCACCGGGCAGGTTTCCGTATATGCCGGGATGGGTTTTGAGGGATACAGCGGCGACGGTGGCCCGGCTGCGAAAGCCAAAATCGATGCTTGCGGCGTCGCGCTGGACCGTGCCGGGAATCTTTACATCGCTGATAAAGCCCACAACCGCATCCGGCGCGTCGATGCTGGCACAGGTATCATTACTACCGTCGCCGGAAACGGCCATCCCAAAGGCAACGTTGTAAAAGAATAAATTGGGAGGGCCGGCCGATCATCTTCAGCCTTCTTCCCTCCCACCCAGAGGCTACAGTCGGGAGCTTCGGATCTACTGTGAGATCACCATTTGCGACGAGTCGCTCAAGTTCATGTGGTATGTCCTGAAGAAAGGCGACGTGCACTGAAAGTTGTCACTCACCTCGATTCGGACGCTGCTGCCCGGCGCATGGCTGGGGCTCCAGGAGGTCGAAACACTAAGGCTGCTGGGGTCGATTCCCTGCGGTGCCAGTGACTTCACATAGCTTTCGATGTCTGATGCTGTCGCGGGCTCTGTGCTGCTCGATCCGCGCACCATCGCATATCGGGTTGCTTCACAGGCTGCGTTGCTCACAAAGTGGTAAGTGTAAAGGGCGCGCCCGAAGTCCATGACTCCGAACACGAACATGAAGAACACCACCATCACCAGGCCAAATTCCACCAGGGCTGTTCCTGAATCGTTACATCTCTTTGAACGACCTTCCTTAATTCCATTACTCCTCATGACAATCCCCCTCCAGTTATTTTTTTGAAGTTCAATTCAACTTTTCTGCTTATCCGTGTGCGGCACGTCCCCACGAGTCGGACACGGGTCTTTCGTGCTACTGACTCACCCGCATGATCTTCTCTCCCTTCACGACGAACGATTCTGGAAATCCGGGATACGAGAACATGCTTTTCATATTCGTTCGAGTATCGACTTTGACGTATTCGATGATCCGGCTGCCCGAGCAGTCCGTGCCCTGGCAAGTCGAGCTTGTGCCATCGGCACAGGTGCAGAAGTGGTTGGGCGTCACAGTCATGGTCGTGAGGGTGGGCGCATCATTTTTTGCGGCCTGTATGATCGCAGCATCACTTGAAGCCGTAACCCTGTTCTGGGCGGCATACTGCACGCCCGCGCGGGCGGCATGGCTCACCATAATCGACTCGTTGGCATACCGGCCGATTTCCACGATGCCAATCAGAAGTGAAATCGCCACCGGAAGAATGACGGCCAGTTCGACGGCGGCCTGGCCGGATTCCGATTTGATTCCCAACCGGCGGACGAAAGTGAAGTTCCGAAAACGAGATTTCAATTTGATCCAGCTTGTCATAGTCAGTCTCCCCTCCCCTTTGGTTATTCCGAAAGAATTGCGCTGTGAATCGGTGATGCTCCGTTGGGCAGCACCTGGTAAGTGTCTTGAATGACGGTCGTGTTGGTGATTTTCACGGTATCGGCAATCAGAATCGTGTAAAGCGAGTCCACGCTGTTGCCGGCGTAAGTGAGGTTCGTAGTCGGGAAATAGAGCGTCCCTTCAATAGCCGTACCGCTGCCGCCAGCGATATTGCTGTCAGCGCCGGAGGAACCGACGGGTATCGACCGGTTCTGGAAAAACAGAATGGAAGCATACTGTCCGCTCGTGGGAGCGATCAGCTGGCTGTTAGACCCGCCCGTGATCGAAACTCCCTTGAAAGAACTCACGCTGGGAGCGGTGAGGTAGAACGTGACTCCGTCACCATGCACGTTTGCGCCGCCGCTCACGCTCATGCCACCGCCGTTGATGATGTAAGTCCCCGGACTGAAAGTCACGCTTGTGGAACCTCCGCTGATGCTGAGGCCGCTGCAATAAACTCCCGGATAGAGCGTAGTCGTGCCGCCGGTGATGGATGTGCCCGTATGATCGCAAGAGCCCACCGTGGGTGGCGCCAGATAGGCCAGTGGATCAGTAAATCCAGCGATTCCGCTGACCGGTGTGGGCGCGGGCGGGCATGAGGAGTTGGTCTTGAAATCCCCGACCACTCCGATGAATTTCGCCGAGAGACATCCTCCGCCATTGGTCACCAGTGCTGCGCTCGAATCATTCGAGTTGTCCAGAATGCCGCACTGCGCGGTCAGGTTTGCGTTCCCGTTCACCACAAACGCACTGGATTCGCTGGGATTCAGTGCGTAGATGCAGCCCCCGGAAACCCCCGAGTAAGCCACGGAGCGTGTACTGACCATTTTTGAAGTAACGCCCAGCAACTTCATGAAAAAGGTCGGCTGACTCTGGGCAATGAGCACTTCCACATAGACTGCATTGCCCTGGTTCGGGCCGCTGGTCGGCGGATTGTGAACCGTGACGCTGGTCCCGTTCACCCCGTTCGTAAATCCGTTGGTCGCCGCATCAGCGTCCGCTGCCGAGGTTACATCTCCGTAACCCACCTCAGCCGCCCCGGCCACGGCTGCGCTGTCAGTGGCGGCCTGCATCTGCCGCTTCATGTAACGGAGATACCCCATGTCGATGGCAAGCCCTGAAAACCCGCACAGGACGATCATCGAAAGGGCCATCAAGAGCAGGGCTTGCCCTGCTTCACTCGTATTTCGTTTCATTTCCCCCTCCCTTTGGTATTCCGTGACCTTCTCCCAAGGCCAGGAAATTGTGACTATCAGAGTATCAACTCAGCTTCTGGCGGTTCGTGGTCGTCTCAAAACATCCAGAAGTAAATGTGCTTCTCTATCTCGTTTAGCTTGCTGTGATACATCACAGTCAAGCGTTAAAGAACTTTAATGTATAATCATTATGTTGTCAACTTATCAGTGAAGTGCAGGAATCGGTACTGTAACAATTGTGATTAACTCCAAATATCCACGTATCTGAATGTTAACGACATTGCTGGAACTACGGTTCCACGCCTTCTCGAACCAAAGTTCCATGGAAATATTCCACTAAGTTCTTGCCAATCACGAACCCGCCGCCGGTCCGCTCGTCTTGAGGGCTCGATTTCGGATGTTGCGTCGAGCCGCACGCAACCAGCGCCTTTCACCAGTGCTATCGGTTTACCTTTTTCGTGGTTTAGCCGGCTGGACCAGGCGTGCTAGCCATCGCTCCACTTGATGCTTTTGCGTTAACAAGGCTATTGAGCATTGTCGTATAATGTCCTTGTCACTGAGGGGGGTGGGGATTAAGGTGGGAGGCGCCACCGAGCGCACCATGCCGATACAACTGCCCGTTCTGTTCTTCCTGGTCATCTTCTCACAGGCCTCTCACGCGCCGTTACGGCGCCGCATCTATTCGGCAGTCAAGATTCATATCCCGGGTTCGACGCCCGGGACAGCTTTCCCGGATATTGACGCCGGTGCAGGTGAGGTATGAGTGAACAGATGAAAAAGACAGGGCGAGGCTGCTTGCTGCTCACTTTGATAATCCTGGGGGTATCCGGCGGTGTTCCGGCATATCCTCAAAACACCGCGCCTCCCGCTCCTTCGGAGGCCCTCTCTGCCTCGCAAGTCATTCAGTTTCTAAATCGGACCATCAAATGGTATCGACACTTGTCCGCCGAACAGCGAATCGCGTCCGAGCCGGACGATCAGATTGTGGTCTACAACAACCGTCGGGTTGCTGACCAGGTGGTTCGGCTGTCGTTCGACTTCGCGCGCGCTGAGTCAGAGATCCTGGCAAAGCAGGCGGCATCCAATCCGTCCCAGAACTCAGGCGGAACTCCAGAGCGATTCCAGGCTCTTCGCGGCATGGAGGAAAAGATCAACAAAACGGTCAACGATACTCAGGCCGAACTAGACTCGAACCGACAGAAGCTTGCAACGGCTACTGGACGAAGACGCCAGGAGCTTGCTTCCGGGATATCCGAATTGCAAGCCGAGCTGGACCTTGCCAAAGCGCGGCGGGAAGCCGTTCACAGCATGGTGGAATTCGTGAGCGGAGCAAGCTCAAACGGCCTCGGCGCAACGGGCCTTCGAGCGCAAATAGAAGCCTTGGCGGCGTCAATTCCGGCGGCAGCCTTGAATCCGCCAACCGGCCGCCAAGCCGCCTCCGCGTCTCAAAATCCGGTTCCCGCTGCGGGCGCAAACGCCACCTACAGCGGGCCGGATGTTTCAGGCATTTGGGACCTATCGGACGACATTTTTAGTCAATCATCACATATCCGCACCATAGACTCTCTTATCGCGCAAACTGATGCACTGGCAAAAGCCGCAAAAGATCTCCGGGCTCCATTGACCACGCGACTCAGAGAACTGTTCCGGACGAGTGATGGACTTGCTGCTCAGGCGGATAGCGCAACCCCGGCCCAGCTTGACCTGGCGAAAAAACAGTTGGATGGCCTTGCCACTCAGTTCAAACAGATCACCTCCGCGAGCATGCCATTGAGCAAGCAGTCCGTGCTGCTCACTATGTATCTGCGTAGTCTCACAACCTGGCGCGAGGCCGTCGATGGACGCCGCACGGCTGACTGGAGGAACCTGGGTGTTCGTCTGGGATTCCTTGCTCTAGTTCTCGGAATCGTATTTATTTCCGCGGAGGTGTGGCGGCGTGCTGTTTATCGTTATGTCCAGGAGCCTCGCCAGAGGCATCAATTCCTGCTCCTCCGACGTTTCGTTCTCTGGCTCGTGATTGCACTGATCTTCGCCTTCACTCTTGCGGGCCGGCTTAGTTCCATCGTGACATTTGCCGGCCTTCTCACTGCCGGCGTGGCCGTGGCTCTGCAGAGCGTCATCCTCTCGATTGTGGGTTATTTCTTCCTGATCGGGAAATTCGGCATTCGAGTTGGCGACCGCGTTCAAATCGGCAGCGTGACGGGCGAAGTGATCGAAATTGGACTCGTGCGGCTTCACCTGATGGAATTGGGGAGTGGCGGGTTCGGCGCGCCTACGGGCCGGGTGGTTGCCTTCTCAAACTCCATCGTGTTTCAACCTTCCTCCGGCCTTTTTAAGCAGATTTCCGGCACGAATTTTAATTGGCACGAAGTCCGACTCGCGCTACCGCGCACTGCGAATCTTGCTTCCATAAAGGAGAAACTGCTGAAAGCTGTCGACGGCGTGCTGGCTGACTACTCCAAGGAGCTGGAACTCCAGTATCGTGAAATGAAAAGAACGGTACAATCCGTTGCTGTCGATGGTCTAAGTCCGAAAATCCAGTTACGCATTCTGCCGGCCTCCGTTGAAGCGGTAATCCGCTTCCCGGTTAGCTTCCGGAACGAATCCGAAATTGATGAGCGGGTCTCGCAGGCTTTGCTGAAAGCGGTGGAGAGCGACCCGTTATTGAGATCGCCCGGGGCGGATGCTCCCGCAGTCCATCTGCGAACCGATCTCTCGACCGCCGACGCGGCCGGTTAGGTTGGCCCAGCTCAAAGCTTCCGAGTGCAGATTAGGGGTGTTTGGTAGGTGGCGGAGGTGACCACGCCAAGCGATCATCCGCCCCAGCAGGATAGAGATACCCGCTAATTGGGACGTGCGTGGACGGAACCAGAGGTCTGCTCCATGCGCAGGCAACAGTACTCGGTCCCCCCGCGCTGGATAAAGACCCTCAGGCCAGGGAATCAGCATCTGGAACGCAGCGGCAAATTTACTTGCAAGCTGCGATCTTGTCCTCAAGGTAGCCGAGAGCAGCCTCGAGCGACGTGCGGTAATGCGGATGCGTTGCCGCTGCAAGCTCCTGCTGAACCCGCGAGCGCGAAAGCTCAAGGCTTTCTCGCTCGCGTTGCCGCTGCTGCTGTTCGGGTGATAACTGAGGTAATTCTGATTCTTTTGATTCCGTAATATCCATTTGTTCTTCTACTGCCTTGCTTTCCCAACCTCTTGCCATGCTTCTAGTATGCCACAAAAAACGGAGCATGGGGATGGCATTCAACGCTCAGGCTCAGCGGCGCGCCAGCGCACCGGCGTGCGCCTTTGCCGCCCGTTCTTCTCTGTGTCCACGCCGGTCGGCAATGCCCGCCGCTCACCCTCAGGCCGCGCGCCCCACCAGTGCGCCCTCATGGACGCGCCCGATTTCCACATCGAGCAGCGTGTTTGGAGAAATGCTCGCACCCGGGAGCGATACTTGCAGATAGTTGGTGGTTAGTGCTGTGGGTGAACCGTCCCCGGTTTTGTGCAGGACCACGGCGCTCAACCTCTGCCCGATCTGGTCCTCGATGAATTGGCCACGCTTGGCTGCAATCAGCGATTTCAGTTCGCGGACACGCTCGTGGATGCGCCGCCCGTCCACTTGCCCGGCACTGTTTGCCGCCGCCGTTCCCGGGCGGGCCGAATAAGGGAAGATGTGGAGATAGGTAAACGGCAGCGACTCGATGAAGCGGCAGCTTGCGGCGTGGTCCGCCTCCGTCTCGCCCGGAAAACCTGCCATAATGTCTGCGCCGATGCCACAATTGGGCATCCGCTCGTGAATGGCCACGATGCGATCCGAGTACTGGGTGGTCCAATAGCGCCGGTTCATCAGCCGCAGGATCCTGTCGCAGCCGCTTTGCAGCGGGACGTGGAAATGCTGGGCCATGCGCGGCTCCGTAGCCACGAGCCTAATCAGTTCGCGGCTGACGTCCATCGGTTCAATGGAGCTGATCCGCACCCGCGCTATTGCCGTCTCGCGCAAGACTCGTTCCAGGAGATCCTGAAAATTGAGACGGCGGCCGAGGTCGCGCCCGTAACTGCCGAGATTGATACCAGAAAGTACGATTTCCTTGTAGCCTTTGCGTTCCAGCTCGCGGGCCTGTTCGATGACCTTGCCAGGGTCCATGCTGTGGCTATCGCCGCGAACCTGCGGGATGATACAAAACGCGCAGCGGGCGTTACAGCCGTCCTGCACTTTCAGGGTCGGACGGGTGCGGTCATCGGCGAATACCGGAGCAAAGTGGAAGGTGTCGCCGATTTCACCCACCAGGACCAGTGGCTGGTCAGCGGGGTGCCGTACGTCAATAGATGGCTTTTCGGCGCATGAATTCTGCCCCTCGGGAGATGCCAAATGCTCCCCTGCGGCCTCGACCCCCGAGTTCCCGGAGAGTATCTGCGCCAGCATGTGCTTGTGGGAGTTGCCGATTACCCAGGCAACGCCCGGCAGCTTCGCTATTTCACCGGCGGCACGCTGCGCGTAGCATCCGGTCACGACAATCCGGCAATCAGGGTTGGAGCGGTGAATGCGTCGGATCACTTGACGCACTTCCGCGTCAGCAGCGGCGGTGACGGTGCAGGTATTCAGGACCGCGAGCTCACTCGCTTCCGGCGCACCCTGGCGGAATCCCTTCTCCATCAACTGCTGTTTGATGGAGGCGCCGTCCGCATGGCTCGCCCTGCACCCGAAATTGATGAGGTGGAACGTGCTCATGAATCTTTATGTTATGCGAACTTGAGTGCGCTCGCCAGCAAGCTGCGTTTATTTCCAGGTAGGTCTTGCGGCTGGACCCTTAATCGGTGCGGCTGCGACGAAGGAAAATCACTCGGCGGGAGATGGATAGACACTGCGCCCTCTGTGTTCAGCGCTTGCCCATTCGCACGCCGCACACCAACACCTGCTCCCTTCCGGGAAGAATGAAGAGGCGGTATGCTGCGGTCAGATCACGCCGGAGATCCCGCGGCTCGACGCAGTTCGAAGCATTCCCTGCAATAGACGGGGCGCCCCTGAGTCGGCTTGAAAGGTACCGTTGTTTCCTTACCGCACTGCGAGCAGACCGTGCTGGTTTCCACACGCCGATGACCCTGCCCGTTGAGCAACTGACTTCTCTTGGACTTGCAAGGTTTGCAGCGTTTCGGCTCGTTCTTGAACCCCTTGTCCGCGAAGAAAAGTTGTTCTCCTGCCGTGAAAACGAATTCCGCTCCGCAGTCAATGCACTTGAGGACCCGATCCCGGTATTCCATGAGTTGCCCCCCTGCCTGACCAGTCCCTCGCCTGATCTTTACCTCGTTCCGTTATCAGGATTTAGTCGTGGTCATGCCTGGCCTTTTTGCGGGCTCTCTTCCGCGCCAAGGCCGCTTTGACTCGCTTTTTCTCTCCTGGCTTCAGATAAAAGGAATGCTTTTTGATTTCCTTGATGATGTCCTCTTGCTGAACCTTTCGCTTGAAGCGGCGGAGGGCGCTTTCCAAAGACTCTCCCTCCTGAAGTCTAACTTCAGCCAATGACAAACACCCCCATTTCCTAGTGAAATAAAAGACGCACTTTTCCTCTGGGTATCAGAATTCTCACCCAGTTACCACAAGGAAGTCAAGCCCATTTTTTGGCAGCCTGCTCTCTGGAGTCTCTGCGGGCCGCCTGGCCGGCGCCACGCCTGCCTCACAGGCCTCGTCTTGACCCTCGGACCGCCATATGCTACGGTCAGATTCACTATCGATCCTGGGTTCCGGCAGTGCTCAATGTCAGTGATTTTTAAAGTAGACAGGTCGAACCTCGAGTCCGCACTGGAGCACGCAGCCCGGCTAATCCTTTCCGGGAGATTTATCGCCTTCCCGACGGACACCTTCTACGGGCTGGGAG
>DASUJZ010000125.1:0-2825 GCA_036278995.1 Terriglobia bacterium | reverse complement strand
ATCAGCTCAGCGGAATGCCCAGCAGGATTTCAATAGGGACTGGCTTGCCGCTTCGGACGGCTGGCTGGAACTTCCATTTCTCGAACGCCGCACGCGCCGCGCGGTCCGCCAGGCTTTCAACTCCGCGATAGATCGTCACTCTCTCCACCGACCCGTCGGCGCCGATGTATCCGTGCAAGATGATCATCTTTTGCTTCTGCTCCGCGGTCAAATTGGGGCGGTGGAAATCGAAACGCTGTTCCACGGCGGGCGGCACGACGCCAAAGTCCACCTGAAGCGTGACGCCGCTGTGCTGGGGCTTTTGCTGCGCGTTCGGATCATTCATCATCGAGTATTGAAGAATCCAACTCCGCTGCGGCATGGGCAGAAAGATGGTATAGACCTTTCCGCCCTTCAGGACACCGAAGACGTGCAGGCCGCCGCCACCTTGTGGTCCAGCGGTCACCACCATGGCGAAACGGTTCTTGAGCGGGACGCGCAGGATTGGATAGATGAGTTTTGCCACAGCCGCCGCTGATAGTGCAGCCGCATCGCCGGTCGCGCCTGCGGTACCTGGGTTACCGCTTGTCGAAGCTCCCAGCCCGTTCACTACTCCGGAGCCGCCACCACCGCCACCGACGTTGCCTGATCCCACGCCGGTGCTGGCGTCACCTCCGCTGCCCGGGCCTCCTGTGCCGCCAGTCGTGCTGCCACCGGAATTCCCATTGGGCGTTCCGGCATGATTGCCTTCCGGCGAGATGGTAAAGGCTCCATAGCGATTTCCAGCAGGTATTTTAAGTTGATCGGTTGGCGGTCCGGGAGTGAGGCTGAGCGACAGCAGGCTGGTGACTGATCCGTTAGACGTGGCCTCCATCGCCTGCGTCGCGACGGAGGTAAGGTCGAGATTCTTTGGCAAATCTTTTCTCTGCGCCAGCGGAGGCAGAGGAGGCGGAGGAACCGGAATCGCCGGCATGTTGGGCATGTCGGCTGCCGGAATGGTCAGGTCTGGCGGCTTGACGGAAACCACCGTTGTTTTGGGAATGGTCAAAGATTTCAGGGCCGGCGGCGCGGTCAGCTTCATCGGAGGCGGAGGCGGAATGGCCGGAGGGCCTGGGACCGGCAGCGATCCGCCGAGCACCACGTTGGGCAGGCGAAGCTTGAGTTTGATATCGAGCTTCTGGGCCGGGTTCACATGGGGTTGGATGATCGTCTGGAAATTATTGTCCGGGTTGGGCGGGTTTGAGATCACCGTTGCGCTATGGTGGAAAGCGCTGCTGCCTTTCGCCGGAGCTTTCTCGGGGTGCGTCCCTCTGCCCGGTTCTCCGCCCGGGCCCGGCGGCTTCACCGACGGAAGATCTTTCGGCAATTCGATCTCATGAAATTCATAAACAATTTGGGGCAGCTTGATTGTCTGGGAAGGACGCGGTAGCAGAAAGAAGAACGGCACCTCGAGGAGGAAAAACACAATCGAAAAATGCATCAGGCAGGAGGTGAGAAAGGCGGTGAACTTTGGGCTATCTTTCCCCACTTCCTGCCGTCCAACAATAAGTTCCTGATCAGGCGGCGGGGTCTTCAAGAACAGAGACTTAAACCCGCTGCGGATGGCCTGCCGGCGCGACTCGTACGCCAGAAGCTTGAATCCGGGTATATGGCGGCTATCGCTCGAGGCGCGGTCGCGAAGGTCAGCCAAAACCACGGGATGCTTGCGAAGCAAAGTGGCCAGGCCGCCGGTAAGGACCTTGCGGCGCGGTTCATGCGCCAGCAGATTGATTTGAGGAGGTTTATGGATGGCGCCGTTGCCGTTGTGGCCATTGAGGGCTACCTTTGGAACCCTGCTGAACAGAGCGGCGAGGCCACCCCGTAGCGCCTGACGGCGGGATTCGTGCGACAACAGTTCGATCTGTGGCGCTTTGTCTGGCGCCATTATTCTTTAGTCCCCGGTTGATTTTACCTGGTCCGGTAGCCGCACGCTCGGTCAGGCCCCCCTCCCGCACCGGCGCCACTCATCCTGCAACTGACGTGCCGTTCGTTTGCAAATTGGTTGCTGACGGCTTAATAATCAGTCTGATCTATAACTTGACGGGAAAACCTTATTTAGCGCGCCTTCTGGAAGTGTCTCCTCTTTGGAACACAAGCGGGCAAACCGTGAGTGCTTTAAGGAACAAACGTTCACACAGCATACACGAGCCCGCCGACATTGGAGCTATTCCCAGGCGACTTTGCAGGAAGCATGACGCCAAGCTCATCTGCCAACTGGAACGAGGGCAGCGGGCCGACTGTTCTCCTCACATACTGCGTTCGAGTTCTGGTTCTCCTTGGGCGCCTTTCAGCGGGGAATTGGGTCATGGATGGAAGATCAGGAACCCGCTGACCGTTTGGACGATCGCCTCCGCGGTCTTTTTTGCTGCAGCTTTGCTCGCGCTGTTGGGTACGTAGAGGATGTCATTCGCCGCCAATTCCGGGTCATGGGCCTTGTCCTTCATGATCTCTTCAAGGTCCACAGGGATTTCAACGCGGGTACCGTCAGCTTTGGTGTGGATGATTCGAGCCTTGTGCCGGGCGGCATTCGGGCCCAGACCCTCCGCCATTGCCAGCGCCTGCACAACCGTGATGGAGTCGCGGTCTTCCAGTAGAAAGCCACCTGGCTTTCGCACTCCGCTGCCCGCCACATAAATGACATCGGCCTTGGAAACGGCGATAATGTCGTGCGGCTCGACAGGGATGTTCAAGCCCTCCGCGTGGGCATAAAGAAGGTCCTTCAGATCGATGGCGATCTTATCCGGCGCCACTTCCTCCATGCCGGGAACGATATTCAGGTTCTTGAATCCCCCTGGCCTGGTGACATA
>DASUJZ010000124.1:0-68605 GCA_036278995.1 Terriglobia bacterium | reverse complement strand
TATCCCGGTGTGGTTGTGCACAACCGGCCGATCGTCGAGCCCTACAATCTGGCCCCGGGATGGGTTGGGTTTCCTTTTCGAAAGGCATTTGGGCACCCTGTAAAGCTCATCAACGATGCAGCCATGCAAGCGCTGGGAAGTCGGTGCCGTCCAGCTTCTCGCGACCACTGCGGGACATCGCCGAGGTGTGGCGGCGCGGCAGCGTGGTTGCCTCGTGGCTGCTGGATCTGACGGCAGCCGCCCTGGTCAAGGACCCCGCTCTCTCGGAGTTCGCAGGCCATGTGTCGGATTCGGGTGAAGGCCCAATGCGTTACCAGTTCGGTGGGCACCTGGAGAAAGCCGCCGGCAAGTAACTGCGCCAGAAAAGGAGAATGCGATGAGCGATTCACATTCGGACGCCTTGGTCTTCTACGGTGCCACAGGCGATCTCGCCTACAAGAAGATATTCCCGGCGTTACAGGCAATGATTAAACGCGGTCATCTGAACGCGCCGGTGATCGGTGTGGCAAAAGCGGGTTGGAATCTCGACCAACTTCGGGCGCGAGCGCACGACAGCCTGGAAAAACACGGTGGAGTCGATCCTGCAGCTTTCGAGCAACTGAGCGGCTTGCTGCGCTACGTCGATGGGGATTATCGGGACGCGGCAACGTTTGAAGCGATACGACAGGCCCTGGGTTTTGCCCAGCGGCCGGCCCACTATCTGGCCATCCCTCCCGCTCTGTTTGAAACCGTGGTGCAGCAACTGGAAGACAAGGGCTGCGCGTCAGGGTTGGGCTGCGAGATGGCCCGTGTGATTGTGGAGAAGCCATTTGGCCATGATCTTGCTTCGGCACAGAAGCTCAACCAGGTCCTGCACGCAGTCTTCCCCGAGTCGAGCATCTTTCGCATTGATCACTATCTCGGCAAGAGGCCGGTGAACAACATGGTGGTTTTCCGCTTCGCGAACGCTTTTATGGAGCCTTTCTGGAATCGAAACTACATCGAAAGTGTGCAGATTACCATGGGGGAATCCTTCGGAGTCGAAGGGCGCGGCGCTTTCTACGATCAGACCGGCACCATCCGCGACGTGATCCAGAACCACCTTTTTCAGATACTGTGCAACCTGGCCATGGAGCCTCCCGTGCGCACCGACAGTGAAACCCTTCGGGACGAAAAGGTAAAAGTGTTGAAGGCGATTCCGCCGATCGAGCCCGAAAACCTGGTTCGAGGACAATTCCGTGGGTACCGCCAGGAAAATGGCGTAGCGTCTGATTCACAGACGGAGACCTTTGCCGCGCTGGGCCTCGAAATCGATTCGTGGCGCTGGAAGGGGGTGCCCTTCTACATCCGCGCCGGAAAGAATCTGCCCGTGACCTGCACGGAGGTGATGGGCCGATTTCGAAAGCCGCCAGCGGTCATCCCCGAGAGTGAGCTCTCTCAAAACCATCTGCGGTTCCGGATCAGTCCGGAGATGACGATTGCCGTGGGCACCACCGTGATGGGCCCGACCGAAGCCATGAGAGGCGAAAGGGTCGAGATGGTGGCGAGCCGCCATCCCTGTCCGGAAGAAATGGAAGCTTACGAGCGAGTGCTGGGCGACGCCATGGCGGGCGACGCTGGCCACTTTGCGCGGGAAGACTACGTGGAAGAAGCCTGGAGGGTTGTCGACCCGGTGTTGAAGGCAGACACCCCGATCTTCGAATACGACAAGGGCACCTGGGGCCCGACGGAAGTGGAGCAGAGGATTTCACCTCCGGGTGGATGGCACAACCCTGCCAGCACCGATCAGGAGAATTTTCGCGTCACTGCGCAGACCTCCTGACTTGCTTGTAACCAGCAGAAGAGGGTACGAAATATCGCAACAGGAACTCTCTAACCAGCGGCAAGGTATATATCATACGGCCGGGAAGGCTAATGGCGACCGCAATTCAGAAGAACGGAGAAAAATTATGAGTGCTCCGCAAGCCGCTCAACCTGTGGCCGACACACCACTTGACCAGCTATGCATCAACACGATCCGAACGCTTTCGATAGATGCGGTGCAGCAGGCGAAGTCCGGACATCCCGGCACTCCCGTGGCTCTTGCCCCGCTGGTCTATACGCTGTGGAACCGCGTCATGCGCTTCGATCCCCAGGACCCCATCTGGCCTAACCGGGATCGCTTTGTGCTGTCGAATGGCCATGCCTCCATGCTGCTGTGGTCGATGCTGCACTTGACGAAGACCCAGGCGGTAAATGCCGACTATGAGAACCTCGGGCACTCCTCCGTTACCATCGATGACATCCGGCGTTTTCGCCAGCTTGATAGCCATGCGCCCGGCCATTCCGAATATCACTGGGTCTCCGGGGCTGAAGCCACGACAGGCCCGCTAGGTCAGGGGATTGCCACCAGCGTCGGCATGGCCATTGGTCAAAAGTGGCTCGCAGCCCATTACAATCGTCCCGGGTTCAACATCTTCGATTACAACATCTACGCCGTTTGCGGAGATGGCTGCGTGATGGAAGGCGTTGGGTCTGAGGCGGCATCGCTGGCCGCTCACCTGGGTCTTGATAACCTCTGCTGGATTTACGACAACAACCACATCAGCATCGAAGGCAACACGCGGATCACTTTTACGGAAGATGTTGCGACCCGATTTCTTGGCTATGGCTGGAACGTACTGAGAATTGGCGATGCCAATGATTTGGATCGCATCCAGCAGGCTTTTGAGGTTTTCCACGCAACCAAAGGGCGCCCTACCTTCATCATTCTTGACAGTCATATCGGGTACGGCGCGCCCCACAAGCATGATACCGCTGCTGCACACGGCGAGCCGCTAGGCGAGGAGGAAATCCGGCTTGCAAACGCGGCTATGGGTGGCCGGAAGATGAGAAGTTCCTTGTGCCCGAAAGTGTCTATGAGTGCTTTGCCGCCGGGATTGGGGCGCGAGGCGTAACAGTCCGAGAGGAATGGAAGAAACTTTTCCAGGCATACAAGGCTACATACCCGGATCTCGCAACTGAGATCGACCAGATCGGGCGCCGTGAACTCCCGGCCGGATGGGACCGCAACTTGCCAGTGTTTCCTGCCGACGCAAAACGCCTGGCTGGCCGCGAAGCCTCTGGCAAGGTGCTGAATGTGCTGGCACAGAACATTCCATGGTTTCTCGGAGGATCGGCAGACCTGGGGCCATCGAACAAGACCCTTTTAACCTATGAAGGCGCGGGAGACCTGCAGGCCGATAATCCGGGCGGGAAGATCTTGCATTTTGGCATTCGCGAGCATGCCATGGGATCAATCGTGAACGGGCTTGGACTATCGAAGTTGCGGCCTTTTGGAGCGACCTTCTTTATCTTCAGTGATTATGCGCGCCCGGCCATTCGGCTTTCGGCATTGATGGAGTTACCCACACTCCTCGTCTTTACACATGATGCCATGGGCGACGGCGAGGACGGGCCAACGCACCAGCCGGTCGAGCATCTGATATCACTGCGCGCCATCCCGGGGCTGGTGGTGTTGCGACCGGCGGATGCAAATGAAGTGGTTGAGGCCTATCGCTACATTTTGCAGCTTTGCCACAAGCCCGCCGTTCTGGCGCTCTCACGCCAGCCCCTGCCAACTCTCGACCGAAGCAGGTATGCGCCAGCGTCACGTGGCGCCTACGTGCTGGCGGATGCCTCCGGCGCAAAACCTGAGGTGATCCTGATTGCCTCGGACAGCGAGGTTAGCCTCGCGGTAGACGCTCACGAATCATTGCTTGCGGAAGGTATCCGCTCACGAGTCGTCTCGATGCCTTCGTGGGAAATCTTTGAGCAGCAGCCGAAGGAGTACCGCGACGGTGTGCTGCCACGAGGTGTCAAGGCCCGCATTGCAATCGAGCAGGCCTCAACGCTCGGATGGGAACGATACGTCGGCGATTCCGGCGTTGTCATCGGCATGAAAACGTTCGGTGCCTCTGCACCACTCAAGGAACTTCAGAGAAAATTCGGCTTCGAGCCGGATCGCGTTGTCGCGGTCGCAAAAGAGTTATTAAAAAGGCAGTGAACAATGAGGGGAGCTTCCATCAACCAACACATTGCCAAAGAGGCTGGAATCTGAACAGGCTTCATCAGTCCGCACGGCTGACTCCCCAATTTGTCCCTCTAAGAGACAAATAGAATCGAAGCTGGCTGATAAACGTGCAAGCGGTTATCGTGAGGTGCGGGGAGAAACGATTGGAACTTACTCTACAACTCGACAACAGCTGCATTGTTCCGGAAGGACAACTCGGTATCTGCTCTAAATCTCTTCGAGCACTTCGGATAGGGGCGCCGATGCCCGAGGTTCCTATCGCGCAACAGCAAGTTTGCCTCATCGTCTCCAATCACTCGCTCCGTATCGGGATCGAGGCATCGTGAACAGCCCGGTAGATAGGATGCATTCCAGCGGCAAGCCGGACAACATAGTCGAGACACTCCTCGTGACATATCAGCTCGTTTCGCCAGTGATCTGGCGGAGCTTCTCATGCTAAACGGGAGAAGGGTCTCGCGCAGTGAAACCCCCACTTCGTGTGGCGCTTTGACAGCATACTGTGCTCGTTTGTCTATTCTGTAACAGCGTATCATTTATTCTAGCCCGACGTTTTGGGGCCTCCCTCTTTCAGCCGCAGCAAGCCCCTAGGCATGTGATTCTCGTCCGGCCACAAGAGGAGAGTCTGGTTCGTGGGTCTTGACTTCTCTAGTGGCATAGATTGGTTTCTTCTGAGATTCGAAGTAAGTGCGCGAGAGTATTTCAGTACCCAGCCCCAAACTTACCAGTTGGATGCCCGCCAGAATTAATAGAATAACGGCAAAGAACAGTGGTCCGTTTCGAACCATGATCGCTTGGTGCCAGAACACTTTCGCGAAGACAAGGTAAGATCCAATAAATGTTCCTAACCCGGAAAGCACCAGACCCAGCAAGCCGAAAAAGTGGAGCGGCCGAGTCAAGTATTCGAGCAGAAATTTCGTACTCAAGAGGTCCATCAAGACGCGGAATACTCTGGAGATTCCATAATTCGACTTTCCGTTCAGCCGCGGCGGGTTGTTGATCGGGATTTCAGTGATCCGAGCACCGGACCAGGCTGCTAAAGGTGGAATGAAACGGTGGAGGTCCCCATAAAGATGAATGTCCTGAAGCACCTCGCTCCGATAGGCTTTGAAGGTCGTGCCAAAATCATGCAATTCAACCCCCGACAGCCAGGCAATCATCGAGTTAGCGGCGCGACTGGGTAGGCGGCGGGTGAGCCAGGCGTCCCGACGCTGCGCCCGCCAGCCACTGACCAAGTCATATCCTTCGTCGAGCTTTCGAATGAAGTCCGGAATCTCCTCCGGATCATGCTGCAGGTCACCATCCATCGAAATGACGATATCTCCCCGAACTTGGTCGAAGCCTGCTTTGAGCGCTGCGGTCTGGCCGAAATTCCGGCGCAAGGTAATGACCTTAACCCGGGAATCGCTCGCATAGATTTCGTAAAGCGTACGGGGAGTGGTGTCGTTGCTCCCGTCATCAACAAAGACAATTTCGTAGGGTTCTTCCATGGCGGTCAGAACATGGGTCAGACGGACGTAAAGTGGCACGATATTGTCTTCTTCGTTGTAGAGGGGCACGACGACGGAAATCTTGATAGTGTCTTTGGCGTTCATGGTTCGAACCTCTAGGCTTAGCTGACTTGCATAACACGTTCCAATTCGGGGCTCGCTCGAGTTCAGGTTGCTTCGCTGAGATCTCTATATGTGTCCAGTTGAATTTGTCATTGTTTTACGAGTTCCTTGACTTCTACTGACATCAGAGCCTCTAGTTCTTCTTCCCGCTCGGTCAGCAAACGTGTTCGGGCGCCTGAAAGGGCGGGGTCACAGTGTCCGGAGTGGCACATCAATTCGCTCGTTCCTTCCGGAAGATGGCCTCCAATTCCGAGGTTCAGGTGCTTCCGAGCGAATGTTACTGGCTCCTCGAAGGTGCTCTGTTATCCATCAATGATGACTGGTGAGGATAGCATCCGTGTGAGCAATGACAATCCCCTGGCTGACGACTTTCGTCAGACCAGCGTCATCCGCGTTGCTAATCAAGCGTTCGGGGCCTTGTCGTAAACTACCTGTGATTCCTTGTCCTTCCGACCTCGAAATAGACCAAATCGCCGCCAGCAGCAAACCCACAGCGTCCCAGAAAATCGTCCTCCCTTTTCGGATGACAGCCAATGAGACTCCTTCAGCCAGACCATACCCGAGTGCGCCCAAAGTGGCACCGGCCACTCCCTCCTCCGCACCCAATCCCAAAGGTATGAAAAATGCCAGTTGGACGAGGCGGTTGGCTGCCTCAACCAAGTACGCCGTCAGGATTGATGCATGACCTGCAGTGGTCATCAGAATGAGGAACACTTCGCCCGTTCCAATCACATGGACCAAAGCCTCCAGCACGAATACACAAAGAAACGCCATCCTTCGAGTTTGGAAAAACTGATGAATGTTCACTTCAAAATCCCTGATATCTCTTTCAAGCGTGTCAGTGCAAATCCACCGAGAGCAGAGTTTTGTCAGACGGTCAGGTAGGGGCGTAAGCCAGCACTTTTGCTTTACGATAATAAACCCGAGACCAGCAACTGACAGCAGAATGAAGGCCGTTACGCCACCGGTTAGCAGTTGAAAGCGTTCGGGCACGACGACATCGAGCAGCAACAACGCGGCTCCCCCGGAGATAAAAAGAGTTGATGCAAGCCCATAGATGAGGTCTTCGACGGCGATTGATGCAGCGCTTGCTTTCTTTTCCATGTGATCCGAGCAAGCCCATACTTTGGCGCTTTCTCCAAGTAAGAACCCTGCCGGAGTAACGTCAGAGACCGCGTTGCCAACGAGCCTTAATGCGAATAATCTGAGAAGGTTGGCGCGGCAATCTTCCTTCTTCAGGCAGACTTGCCAAGCAATGGACCTGATGCCCTGGCGCAAGCCAGCGAGTAGGATAAGAATTGTAAAACCCCAACCCAAAAGTTGAAATTTCTCAAAGATCGAGGAAACGCCCGTACGAGCCACGAGATAAATGGCGAGCCCCAGGCTCGCTGCTAAGGAAAGTCCGCAGAAATATCGGGAACCCCGCTTCATCTGGATGCCCTCAATTCGCTCAACCGATCCAAGTGGTAGACCTGAGCGGCTGAAATTCCACGTAAGTTGACTGTCCACTCGGGGCGAGCCTGGTTCTCCATCTCGTGTATGAATATAGAATTTTCGAGGTACAGCCTTCCCCTTTGAGCAACGAAGTAGGGATCGTTCTTGCCGGTAGTTTGTATGTCATTAGTGGTTTCTACGTAATGCAAATCGTCGCGATGGAACCGGTGGAGATAATAGGCAAATACGGGTTTAGACTCCCCGGCCACAGTTGCTCCTTGGGGAGCCTCCGCGCAAATCTCGCGGATGGCGGGAAGGAGCCCCGTGTCATTCAACTCGTCATGAGGAAAGTAACAGCCCGCAGGCCTCCAGCCGAGGGGATTCAAGTATAGGGTATAGAAAGGTGCAGACTTTGCGGCAACCCATAGCGGTTGCACTAGGAATACCGCAGCGAGAATAGCAACCGCCACCGCCTCTAAGGGTTGAGGCGATCTCGACTGAAACAGGGAACGATGCCATCCCAATACCTTTGTCAGACCGACGGCGGCGATGATATAGACCGTCGGCATCCACGAGAGCATCCACCTGAGCCACTTGACGCTCAGGAGCGAGAACGGAACAATCCAGAGCAGAAACATGAAGAGAATAAAGGACGCGCCTGCTTGCCGCCTTCGCCGGATCACTTCGATCAATCCGATTACGAATGCTCCTAGAATCGGCGGTGGGGTTTTGATCATGAGAAAAAGCAGATAAAAATAGACAGGCATCCCATGGGCGAAGTGGGCCAGGTCTTCATACCGCAATTGGCCCATCATCAGGTACCCGTGGTGCACGACGGCACTACCCCGGACGTAATGGAGCATATATCTCCAGGTACTCGGAAGCAGTATCACCGGATCAGCGAGCAGGAAAACCAGAGCTGCGGAGCCGAAGAGCAGAATCGAGTCGCGGCGCCTGCGAGGCGGGTATTTCTGCTTGTCCCCTAAAAGGTAGTAGTAGATGAATATCAGGCCCAGATAGTGCGGAAAGTATTTCGAAGCCAGCATCAGTCCAAAGCTGGCGCCGCTCGCCGCATAGAATTTTTCCGCTAGGCGGGGCTGGGTAGCCGACGTATGCTTCGCACGAACATAGAAGTAGTATGCAAGCCAGGTGAAAAACACGAGAAGCGTGTCCTCCTTAGCGATGCGGTTATCCATAATCGCGATTGTCCCAATCGACCACAGTAGCGCGGCCAGGAGGCCAACTTCCGTGCCAAAGAATTCCTGCGCGATGAGGAAAAGGACAATTGAGGTCAGCGAACCCAAAATGACATTCGGAAGACGAACGGAAGTTTCATCGGTAATCGGCCTTTTTCGGCCCGCGTGGTGGTTCCACCAGTTACAGGCAACCATAGAGACTGCTACCATGGACTTCATCAGCATCGGATGCTCAAGGTTCACGGAGAAATCGCCGTGAAGGTAGGATTGGGCCGCTTCGACTTTCAAGATCTCGTCTTCATTGAATCCAACCTGGCCCAGCCCCTGAAGGCGCAACGCCAAGCCGACCAGAACTATGGAAACCAATAGGCCAACCTTATGCCGGATTATGAAGTTCCGCGCCGTCACCTGTTTTCTCCATACTGGACTGTATTAGCCGCAACGCTTTCTGGGGATAACGCCTTGGATCTGCCAGGCGTCAATATTTCAGATTGAGGCGCGACCATTTGGCTACCTCCCGAAAGGGTCAAGGCGCTCGCGCATTTTGACGGGAATCCATTGACTGAGTAGCTGGTGTGGACGATGGTAAGCAGCTTCGTGCCTTTCCACCTGATCTTTGCTGCACTTTCGTCTTTTGCGGGAAGCCAGAAAATGCCGATCTTCTGATACTGTCGTTCGAAATCAACATGCTCGACCCAAAATGAAATCCGTTTCGCCGGGCTGCCCACGATTCTGACGATTCCAAAATCTTTCGTGCTGATCCACATCCAGCCTCGGAACAGGTACTTGTCACGATGTTTGGGAGTGACTTTGACGACATAGCACTCGTAAGAGCCGGCCGATCCTTCGCCAAGTAATTTGAAGGAGTAGTTTCTTGGAGTGATGGAACTGTCACGGTGGTCTCGGCCGGTGGAGGCTTGCTGCTCACTGCTTATTAACCGGTCGAGGACCAGGCGCCGGACCAGCCACGAGCCCTGTTCAGACTTTTTTGCAAAGTTCTTTTTGTTTGGCGCGCAATAGCGGACTTCGACCACTTCTTTTGCGTAGGTTTTTCCTGTCATATTGCCCACTTTGTAAGTGCTGAGAACGGAATACTGCTCTAAAAGCCGGTCACGCAGCCCGCTGTGCTTCAACAACCCAGCGAAGACCTTGTCGCCATTCATGCCTGGTGGTGGTGGCTGGAGCGAAGCAGCAATATTTGCGGGATTAACGATCCTTTCACTGTGCCCAACCGCACAGACTATGGGCACGGTCAAAGAGTTTAGGATTACTGCGTAGAGAAGAACTTGTCGAAATCTAATCTCCCTTTTCATGCGCTTTTCAATTCCTCCACTTCGAAAATTCCTACTCTGAGTCAGAGCCAGGAAGCCTCATCAGCTAGCTTCCGGTCATTCGACTACGTCAATGACGAACCCATTTACGCGATGACGAAATCCTGCAAAATCCCCGAAGTGCTGAGAAGCAATGTCGCTGTACACATCGTAAGGATTCGAATGATTCGTTAAGTTGAGTGAGTAGAGACCCAAGCGGATCTTGCGGTTTCGCAGAAACGGCAGCGGGAGCTTGAATGTTCGGTAAACCTTTAGGTCAAGAGATAAGAACGTCGGGAAGCGCGCGCCATTTGGTTCGCCGACGTATTGCTGCAAGACGTCGAAGTTAGAATAGGGAAACCCCGTGTGAACGTCGAACACAGGGCTGGCCGTGAGCTTCCAGGGAAAATGAAGCACTCCCCAGGTCAGGAGGCGATTCGGGATGTCTGATGGAAGCTCACTTGTAACGTTGGGACGGATGACCGGCTGTTCGAACGGGACGTTAATCCCGTCCAGAGAATTCAGGCTGCCGCGTGCCCGGCTGTGAACATAAGATATGTTTAACTCGTCCCGTTCACCCGGCTTGTAACAGAGGGTGGCCTCGAACTCGTGGTAGTGCGATCCTCCAGTGGGAGTCAGCCCCAGAAAAGAACGGGTGCCCAGGGCGCCGATGTAAGGGGCCTCTATAAATAGGTCCCGCGTCCTGCTGTACAGATAGCTCACGCTAAGTACGGTGCTCGAGGATATCTGGCGATCAAGCTCGATATTCCAGGTGGAATTGCGTGGGCTTGGGTGGATTCCGCGCCCTGCAAGCGCGATTTCGCCATCAGGCAGGACCCGAAGATTGGCACTCACTAGAGTGACTGCAGGCCCCAGAGGAACACCGCCTTCGTCGAAGTACGTCAAGATTCTCGCCGGATTATCGTTAAAGTCCGAGGCTAGCAATGGGACAGGCCCATAGAAGAGTCCTACACCGGCTCGAATCATCGTCTTGTACCTCACGCCCGGTGAATAGACCAGTCCCGCCCTTGGCGAAAAAGCTACGGAACGGCCGATTGATTGGTTCAGGAGGCGGCCACCCAAATCTACTGCCAAGTGATCGTTCAGCATCCAATGGTCTTGAACGAATTCCGCAACTTCGGAGTCCCTGCTGCCCAAGAGTCCCGCATCAAGGAAGTTGATCCGTTCAGCAAGCGAACCGACTTCACGCAGTACCTTGATTGGGTGAGTGACCTCGAGACCCCTGTAGGAGCGGTGATTAAAGTCCACACCGACCTTGAGCCGATGAACTCCGTCCCACTCCTTGCGAGGAAACTGGAATATAGACAGCCCTTCGTACTCATTGGCACTTCTGTCCCACGTATTAAAGAAATTGCCGCCCCAGCCGTTCGGAGTGACGAGCATGTCTTCGGGGCCCTGGCCATGTGCATTGCTGTCAAATCGAGTGAAATGAAAGATCGTCGTTAAGAGTGCACCCGAGTTAAATTGATAGGCGTCGTTGGCCCCAACGGAAAATCCACGATCCCCGAGGTCCGAGGAAGCAGCCTGGGACACGAGCGAATTTATGTCATCAAACTGATTCCGCTGTGAAAACCCGTTGAAGTGTAGTGACAGCAGGTGCCTTGGCGAGAGGATCACCTGAAAGCTTGTAAGTGAACTGAAGCCTTGCGTCTTCGTCTCATCTTTGGGCCAAGGGAGGCCACGGACCGTGGTCTTTCTTACCTCGTAGGTCAAGGCTTCTGAAAAGTTGATCCTATTCTTGAGAATCGGCCCGCCCAAAAACATCCGAGGCGTCTCGTCCGAAATTCCTACAAGATGGCCGCTCTTTCCTCGGAGGCCCGGAAGAAAATCCATGACCCCGTATTTCCATTGACCTGGCGGAGGCTTTAGACTGACGGTCGTCAGGCCACCGGTAAAGTCTCCGTACTGAGCGTCATACGGGCCCTTGGATACCTTAACTTCCTGAACGTCGTCGACGGGAACCGGAATGGAAAAGTTTCCGGTGACGGGGTCAACCGTTTCGGCGGAGTTGACTAGGAGCATACCTTGGTTTTCGGATTCACCCTTGAAATGGAGCTTTCCGTCGTGAGTACGAACGACTCCCGGCACCAGAGGCAGTGCCTCTTTGAACTTTTCCTGCGCAAGTGGCAGTCTCAGGATTTGGCGACTATCGAACGTTGTCGAACGCGGAGCGTTGCCCACCATCTGAGTTAGGTCTGCACGATCTCTCACTTCAACCTTCTGCACCACTTTTTCTATTTGGAGCCGAATTTCCTCAACACGCATCTCGTCTCGACCCACAACAAGTTCTCTATCAAATGGGATAAAACCTTCCGAGTGGACTTCGAGGTGGTATCTGCCAACAGGCAAATGTTCGAACTTGAAGTGACCCACGGAATCGGTTAGGGCCGTGAGTGGCCCGGAAACGGGAGATTCGAGGGTCAGCTTTACCAAGATTCCTTGAAGCGCAACCGGCTTTCCTTGCGGCTCCGTCAACTCCACCACACCTTCGATCGTGCTTTTTTCTTTGTATGAACTGAGGCTGCTCTTGCTTTGAGCGAAAAGTGGATTTGCAAAGCCGATCACTATAGAGAGCAGCAGAACTTGGATGGGAGATGCCCAGGCCCTCACGAGAATACGAGGCACAGATGGCTTCTCGGTCAGGGTGGGCCTCGGACAATCAAAAGTCCGCTTTTCACTAAGGAGGTTCGTCGCTAGCTTTTTAGAGTGGGTAGATTTTTTCATTTGAGATCTCCCCGATCGCGTTCCTGGTGTCGACGATTATGGCCGCGTCCTTGACGATTGCCCTGTAATCGAAAGACCTGTGATTGGCAACAATCACCACGCAGTCTTTTTCGCGAATTCTTGATAGAGGTTCGGATTCCAGTTCGAGCCCGGGCTCAGAGAGTCGAGGGACGAAAGGATCCGTGTAGGAGAGGACGGATTTCTTTTGCATCAACAGGTGCATGATGTCTATCGCCGGTGATTCGCGGACGTCCCCGACACCCGGCTTATAACTCACTCCTAGCAGGTGAACTCGCGAGCCATGCAACGCCTTGCCGGAATCGTTTAGGGCATCGGCAATACGTTCGACTACATGCGCCGGCATCCGGCTATTGATTTGTTGTGCGACTTCGATCAAACGAGGCTCAAACCCCTTCGCTCGCGCCTTCCAGGTGAGGTAAGCCGGGTCGATGGGAATACAGTGGCCGCCCAGGCCGGGCCCGGGATAGAAAGGCATAAAACCGAATGGCTTGCTACTGGCCGCCTCAATCACCTCCCACACATCGAGATTGAATTTGTGGCACAGCAGCGCCATTTCATTTGCCAAGCCGATGTTGACGTTTCTGAAAGTGTTTTCGAGCAGCTTCACCATTTCGGCGGCCCGCGCCGAAGAAACCTTTTCCACGCGGTTTGTGCACCTAGCGTAAAGAGCCCGTGCGGCCAAGGTGCAGCTTCGCGTGATTCCCCCCACGACTTTCGGAATATCCGAGGTCTGAAATTTCGCGTTTCCCGGGTCGACTCTCTCGGGTGAAAAGGCAAGGAAGAAATCCTCCCCGATCCTGAGCCCGCTGCGTTCCAGTATTGGCAGGACGATCTCCTCTGTTGTGCCGGGATAGGTGGTACTCTCAAGGACAATCAGCTGGCCCCGATGGAGACACTCCGCCACAGCTTCGACTGCCTGGATGACGTAAGAGAGATCGGGATCTTTGGTCTTGCGAAGAGGCGTTGGGACACAGATCGAAACTGTGTCCATCTGGGAAAGTTCTGTGAAGTCGAAGGTAGCGCGGAAACGGCCGCTCTGAACCTCGTTTGAGAGGTCCCGATCTTCTACGTCGGCGATGTAGCTATTTCCATTGTTTGCTTGCTCCACACGCTGAAAGTCAACTTCGAACCCGGTTACGACGAAGCCGCTACGTGCGAACTCCACAGCCAGCGGCAGGCCAACATATCCCAGCCCAATAATTCCTACGCGGGCCTCCCGAGCCCGGATTTTCCGCAAAAGCGGGCTGAGCGGACTTTGGAGGTGAGCAAATGATTCACGCGAATCTAAGGTAATCGCTGTTTGCATAAACTCATTTCCCTCCGCGTCCGACAAACCTGCGACATTTCCCCTAGGTCAGTTGAGGACCCTTTTTTCGGGCGTAGCATGTGAAATGTAATTGGTTTTGGCATCCGATTTGGGCTTGATTTCTGCACGCTTCAGATTGTCGGCACAGAACCGAAGTATGTTTTGCGTTCCCGCTAATGTTCCAGCAAATATCTTCTTGACCCATCTACGAACCGGTAATCCCAACCACCCCCAGAAAATTGCGACAACAAGTACCAAGTACCCGAGAAAAAGGAGTGCAATGAAAAGTCGGCAAATAGTCGAGATGAAGTCGTACATCAGCTCATTCCCTCCGGACCATTTGGTCCGCAAATTCATTCGCACGATCAACGATCTGTCCCATTCCCAGCGATGACCAAGGCAAGCACAATGCCAAGTCGGAGGCCGAGATTGAGTGCACCGTAATTGACTCAACTCAAAAGCTCGCTAGCACCCGGTTACCGTCCATACCTGTTTCTGCGTCGATATGCATAGCCGGTATTTCGACATGGAAGTCATCATTCCGACCGTACCGGAACGCATCACGAGTGCTTCGTAGCAAAATCTGGGCAGATACGCCGTGCACTCCTCAGCCGTTGACCAGCAGCATCCATCTACATGGAGGTTCTAACCAGTGTGTTAGGTAAGGTAATCACATGAGGCGGCTGCCCACTGTATGGGAAGGCTGTCGTGGCTTCAGCAGGACACGCTCTAAAGCCCAGCCAACGTCGGTTGCTGTGCGCCGCCGGCAGCGGAAGGTGTTCACCTCTTACAACACGATTGGGGACTTACTCGCCCGGCGGTAAGCGGATAGCCGTCAGGATGGGTCTGGTGACCCCCGCCAATTGCGGCGCCGGTGACCCCAACGAACGGACGGAAAGGAAGTGCTTTAGTCCGCGTAGGTCCTGCAGCGACTGCATTGAGCACAGGCACCAGGAGACCTACTCCCATCGGCACCCGGACCGGCGGACTGAGAATCGAGAAATACGTATCCACACGGCCGTCGAAGTGCACGCAGAGTTACCCCTCCCAGCAGCTGACCGTGGATACCCTCAATCCATGCGGCGTCAGTCATCGGCTGGCTGTGATCGTCTGTTCCCCTACTCGAGCGCCGATTGCGTCTCCCGGCGGGGCGGGCTAACTTTGTCAGGGGGCACTCTGTCGAAAAAGGAGGAGCATGCCATTGAAACGACATCTGGAGATGCCCGGCAGTAGACGTGAGGCGATGCCCGGTGCAATCAGGACGGGCCCGTACGACCCCGAGGAACGGGTGCAGGTGACGGTGGTGCTGCGACAGCGTCCATCGAGAAAACGCCTTAGATCCCTTGCCCAGGTCGCAGCACGTGGCGAGAGGTTGACGCGAGCCGAGTACCAGGCTCGTTATGGGGCCGACCCTAAAGATGTCGACAAAGTGAAGGCATTTGCTAGAGCCCACAAGCTCAGAGCCAGTAAGGTGAATAGTGGCGCAAGACGGTAAGGCTGTCGGGGACGGCCGACGATTTCTGCCGCGCGTTTCAGGTAAATCTCGATCGGTACGAACGCCCTGAGGGAACCTTTCGCGGCCGGACGGGCCCGGTGCGAGTCCCTGCAACCCTGAAAAATCATCAAGGGAGTTCACGGGCTTGATAACCGGCCTCAAGCACGCCCTCACTGCCGGATCGCATCGGCGGGTGCTACTGTCTTCTACACACCCCGCATGTGGCGAAGCTGTACAACTTCCCAAGCGGCCTGAACGGGCAAGGCCAAACCATCGGCATCATTGAGCTCGGCGGCGGCTATCCTCAATCCGAGTTGGATTCCTACTTCAGCGCGCTTGGAATCTCTCCGTCGCTTACTGTCTTGTCCGTTTCAGTGGACGGCGGGAAGAACCAGCCGACCGGTGATCCCAATGGCCCGGACGCTGAGGTGATGCTGGACGTTGAAGTGGCCGGAGCCGTGGCGCCAGAGGCGAAAATTGTGGTCTATTTTGCAGCCAATACCGATGCGGTGTTCCTCGACGCCATCAATCAGGCGGTGATGGATAAACACAATAAGCCTTCGGTGATTTCGATCAGTTGTGCCGGTCCAGAATCGAGCTAGACCTCGCAGTCGCTAAAATCCTACAACGCGGCTTTCCAGGCAGCCGCGGCAGTTGGTGTCACTGTTCGTGTCCCCTGTGGTGCCAACGGGTCGTCAGATGGAGTAACCGATGGAAAAGCCCACGTGGACTTTCCCGCCTCAAGCCCTTACGCTCTGGCGTGCGGGGGCACACATCTCGTGGGCACTGCAGCTTCGATCACTGACGAGGAAGTCTGGAACGATCTGCCCGATAACGGAGCTACCGGAGGTGGCGTGAGCGACGCGTTCCCGCTCCCGTCATGGCAGAAGGCTGCCAATGTACCTCCACCGGTTAACCCAGGGAACCGCAAAGGTCGCGGGCTGCCCGACCTGGCTGGTGACGCTGATCCCCTGACAGGCTACCGGGTAGAAGTGGACGGCTCGAATGCGGTAGTGGGAGGGACGAGCGCTGTTGCGCCGCTGTTGGCTGGCCTGATTGCCTTGTTCAACCAGGCGCTTTGGATTCCCGTGGGATATTTGAATCCCGACCTGTACAAGAAGCTGGCCGTTTCCCCTGGAGCCTTGCGAGACGTAACACATGGGAGCAACGGCGCATACCAGGCGCGGCCGGGATGGGATGCGTGCACGGGCTGGGGGAGCCCGGTTGGAGCAGCCATCTTAAATGCGCTTAAACCGTCGAAATCGACATAGAACTACTCAGCCATACACCTGCAGTGACTGCAGGATTTTCCCACCTTGTCGGTTTCAGTGACTGGGCCGAAGCTCGGCAACAGTTGCATTACGTTCTCATCTGGGTTCACGGCACCCCAACTGCGCCGAAAGTTCGCAGGCTGTGATTGGCGGACAGTGACTCTCTTCGAAGCATGTAATCGGGCGGCTAACTGTTCCAGCTCGCGACGCACCGCGTCATACATTGCACGCGTCGGTGCGGCGTCAGCACCCTCGACCGTGGTTGCTAAACCGCTCAACGATTCGTTCAGGTCGGCAAATTTGCTGGCGGCGGCGCTGTCGCCCCGCTGTTTCGCCTTCTGCCAGGCGTCATAACTTTGGCGCATTCCGGCCATGAGTTTCTGCTCCAGGGCAAACTGGGCGGCAAAGGCCGACTCGGGCGCAGTCACGCGCGGGTCGCGCCGGACCGTCAGGGGCTGGGAGTACGCCTGTCCGTCCACGGTGAGCTTGACGACGTACTTTCCGGGGACGACAAGCGGTCCTTCCGGGCCAGAGGGAGTTTTGTGAAGGATCGCGGACATGGGATAGTCGTGCTTCACTGCCGGCGGCGGCGTATAGCGGAGGTCCCACACAAAGCGGTTCATTCCCACATGAGTGGGCAACGGTTGCGGATTTGCCATCCAGTAGTCTGCAACGGTCGGCCACTTCACCGGTCTTCTGACACTTTCTGGTATTGGAGCACCGCTGAATTGGCGGATCAAAGCCCCGTTTGCATCGTAAATCGCCAGCTCGATCGGTCGGGACGGCACGGCCCGCAAAGTGTAATCTAAAATCGCGCCTGCGGGCGGATTGGTACCGGCGGGCTCTTCAGGTGGCAATGGAGTATCTGAGTTGGTGTCCCTGCGCACTCGAACCGCCTCCGCTGGCTGGAACAGGTGAGCGGGAGCGGCGGCGACTTCGGCATTGAGTTGGCGCAGCGCGCTCAAGTCGTCCAGAATCCAGAACGCTCGGCCAAACGTCGCCGCCACCAGGTCGCCATCCCGGATCGTCAAATCGCGCACCGAAGCGGTGGGCAGATTGAGTTGGAGCGACTGCCACTCCGCGCCGTCGTTGAAAGACACAAAGACGCCGTTTTCTGTGCCCGCATAAAGCAGCCCCTGCCGTTTCGGGTCTGCTCGAACCACCCGAACGAAGCTGCCGTTCGGAATGCCAGAAGCGGTCGCGGTCCAGGTGCGCCCGTAGTCGTCAGTCCGGTAGATGTAAGGGCGAAATCACCCCAATCGTGCCGGTCCATCACTGCGTAAGCCTCACCGGGGTTGAAAGGTGAAGCGTCAATCATGCTGATGGTATCCAGGGGCTTCAATTCCGGGATCGTCGCCTGCTGCCAATTCTCGCCCCCGTCGCGCGTAACCTGCACCAGCCCGTCGTCAGTACCAACCCAGATCATGCCGGCTTTCAGGGGTGAGGGAGCAATCGCCGATATGGCAGCCCAATCGCGGCTGGTTTTGCCGTCGGGGAGAGGGCGCATCGGCAGATCGTCTCGATGCGTCAGGTCGGGACTGATGCGCCGCCAGTGGAGGCCGGCGTCCGAAGTTTCAAGGACAAATTGCGCGCCGTAATACAAGATGTTGCCATTTCGGGGCGAGAAAACGAACGGGGGCTGCACGGAACCCCACCAAGGCCCCAAAAAGTAACGGTACGGTCCTCCCCCGCCGATGTAGGGCGTTACGTCGAGTGTTTGCCAGGTGCCGCGAACCCGGCGGTGAATTGCGGGGCCATCGTCGCTTGAGAATATCCATTGCGGATGTGCCGGGTCTGGTTCAACCTGCCCGTATTCGTAGGCGCCCATTGAGAGCCGCCAGTCCATGAAGTTAATGGAGCCGAAAGCTCCGCGGCTGCTCACCGCGACCGAGCCATTGTCCTGCTGCGGGCCATAAATCCAGAAGGGGAATTGGCTATCCGTAGAGACATGGTACATCTGCCCGGTCGGCTGGTTGTACCATGTGCTCCACGTCCTGCCTCCATTCAGGCTGACGCTCGCTCCCTGGTCAGCGCCCAATACCATTTGACTGCTGATGCAGCCCTTGCCGCCGCCCAGGGGCAGACACGGGCTTTGGGGGTTGATCCAGAGGACGTGATAATCATCGCCGCCTGGCGAGCTTTTCATAACCTCGAATGTCTTTCCGCCGTCAATCGAGCGATAAAAACCGGTGTGAACCACGTAGACAACATCGCGATTCTGGGGATCCATCTGGACAACGTCGAAAAAGCCGGAGCGCCCGCCGGGTTCCAGCCGTGGATCTTGCGTGATGGGCCGCCAACTTGCTCCACCATCATCGGAGCGAAACAACCCGCCTTGAAGGTGGTCCTGGTGTCCCTGGTCCCTGGAAATAATTGCGAAGACGCGCCCCGTCATCAGCCGCCAGCCCGATGCGCCCCATCGGCCAGGTGGGAAGCCCGTCGCCGGATATGGCTTGCCAGGTTTGGCCTCCATTGGTGGATTTGTAGATGGCCCCACCGGCCTGGTCATCATCGGCCGGCGCAGTACGCCAGTGAAATGGCGCCCGTCGTGTCATTCTTGTAAAGAGTCCGGGCCCAGGTCTGGCCGCCGTCGCGTGTCAGATAGACGCCACGATGAGGATCGGGCGCGTAGGCATTCCCGAGGGCTGCCACCAGCACAACATCAGGGTTCTTCGCGTCCACCAGGATCGCTCCGATGTGCGCCGTATCCGTCAGGCCAATATGGCGCCAGGTTCGCCCGCCGTCATCCGAGCGCCACACTCCGTCTCCCAGGTTTGCTGCTCCCCAGGCCGTGCTGGCGATGCCAAAATCGCCGGTCCCGACATAAATAATATTGCCATTCGATGGCGCGACGGCGAGCGCGCCGATCGAGGCGACATGCGCCTTGTCGAAGATCGGCTTCCACACGACCCCGGCGTCCGTGGTTTTCCAAACGCCGCCCCCGGGACTCGCCATGTAGTAGACCCCCGGCTGCCCGATAACCCCGGCCACAGCCGAAACGCGGCCTGCGCGAAATGGTCCGACCAGCCGCCATCTCATGCCCGCGTACAGATCTGGGTCGAACTGGCTCGCCGCTAGAGGAACAACGGCAACGAGTGCGCTGATGAAAACAACCACAATGAAGAAGGCCTTGGCAAAGCTAGGCTTGATTTGGAACATGCTGCCCCCCTGCCATGTGCTGAGCCCGACTCCGACCTCAGATAGTGGTAAAACTTCGCTAGTCGCGAACGCTTTAGACCCCGTCTCTTCGAAAGAATGGAGCCATGAAAGATGGAGTAGAAGCCCCTGCAAACGCTATTAAGGACAACTACGGGTATCACGCCTGATCGGCGGGCGTCAAGTGGAAGACAAGCACAGCTTTGGACCAAGAGTCGGAACAGACGGGGCAGGAACGGCAAAATGCGAACTGTGAACAGCGAGTTTTGAGCTGTTGGTCCGGGAACCGGCGAAAGGCTCGCAGCGTCCCGAAACCAACCCACTGCAGCAACTGCAGGCGTTCGTTCGTTACCGATTTCGGAACCCGGCTAAACCTTCGGTGGAAATCCGCCTGAGTTCTCAGGCGGGACCTGGTCTTTAGCAGCCCGGAGTCGCCGGCGTTCTTCTGCCTTCGCCTTGCGCGCAGCATTCGCCTTGATCAGGTTTCGCTTCACTGCCGTAATTTTCTTGGGGGAGCGACTCTTGCCCCCCTCCTCCCCGCGGGAGGCAAAGAATACATAATCGTAAGTGTCAGCCCAGGCGATATCATCGACATCCTCTTTCCAAGCCATGTCGCTAATCTTTGCACGTTTGGGTGAGGTCAAGTCAAGGCCCATCTCGAAAAGGAGGTCCGATGGTGTCATCTATTTCGGAGGTTGTACAACTAAGACCCTTTGCAAATCTCTCAAAGGCCTTTTGGAAACACAAAAAAACCGACCGGAATGCACATCAAGCGGGTCAATGTGGCCACAGTTGCTCGAACCCTTGAGTTTCCAGCTTATCGCCGCGGATTTCGGTAAAGCCCGAGCCAGTGGCCCTTGTGGTTGGCAAAAAAGCCCAACGTCGGCGGGCTCCCGCAGCTATAAATTGAATTCATCCTATTTCCAAAGGCCTTTTGCGGCGATATGATCTGCCAAGCACCGTTGGTGAGGATTTGCCACCCTCTATACGATCACCCGGGTATTATTATGGCCGGCTGGTGTCACTGCTCCGGCTCCGCATCGTCGAAGAACTCGCAGTCATAATGGTTATGTAAGTACTCCTCGACCGCCAGACGGATTAAGTCGGATTTCCCGATCCGGCACCCGTGTCTTGCTGACATGGCTGCAGCATTGAATTCGAGTCGCCTGGCGGTTTTCCAATCCAGGAGCACTGAGTGGAACACCGGTGCTGTGAAGTCGCCGGCCTTCGCTTTCGACCTCGATGGGCGATTTGGCCTTTGGGGGCGGACCGGAATATAGTCGGCCCAATGCGCGGCGTCTTTGCATTCCTTGTCGTGACACCAGCTACGATGCCATTCCTGGAGGGGCCTGTTGCGTCTGCGGAGGGTCGGCAGTCCGAACTTTCGCTGGCAAGTGGTACACACGTGACTCTTATTATTCGGGCGCAATCGCCATCCGCACCGGAAACAAAGTTTCAAGCCCCAGCGAGTCTGCGCCGGCCCCGGATAAGAGTCTTCAGGCCGCGGAGGCTTTGGGGGATCGGGCCACACCTCCACCTCGGGACCAAACGAACGCAAAAACAGTCTACGCATTCCTGTCCTCCTCTTCTCCTGGTTAGCTCCAGTCACTTGGGTGAGCGCGTTGCAATGTAACGCTAGTTGGAATTCCGGCCGTAGCTGCTTCCTTGACACCTGCAGTCGCTGCAGGCGCCATCCACCGACAAACTTCTCGTATCACAAAAACCGCTCAAAAGTACAGTTATCTGTGGGCGTTGTCCAAGTAAGTGGGCGAATCAAGCTAACTGGCGGCAAGCTCAGCGGGATAATCAGGCGAACCGCCTCTTCAAAGGTTAGGGGTGGCCTGGCGACAACAGTCGATTTTTTCAGAAGTGGCCAGTCAAAATCTCTCGATTATAAGCACCGGGCAGTGCCGCGGTTAGATGGTCCTGTGTTACATGAAAAGCTGCAAAAACATTCATCGGGTGACACCAAATGCTTAAGTGAAGATCCAAAAAAATGTCGGCCTTAACACCTCTTCGGGCCCCTTTTATGGTTTAATTGCACCCAAATTTGTGAATATCTCCCGCCGAATTGACTGGCGAGAAAAGAGCGGGTTCCCGGGCCACTCTTTTACTTCTCAAGGATACCGGGGGACTAGCAGAGGATACGATGAAAACGCCCTATCGAAAAGAGGGCTCGCCGAATTCGGCCTCTCCACCCAGGAAACAAAGCGTTAAGGTAGTGTCAGAGGAAGAAGTCTTCTCTTCCGCGATTCTCCCCATTGAGGACCCTTCGGAAGAAAAAAACATTATTGAGCGGCGAAAGATCCCGTACAGCCTCTACCTCATTCTGAAGCTCGGAGCAAAGAGTATGGGTTATACCGAGAAGTCCGTGCATAATCGGATCCGAGAGGTATACCGTCTATGCTTCGACGCCAAGGGGAAGGAAGACATGAAGGTCATAAATGACTTCGTTGCTTTCCATCCAGATTTGGTCTTTGATACACCGTGGCTTGTCGAGGTGGTCCATAACCACACAGTCTTTGATGAACCAGGGCAGAGTAGCTATCGTACGAGGTTATTACAAGCCTCGGGATACGGGTTTAAGCGAGCGGCAGGTAACCCTTCAAAGAGGCGCTGGCAGAAAGCTTCCTGGATTGACAGTCAAAGGGAACTTTTGAAATCTTTCGAGCAGATGCTCAAACAATTCTATAAGTCAGGCGATTGGAACCTCTACCTCTCGGAATGGAAGGAAGTCGCAGTTCCCAAAAAAGCCGATGACCTCATTAGACAATATCCCGTCCTTAAGAAGTGTTCTGGTAAGCTGAAGGAACATCTCCGGCGCAGGCAATTCCGCAAAGCCGCACTGTTGATCGTTAGCACGCTTTGGGGAGTCGGCAAGCGCAACCTTGACGGGAAGTCAGGCCGTTAATCCCACCCAATACACCGCTGACTTTCTCATAGCAAGTAAGCCTCCTTTCAAAACGCTGCAGAAAAAAATTCCAAACATCTGCAGCGTCGCGGGGCTGACCCAAGACTGGTTTCGTCGTAACTTACTTCTCGGGCCGGCGAGAACCGGCAAGGAGTGGATTCGCGTGGAAAATCGTACCGGTTTGACCCTAAGGTCCGTAAGGAAATTGAAAAATTTGAAGCATGCGCTTGCTGAAATCAGCCACCGACCGGTCGGCGCTGATGGCATCCCGTACGAAGCGTATGTAGACCCGAAGGGCTACCTCCGCTGGAACCCGAATCTGCTGGACCGCTATCCTGATCTGGATCCGATGCGCGCGATCCAATCCGACCTCATTTTTGGTCGAATTCCTGACCCCGCCGAAGTACTTCGAGTGGATGGTCGCGATTTAGAAAGAGGCACGATCGAGAACCGCATTGTAGAACGGGCAATTGTCCGAAGGCTGAATCAATACCTCGACGAGTACCTCAGTGACCATAGTTACGGTTTCCGCCCACGGAGATCCCCCAAGAACGCCATCTTGGCTGCCAGAAAAGTAATTCGAGGCGGGTTTTATTGGGCTTTGAAAACGGATATCAAGGATTTCTTCGACAATGTTGACCGCGAGCTTCTGGAGAAGCGGAGCCGCGCCGTAATTATCGACGAACCTCTTTGCGAAACAATCCTCAGCGCTATCTCGCCGGTCGTCTTGGTTGGGAATCTGTCCTTTGAGCGCCGGAACGGACTACCGCAAGGAAATGGCGTTGCCCCGTTCCTCTCGAATTTGTATCTTACTGATGTCGATGAGGCATGCGCCGATTTGCGGTACTTCCGATATGCGGACGATATCCTAATTCTTGGACACAGCAAACAGGACGTTCAGCGGGCTAAGGACCGCCTGAAGAAGCTTGTAAGGCCTCTCGGGTTGCAGTTGAATCCGCGCAAAACCTTTGTCAGGGACCTACGTTCCTGTCCGCTTACCTTTTTGGGGTTTGAGCTCCGCGGAGGCAACATTTACCCTCCACGAAGGGCTATCTGTAAGTTCGAAAAGAATCTGAAAAAGCTTTGGGGGCAGAAGGAGCAAGGCCTAGCGCTGATGAAGAACTTTGTCCGACGTTTCCAGATCGGACCCGTCCGCAAAGCCCTTCGCCGGCTTGACCACAAGCTCCTTCACCTTCTGCCGCCTGGGCCCACCCTCGTCGACTTGTTCGATATTATGCACGGGGCGACAAGAGCCAAGGAAGGGCAGAATCTGGCGGTCATCTCCATAAAAGAGATGAATCGTTCCCGAAGGCAAAGTTGCCGTTATGCGACCGAGAAAGCCGCGAGGCAGGCCCCCACGGCCGTGGCAACCGGGGGTGGCGATCCACACAGGAACGTCGCCCCCGCCCAACGGGAACCAACTCAATTCAAAAGGGGATTTCGTGATTAATAGGATGCGCGATCCTGAATACCTTGCATTTATCCGTGCACGGCCATGCTCTTTGTCCGGCCATCCGGTTAGTGATCCGCACCACGCCATCAAACGCCTTCGGGGGATGAGCGAGGCCGGTTTAGGTACGAAAGGCCCAGATTACTTTGCCATACCCATGTGCCGAAGATGTCACCGCGAGCTGCACGATGGGAAACTCACCATCAGCCGAGAAGAGGTCCTGGAAATTTGCGCGATCAATCTCATTTGCTACATTCAGCAGCTCAAAGCGCCAACCGTCGTTCAGAGGATCAATGCAAAGCGGCAAGAGAATGAAGAAAGCGAACCGGAAACGAGTCGACGTGAAACCTAAAAATGCAAATTCAGCGGCGACAGAATCTTCTCAAGGAGCGCCCGTCGAGATGGAGTGGCTCGATCTCCGTCGACTCAGATCCTACGCACCTGATTCCGATAGGACGCTTCGCTCCTGGATTCATTCCCCGGTTGATCCCCTGCCGGCAGTGAGAGTTAAGGGAAAGATTCTTGTTCGAAAATCCGTGTTTGATGGGTGGCTTGAGCGCCACACGATCATCTCACTACCAGACCCTGGAGGCGCCTGCCGTTGACTTCTAACGCACCCGCGAGTTGACACCGGGGTTCCCTACTTGAGCAGGCAGAGTCCAATGGAGACGGTAAACTTCGAACCGTTACTGAACACTGAGGAGAGTGCCACCTTGCTTGGCGGGATGCACACGAAAACCCTTCAGCGGATGGCCCGAAGGGGAGAAATCGCCGGCTATCAGATTGCACACCGCTGGTATTTTCTTGCCTCAGAGCTGGACGCATGGTTCAAGAGTAGGTTAAACTCGGGCAGCCAATCCATCCGCATGAACGGAGGAAATTGAGATGTTCAAGCGGATGCGATATCAGCAAGGTTGTTTGACTCGCGAAAAAAGGAAGAACGGTTCCGAAGTCTGGGCTTTCAGATGGCGAGAAACAGGCATCAACGGGCAGAAGCACAACAGGAAAACAGTCATCGGGACCGTGGAGAAGTACCCTACCGAATCACTAGCAAAGATGGCTGTCGATGGACTGCGCCTGGAAATCAACAAGGAAGTTCCCCATTCCATCAGTGGTTCGATCACTTTTGGACAGTTGGTTTCCCATTTCCAGGAAAAGGAACTTCCATCGGAGATAAGTCAGGCCAGGGTGCCGAAGGCCCACTCCACAGCGGTGACATACCGGCGGTATTTGCGAAAGTGGATAAAGCCTCGGTGGGAATCCTACTTGCTCCAAGACGTGCGGCCAGTAGCCGTAGAGGACTGGCTGTATGCCTTAAAACTGTCGAACGGGACAAAGGCCAAGATCAGGAACATCATGAGTGCCGTGTTCCGGCACGGCATCCGATACGGTTTTCTGCCGGCACACGAAGGCTCGAATCCGATACACTACGTCCGGCAGACGGCAGAGACCGAGGTGGTTCCTGCAAGGAAGAGGTGTGGAACATCATCGCACGTCTTCGCGAACCTGCGCGCACGATGGCGTTTCTGGCAGCATTCACGGGCCTGCGGATAAGCGAACTTCTGGGATTGAAATGGGCCGATATCGATTTTCGGGGTTCAAAAATCGATGTCAGGAGAGCCGTGGTTTATGGGGTTGTCGGCAAGTGCAAATCGAAGGCGTCCAAGAGATCAGTCGCTCTCGATCAGGTATTGGCAGACGTGTTGCTGCGCTGGAGGCTCAAGACTCCTTACAGCAAGGCGGACGACTGGGTATTTGCCAGTACCAAGCTAAGTGGAGTGAAACCGCTGAACCCCGGAGTGCTTCGCAGATGGCACCTGAAGCCTGCGGCAAAAACTGCAGGCGTAATGGGGCAAATCGGTTGGCATACGTTCCGCAGGTCACTGGCATCTTTCCTCATCGCCGACGGTGTGGACGTGAAAACCGTACAGGAATCGCTCCGACATTCAACAAGCAAACTCACGTTAGACCTGTACGCGCAATCGACCAGTCCGACGAAACTCGCCGCTCAGCGCCAGTTGATCGAAGCTATTGTTCCCAAAAACCAGGTTCCAACCGCTTCCACAGCAGTCAATTAGCACACCTCTCTCGCTTATTGTTCCTTTCTGTTCCCACGGCTGTAATGGTTGAAATTAGTAAGTTATTGATATGAATGGTGCCGCGGGACGGAGTTGAACCGCCGACGCCAGCCTTTTCAGGGCTGCGCTCTACCACCTGAGCTACCGCGGCAAGCAACAGTCATTTTCAGATGGATTCAAACTTCTGTCAAGAAACGGAACTGCGGCCAATCAGCGGCGTCTTCGACGCCGGTTGTGAGCAATGGGCAAGGTCCACGGTGACGGAACGCAAGAGACTTTCATGCATCTGGCGGCCGTATATACTTTCGTCGAAATGACTCTCGTGTCTTTTCAGCCGGGACATTTCAGTCCATGGATACTTTGAACGCCAGAGCCTGGCCGGCGGCGCATTCCGTAGAGACCGGAACCAGCGCGGTCTGTTTTACGGACGCGGAGGCAGTGCCAACCAAGGCTCCTTGCTCCTCTCGCATGAAGATCAGCTTTGACAGGCCCGGCGCATCGACGGTTATGACGTCCCCCAGGCACACCTGCTTGGTGGCCATCAAGTTTGAGAGCGGGAAGACCAGGTGGCGCTCAATGGCGCGCTTCAAGTGGCGGGCGCCGCTCTTTGGATCTGTTCCCTCATTCAGCAACAGGTCGCGCGCCGAGCGCGTGCACTTAAAGACAAACTGGCTCCCCGGAGCAGCGGCGATGATCCGTTCCTGCACCTTGGCCAATTCGATGTCGAGAATCTTCTCCAGATGTTCTTTCCGCAGCGATCGAAACACAATAACTTTGTCAATCCGATTCATGAACTCAGGAGAAAACTTTCGCCTGGCGGATTCCACTGCCACGCGATATATCTTGTGGTCCAACTCCTCGTCATCTGTCCGGGAATCCGCAGAAAAGCCCATTCCGCCCCGCATGAGCTTCGATACCTCGTGCGAGCCAAGATTGGATGTTAGAAAGATGATCGAGTGCGAAAAGTCAACACGGCGATTGTCGCCCAGTGTGAGAGTAGCCTTGTCCAGAATCCCGAGCAGCAGATGCCACAGGGAGTCTGATGCCTTTTCAATCTCGTCAAAAAGGACGAACGACAGCTTCAGCGTATCGGTGTGGTGCGCCTCCAGCGCCTCCTGGGTAATCAGCGGTTGTGTCTCGCGATGGCCCAAATAGCCCGGCGGCGATCCGATCAGCTTTGCGATCTCGTGACTATGTTGGAACTCCGCGCAGTCGATCTTCAAAATCGAATGCTCGCTTCCAAAGAGTACCTCGCCGGCGGCCTCCACCAGCCGCGTCTTTCCCGAACCGGTCGGCCCCAGGAACAGCAGGTTTGCCAGCGGCCGCCCTGTCACCGCCAGGCCGGCCTTATACACCTGATAAATTCTTGCCAGCCGACGAATAGCCCGGTCCTGGCCCACCACGCGCCTGATCAGCGCCCCCTCAAAGTCTTTGACTTCCGGGCTGTGAAGAGTTGGATCCAAAAGGGTCTGAAATTGAGACATTCCCTTGTCCTCCCTGCCCTACATAGGGTAGAGCTGCACCTTTCCCCGACGCAGTTGATTCAACTTGACGTCCAGTGTCGTGCGAAGAAGCTTCAGGCTCGAAGTCAATTGCCCGACCAGTTCGCGGTCGTGCGTCATGGCAAGAACCGGCAAATGAAGGTCGCCGATATCGAGATGGAGGTTGTGAATGCTGGCAAGCAATTCGCGCAACTGGCGCGACTTGTTTTCAAAAGGTTGAACCAATTCCTGGGAGGCTTTTTTCCTGAGCTCGTTCCAATCAATCTCCACAAAAGGATGCTGGGAATTCACTCCCCGGATTACTTCATCGCTGATGCGGGGCCGGCGGCCCAGTTTGGCGAGATGGAGCTGCCGCACACGGCCAGCCTCCCGCACATTATGAACCAGGTAATACGAGTTTCCTCTCTTTCTAATAAAGGCCATGGCGTATCTCCACACGCTCGTCGCCGTAGTGGACACTCTACCACTACGCACTACCTTAGACGCAAGTAAAAAATTATGGTTACACCTATAAGATTTTTTTTGGCAACACTGTCGCCATGAATGACGCACCTGCCGTAATTCCTTGTAGGCCAGCCGGTTAAGCCTCGCGGGCCTGTGGGGTCTCAGGAATCTCCACTTCGCTGAGCCAAGCGAGGAGGCCCCCCCGAGCTTTCGGATGGCCAGGAAGTGCTTGCTCGGGAGTCGCAACGGTGGTAATCTCGCGCCACGATCTTTTATGTGCTCCCTCGAGCTCAACAGCCTGTCTGAGATGGAGCACAAGTCGTGAAAGCTTTGGTGTAGGTAGCACGGTTCGACGGTGACCAAGCCAGAACCTCGGCCAACGGGCCGATCTTCCTCCGTGCCTGGTAAATCACTACCGGCTCCAGGACGCGGCCACCTCAATGTACGACAAAATTGCCCGGGCTTTTCTACTCATGGGGAGGAGCTTCCATGCGCAAGGGCTTCATGTGCTTACTAATGCTAGCTGGATTCGTGTCCTTCAGTGTCACAATCAGCGTGAACGCGCAGTCTCCGCTTCCTGCAAGTGAGTCGTCTGCTGTTTCGACCGCTAGTTCGCAGCCTGCCGACTTAACGCACCAGCCCTCCGATATGCTGATGAAGGTTTATGCACAACTTCGTCAACTGGCCGGCAGCAACCAGGCGGCTGCCGCTGAAAATGTAGACTGGAAAAAGGACGCCGCCACTTTCCATTTTGCGAACGGGCAAATGAAGCTGGCGGCTCCGGTGGCAGGCCGGGTGCTCGGAGCTGTGTTTACCGGTAGTGGGAACTTCGAGCTCGACCCGCCGACCCCTGCCGAGCAACACCAGATTTCGCGCTTTGCCAAAACTCCCAAGCTGAATGACGCTTTCCACCAGGCCGTCTTCCTCTTCACTGACGATTCCTTACCAGAACTCCAGAAGCTCATGGAGTTCCAGCCTCGCGGCGACGCTACGGCGGCAGGTAAAGCACTGGATGACGTGCAAAAGAAATTTTCGGAAAGCTTCAACGACTGGACAGACAATGTTCGCAGCGGCAACTTCCAGGTGCAAAATCTTCCGGCACGCATGCTCGCCGACCTCACTGACCCGACCAGCCGGGGATTTTTCCTCGCAGATTTCAAAGGAGCCCACTCAGGGAATCTGCTGTTCGTGATCAGCTGGAACCGGCCTACACCAGTCCTGCCTTCACTGGCGAATGATGAAGAAGAAACTCTGATTCACTATGATCGAGGCAGTTACTGGGAGTGGTGGGCAGGGTTTCATATTTCCTCGGAGTACGTCAAGTCCCCCTGGCCTGAGCATCTCACCCGGCTCGGCCACTGCAGTAAAGAATCGATCGAAGCGGTGATCAACGATCACGCCCGGCTGTCCGCCACAGCCGAAATGCAGGCCGAAGTCCCCTCTGTCCCGTTACGCCTGCTGCCCCTTAATCTCCGCGGGGTATTGCGAATTCAATCCGTAACAGATGGATCCGGCGCCAAGCTTGCTTTCATCCAGGAGGATCGCAAGCGCGATAGCGACCCGTGGGCGATCCTGCCGGCGCCCGCGGAGCCCGGGCGTTCTTTCACTCTCAAGATTGCCTATGCGGAAGACTCCACAGCGGACAGCCACATCATCAAGCAGAGAGGCAGCGGCCTCTATTACGTGACCGCACGGGAATCGTGGTACCCGAACTTCGGTGGTTTCAATGACCGCACAGAATTTCATCTGCGCATCACGTGTCCAAAGCGATACGAACTGGCTGCCACTGGACGGCTGGTGAAATCCCAAAAAGACCACGATACCCTCACCACCGAGTGGGATTCACAGATTCCCTTGCCCGTCGCCGGCTTCAACTACGGCGAATTCGTCACCAAGTCGGCGTCCGATTCGAATCTAACTGTCAATGCGTATGCAGGCAAGGAGATTCCCAATGAGTTGAAGGAGGTTCAGAACGCTCTCGACGTTGCCGGAATGGTGACCCGCGGTGATGCCGCTTCCCGCTACGGAATCCTGACTGGCGGCTTTAACACGGCGTCGAATGCCTCGCACGCCGCCAAGGTCAGCCTTGCAGCGATGCGCCTTTATGAAGACTATTTCGGCCCGCTGCCTTTTAAGACCATCTCCGTCACCGAGCAGCCGGTTCGCGGTTACGCTCAAAGCTGGCCCACCCTGATCTTTCTGCCTTACGACTCCATGCTGGACTCCACCACGCGCAACAACCTGCACCTGCAGGACTCCGGCGAGGAGCGCGAGTTCTACAACCTGGTGGCCGCCCATGAAATGTCACACCAATGGTGGGGCCATCTGGTCGGATGGAAGACCTATCAGGACCAATGGCTTTCAGAAGGTTTTGCGGAATTTTCCTCCGCACTTTACCTCCAGACTACGGAACCTAAAAAATGGGACGATTTCTGGGACCTCAAGCGAAAGTGGCTGCTCGGTAAGGACCGCGCGGGCGTCCGGCCGGTGGACGTCGGCCCTGTGGTCCTCAATTATCAATTGGATTCTTATCTCGAGCCCTCGGCTGCCGAGCATGTGATTTATGAAAAGGGCGCTTATATCCTGGAAATGTTGCGAATGATCCTGCAGGATACAAAATCCAAAAACCCGGACGCCACTTTCATCAGCCTTATGCGCGACTTCACCAGCACTTACGCCGGAAAGAACGCCGGCACCGCGGATTTCCAACGCGTTGTGGAGAAGCACCTGGGCCAGCCGATGGACTGGTTCTTCAATGAATGGGTCTATGGCGACGAAATCCCCACCTACGATTTCAGCTACAAGTTGCAGGACGAGGGCAGCGGCAAAACGACCGTCTCCTTCACACTCACGCAGTCGGGCGTCTCCGATTCTTTCCAGATGGGCGTTCCGCTTTACGTCACCTATCAAGGTAGAACGGGGCGCATCGGCTTCGTGCAGATGAAGGGGTCTTCCACGCGCAATGCCCACTTTCAACTGCCTTTCCACCCCAGCAACATCAACATTGATGCTGAACGAAACCTGCTGGCCGTGGTGCATGAATAGAACAAAACCCTGTGAAGGGGGACCGTGGACAGGTAACACTCTGGAAGACGTAGCCCGCGCCAGGTCATCAGTCCTGACCGGTCCGTTAAAAGTGCTCTGGCGTTGGAAGCGCGCGCTCGTAGACTAGTTTGAGGCCCCAGTCAATCTCCGCGGGAAAATCCGGTAGCCGAATCTCCCCTGTAATATCGGAATGGAGCATTCCTGCGCCCACGCTGCTCCAGGCTCCCTGCCGGGGATCAAACCATTGTGCGCGGTACACGCTCCTGTGGCGGGCGCCGCGAATCATGCTACGTGGACAGCCTTTTTCAAAATAGGCGAGAAAGACCTTTTTGTCAGGCGTTCGCGCCGCATAGGCCCACCCCTCGTACCCTTTCACCGTGTGAGTCTGGCTGGGAACAACCAGTCCCGCATCTGGCTCCAGTTCCTGATATTGCCGTCCAATTGAAGATACAAACGTCCGCAAATGCTGCATCTGGGTGGCGGAATTCCACTGAAAAGCATCCCACATCTTGATGGGAGCGCTGGACTCGATATCCGCTCCCCAGATGCCTTCTGCCCCGTAGACGTGCCCGGCCAGCCCGCCTGACAGAACACTGCCATACATCGCGGAGCGGACAAACTGGTCGTCTTTGGGAGTGCCGCCGGGCGCGCCGTATTTGTATCCTCCATTTAGCCCGCGCGCGTCCACGTAACCTGAATAATATGGCTCGCCGTTCAGCGCTGGCCGCGGCGGATGAGCCTCCCGGAAGATTTCGGTCATGTACCAGTAGTACTCATGCTCGCGCTCATTTCCGGTCTGGTGGAGGGTGACCCAGGAGTTGTCGCCCCAGTTGACCAGCGTCGAAGGGTTGGCATTGGCTGACAGAAGAGTTCCGAACGGCGGCGGCCCGAACTTGTCCAGAACCATGTTAATGGCCGCCATAAAATCGGGCACCGTGATGCTCTCATCGAGGATGTCCAGGTGAATTGGGCTCAGCACCGTATTATTGGCCTGATAGCGCGACCAGACGTATTGAATGAATCGCGCGTAAGAATCGGGCCAGTCATAATACTTCTTCCAGCACTCACTCGCGTCGCGCCGCGAAACTTCAATAAAGGGAACAAATTCCTCCGCATTGAGATAGTCAATCTTGCGATCCACGTACTTGAAATACTCGGGATTGATGCGATCCACGTCTGCAAAAACTTTTTCGTATCCAGGCACCTTGCCAGGAAACAGGAACGGCCGGCCGCCTTCATTTTCCATGTTCTTCGCACTGCCCGTGCCAAACTCAAGCCAGGCCGAACGGACGGTGGTTCCGTCTTTCATTTGGATGTGCCAGGGCAGCCCGTCAGTCTCCCAGTTGGGAAACGCAGCGATCATGTTCACCCAGTTGAAGCCCTGCTCTCTCCGGTAGCGAACGTAATCCTTGAATCCGGCGTTCGGGCCGATCGGGCGCTCCACGTGGTCGTCATACCACCGGAACCGGTGGGTCCCGGCTGAATACCAAGTATCACCCAGCACAAAAAAAGGCGTGCCGTCGGCAGTTTCAAGAGCGTGCCGGTTGGCGGAGGATCGAAGAAATCCCCGCCGCAGCGGATTCTGCTGCTTCTCCTCTTCTGTCCAGTCGCTCGCAACAAAACTGCCTGTCTTTCCGGAGAGCCCAGGATCTTCCTGCGTTGAGCCGCTGCGCCATTTCCAAATCCCCGGGGCCGTAGCCACGACGCGCACCCTGAACGTCTGGCCGCCATCCCAGAATCCGTAAATGCGCTTGCTGAAGTTGGGGCCACTCAGGTCAACCCACACCAGGACATCGGTGTAGGCATTCGAATAGGACCGCGAGGCGTTGAACGTCAGTTCCTGCTTTTCCCAGACATGCGCTTTGCGCGACGCGCCTTCGTCATCGGCTGGCGGAATGCTCGCGGCCAGGGCCGTCCGCTGGCGCACCCCCAAGGCTGCTACGGCGGGCATTAACACGCTGCCTTCCAGAAATGCGCGCCGGTTAACTTTGTGATTCTTGCCCATCGACACCTCCCGCCCGGCACTTTATCACAACACCACGGCAGCAGCGCCGTGAGTGCCCGCTTAAGGTTCTGCGAACTTTTAGGTGCCATCAGCCTCGAGCAGGATGCGTGATGGGCTTGATTTGGGGGATAATCAGGTGCACCAAACCCAGCGCAATGGGATGCATGGTGCCGCAGATGATGAACAGCAGAACGTAGGAATGGGTGAACTGCAGAAGATAGCCGGCCAGCGGAGCAATGATCATGCCGCCCACGGCGCCCGCTGCCCCCCCTATTCCCACCACCGAGGCAACGTCGCGCTTGGGAAAAATGTCGGAAGACAGCGTAAAGAGGTTTGCTGACCAACCCTGGTGGGCAGAGGTGGAAACCGAGATCAGTGCCAGCGCCAGCCAGACATTCCCGGTCAATACCGCAGCAATGCCGGCAGGCATCGAGAAGGCGCACACGGCCATGGCGGTCTTCCGACCGGCATTCACGCTCCAGCCCTTTCGAATGAGGAAGCCCGATAACCATCCGCCGCCCACGCTACCGACAATCGCGGCAATGAAGGGAATGGTGCCAAACCACTCAAGCTGTTGAATGCTAAAGCCGCGCGCCTGCACCAGGTACTTGGGCAACCAGAAAACATAGAACCACCAGATGGGGTCGGTAAGGAACTTGGCCACCGTAAAGCCCCACGCTTGACGATAGGCCAGCAGCCGGCGCCACTCGATTTTTGTCTCGGGCTCCTCTTGCTCTCCCGGCTCGCGCACTTGAATCTTCTTCAATTCCTCCAGCGACAGCCAGGGATGCAGCCTGGGCGTTCGATAGACCGCCAGCCAGACCACCATAATGATCAGCGCTAGGATCCCCGTCACGATGAAGGCAGCTTGCCAGCCCCAGTGCAGCAGGATGACCCCCACCACCGGATAAGCAATGACGTTGCCGATGTTCGTTCCGGAATTGAAGATGCCGGTGGCCAGCGCGCGCTCGCGCTTGGGGAACCACTCTGCAACGGCCTTGATGGATGCCGGAAAGTTGCCCGCTTCGCCCGCGCCCAGCATAAACCTCGCTGCGCCGAAGGAAAACACACCGCGCGCCAGCGCGTGCCCGATGGTGGCAAGGCCCCACCAACCCATCGAAATGGCGTAGCCGATCCTCGTCCCCAGCCAATCAACAATGCCGCCCGAAACCAGCATGAAGATGGCATAGGCCCACATGAAGGCGGCGATGATCCAGCCATAATCAGCTTCAGTAATATGGAAAATTTGCTGAAGGTGCGGCGCCAGAATCGCGATGGTGCCGCGGTCAATGTAATTGACGGTGGAACCACAGAAGAGCAGAGCGCAGATCCACCATCGCAGATGCGGAAGATTGCGGTGCCCCTGCCCGGAGACTTGAGACGTCGTCACTTGAGTCGTATCGGCCATGTGGAATCCGTGACGCTGAACGCCGGGGCGGGACGCGCGTTTGAAAGCAACAACAGACGATGAGCTACGCCGGGAGGCCTTAGGCCCGCGGCGGAAGGCATTCTACGTCGGCAGAGAGTGCGTGTCAAAACAATCCTGACACAAACCGGAGGATACTTTCCAGTTATCCTCCCGAATTCTTTCCTGCCGGCTCGAGCGGGCGCCGTTCGCTTAGTGGCAGCCAGAGCATTGCTGGTTATTGCTGCTTCACCCAGGCATGCTGCGGGTCGTCGCTCCAGGCCCCGTAGCGCCGTTCTTCGCCGGCCAACACCCAGGTGTAATGCAACTGATAGCCCGGCGCAGCCACTACTGGATGGTAGCCTTTTGGCAGCAGCACCGTATCGCCGTCGCGGACCACAAACACGGTTGAGAAACCTTCGGGGTCGTCCGGCGCCGTGTAGGTCCAGATGAACCCGTAACCCTGCGAAGGCTTGATGCGGAAAAAGTAGACTTCCTCCAGCACCGCCTCGTTTGGAGGATTCTTGCGGTCGTGCTTATGAGGAGGATAGCTCGACCAGTTGCCCGAAGGGTTCAGCGTTTCGCCGGCCAGCAGCCGCTCGGCCTCCGTGTTCAGATCGAGCGCGGAATAAACGTTCCGCTGCCAGTTATCGCGCCCCGCGCGGTTGAGAGTCACATCAGAGCCTTGCAGCAGGCGCGGCGCCGTGGCGGCGCCGGAGGGAGCGGAGAATATGCCGATGTCCACGGCGTCCGAGCTGGCCTTGATATCAAAGTTCGATTGCATGGGAACGTAAACCATCACCGGCGGGCCGGAAAAGACATCGGCGCGGCCGCCGGCGTTTTCATAAACCTGCTTCTCGCCCTTGCCGCTTTCGATCGTGACTGTCGCCGAGCCGGAAAAGATATCCAGTACATACTCGCGACCGCCTGACTTGCCGGAGTGCGTCTCTCCGTTCTTCAACTGCAGGCGGGCGAAATCCAGAAACTTCAGGGTTCCGGGCGGAACAATCTGCTGATATTTTCCATCGCCCTTCGCTTTAATATGGCGTTCCATTAGACTCTCTCCTTTCACGATCGTCCGGGACGCATCGACCTGGAAAACCTTGCAGCCCTGCCGGAGGATCCCATCCGGGCGGGCAATCTATCTCGTGGCGGAGTCGCCCCGTCTCAGTGCCCCGCGGCATACCGCTCCCAGGCTGGCGCAACGTCCGCCTGCTTCTCATCGCCATGATGAATCAGGACGCGATACTGCAGGGTGAGACTCCCGCCCGCGGGGATTGTGTAGCCGCCGTCGAGTTTGGGATTGTTGAAGAACACGCTCAGGCCGAACGGATTGACGCCAAACAGGCCGTAGCCTCTCGCCGTCCAAGTCGTCGGATGCCGAAAATTGTGAGGACTGTCGAAAATGGCAATGCCCACCTCTTCGCCGTCCACCTTGCCACTATAATCCACCCAATTCGCCTTCTTGCCCCAGACTTCCTTTTCACCTTCCCCACCGTTCGAGTTGACCATGCGTCCGGACGGCGCGTCAAGCTCGTGAACTACGCGGATAGCGAACGTCCCTTCCTTGGTGTCGGCAATCTTCAGAGGCCCGTGATTGGCGCGCAGCGTGAAAGCGCAATCAATGATGCGATTGTTCGTGTCGCCGGAAAAAGTATAGGCCTGATCTTCCTCGCCCATGGCTTCTCCCATCGGCTTCACCAAATCGAAAACCGCACGGACCGCGCCGGAGTGAGGCCCTCCCTGCATTTCTTCAATCCGGCGAATCACTGTGCGACCCTTGGGCAGATCTTGGCTCGGGTAGAAGACACCGTTCACGGTCTGTTCCTCCCGGGTCAGGTTCTTCTCCGCCCAGAAGTCGATCTCGTTAATATCGCCGTGCCCGAAATACATGGCGCGCTGGTGGGGATGGTCGTGGTCCTCGCCGGGGATGTCCGTCACCATGGGCCAACCACGCGTCACAATCGTCCCTTGTGCGCTTCGCAGCGGAGAGAGATAAGGCTTGGGAGATTCCGGGCCAAAGTGATAAGTGGTGAACGGGGCGCCGCCAATTTCGACGGAGATCGTGTCTCCGGTTCGAGCGACCTTGACAGGCTCCTGCCCCCGCAGCAGCGCACCGCCCATCAGGAACATGGCGGCGGTTGCAGCCAACAAGGGTGCGGACTTCCTCTTTGTCATGGATTCGTCCTGATTAATTTTGAAAAGAACCGTCTGGCGATAAGTTGGGATTCGGCCTTGTGTTTGGAGACCGTCCGAGGTTTATCGTCAATCGCCTTTTCAGGAAAGTGCGAATTCTAACATCAAAGATCAGTGAGTTCAATTACGTGAGCATCAATGTTAAAGCTCTTGTTAGTCAATACGACGGACGAGAATTCGACTGCGGTTCAAGGTGTTATTATGGAGCGACAATGTTGGCCGGTGATTTTCAGCCCAATTATTTTCAATAACATGGCCCGGTTTGTTCTCCGGTTTGTTTCCGGTTTGTTTTTTCCACAGGTACGTGTTTTCAATAACTTCTCCGCTTTGTTTTCCGGTTTGTTCCGGTTTGTTTTTCGGGCTGATCCTTTGTTTTCAGCAACTTCTCCGCTTTGTTTTTTAAAAAAGGTATTCTTTTTGTTTTTTAATTCCCAGAAAACCCGCTGGAAAACTCACCTCCGTGGCAGAGGCGTTGATCATTAAAGGTACCGGCGTTATCTGTCCCTCAGCACTCGTGGCCTATTTCCACGGAATACGGCTGTAATGCTTTTTAAGATATGAACCGAGGCCGCGAGGAGTCTGCGCCGCCAGCTTTATGCGCCACAGGCAAGACTACCATACTAGCCCACAAAAGTCAAGCTCAATCGGCAGCGCGCCGCTACGCCATCCGCCGCTCTCTAGATGCCGACTCCATCGTGAAAGAAGAGTCGAATCAGCTGCGGCTGGGCTGAAGTCTGCGCCACACCAACGTTGAATGCTGCCGACAGGGAGTAGGCTGGCGTAAGCTGGCGTCGTTTGCCACGCTGGTTCTGCTTGTGACGCTGTGCGCAGCCTGCGGCAGTGGCAGTTCCGCAACGACCATCTCGAGGAACAGCAATGCAACTCCGGCCGGCACTTATATCCTGACCGTCACCAGCACTTCCGGCAGCCTGAGCCAATCCGCCCAACTGATCCTGACGGTGCAGTAGGTGCCGTCGTTGTAACTCCAGAATCCAATGGATTGCGGCACGGATGAAGGGCCAGGCGCAGGCAGCGCCGGTGTTGCTCCGCCGGGGTGGGACGCCAGCCCGGCAAAGACCTTATCCCACGACATTGGTGGCAGCCTCCCCTTCTCAAGAACCTCCGCGGCCTCCCGCATGTTCACACCCAAGGATCACATTTAATTCCATCAGCCTGACCGCCCCGGACACCCGCCCTGGAATTTTCAGCAAGAGGTTTTAATTTCAATTCGGTACGCAGATTGACAGAGCTGAAAGGCTCTGTTAGTCTCGTTGAGATTAGTGGTTTCTAATGATCGCCGATCATGCCAGAGGAGAGTGGTAACTGGAGCATACGTACTTAGGAGGTGGTTGGTCTAAATTGATTTCAATCCATTCCGAAGCACGGTCGGGAGCGGCCACGGAAAATCTGCTCACAATCAATTCGGATTTTATGCCTGTGGAACTGAGAGCGTCCCTGCAATGAGAGTGGTGGACCGGCGTCTGCAACCAGTCTGTAAAATTGGAATGGAGGCCTCGGAAAAGGTCATCAGTCTTCTTGCCAATGGGGACGGTCAAGTGGAACACTGGAGGGGCTTGTCGGCCCTCTGCTCGAACGCCAGCCTTGCGGTGGATTCTCCGCTCAAATTCACGCCCCTATATAACCGGAAGCCAATCAGTCTCACCGTCAACTCAGAATCTCCTATACAGCTCGGCTCGCACAAGATTGGAAGGATTAGTCAAGCCTTCATGATCCAGGGACGGGGAAGTTACGCCTGATAGAATTGGGCCGCTCGGTAGTGAAGGAGTCGCATGGAAAGCAATGAATTAACGCCCATCAATCGGACGCAAAGCGTCGAGCGCCTCAATGGGCATTACTTGCGCGAATCTGACATTCTGGATGTCTCGCCCGAAGAGTCTCCGCGGCTGCTGGACTACTGGCATGTGATCCTGAAGCGGCGATGGGCGGTGGTGGCTTCCCTCCTCATCGTTTTCACAACTGTGGCAATCGGTACGTTCAAGCAAAAACCCATTTACGCCGGCAGAATTCTGATTGAAATTAATCCGGAAGAGCCCCAGGTGCTGAGCTTCCAGCAGATTGCCCAGACGGGCCCTGCGTGGGACCTTCAGAGCTACCGTGAAACGCAGTATAAAATTTTAAAGAGCCGATCGCTTTCCGAACGAGTAGTGCGGGACCTGCGACTGTACCAGTATCCGGAGTTTTATCGAAGCCGCAGTTTTTTGGGACTGGTTACTAAGGATCCCGATAAAATTCCCTCCCCCACAGACCCCACGCCTCCGGACCCGAACTCTGATGCGTACGGCAACAGCGTCTCGAATTTCATGAGGGCCGTGTCCGTCAGTCCTATTGAGCGCAGCAATCTGGTGGAAGTCGTTTTCTATTCTCAAAACGCGGATCTGGCGGCACGCATTGCCAACCAATTGGGGGAAGACTATATCGACCAGAATCTCCAGGTGAAGTGGAACGAAGCCTTGAAGGCGTCGGAATGGCTTTCCGGACGACTGGTTGAACTGAAGGCAAAGCTCAAGACTTCTGAAGACGCCCTGCAGGCCTATGCGGCAAAGAATTCCATCCTTTTTATTCAGAACGCCGTTAGCGCGCAGGCGCAGAGCATGGCCAATGCTCGTCTGGAACAGCTTGAGGAAGAGTACACCAAGGCCCAGGCTGATCGCGCCCAGAAGGAAGCTGAGTACAGCCTGGTCCAGGCAGGCAAAGTACAGGACCTTCCAGGAATTCTTGACAACAGGCTTATTCAAACCCTTGAGCAAACCCTTGCTGACCTGAAGCGCGAATATTCCGAATTGACGGCAACCGTGAAACCTGGATATCCGAAAGCGATGGCCCTCAAGAAACAGATCGACACCCTCCAGGCAAATCTCGATCACCAGAAGCAGGCTCTGACCCAAAATTTTGAGCAGCAGTACGAGGCTGCCGAGGTGCGGGAGACATATCTCAAAAAGCTGATCAGCCAGCAGGAAAGTCTGGTGGACGTCGTCTCTCAAAAGACCATTCAGTACAATATCCTGAAGCGCGAGGTGGACACCAACCGCTCGCTCTACGACGGCGTACTGCAGCGGATGAAGGAAGCCCAGGTTTCCGCCGGGCTGAATGCCAGCAACATCAGGGTGGTTGACCCGTCCGAGGTTCCCAAAGGGCCGGCCAAGCCCCGCGTCATCCTCAACCTTGCCATTGGTTTAATTCTGGGTCTCAGTCTGGGCGTCGGACTGGCATTTTTTCAAGAATACCTGGACAATACACTCAAGACCCCTGATGAAGTGGAATCCCTGCTTCGTCTGCCTTCCCTGGGCCTTATCCCTTCGGTCCATCTGAATGGGGCCTCCAAATCCCTTGAACAGAAACTCACCACCATTGGAAACGGATCGAACGGATCCTACGGGCTTGCTTTACAGAAGGATCCTATGGCTGTAGAGGCTTTTCGGTCCCTTCGAACGTCGATTCTGCTTTCGGCCAACCCTGTGCCCAAACTGCTGCTGATAACCAGCGCGCTGCCGGGCGAAGGCAAGACGACTACCACAGTGAATCTCGGCGCCACCCTATCTAGCCTGGGCAGCAAGGTTTTGATTGTAGATTGCGACATGCGGCGGCCTGCCTGCCATCGGGCAGTGGGAGTAAAAAACAGTCCGGGATTTGTTCAATGCGTCACCAGGCGGGTTCATCTCTCAGAGGCTATTCTGCCGGTTAACGGAGTTCCTAACCTTTCCATCATCCCCTGCGGACCCATCCCTCCCAATCCTGCGGAAGTCTTATCGTCTTCGCTGACAGCGGAACTGCTGAAAGAACTGCATTCGGAATTCGAGTACGTACTCGTAGATTCTCCGCCTATTCTGACTGTTGCCGACAGCCGCATCCTGGCCACCATCACTGACGCAGTGGTCCTGGTTGCCCGTGCCTATGAAACGCCCTATGACGTCGTCCGCAGGGCCAGGGCATTGCTCTACGGAGCTGGGGCGCGCATTCTCGGTGTGGCACTGAATGACGTGCAAGTCCACAAATCGAATTACGGCGGCAAGTACGGCTACTACCAATATGGTTACGGGTACGGCAGCGACTATCGGGCGAACGCGCCGGAGGCATAGAGCAACTGACCGATTCAGAATCAGTTCACCTGCAAGCAGGAAGTTCCAACTGGCACGCCAGCGCAGCGATAACCGAGCTCTCGGGGCTATAATATTCCCAGCAGTATGGAACAGTAAATCTGATCTGCGCAGTTCACCGGTGCGCTTAGAGGACCAATGCGAATTTTAATCAGTGGGGGTGCGGGTTTTCTCGGCAGGCATTTTTGCGCGGAGATGCTTAAGCAGGGCCATGAAGTTCTTTGTCTGGACAATCTCCTGACGGGACGGCGCGAAAACATTGAAGGGTTTGGACGGGGATCATCATTCCGTTTCATTCTTCAGGACGTCACTGCTCCCTTTCAAATAGAGGAACCATTGGATGCTGTCGTTCACATGGCCTGCCCGGCAAGCCCGCCTGATTACCTTCGATTTCCGATACAAACCCTGGAAGTGGGAACCATCGGTACCCGCAACTTGCTGGCGTTAGCCCTGGAGAAGAATGCACGCTTTCTGCTTACCAGCACTTCGGAAGTTTACGGCGATCCCAAAGTGAGTCCTCAAACGGAAAACTACTGGGGCAATGTGAATCCAATCGGCCCCCGGAGCGTGTATGACGAAGCCAAGCGCGCTTCTGAGGCCCTGACGATGGCCTATCATCGACGCCACGGGTTGGACACTCGGATCGCAAGAATTTTCAACACCTACGGCCCCTGGATGCGCGCGAGCGATGGCCGGGTGGTTTCTAATTTTATTGTCCAGGCCCTTCAGGGTAAGGAACTCACAGTCTATGGCGACGGAAGCCAGACAAGAAGCTTCTGCTACGTGAGTGATCTTATTGACGGGCTCATCCGCCTCTTATTGGCTGGCTCTGATTCCCCAGTAGCGGGCGCACAAACAGAAGAATGGGGAATTCATTACCCGGTTAATGTCGGTAATCCGAGAGAAGAGAAAATCGTTGATATTGCTCAAATCATCACGAAAATGACGGCGAGTTCAAGCCCAGTAAGCTTTCATCCTTTGCCCACCGATGATCCCAAGGTGCGCCGCCCAGACATCTCCCGCGCCCGCCACTTGCTGGGATGGGAGCCGAAAGTCACCCTGGAAGACGGCTTGGCATCTACTATCAGCTATTTTCAAGAATGCGTCGGCGGCGGTAAGGCAAAGTAACAGACTAGCGCCCTTCCCGCAGACTGCGAGCGGGTTGTACTTTGATTCCCCGCCTACTTGTGCCTTCAGGATGCGCCATGCACTCGTTTGGTGTCCAGGCGCCAATGCAATGTCATGATAGAATCGACGCCTAAGATGCCAGGGTACGCCAATAATAATGTGATTGTGCTGGGCGCCGGGATGAGCGGCCTGGGTGCAGGATTGGCGGGCCTTCCCGTTTTCGAAGCAGCGGAAAATCCCGGCGGGATTTGTTCGTCATACTACATGAGACCCGAAGGCGCTGAAAGATATCACTGCGCGCCGGACGATGGCGAGTGCTACCGGTTTGAGATCGGCGGTGGACACTGGATATTCGGCGGCGACCCTGCTGTCCATGCGTTCTTGCGGTCGGTCGCGGACTTTCGCTGTTATGCGAGGAAGTCCTCGGTCTTTCTTGCGCAGAAAGGTGTCCTGGTCCCCTATCCTATTCAGAACCACCTGGGAACCCTCGGCAGCGAGCTTGCTGCCCGATGTTTACGGGAGATGATTGAGGCGGCTAGCACGCATGCCAAGATTCGTACGCTGAGCGACTGGCTGCGGGCAAGCTTCGGCGAGACCCTGTGCGAGCTCTTCTTTTTTCCGTTCCACAACCTTTATACCGCAGGCCTTTACGAACAAATTGCTCCTCAGGACGCATATAAATCACCAGTGAATCTGGATGATGTTATCCAGGGCACCTTCAGATCCTCTCCGGCCGTCGGGTATAACACGACCTTCGTTTATCCTGCGGAAGGCCTCAATATACTTGCTGCGAAGATGGCAGCATCATGCGAGGTCCATTACGGCAGGCGCGTAGTAGAAATCAATCCGGCTGATAAGGAGGTCCTCTTCGCAGACGGGACCAGGGTGCAATATAGAGCGTTGATTTCAACTCTCCCGCTGAACCGGACCATCCAAATGGCGGGCCTTCACCTTCAGGCAAAGCCTGATCCTTCGCCGTCTGTGCTGGTGCTCAATATCGGAGCTGTCAAGGGCCCACGTTGCCCGGAGGACCACTGGGTTTATGTGCCTGGCAGTCAAGCCGCGTTTCATCGCGTGGGATTCTATAGCAATGTGGACGATGCATTCCTTCCCAAGTCTTCCCGGGACCGCGGCGAACGTGTGAGCGTTTACGTGGAACGCGCCTACCCTGAAGGCAAGAAACCGGGCGCCGCTGAAATTATGGAGTACGGCCGCGACGTAATCCGGGAATTACAAGCCTGGGACTGGCTGCGCGAAGTGGATGTGATTGACCCGACCTGGATTGATGTAGCTTATACATGGTCGTGGGCTGGTTCGCGATGGAGGACGCAGGCCCTCGCCGCCCTCGAGGACCTCGATATTTTCCCGGTGGGACGGTATGCCCGCTGGGTATTTCAGGGCATTGCAGACTCCCTCCGTGACGGGCTGATGACCGGAGCCGCCATGACGGCAATGGCCCCTGTAATCGCAAATCCCCACTGCGCCAAAGAGGCCAGTACATGCTAGGCAAAACTCGAGGCGCCGTTTAAGTATGTCGGAAGGTCTTAAGCCACTCCTTGGCCGGGGTTTGAGGAGTTCCGTCGGCAAGAACGCGCTTTCTCTTTACTCTCTCCAACTGGCCAATTATATCCTCCCGCTGATCACGGTGCCGTACCTCGTACGGGTCCTGGGCGCTGAAAGGTTCGGAACTCTCGCCTTCGGACAAGGCCTGATGGCGTACTTCGGCGTGGTGGTGGGCTACGGATTCGATTGGTCGGCCACCAGAAAAATTTCGGTCGAGAGGAACAATCCCGAGGTTGTCAGCCGCGTGGCCGCAAACGTCTGGGGAGCCAAGTTAGGGCTATGCGTTCTTAGCTTTCTGAGCCTGCTCTTGCTCATTCAACTGGTGCCAAGGGTCCGCGATCTTTCGGAGCTCATGATCGTTTTGTTTGGTGGAGTTTTGGGCAGCGTCCTCTTCCCAACCTGGCTTTTTCAGGGATTGGAACGCATGGGCCCCATCTCGTGGATCAACCTGTCGGTTCGATCCCTGGTCGTCGTAGCGATGTTTTTCTTGGTCCGCAAGCCTCAGGATTTCATAATTTATGCAGGACTTAGTTCCTTTGGAGCCATCGCAGCGGGCTTGGTCTCGGTTGGCGTCGCCTTCCAAACCCTGAAGCTGCGCCTCACCTGGCCCACTTGGTCAGGAATGTTGGAGAGCTTTCGCGAGGGCTGGGTCCTTTTCCTTTCCAGTTCCGCAATTGTTCTCTACACTGCGGGAAATGCCTTTATTCTTGGACTGATGGCTAGCGACGAAGTGGTGGGCTATTATACGGCTGGCGAAAAGATCATCAGGGCAGGTGTGAATCTACTGGGGCCCCTGTCCCAGGCTCTGTTTCCGAGGTTTAGCAGGCTTGCAGAGGAATCAAAAACCAGAACTCTCATGTGGGGCAAGAGAGTCCTTCTTGCCATGGGAGGAACGGGGCTGTTGTTGTCCGGCATAACTTTTGTCAGCGCCGGACTTATAGTGGGGGTGGTGTTAGGACCTACTTATCAGCCATCCGTCTCCGTTGTGCGCATTCTTGCGCTTCTGCCCTTCCTGGTTGCCACAAGCAGTGTGCTGGGCGTCCATTTAATGATCCCGTTCGGGCGCGAGAAGGCGGTGTTATACCTTGTTCTCGGCGCAGGATGCTTGAATGTGATCCTTGCATCCGCGCTTGCTCCCGTGTGGAAAGCCGACGGGATGGCGGTATCGGTGCTGCTGGCCGAATGCTTCGTCTCGGCGGCGGAGTTTGCCTATCTGTGGCGGACCAAACTGAATCCACTGCAGAAAGCGGAGACATCTGTGGAGTCACACTCCTTTCCAGCATGATCGAGTCTGATCGCTTCCAAGCTGCGCAAATCCGTGCCATCGTCAGGAGGAGCCCAATGAGCCCCTGATTGCCTGGTCCTGAGCGCCGATTGCCTCCGAGATGGCGATCTCATTTCTACGGCAGACGCGATGCACAAATACAGGCGAGCACCCACACCTATTGAGGTGCATATTCCAGATCATCGTTATGAAGGCTAACAAAAACGAACCGCTGACCGACGCTTCACCTCGACCATCCCGAATCGCGGCCGTCGTGGTCACATACAACCGGGTTCGATTGCTGGAAAACTGTCTCGATGCCCTCATCCGGCAGGATCGGCCGCTCCATGAGATTCTGGCGGTCAACAACGCATCGACTGACGGCACCGCAGACATGTTGGAGAAAAAGTATAATGGCACGGTCACTCACGTTCGCCTGGAGGAGAACGTGGGGGGAGCGGGTGGTTTTTACGAGGGCATTCGCCTGGCATACGAAAAAGGCCACGACTGGATCTGGGTGATGGATGACGACGTGGAACCGATGGCTGGCGCCCTAAGCGCGTTAGCCGAATCCCCGGCATTTAACGATCCAACTGTAGGATTCCTGGCGTCTCTTGTGCTGGACTCTAATCTGAACGCTCAGGTTTTCCCTTATCGACGGTTCAATCGGCTGATGGCAGCGCGCCCGGCAATCAACGAGGGATCTCTCGATCAGCCTCTTGTCCCCATCGAAGCTGCGGGATTCCTGGGCGGGATGATCCGACGGGAGGCAATTGATGCTGTCGGGCTTCCGCTCAAAGACCTGTTCATTTACTGGGACGATACCGAATTCATCTATCGCATTTCGAGGAGATTTAAGGTCTTTCTGGTACCTGCCAGCAAAGTCATTCACCGGTACGTATGGGTACCCCCACTTCGAAACAGCATCTTCGGACGGTTATTGAGAGGCCCGGCAGTACCACTGAGTGAAACGTGGAGGTTCTATTACAATCTTCGTAACTCAATTTTCATCAGAACCCGATACGTGAAACCGTGGCTGGCTCCTTTGGTTCCCGTCCTGGCCCTTACAAGGCCACTTGGGGCCGCGCTCGTCTTCTGGGATCATAAGGTTGCCCGTTGCAAGATCCTTTGCCAAGCAGCTATCGACGGCGTCCTTGGCCGGCTCGGAAAACGGATCAGCCCCTGAACGAAAGGCATCAGCGACTTTGAGCCGTCCCGCCTGTACGAAAGGGGCTTCTTGGACGTGAGATATGAGAACCAGTAGCTATCCCGGTCTGCTCGCGGAGAAATCGCTGCTTTACGCAAAAACCCTGCTAACTGCCAAGGACGCGAAGAGTCTTTACAGGGCCCTTCTGGTCAAGCTGGAAGACGAAGTGCTCGTGGAGAGATTGAGACGGCCGAGAAGAATTGGAGCAGGGAAACAAACCGTCGTGAATTTTGACATATCGTTTTATTGTGACAATCACACAGTGTCCATGTATTACGAAATTTTCGGGGCGACAGCATACAGCTTTTTCCCCACTTTTGTTCCTCAAGATGGTGACATTGTGGTGGACATCGGCGCCAACCAGGGAATATTCACATGCTACGCTGCGAAGCGAGCCCCGCGCGGTTGGGTGTATGCTGTTGAGCCAGACGTCGAAAATCTCTCCCGGCTTAAGGCCCATCTGGAATTGAATCGTATTTCCAACGTAACCGTAATCCCCAAGTGCGTCGGAGATCGAGCCAGCAAGGCCTGCTTCAGGAAAGGGGATTCGAGCGGGACAGGGTACGTCGTCGATGTGGGTGAACAGGGGCCCGGCTTCACGGAAGTGGATCAGATCACCCTGGAGGAAATGATGACGACGTACCAGCTCCCGAAAATCGACTTGCTCAAAATCGATGTCGAAGGTTTCGAAGCAAAGGTCCTTTCCGGAGCGGATGGCCGGCTGGCGTCGATTCGGAGAATTGTTCTGGAGTATCACTCCCCGATGCTTGCCAACGAGGTAGCAGGGATTCTGAAAGACAAGGGTTTCCGCTTGCTGCCAAATCCCGGGCCGGTGCGTTCGCACATCCTTTATTTCGAGAATAGCGCGCTATGCGGGGGCCAATGAAATCCAGCTTCCACACGTGCCGCGGCGCGATCTGACAGTGGAGTGCTCACGGTTAACGCTGCGAAGCGCGGTGGATCTAATACGGTGAAACGTGAGAGTCGGGACAGAGAGAAGCCGCTGCAAAACTTCCGGGCGGTTGCGAGGCGCCTCATTTCCTTGAATCGCGCTTGGTCACGGAAGTTGGACATACTCCTTGATCCTCACGGTCACAGAGGCGACGGCTCCCTAGACTTCATGGCAGCGATCCGGGAAACCGTTCGCCCGGGTACGGTCGTGCTGGACGTTGGAGGAGGAAAGAGGCCCGCAATCCCACCGGAGCTGAAGGCCTCGCTGGACCTGCGGGTGATCGGTGTTGACATTTCACAGGAAGAACTCGATGCGGCGCCGCCAGGCTGCTACGATCAGATCATCTGCTGTGACATCACCCAGGCAATTGCGTTGCCTCAAGCAGACCTGGCCATCTCTCGCAGCGTGACGGAGCACGTTGCTGACCCGGGGGCAATGTACGTCAATATACTTCGCGCCCTCCGGCAAGGCGGTTTCCTGATCAGCTACATCCCCAACAAGTTCGCGCCGTACGCGTTGCTCAACGCGGCTTTACCGAACCAGCTTTCGAAAGTTCTTTTGAGTTTTTTCCACTGGGAAAGCAAGGAGGAGACAGGCTTCCCTGCCCTTTACCGCCATTGCTATCCCTCCCGCTTGGAGGCTCTCTTGCTGGGTGTGGGATTTATAGATGTTCAGATCCATCCCTCATATCGCTCTGAATACTGCAACTTCTTTTTGCCCTTGCACGCCTCCGAACTGGCCTGGCAGATCTTCACGTCACGCTGGAACCAACGAAACCTGTGTGAAACGTTCACGGTCATTGCGCAGAAGCAGCCGGGCAACGGTCACGCAAACTGTCCCACGGCAGGTGAGGTCCTGTTCGATCGACCAAATTCGCCAAATGAGGCGTCCTAGAATCTCCGTGTCACCGGCGAGCCCGACGTGTTCTATAATCTGGGGTTGCACGATAGCAGGATTCCCAGGAAAGAAACTTGACTCAAATCGCAGTTTCCCTTGTTGTTGCCGCGATCATCGCCACGATACTCTGGCGGTATAAAACCGTTTTTTGCCTCCCCTTTTTCTGGGCGGCGCTGTTCGCGTTTATATTCGTGGGGCTTCTGCAACTCCATGCCCAGTTCGGAGGTTCCTCTTACCTTTACGCCGCCACGGGCTTCGGAATGTACTTTCTGGGCCTTCTCGCCGCCGATTTTATCTTTTTCCATCGACCTGGATTCAAACGCCGACACCGGCAAGCTAGCGATAATTCCGGCGACACAAATTCGAAACCAGCGAAGCCACCCCAACCCACCAGGATCAGGCTGCTGTTTCCTGCCTTGCCTTTGAGCATCGGGTTATTTGTATCGCTCTTGGCCGCGACTTTTGTAACCATCATCTTTTTTGCTAATCAGGGTTTCCCAATCCTGTCGAGTAATCCTGCACTAGCCTGGGTCCAATCGACAAGCGGCGTGGTCAATCGGCTGATGACGATTTTCGGCCCTGGCTGCTATGCGGTCCTTGGGGTAATGGCCTGGGCGGTTTATCGTGAAACCGATTCCCCCATGGCAAAGGGCATGATGTATCTGGGGCTTGGGCTTGCAATCGTCGCCCAGGGATTGCTGGCTACCAAGAGCGCAGCCATTCTGGTTTACGTCTGGTTTAATATTTTGCTTTTTTACATGAACAAGCAGAGGAACCTGTGGAAAACTCTGTTGCCCTTGATTGTCATCGTCGTTCCAGTGTCGGCCGCGATCGTAGCGGTTCGTATGGTGTCATCCTTTGGATACTGGCAGGCACAAGGCATCTATGACACCTATGTCGATCGGCTTACAACCATTGCCGCGGATCCCCTGGACTTCACGTTCAAGTACATGGAACGCTTTGGAGGGCCGATGCACGGCCGGGCGCTTCATCTTGAAATGAAGCGAATCAGCGAGCAATTCACAGGAGCGCCCAAAACGCCTGTCATCACAGAGTTCGTGTACAACCTGATGGAGGGTTTGCCTCCAGACAGCGTAGATTTGTCTGTTACTTTGACACCGGAAGGAACAGGGTACATCGAGTGGGGAATGGCGGGCCTGTTGATATATTCATTCCTTCAGGGATTGGGTTTTGGCCTGGTTCACAGGCATCTTTATCGCCAGGAATCAATGAACCTTGTCTCTCTGGTTGTTTGGAGCGGGATTGTCAGTTACGGCATCCAGCTCAGCAGCACCGGAATCATCCTGGTCGGCCTTGAGGGTGTTGCACTAACGGTGCTTCCCCCTCTATTACTACTCCTTCCTTTTTGCATTTTCTTCCTATTACCAATGGCCCGGAGGTATCGCAACACTGCCAGCCGGACAATTTCCAAGTTTCCTTCATTGCAAGTACAAGCTGACCGTGGAGCAGAAAGGTGATTACACACCTGCTCACAAGCTAATTCGAGAGCTTCACTAACGATGCGCAAGGTTCTATTTTTCTGTTACGACTTGAAAGACGGGGGATCGCCACAGGTGGTCTCGGGCATTCTCAATCACCTGAACCGGCGTGCATTTCATCCGGTCCTGGTCACATATTCTGAAGACAGAGTTTTTCCCGTCCCTGAAGGAATCACAGAATATACTCTCCACGTCCATGGGGGCGGCAGCCTTTTCCAGAAGTTAAAAGCGAATCTGTTAGCTGTGTTCCGCTTGCGTCGAGTACTTCGCCTGGAGGAGCCTGAGGTCGTCATCGGGATGGGTGGAATGACCAATTGGGGACTGATCCTGGCGGCGAGACTGGCGAGATCAAAAGCGGCCGTCGTTATTGGCGAGCACGGTGCGGGGGCCTTGAGGTACCGCGACGATCGCGTGACGTCGCTTATAATACGCCTCCTCAATGGGCTCTTGTATCCACTTGCCGACCGCATTGTCGCAATCTCTGGCGGGGTGCGGCAACATCTGATCAGAGAAATGAACGTCGCCGAAAGGAAAATAGTCCTTGTCTACAATCCTGTCGACATCCAAAGGATTCAGAATCTTTCCAGGGAACAAGTCGGCGATCCATGGTTGCATGACAGCGACAAACCTGTGGTACTTTGGGTTGGCCGAATGGCAGCCGTGAAGGGGCTGGACAACCTGCTCGGCGCCTTCGAGCAGGTGGTAAAAGAAGTCGACGCCCGGCTGATTCTGGTGGGCGACGGCTCACTCGAGAATGTAATTCGCAACCTGGTCAGGCGGAAAGGTCTTCAGGAAAAAGTTCGTTTTGCCGGTTTTCAGACCAACCCCTATCGCTATATGGCCCGGAGCTCCGTCTTCGCGTTTCCGTCTCTTAGCGAAGGTTTTGGGATGGTTCTGGTGGAGGCCATGGCCTGCGGACTTCCCGTTGTAGCGACCGACTGCGTGGCCGGACCGTCCGAAATCCTTCAGAACGGCAAATGTGGAATCCTTGTTCCGGTGGCCGATGAGCAGGCCATGGCCCGAGCGATCATTTCCGTGCTGACCGACACGGCTCTTCGTGAGCGCCTTATCTCGGCCGCCGTGGAACGCGCAACTGATTTCGAGCCAGGTAAAGTGATTGCCTCGTATGAGCAGCTCTTTCTGGAATTGTGCCATAATCGCGAAATCCGGGAGCCCGTTCCTGCCGCAAGCTGAACCGAATCAACCCGCGCTCCGGTCGAGATGATCCTGGCATGGGAAAAATTCCAAATCTTAACCTGCTGACCATCAACCGGCACACGGGTTATCTTTATAACCTGTCTAAAATCGGACATCAGTGGTTCGTCCTGGGCGAATGGCAGGATTGGAATCGGCCCTTACCGGCGAACTACAAGCTGGGAACCTGGGAATCTGCGCGGCGGGATTTCGCACGGTTTGATGCTGTTATTGGGCACACAACGCGGCTCGACCTGTGGAGGTTTCTTCCTTATTGTCTTCTCTACCGCAAGCCCTACATCCAGGTTATCCATGGCAGAAGAGCGCGTGCGGGGTTCAGCCGCAGCGGTGTTCGCAGACTTGCGAAGCAGTGGTACTCCAGCCTCTTCCTGCGCGCTCTGGTGAGTTGGGGACTGATACGGATCGTGTTCATCTCCAGCTATGCGCGGTCTGACTGGGGTTTTGATGGCACCACAATCGACCAGGGCATACCCCTGGATGAGATGCAAGTTTACCAGGGCACGGAGCCGTCGCTCCTGGTTGTCGGCAACACCCTCCACCGGGAGCATTTTGCCTTCGATCAACTGCTGCAATTCCAAAAGCAGATCCCTGTCAGGGTTGTTGGAGTGAATCCACATGTTCCTGATTCTCGCCCCTCAAAAAACTGGGATGAGTTAAGATCGTTCTACTGCCATTGCCGAGCGTACCTGAATCTTACCCGTGAGCCTGAGGCTGGCCACAACCTGGCCTTGCTGGAGGCGATGGCCTCTGGCATGCCGGCGATTTCGCTGAAGCATCCATTTACTCCTATCCGGGATGGCGAAAACGGTTTCCTGGTGGAAGATGTGCCGCAGGCGGTCGAGCGCGCGAAGCAACTCATCGCCGACCATGAACTCGCCAGAAGGCTGGGAAGGTGCGCTCAAGATACAGTCAGGCGTGAATTTTCGTTGAATGCTTTTCAGCAGCGTTGGAACGGACTTCTGGCGGACAGCATTGGATCGGCATCGGCTCCGGATGCACCATGAAACTATGACGATGAGACTTCTGCTCGAAGACGGATTTTCGGTGGAGAAAGGAACAGGCGTAGGCAGGTACACCCAGAACCTGGCTCGAGAACTGGCGAAAGATCCGGAGATCGAGATTCTGCCGCCGGCTGCGAGCAGCCTGGTCCGCAAGATCCGCCCCTCCAGCGCCCGGCGCCTCGCTTACGCAGCATGGCTGGAAACAGCTTTCCAGAGCCAGATTCTCCGGCTTGACCCCGACGTAGTCCATTTTACAAATTACCTTGTGCCCCGCAACCGCAAGTCCAGGGCGAGGTTTGTGGCCTCCATCCACGATTTGACAGCCTGGAAGCTGGCCGAATCCCTTCCACCCATGTACGCGACTTACATCCGCAAAGCTACTTCGCGAGCCGTCAACGTTGCAGATCTCATTCTTTGCCCTTCAGCCTCCGTAATGAAGGAGGTCATCGAACATTTCGGCGTGCCCCAAGACAAAGTTCGGAGCGCCTGGAACGGACATTCGCCTCTGCAGCAACCTTCCGCTGAAAGATGCAAAGAACTTCGCGGTCAGCTCAACCGTCGATTGGGCATTCGTGCGCCCTACGTCATTTTCGTTGGGACGCTCGAACGGCGAAAGAACGTCACCACCCTGGTCGAGGCGTTTGCCCGCGTCGCCGATGCCTTCGATCTCCAGTGTGTCATGGTGGGTAAACCTGGCTACGGCTTTCCCGAAATCAGGAGTGCGATTGAAAAACAGGCTTGCCGCGATCGCTACATCCTTGCCGGCTTTGTGACTGATGAAGAGCTGGCCTGGCTTTACTCACACGCTGAACTTTTTGCATTTCCTTCCTGGTATGAGGGATTCGGTACTCCGCTGGTCGAGGCGATGTGTTTCGGGCTGCCTATTGTAGCCTCGCGCATCGCGTCAACGGAAGAAGTCGCCGCCGGGGCCGCACTCTACTATGAAAACCCGCCGGACCACGATGCACTGGCTGGTAAGATGATCGAAGTTCTCAACAGTAATCAACTCAGACAGGAATTGAGTTTGAGCGGCAAGCAACGGTCTGAAATTTTCAATTGGCAAAACCTTGCCCGAACACACATTGATGTCTATCGGCACTGTCTCCATCGCTGATGATTCGCCCTCAGTAAACTCCAGATTCCGATATTGAATTCATCATGCCCCTGCCGACTGGAACGCTCGTCTCCGGAACTGCGAGGGGTAACGCTTTCGGCTAGGCAGTATGTCCGCATCCGCAACAAAACAAAAGGCGGCGGATTGACGGTCGTTATCGGCTGTGTTAACCTATGAACTTGTGTGAATCATGCTGGAAGTACCTGCTTTTGACCAGACGTTTGGCCGCTCTTCCACTCCTCCTGGCCGTGATAATGGGAGCGTGGGGCTGCGCCGTTAAGCACCAGATTCGCCTTCCCCCCCCGCCAGCCACCGCTCCCCTCAGGCAAGCAACCGTTGCCGAGCTCGTGAAAAAGGTTAACGCGTGGAGCCAGCGCATTGATACCATGACGGCAACCGTCGAGTTCAAACCGACTACCGGCTCAGTCTATACAGGAGTTATCAAGGAGTACCAGACTGTGGGCGGATTTATTCTCTTGAAGCAACCTGCCACCATCCGCATCCTTGGGCAAGCGCCGGTGGTCAAGACAGAAATCTTTGACATGGTTTCCGACGGGCAGCAGTTTCGAGTTTCCATCCCTCCCAAAAACAGGTTTATTGTGGGAAGCGTTGACTATCGAGGATCGGGCAATCAGCCCCTCGAGAACTTGAGGCCCTCCCACATCCTGGACGCCCTGCTCATTCCTCCCCTGGACGCAGTGAAAGAGAAGTTCTTCAATGAAGAGGTGCGCGCATCGAACGGGAAGTACTATTACGTGATCAGCGTTGTTGAACCCAACGGCCCGGACGAGTTGGCCCTGAAGCGTAAGGTGTGGATCGACCGCTCCGATATGAACATTACCGGCCTCCAGCTTTACGGGCCCGGAGGGATCCTTATCGAGGGCGTCGAATATGCCGACTATCGCGACTTCCAGGGAATCCGTTATCCTGCCCAAATCACATTGAATCGTCCGGAGGAAGGCTACACGCTTTCGATTACGGTAGAGAAGGCGACTTTCAATCAACCAATTTCGCCGGACAAGTTTGTCTTAAAAAAGCCGCCGAACTCAAAGCTGACCGAACTGGGCGGAAGTAAGTAGCCGGGGGAACATCGTGATCAACAGGATGATCTTTGAGAATATTCTTCACCGGCCGATCCGGACGCTGGTGAGCGTTCTGGCTGTGTCAATTGAAGTGGGAATGGTGATGCTCGTCGTCGGAATGACGCACGGCATGGTGAATGAAACAGCCAAACGAGTCCAGGGCGTGGGAGCGGACATCATGGTGCAACCTCCGGGAGCTTCCTTGTTCCTGGGGCTGACTCAGGCTCCGATGCCCGTCCAGGTCGGCAGCCGGCTTGCGGAAATTCCGCACGTTCTGGCGGTCACTCCCGTACTGTTGTTCCTCAACACGCGAGGCGGCATCAATCTGATCTATGGCGTCGACATGCCAAGCTTCAAGCGGGTAAGCGGCGGCTTTGTCTACCTTAAAGGCGGTCCTTTCGAGCATCCCTATGACATGCTGGTGGACGATTGGTATGCCCGGTCAAATGGAGTAAAGGTCGGTAAAACCATAAATCTGTTGAATAACAATTTCCGCGTATCCGGTATCGTTGAGCACGGTATGGGAGCACGGATATTTATTCCCTTATCCACCGCTCAGGACCTCACCGGCGCGCATGATAAGGCTTCCATTTTTTACATCAAGTGCACCGACCCCGGGTACATTCCGTCTGTCTCCACGTCCATTCGTAACCTTCTTCCTACCCACCAGGTTCTCGCCGTCAGGGAGTATGTCTCTCTCATGACCTCGAACGATCTTCCCGCATTGGACGCCTTTATCACGGCCATGATTGCGGTAGCCGTCGGAATTGGTTTTATGGTGATCTTTCTCTCGATGTACACCACCATCACTGAACGAACGCGCGAAATCGGCATTTTAAAATCACTGGGAGCAGGCAAAAGGTATATCATAGGTGTGATACTGCGGGAAGCTAGCCTGCTCAGCATCATCGGCATTCTTGCAGGGTATGGAGGGACGTGGCTGGCAAGAAAAGGCATTGTGGCGGCGTTCCCTACTTTAACCGTTGAATTGACCCTACATTGGGCGCTCTGGGCGGGCCTGCTGGCACTTGGAGGTTCATTGATGGGTGCCTTCTACCCGGCCATCCGTGCCGCTCGCCTCGATCCAGTAGACTCGCTGGCGTACGAGTAGGAGAACGCTGGACCCTCGATGGGATCTATTTTTCTGGAAACCGCTGCGGAGGAAAGCAGAAGCAGACTCGGCTGTATGGAACCAATCATCGCAACGGAGAACCTGACCAAAACCTATCGAGTCGGGAAAGTCGATGTTCCGGCGCTGCGTGGGGTCGATCTTGTAGTCCAGGAAGGAGAATTTCTCGCAGTCGTAGGGCCCTCCGGCTGTGGCAAATCCACCTTATTGCACGTATTGGGAGGTTTAACCCGGCCCAGTGGCGGGCGCGTGCTCGTAGATGGCAATAACTTCCTCCAGATGAACGACGCGCAACGCACCAAGTTTCGCCGCCACAAGATCGGCTTTGTCTTCCAGCGATATAACCTGCTGCCCACCCTGACTGCCAGGCATAACATCCAGATTGCGCAGCACATCCAGGGTGATGGATTCAACCCGCATCGGTTCGACTCAGTTGCGGAGATGCTGGGGATAAAGGACAAGCTGGACCGCAAACCTTATGCGCTTTCGGGTGGCGAACAGCAGCGGGTGGCGATTGCGCGCGCGGTGATCTGTGAACCCAAATTGCTGCTTGCCGATGAGCCCACCGGCAACCTGGATACTGAAAACTCCCAGGTTGTACTGAACATGTTGCGGAATCTGAATCGCGACTTTCGCCAGACGATTCTGATGATCACGCATAATCCGGAGGCGGCTTCGGTCGGCGACCGGATTATTCGCATGCGCGACGGCCGGATCGTCTCCGATTGATTTTAAAAGCTTTTCTCGATATCTTTACTCATAAACAGTTTATATGGCACCAGGCACCGAGTTCGGCGAACAGACCGTTTCGCGCCGCCGCGTACAGGAGGTGGACACTAAACGTTCCTCTCCGGGCTCTAAGATCGGGCTAGTGATCAAGCGAGCCATCTTTTGGTCCTATGAGCGGGGAAGCTGGCAATATGATGCCATCTGCTTGCTGATTCTGGCCTTCATTTTTATCACTCCGGCCGATTGGTTCCATGATCGCCCTCGTCTCCAGTTGAGTGACTTACGGCATGTCCAGGGCATTGTCGAGGTTAGTCACACGGACCAGGTGTGGACCTATCAACTGGATTCCAGGCTTGTGGAATCACTTGGAAAAGCTCCCTTGAACGATGCTGTGCACCAGTTGCTCCTCCAACGCGTCACGCCGCCTTTTGAGATAAAATCCATCCGCCCGATCCTCGGACAAGGGGACGTAATTCTCGGATACACGGTCGAGGTGAAGCGCTGAAAAGGTATCCCTCGACCGCCGACGGGAATCCTATGGAGCGGGCCTTACTGCGTGGCATGAGCATGTCCGGATTCAAATCAAAGGGAGTTTGCATCCTTCTATCTTGCTTTCTGCTGGGCGTAACCGCCCTGCCGGTTTTCTCAAGGGGCAGGAATGAGCGGCTGAGTCTCGATCAAGTCCTTACCCACATGGACCAGACCGCCAAACACCTCAAGACCCTCTCCGCCGACCTCGAGTACACCAAGGTGACGGTTCTGGTCAATGATTTCTCCACAGAATCCGGCGAGATGTATTTTAGAAATTCGAAAACCCCCGATATTTTGATCAAGTTTAATGCGCCGGCTCCCAAGGTCATCCTGTTCAAAAAGGACAAGGCGGAGATCTACCAGCCAAAGATCAATCAGGTTCAGGAATTTGATCTCAGCAAGCATTCTCAACTGATTCAGCAGTTTCTGCTGCTGGGATTCGGCACCGAATCCAAAGAGATGCAAAAGGTCTATGCAGTGCAGTACCTGAAAGAAGAAACGCTGCACGGGGGCACAACTGCGCTTCTGGAATTGACTCCCCGGCAAGGGAGCCTGGCATCGCAGCTCTCAAAGGTCCAACTTTGGATTAGCGAGGAATCCTGGCTTCCAGTGCAGCAGAAGTTTTTTGAAGCGGGTGGCGATTACTCAGTGGCCCGATACAGTTCCGTCAAGATCAATCGCAACCTGCCATCCTCCACTTTTCAGCTCAAGGTTGCCAAAGACGCAAAGCGGATCAAGAGGTAACAGCCTCTTGCACAGCCACTTGCAGCCAACCCCTCCCACCAATTGAGGGCCGGTTTCTACGCTTCGACCGTCTCTTTCAACACTTGAGAGTGAAATTGTTGCAGATCGCGCTCGCTTGTCGTATAGCTATAATACAACAGGCGATAGGGCGGTTTTGAGCATTAACAGGTTCCCCGAGGGGACGTCTCGCAGGAACCGTCGGAGCATTCGTAAGCTTCGCTTTTACCGTTCGCGGGTTCGGCGCTGACTTGATTCTCATGGACAAAGTCGCTCTGAAGCGAAAATTCCGATCTGTTCGCACGAGACTGCGAGAGCTGAGAATGATCTCCAAAGCCTTGCTCTCCTCTCATCATCCCGTCCTTGCGCACATCATACCCATACGCCGCTGCAATCTCTCGTGTGCCTACTGCAACGAGTATGACAATTTTTCCAAGCCGTTGCCGCTTGAAACCATGCGTCGCCGACTTGACCGCCTGGCTGATCTGGGAACAAGCATCATCACCATCAGCGGGGGCGAGCCATTGCTCCATCCGCAGCTTGATGACATCATCCGGCACATTCGACTTCGCGGCATGATTGCAGGCATGATCACCAACGGTTATCTGCTGACGCAGGCCCGCATTGAATCCCTGAACGATGCGGGGCTCGAACATCTCCAGATCAGCATCGATAACGTCAAACCAGACGATATCTCAAAGAAAAGCCTGAAGGTGCTTGACCAGAAATTGAAGTTGCTTGCCCGGCACGCCGTGTTTCAGGTCAATATCAATTCGGTGCTTGGCAGCGCTGTGAATGATCCCGAAGATGCGCTTACCGTCGCGCGCCGCGCCATTGAACTCGGCTTTACTTCCACGGTGGGCGTCATCCACGACCATGAAGGTCAGCTTCGGCCGCTCAGCGCGCAGCAACAAAGGATTTTCAGCACCATCATGGGAATGGGCAAGCGCTCATACTCGCGCTTTAATCGCCATCAGCAGTTCGTCGCCCGGGGGATTCCGCGCGATTGGCGGTGCCGCGCCGGAAGCCGCTATCTCTACATCTGCGAGGATGGCCTGGTCCACTACTGTTCGCAGCAGCGGGGTTATCCCGGCGTACCTTTGCAGAGCTACACGCCGCAGCACCTTGACCACGAGTATCACACCATCAAATCTTGCGCCCCGCGCTGTACCATCCAGTGCGTGCAGCACGTCGCACTGCTCGACAACTGGCGCGATCCGCAGACTCGCCCCGGCTTTGAGAAGCCGATCGAGCCGCTCGGAGAACTCCAGCCCACCATTCCCGAAAGCTAGAGCTGCTCATCTGCGCGGTTCTCTTTGCCGAATGCCCGGCCTGCGTTCAATTTCCATTCCAATTGTGCAAGCACGCCGCCGAGCACCCGCACATCGTGATTACTCAAGCCCAGTTCGATCAGCAGCCGGCGTAGTTTCAGAAGCTGCGCCTGCTTGCCTTTTGGCTTAAAATACCCGGCCTCGTCCAGGAGTCTGGCGGCACGGTCGAGGATATGGTCGAGCGATTGAATGTTGGCGCGCAACGATGAGTGGACTCGCCCCGTGGCAGCGGCCTGTGGGAATCCCGCGGCACGCGCCAGTTCAAAGCAGATGACTGCTACGGATTGCCCCAGGTTCATCGAGGGGCACTCTGCTGTTGTGGGAATCCGCAGCAGCATTTGGCAGTAACTCAAATGGTCATTCAGCAGTCCGGTCTTTTCAGAACCAAACAACATTGCAGCGCGGGTCCTGGCAGGAAGCTTCAACGGGGATGATGGGAAGTCTGTCAGCAGGATGGGATCCCGGTCCAGGTTTCTCCGCGAGCCTGTTGTGGTTCCCACTACCAGATTGCAGTCGCCAATTGCTTCCGGAAGCTCGTCTGCCATGCGCGCCGACTTAAGAACGTGCCCGGCGCCGACCGCTGAACGAGCTTCCCTCCAGACTGGGTCAAACGGCGCTACCACCACCAGATCATCAAAACCAAAGTTGGCCATTGCGCGTGCTGCGGCGCCGATGTTGAGGGGATTGCGTGGCCGCACCAGCACGATGCGCCAATGCACTCCAGATGTTTTCATGGACAAGATTTTACCAGCAGAAATGCCCGCCCCGGCGAGGTCAGCTAATTTTTGGGCGTGGAATTGGGTGTCTTTCCATCCGGCGGTGCCGTCGGCTTGGCGGGATCGATTGACTGGACAGCTTTGATCACGGAGCTTGACTTGAACTGTTTGTAATCCGTGTACCGAATCACTTCTTTAATGCGGACCGGCCCTGATGGGAAGTATAGCGTGTCCTCCGCCAGGGTGAAAGTTGGAAACCAGAATTTGCCGTCGATCTGTTGCCTCCAGGTCTTAAACCGCGGAAAAAGATTTTCACCGTGCTTGTTTTTTATCTCGGGGACCTGCCGGCCTTCGGTCTTCACAATCTGCAGATCACGATCGTCCACCCATATTACGCCCTGAAAATACTGCCGGTTCTTCTTGATTTCCTTCGGCCGGATCGAGAAAACGTAGGCCGTAATGTAATCCACCTTTACGTGACCGAGATACTTGATGTCGTATTCATCAAGCTCGTCAGTTGTCAGCACGAAAGGTTGGATGCTGCGCATCGCGTCCAGATCCTGCTCGGTCATAATGACACCCTGCAGAGATTCCGGCGGCGCGTAAGTAACTTTTTCAATCCGGTGACCCTGATCGTCAAAGAGAATGTCCCAGTTCTGCTGCCAGTAGCCGTTCACCTTGCCGTCTGCGTCCAGCGTCTCAACCTTATTGATTTGGCGATAGGCGTAATTATCCCTGGCCTGCTTGAACATCTCTTCTTTGGCCGCAAAAGCGCGGATGATGTTCTGGATCTCAGCGGGGTGTGGATCGCTCAGATTCGGCGCAGCGGCCTCGGTCGGCTTCTTTGATCCTTGAGCCAAAGGAGGCGGAGCCTCGCCAGCCTGTTCAGAACCGGGGGAAAGGCCGGCCATCACGTCGTTGACCTTCTGATTCACCGCCGCAGACTTGGTGTCTGGTGGCGAGGGAGTCTTCGAGGGTGCAGGCTTCGATATGTTTGAGACCTGGGGGCCGGCACCGGGCAATTCAGGGCTTATGCCAGAAGCGGAGCTGGGCGCGCTGCGGGGCGCTTCGCTCGCGGGACGTGTGTCTTTGGCAGCCTGATGGCGATTGCTGTTGATAATGGCGTCAATCAGCGCTTGGGTAGCGCCCTGCTTCTGGAACTTCTGGATCAGCTCCGGGGTCAACTGAAAGTCCACACCCCTCTGCTCCACCAGCGTGATCATTTTCGACTCGGAAGCGCCGCCAATCAGCAGCAGCGTAACATCGTCCTGGCTCAAGGGCTGCGCGCCGCGTAGCGGAATCACAAAAATTGCGGCCAGCGACACCAGGAGTGCCAATATCTTCAGACATGATGTTTGGCGGCTCTTCTTAATGCCCATTGATTGCACTGCTCCCCGACCGATTCCCTGGGGCCTATTGATGTAGAAGACATCTTGAGATAAAAAGGTTGCTCGATATAGGTATGCCCAGGGTCATCCTTGCTCGCCACGTCCGGCACTTCAACTCCGCAGGATGGCTTCTTTAATTATACACTGGCCTTGTCGGCCGAACGCGCCGATGCCACGGACGGGCACACAGCTAAGTTGTAGCGGTTGGCACTCTCAAATTTGCAATGGTGGAAGGCGATCAGTCGGATTCGGGAATAACAGCCAGAAAAAGGGCTACCATGTAACCACAGGTGGATTACTCCATCCGCATCTGCTTGCCTGGAACGCTAAATATGCTACACTACCGAGTCGCGAGAACCAGATATTCTCTTCGTGCCATTGGGTTTGCCGGGGCATGGCGAATTCGGCGCGCGGCGTCTCGCTAAATCCGCGGATTCTGCTCAAGAGCATGAATCACGTCTTTCTACCAGATCGAGGTGAAAAATGGTGAAACACTTGTTGCTGTGCTGTGCCATTTTGGGATTCATTACGGCGCCCGGAATGGCCCAAAGCGGCGGTTGGAAGCAGCTTTTTAACGGGAAGAATATGGACGGCTGGGAGCATGTCGGCCCGGGCGGCTTCAAGGTCGCTGACGGCCTGCTGGAATCATATGGAGGCATGGGGCTGTTGTGGTATACCGGCCAGAAGTTCGGCAATGAGCAGATTCGAGTCGTCTTTAAAATGCGCGACAAGAACGATAATTCCGGGGTTTTCATCCGCATTCCAATCAAGCCGCACGAGCAGTGGATGCCGGTCTATTACGGCTACGAAGTTCAGATCGACAATGATCCCAAAGGGGAGACGAAGGAGTATCACTCCACCGGATGTCTCTACTCCATCTCCAAGGCGCTGGCGTATCCCGGAAAAGGATCGGGCCAGTGGAACACCATGGTGATCACGCTCGACGGCCCACACACGATTGTCACGGTGAACGGCGTGAAAGTGACGGATTACACCGAAGGCCAGGCCGCGCCGCCTCGCAAGTTCAACTTTGAACCCTATCGTGGTCCCCGCCCCAACGAAGGTTATATCGGCGTCCAGAACCATAGCAATAACGATATTGTGTTCTTCAAGGAAGTTGCCGTTCGGCCGTTGCAAAAATAGAGACTCAATTTCGGGAGGCGAAGATGAAGGATAAGTTCACACGGAGACGTTTCCTGCAATCAGCAGGGGCGGCAGCGTACGTGGGAGCCGGACTCGCCCTGCCTGGGCAGGCGCAAGCGGCCGCCAATGCCGCGGTTACCGGCAGCGTGCCAGGCAAGGCAAGGATGTTCCCCGGCTGTTGCGCATATTCTTACCGGAAACTCCTGGCAAGCGGGCAGATGAATATGCAGGACTTTATCCATGAGATGGTAAAGATAGGTTCGGTGGGAGCAGACATGACGGTTTATTGGTTCAAATCCACTGACCCTGCTTACCTCGCTGAGCTTCGCCATCTCGCCTTCAAGAATGGCGTGCCGCTGTCAGGGGCGGGGTGCAGGTCCAGCATGGTCCAGGCCAGCGCTGACAAGCGCCGCGAAGTCTTGGCGGACATCAAGAAGTGGGTGGACGTTACGCAGGCATTGGGAGCTCCTCACCTGCGCATTTTTGGCGGCAAGCTTCCCCACGGAGCCACCGTGAAGCAGGCAACCGACTGGGTGGTTGAAACCATGAAGCCTGCCTGTGAGTACGCCGGCAATAAAGGCATCACGCTTGGTATCGAGGACCATTCGGGCGTCACACAGAACGCTGACGTTTGCCTGGAAATCATGCACCGGGTAAACTCGCCTTACGCCGGGATTAATCTCGATATCACGCACTTTACCCCAACGAGTTCTCAGGACCCGTATGCCCAGATAAAAGCCTGCATTCCCTACGCCACCCAAACGCATATTCGCGATCACTTCGATGACGGCTCGCCAATCGACCTGGATCGTGTCTGGAAGATGTTCCAGGAAGGCGGCTACAAAGGTTATATGTCCCTGGAATACGAAGGCAAGGGAGAGGATCCCATGACCGGCATACCCAGGATGATGACCAAAGTCCGGGAACTCTGCCGAAAGTACTCTAGCGCATAACTGCAAGTGGATAGTGGTTAGTGGTCAGCGGTTAGTAGTTGGTGCGAGACAGCAACCTTCGCAATCACAAGTGCTTACTGCTCCTCATTGTCCATCAACCACTATCCCTGTCTTTAACTGCTTCCCGCTTTCCACTATCCACTTACCACTATCCACTGTTTTCCGCCGCCGGTAGATTTTTCCTGGCCTGCTAAGGTTTTCCGCCTGAGTTCAAAGCCTTCAACGCCGCGCTTTGCCACTCCTGAACAATATCCGCAAATTTTTCATCGAAATTCCAATTCCTCGCGATTTAATTTCGCCATTCGGTGTTCTGGCCCGTCGATTGCCTTTCATTTATGGAATAGTGGAAAAATTTGAGGAGGTCTACGATGAAGGAAAAAGTTCTAGGAACCCTTGTCGCGCTGAGTATGGTCCTGGTGATGCCGGTATGGGCGCTAGCCGGCGCTCCGCCGGATGAGCAAACTGTCCCCAGTGGGACCACCATTTCTCTTCGCACCAACCAAACCATTGACTCGAAGCAGGCCACAAATGGCCAAACCTTTTCTGCAGTTGTGGAAAAGGATGTCAGTGCCGAGAACGGCGGGGTGGCGATCCCCAAAGGATCACCGGCAGAGCTGGCCGTTGCCAAGTCAAACGGCAAGACCCTGCTCGCCCTCAGTTCGGTCACAGTGGACGGAAAACAGTACATGGTGCAGAGCGGCAACGTCCAGGGCAAAAACGGTAAGCGGGGCATCGGCGCCAACCGCCGCACTGCTACGCACGTCGGTGGAGGCGCATTGCTTGGCACAGTGCTGGGAGCGATTGCCGGCGGAGGCAAGGGCGCAGCCATCGGAGCCATTGGCGGCGCGGCAGCCGGCGGTCTTGTTCAGGAAATGACCAAAGGCAAGTCCCGGATTCCGGCTGAAACCGTACTGCAATTCCATCTCAATGAGCCGCTCCACCTCGGAGACAACCAGTAGCAGTACCTCAGCTTTCTCGAAACCATGGGATGCCCCGGAGGGGGGGAGAACGCTGGCGCGGGAAAGCTGGGCTGTTACTTACACGGCCCATTGAAAAAACTGCCGCTCTTGGCTATATTGAGTGGCATATGCCTATTTTTGAGTATCAGTGTCGGAACTGCGGCTCCAGGTTTGAGAAGATTTCATACGCATCAGGCGCAGAAATCCTGTGCAAGAATTGCTCAAGCCCAAAGGTTGAGAAGCTTTTGTCGGTGTTTGCCGTTTCGGGAAGTTCTCACGAGAGACTTTCGAGTGAGGCAGGCCCCTGCCCATGCGGGGCGCCCCGTCGCGGCATGTGCGGTGAGTAGTAAGCTAAGCATTCCTAAACGCGCTTGTTTCGATTTCCAACCTCGCGTTTGTTATTCTTGAGGCCGATCGGAGACCTGCTCGCGGTTTCCCGGGTCTGCTGCGCCAGGCCACGAATCTCGCGGTCGCGATACAACACGGTGCAGCGCGCCTCGGTTCACGTAAGGAAACCACTGGCTGGTTCGCGGTCGTTTGCCGCCGCGCACTTTTCATGAGGGTCAATGCTGAGGCCTGAGATTAGATTCCTTGAAAAGCATGAAGAATTCAAGCAATGCGAAAACGCGCAGAAGGCTATCTGGGGAGGTCTGAGCGTCGCGTCGGAAGTGATGCTGGTGACGCAGAAGTCCGGCGGTGCCGTGCTGGGAGCGTTCATCGATGGGAGGCTGGTCGGTTTCATTTACGCTCTCCTCGCCCGGCGCAATGGGCAAATCATTCACTGGTCTCACATGATGGGAATACTGCCTGAGCACCGAAGCCAGGGGCTCGGCCTCCAACTCAAACAGGCCCACAGGAAGATCGCTCTATCGCAGGGGATCAAATCCATCTGCTGGACCTATGATCCCCTCCAAAGCCGTAATGCGTCCCTGAACCTCGGCAAGCTGCGCGCCCGCATCGAAGGGTATGTCATCAATTACTACCACCGGTTTGAGAGCATTATCGAGCAAGGTCTTCCCAGCGACCGTTTCGTTGTCAATTGGCCGATTGCTTCAAAGCCAATAGCGCAGCTCCTGGCGCGGGGCAGGAAGTCTGCTGACGCGCTCGCCGCCCCCAGAATCAATTTGACGGCTGTTAACAACAGAGGATTTCTGGTGAATCGGAAGATCGACCTTCGCCGTCGCGAACCCAGACTGTTGGTTGAAATTCCTACCGACACGGACCGTATGCGAACAGACACGCTGGCGCTTGCAAAACGTTGGAGGATTCAATCACGCGAGATCTTCCTGCGTTACCTTACGAAGGGCTACTCGGTGCGCGACTTCATCACCGAGCGCCAGAACACCGCCACGCCGCGTTGTTTTTATCTGCTTGTCCGTAAGTGAACTTCGGGTACACTTTCTTGCAGCACAAGCAGTATCAGCAGAACGTGCGCGGCGGGTGTTCTTGAATCCGCCCGGCGGCACAAAATACAATAGACCCGTTATGCCGGACTCTAACAATCAGACGCTGTTCACTTCCCAGGGTCCAGTCGTCGACACCATCGAACGGCTGCTACTCGAGGTCCGTTCCAGCGTGGATGCGGCTTTGTACCGGATTACGAATCCCCGGCTTGCCCGGGCCCTGGGGCAGGCCCAGGACCGCGGTATTCGTGTCCGCATGCTGGTTGACCGCAATAAATATCAGCAAACGGCGATCACGCGCCAAATCCTCTCTGACAACTCTCTTCCTTTCCAGGCGATTTACGGGCGCAAGAAAAAGGGTTCCAAACTGCACCACAAATTTGCTGTGCTTGACGGCCGGATTGTCCTCGCCGGCAGTTATAATTGGACGGTCGACTCTGAAGAAAAGAATTTTGATCATATGCTGATTCTCAGGGATCCTGAGCTCGTTATCGCGTATCAACAGGAGTTCGAGCGGCTCTGGCCCGCTGAAAATTAGACTTCGACATCCGGAAGCACGCCTCCGGAATGCCATGGCAGGTTGAAAAGCACCAATGCCTTCTCTCAACGACAGAAACGAATCCAAGGATGCGCAGGAGTATCAACTGTACGTAATGCGCCATGGAATTGCGGTGGCGAGGGACGACCCAAATTTTCCGGATGACACTCAACGCCCGCTGACGCCAGAGGGCAGGAAGAAGTTACGGGCCGTCGCAAAAGGCCTGTCTCGTCTCGGTCTCTCTGTGGATTCCATCATCACCAGCCCGCTGGTCCGGGCTTCGGAAACGGCCGCGCTCGTTGCAGAAGTTTTAGACTCGGGCGTCAAAGTCGAGCCGTCGGATTTCCTTCGGCCAGGCGGATCATTGCAGGCTTTGCTGGCTTCTCTTGGCAAGCGGAACGATCAGCGCAGCGTTCTCGTGGTCGGGCACGAACCGGATCTCAGCGACGGCGTAGCGAAACTGATCGGGAACACCCGAGCCAGCTTTCAGTTCAAAAAAGGTGGGTGTTGCCGTATCGATTTCGACAAGTTCCCGCCTCGTCCTCCGGGGAAACTCATCTGGTGGCTCACACCGCGGGTCATGCGCAAGATCGGATGACGCCGTTTCACCTTCGCTTTCCCTGATGGTTCCCTCTTCGAACCGCGTACATATTGTGCCGGCCTTCTGTTCCCTGTAGACTATGGGCATCAGCACACTGCTGAGTTGCACCTGCCCGTCCGCTGCTGGCGGTCTCTTCCGCTGACAGCCACACCTCGGGCACCGGACTCGTTATTTCGGGCGGAATTCATGGCTCACTCAAACGGACGCGCACCAGACGACGCCTTGAGGGGCAATTCGCCGTCCGTATCCCTGCCGGACGCGCCGTTCGAGGAAGCCGGCGCGGGCAGCATCCATGCGCAGGGTCAGGACGCAGGCCGGGTAGCTCCGGTCGCGGCAAACAACGGCGCCCGGCCGGATGAATGGGCACGAGTATCCGAGCTGGCGCTCAAGTATCTTGACCGCTGCGTGGCTCTCGAACCGAAAGTCCTCCAAGGCGATAATCCGGAAGCGATCCATGGTCTGCGGGTGGCTACGCGGCGCCTTCAGCAGGTGATTAATCTCATTTATCCGTTGCCGCACTCCGGTGATGTGCGAAAGTTGTACCGTGGCCTCAAGCGCTGCCGGCGCTCGTTATCTGAACTCCGAAACTATGACGTGCTGCTGATGCGGGTTGATGCGGCGCTTGCCCGGAAGAGCGTCGCCCGCCGCGAAGCCTGGGAAGCTATTGGGGAATACCTTCGAGGCTTGCGTTCGGCCAGACTGGAAAAATCTTTGCGCAAGCTGGCAAAGGCCAACCTCTCCTCCATCTATGTGCGCCTCAAGGAATTCCTTCCCGCGAATGGAACCTCCGCCTATGTGTCCGCCGCCAGCAACGGCGCAGAGCGTCAACTTGCGGCTGAGCAATTCTATGAGCGTATCGCCGATGCTCTGAAAACCGTCTGGACCGAGCTTGAACAGGAAATCGCCCATTCCCGCCACCATCGTGACGCCTCAGGTCTGCATCGCACGCGTGTGGCGGCCAAGCGAGCTCGCTACCTGATCGAGGTGATTCACGCTTTCCAGACGCCCGGCAGCAGAGATGCCCTCATCTGGCTGCGCAGCCTTCAGACCCAACTGGGCCACTGGCACGATCTGGTAGTGTTTGAAGAGTCCGTCATCACGATGCTGGCTGACCGTGGCTTTCTGCGCGACCATCTGGAGCTGGCAATTCAAATTGAACGCCTGATGATGAGAAATCGTGCCTCGAAATCAAGGTTAGAGAAGAAGTACTTTGAGTTGATCCGCGACAGGACGGGCTTCCTCAAAACCCGCGAGTGGGTGCGCCGGACGGTGGATTCGCCCGCCGCCCTGTTTGTCGAGTCCTGACGCGCACCTCTTCAGCTGCCGGCTGCATCGCTATTTGCGGGGATAGGAGTTTCAGGCGGCGTCTGCTGATCCCCTTCCGCCGTCACCGCCTCCGCTGGAGGATGCTCGCCCGGTGCCAGCACACTGCTGATCCCTTCCCGCAGGCCTTCGAACACGACAGGAACGTCCTGAGTGGCGTCAATTACCTTGAATTGGTATTCTTCCACCAGGTTTTCGAACTGCGCTAGCAGCGCGGTCTGGTACTTCCGGAAGCTCTCATACATGTCTTCGCTGGGGTGCAGGTCCATACCTGATTCCCAGTAATCAAAACCCGTCGAGAAAACTACGCGCGGAATCAGTTCATCCACTCCAATCCTGAGGTAGAAAACGGCGTCAGGAACCAGCGCAAAGCGGTAAAGGTTCCGCACCCAGGCAGGCTCAATTCCCCGCACGGATGCCCGCGCGATCAGAGAGTAAATGTAGCGGTCTGTCAGCACCACAAACCCTGCGCGCAATGCCGGAACAATTTCATTCTCCAGACGATCGGCAAAGTCCGTGGCATAAAACAGGTTCAGCGTTACCCGGCCCATCGTATGGCCCTGCTTGGCCTGTTTGATCCCCTTCCCGGCCAGTTTGGATCGCGTCATCCCGGTATCCACCACCGCCCGCCCCTGTTGCTCGAGCCAGGGCTTCAGCAACTGGATCTGCGTTGAGCGTCCGACGCCGTCGGTGCCTTCTATCACAATCAGCTTGCCGGGCAGGTTCTCCATCTGCATTTCCGGCAACACCACGCCATAGGTTGATCTCATGGCGCCACCCTCAGCCGTTTGGCCTGCGCGAGTTTCGCTTTCACAAGCTGGCGCATGCGGGTCTGCTGCTCCTCGATGGGCAGCGTGGCGTCCACCGCCGTCAGGTCGAACTCCGAAATCATTTTGTCGTACTCTCCAATGATCTGGCCCTGGAACATTTCAAAGCTCTCCACGGGATCGGTGCTCAGCTCCATATCCATGCCGGCCTCGTAAAATTTGAAGCCGCTGCGGCCGTTCAGCAACCGCTTCATCGCAACGTCCAACGGCACGCGGAAATAGAAAGCCAGCGTAGGCTTCACGGCAAACGCATAAAGCTCTCTGACCCACCCAGGATCCATTCCCCGTGCCACGTCCCGCGCAAAAGCCGTGTAGATGTAACGGTCGCAGAGCACAACCGCGCCCGCCTTCAGCAGCGGAATAATGTTGTGCTCTATGCGATCCGCGAAGTCCGTGGCGTGAATCAGGCAAAAGCTGGCAGGGGTCAGCATCTTCTTCTTTTTGCCCCGGCGCGTCGTGTCACGCACCAGAGGCGACGAGTTCCATTCGCTGAAGACAGTGCCATATCCCTCGGACCGAAGCCACTGATGGAGAAGGTTCAGTTGTGTTGTTTTGCCGGAACCGTCGATGCCTTCAACGACAAACAACTTCCCTGGAAAGCGATGTTCACCGTAGCGTTTCATGGAACAAAAGGCCCACGCGTGTG
>DASUJZ010000123.1:0-37985 GCA_036278995.1 Terriglobia bacterium | reverse complement strand
GCTGGCGGAACTGGGATACCTCCAGTCACGGACAGCGGCGGAAGGCGGAATTCACCGGGGTCAAGAGTTCTACTTCGCCTATGACCTTCGCCCCAGTTCCAGCGCCTACGTGCCGTCGCAACAGGGACGCGGGGAAATTGCCCAGGCGGTTGAATGTGCCATACGAGATGCCGGGATGCGGCCAGTTAACCTGGGCCGCATTCCGACTCCTGCTCTAACCTGCTATGGGGTTTCGCGGGGCAGGGGCAGCATCATGATTACCGGCAGCCACATCCCGTTTGATCGGAACGGCTATAAGACCAATACGGCCCGGGGAGAATTGGGCAAGGAAGACGAGGAACCCATCAATCAGGCGGTTCAACAGGTTCGGGAAAGGATCTACCGCGAGCCATTCGCTGAGTCACCCTTTGACCAACAGGGGCTCTTCAAGTCAGGGCATGGGGAATTACCGGCTGAATGTGACGAGGCCTGGACGGCTTATATTGAGCGCTATACTCGCTTCTTCCATGGATCGTCTCTGGACGGAACGCGGCTTGTGGTCTATCAGCACTCGGCGGTGGGCCGGGATATTCTCGTTGAAATTCTGGAACGCCTTGGCGCGGAGGCAATCCCGAGCGGCCGCAGCGACACATTCATCCCTCTGGATACGGAGAACATTGACGACGGACAGCTTCGAATCATCCAGCAGCTTGCAGACGAAGCCATCGCCGGGCACGGTCCGATCGACGCGGTGGTATCGACCGATGGAGACAGCGACCGGCCCTTGATTCTGGGCGTCGATCGGGAGACGGGGAGAGTGCAATTTTTCAGCGGCGATCGCGTAGGCATGATTGTAGCCCAGTATTTGGGCGCCGATGCGGTGGTGGTCCCGATCAGTTGTAACGATGCGATAGACCGCGGCCCTCTGGCGCCCGTGTGCGAACCGAAGACTCGAATTGGGTCGCCTTATGTCATCGCCGGAATGGAGAGAGCCCGAAGCAAAGGCAAACGGAGAATCTGCGGATGGGAAGCCAACGGCGGGTTTCTCACCGGCTCGGACATTGCGCAGAATGGCAACCTTCTGCCGGCCCTGCCGACGCGTGACGCCACGCTGCCCATTCTCGGCGTGCTCTTTGCCGCACACGAAAAAGGTCTGTCTTTGGCGGATCTTTTTCGTCAGCTTCCACGCCGTTTCAGCCGTGCCGCTCTCCTGCCGCAGTTTCCAAGACCGATTGCGGCTAAGATCGTGAAACGATTCTCTCCTCAAGGTCATGACATTCAGGACTTCGTTTTTGATTCCGGGGTGAAGCAAAGCGAATGGAGAATATCCGGAAGCATCTCGAAAGCTTCTTCACACCACAACTGGGATTTGGAACGATCACACGCCTAAACTATATCGACGGCGTAAGAATCATCTTCAGCAACGGGGATGTGGCCCACCTTCGCGCTTCGGGGAATGCCGATGAGTTTCGTATCTACGCAGTTGCCGACACGCAGGCGCGCGCCGACTCGATTGCGAAAATGGGTGTCGCTGAGCCCGGCGGCATTCTGCGCCTGCTGGAGAAGTCTGTCATTTCCTGAAGCGCAGCGCTGCCGTACAACCGCAATCAAAGAGTGAAAGTCATTCCCGTTTGGCGGGGCAGCGCCCCTACGCCCGCCCATCGCCTCGCCTCGATGTCAAATCGACGGTTGTTGCCCACGGGTTCACACAGTAGTTCCTCCTCACAAATTGAATGAGAGGTATGAAGTAGCAGGGACTTTTTGTGTAAGTCCGCTGCTTTCTATTGGATGCGGTAAAGCCGCGGAGTTCAAATACAACTCCGCGCTACCTCTCTCTGGTTGATTGTGATGAGCAGTTCTGACCAAAGCTCTGAGCGGTACTGAACTGACGTCAAATTAACTGAACGGTATAACAAGAGCATCCCTAGTTATAAAGTCCGTATCGGGAGGAGGCAGGTAAGCTTCGGAGTTGGATCGGACCCCAGGAGGAAAGAAAGTGAACGTGAACGCCGGGACAGCGATTGCCGAGAATCTGGAGGAATTCGTCGACATCCAACTGCGCGCAACCCTAACCTTCCTGGTTGCAGCCAGGGATGATCGGTCCGCCGGAAACGTGGCTGCTGCCAGCCGCGAGGAATTAAGCGCGCACAGAGCTTATCAGGAAGCGCTCTATCTATTCAGAATATTGCGGCCCCATATATGCCAATCCGGGATGCAGCGTCTCACCCTCAGGATTGAGGAGATTGACAACGCGATGCGTGGAAGTTAGCACGTCCCGTGCCGCGTCTTGGGCAACCGGCATGCTTGCCGCATCGAACCCTCGATAACCTTCCAAGGATGGCCGAAGAGCGCTCGCCGGAGAGCATCCATGAAATCAGGAAAGATAAAAGCCGTTTACAGGCTATTTAAAGAGGCCGGCTCGGCCTGGATGGGGGACAACGTCCCGAGCATGAGCGCAGCCCTGGCCTTTTACACCATTCTTTCGCTTGCTCCCGTCTTGATTATTGCCATGGCGGTGGCGGCATTGGTGTTCGGGCATCGAGCGGCGGAGGGTGAAATCCTGCAGCAACTCCAATCCATGCTGGGCGAGATGGGCGCGCGGGCCGTGCAAGCGATGATCCAAAGCGCGGACCGGCCCAAGCTCGGGATCATTGCGAGCGCCATTGGCATCGGGACCATATTGATCGGAGCGACGGGCGTCTTTGTTGAGCTGCAAAACGCGCTCGATAAGATATGGCAGGTTGAGCGGAGATCAAAGAGTGTGTGGGTGGGCGTGATTCGCGAGCGGTTCTTCGCTTTTACCCTGGTTCTGGGCGCCGGCGTCCTGCTCATGGTAGCCCTCGTCTCGAGCTCTGCACTCGGAGCGGCAGCAAGGTTCATGGGGCGTCTGCATCCTGGCCGGGAGGTTTTGCTGGAAGCGGTCGCCGTTCTTCTGTCGTTTGGCGTGATTGCGCTGCTCCTAATGCTGATCTTTAAGTTTGTGCCGGATACGAAAATTGCCTGGAACGACGTGTGGATTGGCGCCACCATTGCATCATTGCTCTTTACCCTGGGCAAGGCGCTGATGGGGATGTATCTCGCCAGATCCACCTCGGCGTCCGCTTATGGAGCGGCAGCATCAATTCTCATTTTTCTGGTGTGGGTTTATTACTCGGCACAGATTGTCCTTCTGGGCGCGGAGGTCACCCACGTTTACGCCAATAAACTCGGCTCACGGTCTGGGCCAGCCTTCTCTCCTGGAGAGAATTCATGCCGGGATTAGGAAATGCGCCTTCACTCCAGCAAGATTCCACCCTCCGCAGTTCCTGCAAGTCCCACACTCTAGCCGTAATTGTAGCGGCGGCGTCCTCGCCGCCGGTCTTTCGATTTTCAATGCCGGCGATGGGGACATCACCGCTACAGCCCGTGCCGCCAAGATGGCGGCGCTACATTGCTGGACACTAGGCTCCCCTGTGTTAACTGGATAAGCGGTCGTGATCGAAAATGTGAGCAATAGTGAATAGACATATCAAATTGCAGATAAGTATAAGAGTAGTACCTCCAGTGGAACAGTAGCGGGAGGTGGCCGCCGGACGCCCTTTCACCCGAGGTGGCCGTTCGGCCGAACCGATCGAAGGTGTGCACCCTTCGGTAAGGTTCCACCCCCCGCGAGGTTCCTGCAGATCTCACACGGTAGTTCCTCTCCCCAAACTGCCATGAGCAATTGTGACCAATCACGTGAGCCATAATGGGCAGACACGCAGATTACAGAACGGTATAACAGTACTGCCTCCAGAATACGGCAAATGAGAGGTGGCCGCCGGGCGCCCGGCAGAACCGACAAGGGGAATGCAAGCATATCAGGGAAACACATAGTGGTGTGGGGGCATATACCCCGATTACTTGAGCGTGACGAATGCTGTCGGCGTTTTGGTGGTGGGGTGGCAGTCTGGCAAAACACTCCCGCCGCATGATTCGGTTAAGTTGAGTAACTCTTATCAGCGAGGTGAAACATGGAAACCCTATTGATCGTCATTGTGGTGTTGTTTTTGCTTGGTGGCGGAGGCTGGGGATACTCCCGTTGGCGCGGGTAGCGCACAGCGCATGTTATGAAGGAACCCGATGCCGCCGCTCGAAGATCGAATCAGGGCGGGCGCGACGAAGGGGTTGTTTCAGGTGAAGCCGGGCGGGCTCTGACAGGCCGGCTTCGAAGAAGGAGACAAGATCATGAGCGACCGTAACAAAGAGAAATGCGGGAATCCGAATTGTAGCTGCATGGCGGGCCCGGAAAGCAAGTATTGCAGCCCTCCTTGTGAGGGAGCGGAAAAAACGAAAATGACGGAAATCGGTTGCGGATGTGGTCATGCAGTCTGCTCGGGGAAAGTGACTTCTTAATGCCTGCGCGCCGCTTGTCCGCTCCCCTTACGCGAGGGCGCGTGAGTGGCAAGTGACGGTGACGGCACCGTCTGCATGGTTCATTTTAGAGTTGGGAAGAAGGAGATGGTTATGTTTCTCATTCTGTTCATTGTGTTGCTCGTAGCTTGGCTTTTGGGCTTTGTCGCTTTCCACGTGGCGGGTGGTTTGATTCACTTGCTGCTGATCATTGCTGTTATTTGCTTGATCGTCCATTTCGCGCGGGGCCGGCGGGTCGCTTGACAGCCGATGCCTATACGGTGATCTCTGAGCGCCGCATTGTTTGGCGCTCAGATGCGCGCCTCGGAGTAATGGGGGCCTCTGGCGATGGCGTACCACCTGAGGCAAGTTGGAGGCCCCTCTCAGGAGCTATTGAGAATTACAAATTATAGTGACAGTTTTCTCTGTAGCGGCGCTCGGAGCCTGCCCTGGGAGGGAGCGCCGGAAGACCGGCGGTCGCAGGCCGCCACAACATCAGGTGTCACTATGATTTGTAATTCTCAATAAAAGGAGAATGCCCAATGAATGAAGGAGCGTCCCCCAAAGAGAAGGGTCCGTTCTTAACAGACATTGAAGAGATCCGGCGGCGCGCGCGGCAACACATTGAGAAGGGCGCCGTGACGCCGGATTACAAAGGCGATCTGAAGACTGTCCTGCGAGTGCTTAATGAGGCGCTCGCCACCGAGCTGGTTTGTGTCCTGCGTTACAAACGGCACCATTACACGGCGAAGGGCATCCACTCCCAGGCCGTAGCGGAGGAATTTCTCGAACACGCCAATGAGGAACAGGGGCACGCGGATCAAATTGCGGAAAGAATCACGCAACTGGACGGGGCGCCGAACTTCAATCCCGAAGGGCTGCTCACGCGCAGCCACTCCGAATACGTGGAAGGCGAGACGCTTCTCGAGATGATTCGCGAAGACCTAATCGCGGAACGTGTCGCCGTTGAATCCTACTCCGAAATTATACGTTACCTGGGCGACAACGATCCTACGAGCAAGCGAATGATGGAAGGGATTCTCGCCAACGAGGAAGAGCACGCGGATGACATGAAAACCTTACTTGAAACCATTGGGAAAGAAGAGAAGCAACATGAGCATCAAGCCTGAAGAATGTGAGGCCGCTCTGTGGGATTGAACACAGCCGCAGCCCAGAAATCCAGATAAAGGAGCAACCATGATGAAGCCAAGCACCAAGGATAAGACCGAAGGCAAGTTTCACGAAACGAAGGGCAAGGTCAAGGAGAAAGCAGGACAACTGACGAATAGTCCTGGCTTGGAAGCGAGGGGCAAAGGCGAAAAGACGGCCGGCCGGATGCAAAAAGCAATCGGCAAAGCTGAAAAGGCCCTAAGAAAGTAAAACCGGCGCCCTCGCACGGCTCCCAGACGCTATTGGATTTATCCAGGTCGAATTTTTCGAACCTGCAACCCACAATTAGATCGGAGAAGATCATGTTTACAACCAGTAAAACAGCAGGGATCAAATTGGCGCTTATCTTTTGTGTGACAGGAATGCTGGGGTTGATGTTGACCCCGTTCGTCTCGATGGCCAACCCCGGGGGAGACAAAGCCGCAGTCGTCACCCATCAGGACGTTAAGAAGGTCCAAGAAACGTTGCGCAGCGACGGCTACTATCAGGGCCGAGTCGATGGCCTGATGGGTCCACAGACCCGCGCGGGGATTCGCCAATACCAGAAGTCCAACAGCCTGGCAGCCACAGGCCGCCTTGATGCCCAGACGGCAGATAAACTCGGCGTAGGGTCAGAATCCGCCGGTGGCAGTTTCAAAAGCGCCGGTCAATCGGTGGGCGCCGGCAGCATGGAAGCGGGCCACGAGATGAAAAAAGGAAAGCCCATCGCTTCGGGCAAAGAATTTGGCAAGGGAGTGGGCCGGGGCGGCAAACACGCGTGGAAAGGTATCAAGAAGGCTGTAACTCCTGACAGCTCCAACGAAAACCAGAAACAGTAACGGTAGCAGCCGGTGGTATTGGAGCGGATTTAGCGGTCACAAGCTCGGCGTTCCCGCGTCAAAGGCATGTCTCGCGCGGAGACAGATTAAGGAGGGGAAATGAGAATTGACTATGACTTGTCGGATCTAATGACCTCACAGGTCCACCTGTGGCTTTTCCTCCGGGTAGACGCCATTTGCGCGCAGATTCTTGCCGATCAAGCCAAGCGCCTGGCATCCACTCAGTCCAGTCAACCGCAGTCCTGGCCGCGATGCCGTCAAGAACTACCGGGACTGCTTGTGGATACAGTCATACAGTGCGCCCGGGAGAATTGACTTGGAAATGCTCAAGGGTTTGTTCTCGGAGCCGGTCTCTTCCGGAGCATTGCCAGATCGATGGTCTTCCATGGCGCCGTGTGGCCACGCTGGTTTCAGGTGGGTGCATTGAGCGTTGATTCCGGTTGGACAATCACCCCCTCGCGCATCTCGATGGGCTGACCGGTCTTCAAAACGAGTTCAGATTCCATAGACGGGCTGGACGGACGAAAGCTTAAGTGTATCGTGTCCTGAAGAATGCGAATGGCAACGAAATACAGCAGATACCCGGTAAGCCTCGCTCTGCTCTCGGTGGCGCTGCCGCTGATGACGGGTTCATTGAAGTCGGCGCAAAAGCAGAGCCCTGGGAATTATGGACCCTCGGAATCGGCAGCATCCATACCAGCGGCAGAACGGGAAGTGAAGTCGAAAGAAATCGCTTCCCCCAAGGCCGGTACCGGGCTTGCTGTCCCTGGTTTCGAAACCATTTTGGCTCGGATGTCGCAAGCGGCGATTCGAAATGAGACTCGCCTGAGTTCCTACACAGTGACGCGGGAATATGAAATGTTTGGCCGGGACAGAAACCATGCCAGGTCGCGGGTGGTTGCGAATATCGTTTTTTCTCCTCCGAAATCAAGGAAGTACCACATCGAACAGACCGAGGGGAGTGTTATCGGGGAAGAAATTGTTCGCCGCGTGCTAAAACGGGAGGCCGTCATTCTACGGGAGGGGCAATCGACGGATATCTCCCAGGGAAACTATCGCTTTCGATTCCTCCGCGAAGAGGCTGTGAACGGCCGCCGCTGTTACGTCCTTCAGATGCTTCCCCGGCGCGAAGATAAGAACCTGCTCCGCGGGACGATCTGGGTTGATGCTACAACGTATCGGATCCACCGCGTCGAAGGCCAACCGGAAGAAAACCCTTCGTGGTGGGTGCGAAAGGTCCACATTGTATTGATATTTGGGGATGTCAGCGGAATGTGGCTGCCGACTTCGTCGGAATATACAGCCAAGGTCCGGATACTCGGCCCGTCAGCGATGGTGGCGCACGACTTGAGGTATAGCTACCCGCAGTTTGCAGGGTCCGGGAATGGCCTCATTGAGAAGCCTCCGATATCACAGGAGATCGGCGCTTCATTTTCATCCCAAGGCAAGGAGATTCATTAAATCATGCTAATTCACATCGTGATAGTTCTGATTGTGGTGGGTATTCTCCTCTGGCTCGTCAACAACTACATACCTATGGCCGGCTCTATTAAGACGATTTTGAACGTCGTCGTGGTGGTCGCAGTAGTTTTGTGGCTCCTCAACGTTTTTGGACTTTTCAACTCTGTCTCCAGGATGCACGTTGGAGGGTGACCGCACACTGATGTTGTCGCGGCGGTCAGAGTCTGCCCTGGAAGGGATCGCTGGCCCCCTTCAAGAGCACCGTAGCGCAACGTTCGCAGTTCAACGCTGCGGCTTTTCAAGTTCGTTTTAGGCAAAGGACATGGAAATGCCGCAGGGTTACAACGCGAACCCTGCGTTACATTTTTAAGTGTTTTATTTTCAATATTGATTTTTTGAGTCGAGGAACAAAACCACCGCAAAAACTCACGTTCTTACCCTCGCAGGACGTCATACTAGTACAAGTCATACTAGTACAAGTTATTACCAAATAAATCAATACCCATCACTGACGGTGTGCAATTTTGAACAGCTTTCAGAAGACGAATCTTGTAATTTATAATCGCAATTCTGAAGGCTCACATCAATAGTGGAGCGTCTTACTCCCAGGCGGCTGAAGACGGCGGAGATACTTATGGCAAGTAAACCCAGGCTACCGCCCGCCCGCTTCTGTGGAGATATTTATGGAAAATAACGCAGCACGTAAGGGGATGGGTAAGTTTGATCCCGAGGCTCTCCTGGCAAAAATCGACGGCGGGAAAACCATCCTGGAGTATGATGATCAACAAGGTATCTTCTCACAAGGAGATGCGGCGAACGCCGTGTTCTACATCCAGACGGGCAAGGTGAAGCTCACGGTCGTCTCCCAGCGTGGCAAAGAAGCTGTGGTCGCGATACTCGAGCAGGGCAGCTTCTTCGGAGAAGGATGTTTGGCAGGCCAGCCGTTGCGCATATCCACGGCAACTGCCCTGGGAGAGGCGACGATCGTCCGGATTACCAAGGAGGCCATGATCCGTTTGCTCCACAGCGAGCAAGAGTTTTCCGAAGCGTTTATTTCTTATCTACTCTCGCGCAATTCACGGCTTGAAGAGGACTTGGTGGATCAACTGTTCAATTCCGCCGAAAAACGATTAGCGCGGACTTTATTGCTGCTGGCAAGCTATGGCAAGGAATCAACGCCGGAGCCTGTCATTGCGAAGGTTAGCCAGGAAACCCTTGCGGAGATGATCGGCACCACCCGTTCAAGGGTCAGTCACTTTATGAACAAGTTCAGAGAGTTGGGCTTTATTGAATATAACGCAGGATCAGGTAGCTTGGAAGTCCGCAACTCCCTCCTCAACGTCGTCCTTCACGACTAACAGATCATCGAAACAATCGGCCAACTTGATCCTGAGAAGCTGTTGAGAATGACACTCGGCTGAAGCCATTCTCCTACTGTTTCCATGCCAACCGAAAAGCTCCGCATGATACCCCAAAATATTTTTCAGCAATCCCGACACAGAGTAAAGTCCATCCTCATCGCAAGATTCGCCTGTAAGTTATTGTTAAAGCAGTACATTGCCTCATCCTTGTGAGCTAGATTGACCAGACATTGGGCGTTGAGTAAGGCACTATAGCCGGGCGTCACAATTTACCATGCTCGCGGTTGCACTGATAGATGGATGCTCTATTGAGGATTACAAATTATCGTGACGTTCTCTCTGTAGCGGCGCTCGGAGCCTGCCCTGACGCAGGAAGGGAGCGCCGAAAAACCGGCGGTCGCGGAACGCCGCTACAACATTGGGTGTCACGATAATTTGTAATCCTCAATAATCTCCGCAGGACTTTTGGCCTCTTAAGGAGGGGCGATCACCATGAGGAAAATCTTGCTGCTTGCTGTATTGTTGTGTGCTTTTTCAGTTTTTGCAATTTCAGATCCTGCCGGTCCGTGCCCAAGTAACAGCGGCGCGAACCTTCAAGACTACATAAATCTCGGAGCCGCCGGCTGCTCGGTGGGGAATTTGTTATTTTACGATTTCTCCCTTCCCAACCCCCAGTCGATCGGCGTGGCTCTTCCGACCGCTGCCAGCATCGGAGTAACCCCCATAAGCGCTTCCAATGGCTCCGGGATTATTTTTGACGCTGCATTGCTTGCCGGTCAGAATCAGTCGGCGGATGTGGTGATCGATTACATCGTCAAGGTTCACGCAGGGGGCTTCATCAATGACAGCGCCTTATCGATCGATGCAGGCGCCTTCAATGGCGGGATGGTTTCCGTTGACGAAACGCAATGCCTCGGAGGGTTGCTCCCTGGCTGCAGCGGCGGAACCAGTATCAGCCTCAATGGAAGCGCCAATCAGGTGACGGACTCCAATTCTTTCAACGGCGTTACCATGGTGGGCATCAGTAAGGATATTCAAGTCTCGGGCGGTCAAAACGCAAACGGGCAGGCCAGCGTTTCGTCCGAAGACCAATTCTTCTCAACAACGAGTACAGTTCCTGAGCCGGCCTCACTGATGCTTTTTGGAACGGGATTGGTGGGCCTAGGCTTGTTGGTGCGGCGTAGGAAAGTCTTTTTTTTGAGCTAGAAGGCTGTTTGTTGCCGCTTGCAACTTCAAAGCCCCGCTGGTGCATTCAGCGGGGTTTTTTTGCATCCTAACTGCAGTGTTGCGGGAAGCTCGCGGGGGCCACGCTAGCCCGCATCGGTTAAGCCGTGCCAGTCAGTATGGCAAGTAAGCCATCTACTTCTCGACATCATCCTGCCTGATTAAGTCTCGACGCATAGCGCACCCGAATAAGTCTTCCGATGGACCTTTCAAATGTTCAATATTGGACAGACAGCCTTTTTTTAGTACATGTCACAGTCTCCATGGTCATAGTAGTTCTAAAAGTTATGGCGGCCCTTTGCATAGGTGGGAATGCCTCGACCCATCGTGAGAACTGGCTTTTGATAAGCAGGGTAGTTCCTGACTCTTAAGAGGTAAACGTGAAGCATATGGAGGAGCCATGGTAATCAGCAGACGAATCCGGGAACTTCGCGACCAGAAGGGCCTATCTCCCGGTGAAATCGCACTAGGGGCCGGGCTAACGCGAGCATATCCCTGTCAAGTGGAACACGGTCATGAGGTTCCCTCCTCGGAGATCATAGAGAGACTGGCGGACGCCCTGGACGTGCCCGTATACCAGATATTTTATAGCGACAGTGAGCATGTTTTGACTCCATGGCTAACGCCACGCCTGACCTTAGACGATCTAGCCCAAAGGCCTCCCCTACAAATACAAGATAAACCAGGTTTCGCGCCAAAGCTGATCGTCCTCTTTAGTGGAATTGCAAGCCGTGGGCACGCAGCCGTTTCGTTTGCCAAAAGAATCTCTATTCAACGCAGGCTTGCGGCACGTACGCGTCTGCCCCGCCTTTAGAGGCCCCCCACACTCCCGCCACCCCAACCGAACGTTCCAAAGGGCAAAGTAAGCCGGAATACGAAATTAACCTCGGTTATTCTCGCAAAAGGCGTTTAATAGCCTGTTTGAACACTTTGAGCATATTTGAACAGACAGCTCAGATACCGCCAGGCTTTAACCGGTGCCTTTGGATGCCAAGCCCCCTGATTTCTGGCGGAGCGCTAGGAGTTTGTCGAAGTGTTTCTGGCAGAGTACCCGAGGGTTCGCGAGAAGCTGCATGCCGCCTGATCTATTTTATTTGGAAAAAGAAAGGAGGGGACCTTCCAGGACGTGGTCTTTACCTTGAATCGTCGCGACCGTTGAGTCGTTTTCTTGATTCAAATCCAGCAGGAGTATCCTGCCGTCTGAATGGTAGGCCTCACCGTCAACGGTTTGCGCTTCGAAGACAGGGTGAGAGGAAGAAAAGTACTTCACTTGAGCTATCAGATGTGTCTCTGCCAAATCCTGGGCGATGAACTCGCGCTCCGCATCTACGTCGGGATCGATTCGGTGAAGGACCCGAAGCTTTCGCATCTTGATCTTAATCGCCACGTCATGGGTTGCGGCGCCCACCCAGATGGGGAGGCCATTCATTTTGTAATCTGTTTTCCAGATTCGGAGGTGATGACGCCGGGTGACTGTCGCAGCCGGATCGGGTAGGGCATACGAGTAGTCCTGGGCCCTCCCAAAGACGTAAAAAGTGTCCATGGGCAGCTTGACATAATGCTCTCGATGCCATAACAGATGCCAGATAATCGCGGGCGTTAATTTGTCCACTTTGACCCAACCGGCAAGCTTAAAGGCCCGTTGAAGGTCCTTTTTTCTGGCAATGAAAATGAGATTTATCATATCACCCTTGCGGCCTTGACTATCGAGCACGCGTGGCGGCAGGAAAGCGATCATCTCGCCCAGCGTTGAAACGCTTTCTTTTGCCTTTGCCAAGCCTGCCGATTGCACCCAAGAATCACCATCAGTATACGCTGTCACTTCTGTACCCTTCAGGACAGTACAGTCACGGCCACGGGAAAGCAGGAAGATCAGCGCAGCAGGCATGTAAATGAACCCGGTAACGATCATCTCTGCGGCCATCCGTTCAGTATGAGAACTTCCTTTAAATGCCCGGCGGGCACGCAACTTAACCCTGGCGCCGTTGACTAGCTCAACCGAATTGAGCTTGATGCTCACCTTGCCTCCAAGCCCGAGGAAATGCTTACGTTCAACTTTGATAACAGAACCCCGGGCAATCGTCCCTGCAGGAATGACTAGAAATCCCCCGGCCACCACATCTTCTACGACTACAAATTCCAGACGATCACCGAGACGAGCATGCGCAGAGGAGATGGTTTGAGCTAGTTGGAGTTTAACAGGAGTGCCGTCTGCAATGAGCGGTTTGGCAGAACTAGGGGGCAATTTCCGGGCAAAAGACCCACAGGGTAGAAAAAAGAAAAAGAAAAGGCTATAAGCAGATAAAGACCGGTGATCACCACTGAACCTCCGGGGCCGTCTTACTTTCGGGGTAAAATCATTTACTTTCTCCTGCACATTTTGGGGCACTCTTTCTTTATATGCTTTGCTTGACTCAACGTAAGTTCAGTAATGCTCATGTGTTTGGTTACAACTGCTCATCCAGTTTACGAAGAGTCCCTGCGCGTAGGACAGATCAGAACCGCGGCGGATGGAACGTTATTGAAGTAATCCCAACGAGGACGAATGCGGACCCTCTAGTGACCGGTCATCTTAAAACGACGACATTTCAGCCCCGTCATTATTTTCTGCGCGTCTTTGATATCGTTGAGTCCGGTTGTATTTCTCGGTATCGTTGAGAGGCAAACCGATGCTGGCCGGCCGTACCGGCGCAGACTCCATCCGGTTTCTCGGCGCGTTTTTATGGGCTTCGGGAGTTCAATCTGAGGGCTGCGTTGACGAGCGCGATGTGCGAGAGCGCTTGCGGGAAGTTGCCCAGAAGTCGTTTTTCGTGAATGTCATACTCTTCCGCCAGAAGTCCGACGTCATTCGCCAGGGTCAGGAGCTTCTCGAACAGCTTTCGTGCATCATCATCCCGGCCAATCATGGACAGGTTCTCGACCAGCCAGAAGCTGCAGGCCAGAAAAGCTCCCTGTTTAGCTTCGCGGGTCTCCGGGATATTGCGCAGAACGATCCCATCAGCAAGCAGGTGCTTCTCTATCGCATGAATCGTCCCGAGCATCCTTGGGTCGGAAGCTGGCAAAAAACCGAAGATGGGGATCAGCAGGAGCGAGGCATCGAGTCGTTTCGATCCATAGTGCTGCACGAAGCTGTTCAGGCGCTTATGAAAACCCCGGCGGCATACGTCGGCATGAATATGGTCACGCAGTTTCTTCCATTTCCTCAGAGGGCCATCCATGCCGTGACGTTCGATGCTGTGGACGGCACGATCCAGCGCGACCCACGCCATCGCCCGGGCACAGGTAAAGTGACGTGGCTCGGAGCGTTCCTCCCACATACCCGAGCTGGGCTGCCGCCATACCTTGGTGAGGTGTTCCGTCAAGTTCTGCTGCAACTTCAGCTCACGCTCGTCGCAGGGAATGCCCGATTCACGTGCATGGAAGAGCGCATGGGCCATCTCGCCGTAGATATCGTGTTGCGTTTGCTTCACGGCCGCATTGCCAACCCGGACAGGACTCGATTGCTGATATCCCGGCAGCCAGTCCGCCTCCCATTCTAGGATCTGCCGCTCTCCCGCCAGTCCATACATGATCTGCACCTGCGAGGCGTTACGACCCCCTGCGCGAAGCAGCCATCGCTTCCAGTGAATTGCATCTTCGTGAAAGCCGGCATCAATCATCGCCGCAAGCGCGAGAGACGCATCGCGCAGCCAGCAGTAGCGGTAATCCCAGTTCAGCGAGCCACCGATGCGCTCTGGCAGCGAGGTCGTGGGAGCGGCGACGATGCCACCGGATGGATGATAGGTAAGCGCCTTCAGTGTCATCAGAGAACGTTCGACAGCATTGATCCATGGCCCTTGGTAGCGGCCTTGCGAACACCACTTTGTCCAGAAGGCATCGGTTTCAATCAACGCCTTCTCAGGGTCGATTGGCGCCGGTGGCTGCTCGTAGGAGCGGCCGTAGGTCAGCACAAATACGACGCTCTCTCCCGACTTGACGGTGAAATCCGCGCTCAAGAGACCATCCTCTTCCTCCTGAACCTTTTCGGACGTGCGGAGAATGGCCATGCTGGCTCCGGCGCTCGCAATCCAAGTGTCGTCGCCAGCCTTCTCTAGCCACGGGACTGTGCGCCCGTACTCGAAGCGCAGCATGAGCTCCATCCGCATCGGCACTTTCCCCTCACGTCCCCGGACGATGCGAATGACGTTGGAGTTCTTCTCCCGAATCGGCATCAGGTCGATAAGCTCGACAACTCCGGAGGACGTTTCAAAGCGGGTCTCCAGAATGAGAGTGTGCGGGCGGTAGCGGCGGGTGGTGTTCACCCTGGAGCTTTTGGGAGCCATCAGCCAGCGGCCGTTCTCAGGCGTGCCGAGCAGGGCCGCAAAGCAGGCTGGGGACGAAAACTCGGGCCAGCACAGCCAGTCCAGCGAGCTATTGCGCCCGACCAGCGCCGCCGTTTCGCAGTCACCGATGAGCGCGTAATCTTCAATTCTTGGACTCTTCATGCGAGGTTTCCATCCAGGTCTTCCGGATTCCGCTGAGTATGATTGGGCGAGCGCGCCTTCTGACGCTCCGCAATGGCCGTCCGCGTGGCAATTCAGCGGGAACTCTGCGTTTGCCGGTCATGGCCCCTGCACTGTCCAAGATGATGGCAGCGGTTTTCAGGTGGATGACTCTCAATAAAGAAACGAGATCATCAGATGGGATCGCGATAACCGTAGAATTCGTGATCCTCAGAGTATCCCCCCTTGCCGGCTCCGAGGTGGTGGAAGTCATGAACGAATTCGATGGCCTCGACCCATTTCACCATCTTGAAGCCGAGTTCGTTCTCAACTCGCAGCCGCAGCGGTGCTCCGTGAGGTATGCTGACCGGCTTTCCATTCATTTCATAGGCGAGGATGGTCATTGGATGACGCACGTTCCTTGTCTCGCAAACCTCGTAGTAGGAGCCTCCATCGTCGCCGGGGGCAAGAGAGTAGAAAACAGCGTAGCGAGCCTCAGGGGTGGGCCTTACGATATCCAGGATGTCGCCCATGGGAACGCCGCCCCACTTGGCGACGCCAGACCAGCCTTGAATGCAAAAGTGCTCGGTGATCTGCTCCTGCTTCGGCATCGACTTCAGTTCCGCGAAGGAGAACGTCTTTGGATTTTCAACCAGTCCGCCCACGCGCAAGAAGTAATTCGCGAACCCTCTCTTGACCATCTCTTCGTATTGCGCGGACTTCGGCATGGTGCCGTTTTTCCAGAAGAAGGGCGCGATCTGCCGCTCCGAATATTGGTTGGTTGGCTTCCATAATTCAGCCACGGCCTTGAGCCTCCCCAGCACCGCTTCTCCGGCGTTTTGAATGAAGCGAGCGTGCCGGAGGGTCAGGGGCGAAGCCAGGAACCAAGTCGCAATCACCACCAGCATCGCGGCACAGAATATCCCAAATCCTTCGGGCGAATTGCTGTTGATGCCGGCGAACATGTGGTTCAGGTTCCCCAACAGGCCGGTGATAAAAACCATGGTGACGTGGACGACGATAAAGAATATGAACCAGCCCAGCACCGCGAAGTGGATCGTTCTGGCAGCCTGCCGGTTCACCAACCTGCCAAACCAGCCCACCTTGTTGGAAATCGCCGGCGATTGCATCAGTCCCGTGCCCACAGCGGCTGGGGCCGCGATAAACACCGTAATGAAATATGTGATTTGCTGCAACCCGTTGAAATACGTCCATCCCTGATTGGACGGAAACGTCAAGGAAAAGTACTGGATACCCGTGGAGACTGCGTTGGGGAAAACGCTCCATGAGAGAGGAACCAGCCTCTTCCATTGGTCGGTCGTGAACAACATGATGTAGAAGATGATTCCATTGATTAGCCAGAACAAATCGAACGAGAAGTGCCACTCACGGGCTAGCCCGATAGTATGGCGAATTCCCGGGATACCGAGCCATCCGGGCAGCGTTACGGAATCGTCTTTCGATGTCCAGGCCCGATCCCTCGGGACCTTGTGCTGGAAGCGGAACCATTCCATGCCAGGGGTAGAGTTCCGGTTCCAATAGAGGCGCGGATGATCGGCGAGAATCTGAATGCCTGAGCGGATGATGAAAAAGATCAAGAAGAAGTTGAAGAAGTGTTGCCATCGCAGCCATGCTGGGTAGCCTGAGTACACCGGTACGGAAACCTGCCCGGGATAAGCGGCGATGAAATGCTGCACCGCTGGGATGTCTCGCAATCCTTGTGCCACGGCAATTCCGATGACCAGAAAAACCATTCCGATGGGGATTGCCCAGAGCACGCTAACCCACCAAAACAGGAATCTCACACGCGGAATGACGCCGGTCTGCGGTGGCAGCCAGTGACTCCCGACGATCCGGTCATCAGCCTCGCTCAGCGCATCTTCCGCTGGTTTGGAGTGCGCCGCTGCCGTGTCAGGCTGCACCGTCAGCGGCTCGTTAGCAGGAACTGCACTCGCCTTTCTGTGGGATGGCCTTAGCCCGTACCGCATGAATCCGAGCATTAAGGCGACGGAGATCACGAACCAGTACGCATATCCTCTGTCATGCGGTTCAGCCGTTGTGGAGTTTGGCTCAGCGACATCCTCTTGGCTGCCGGGTGTTTGGCGTCCGTCAATTCCCATAGAACGCTCCAACTTGAACGTGGGTACCCGTTAACTACCACGGACGAGACGTGGCACGCCCTTGCCCCAGGTATCCGGCGGAGAGAGATCTCGCCGAATCTTTGGCGACTCCATGGAGGGAGCAGATGTCGTGAAGACGGTATCCTTTTGTGAGATGAGGTAATCGGCCGTTCGCGCGGCCAATGCCTGGATGGTCAGCCCCGGATTCGCGGAGCCCTGCGTGGGCAAGATACTGCCATCGCAGACAAACAAGTTGGGGATATCGTGCGCGTGTCCGAATTTATCGACCACCGACGTCGCGGGGTCGTTCCCCATGCGCGCACCTCCCACGAGATGAGCGTAGCGTGACTCCTGAATGACCTCCTCCGCGCCGGCCGCCCACATAACCTCTATCACCTTGTTCTTGCCGTACTCGATCAGCCGTTTATCGTTCTCGTGCAGGTTGAATGTAACCTGAGCGACTCGGAGCCCTCGCTGGTCCGTCTCTTCCGCCAGCTCCACGCGGTTGTCTTCCCAGGGAAGAATTTCACCCAGCAAAGCGATGGCGGCCCAGTGATTGTATTCCATCATCAACTCGCGCATGCCCCAACCCCAAGCTCCCTTGGCGGTCATCATCTGCTTGGCAAAGGCGATCGGGAGAGGGCCGACCGTCTGGATCGCAAACCCACGCGCAAACCCCCGTTTGGGGTCAGTCTCATAAAACTCTTCGGTCAGGGCATGCGCAGGCGGTGCCTTGTACATGCGGACAGGTTCGGAGAACCGGCCGAGAACCACATTGCCAGCCTGCACCATCAGATATCGGCCCACCGTCCCGCTGGAATTTGCCAGTCCCGTTTCGAAACCCGGGCAAGCTGAATTGAGCAGCAAGCGGGGTGTCTCAATGGCGTAGCCGCAGACGATCACCGCCTTGGCTTTCTGCTCCATCTCGTGACCATCGCCGTCGAAGTAGGTCACGCCGGTGACCCGGCCTTCCTTCCCCAGGTTGATGCGCGCTGCCATACAGTTGTCCCGTATTTCGGCACCATGCTTCAGCGCATCGGGAACGTGGGTGATGAGTGTGCTCTGCTTTGCGCCCACCTTGCAGCCCTGGATGCAAAATCCACGATAAATACAATGGGGCCGGTCTCCATGCGAGCCGGCAAGAATTGCGACAGGACCACCAATGCTGACGGGAATGCCGAGCTTGGTACATTCTTGGATCAAGGCATTGCCACATGCGCCCATCGGGTGAGGACCATAGGGGTAGCCATGAGGATCACCCCAAGGATAATAGGCAGGACCGGAAACGGGCATCTCCTTTTCCAGCAACTCATAATAGGGCTTGATGTCCGCGTAGGAAATCGGCCAATCTACGCCGACCCCGTCTTCCGTGTGGATACGGAAATCGGAAGGATGAAAGCGGGGGGCGAAAGCTGCCCAGTGGACTGAGCCGCCGCCCACGCCACGGCCGCTGTTGTTGGCCCCCAGAGCGAGCGGGTTTTTTCCGCCGGAGATTCGCAACTCGTTCCAGTACAGTTTGTACGAACCAGCCTCATCGCTCACCCAATCGCGCTCGGTATCCCAGAAGGGCCCTGCCTCAAGTCCTACGACACTGAAGCCGGCCCGCGCGAGGCGCTGCACCAGCACGCCGCCCGCGGACCCTACACCGACGATACAATAATCAACCCTTTCCTTCGGCTGATAGCGCTGCATCGGAACCCGAAGGCGCTGAATGGGCCCCAGCTTATGCTCGTGTTCTTTAGGACCGGCGAAGGCACCCAGAAGCGGTTTCTTCAATGCTTTCCTCCTTGGCCGGAACTCGCTTCGTGCTCGAGCGACGCGGCGATCGGGTCGAACCCCCCCGAGAGCGAGGAAGGAGGCCATTTCCATTCGTAGCGCTGCTCGCGCACCTCCCAGGGCTCCGGCTCGCCCCGCGCGAGCCGCATGTAGCCTCGAGGATACGCGGGGCCGCCAAAACCGATCTCATCCCAGGCATAAGGGTGCGCATAATAAGCGTCCACAACATCCTGCACGAGGAGAAACCAATACCGATGCACCGGCAGGCGTTGCCAGATTGTCTCGCCCGCTGGCGGCTTGCTATCATGCAACGTCTTCAGCACAGAATCTTGCTTAAGTGAACCTAGGTCAATAAAAGATTGGCCGTACATGTGCAGCGCCACCGCCTCGATCCCTTGCAGGCCGAGCCGGTGCGCTTCCTGGTCCGGCGGCATATCCTGATAGCGGTAGCCATCGAGACGGTTGTTATACAGGCGGTCATCAATAAAATTAAGGACGGGAATCTTGTGGGCTTCGTCGCGATCGTCCTGCGGCAGTATACGGTCACAAACTGCCTGCAGGAGCACTGCTTCTTGTGGAGAGAAGAAGCGAACCGGCGGCACTTTCTCTACCCGGGCCATGACGACGTTGCGCGTCGCTTCATCCCAAAAACTCTTTTGGCTTAACGTGCTGAACCCCGGGTAGTAGCCGGGTTGCGCGCGCGGCGGCAAGGGTTGGCCCGTCTTGGGATCAACAGGCCATCGAGTGCGGTCTGAATTCGGCATTAGCGTTCCCTCCGTAAGAAGCTGGCAAGCAAACCGAGAAATCCACAGGCGGCGAAGAGGAGCGGAGCCAGGACGGGCGGACCGTACATGATGTTATAGAGCAGATGCTTTGCGCCTCCCGGACGCTGCTTCACGCCACGCGCGTGGTAATAGAAGCCAATGGCGCCATCCGCAACGGCCAGGGCCGAGACCGCAGGGAGAGCTGTGTGCGCAATTTTCCTACTCTTCATCGCGCCAAAAGCCGTCCCCATAAGGACGGGCGCGATCATAACCGGAGTCCACTGGGCTTTGTACTTGAAGTTGTTTTTGTAATGGGAGTAGAGCGCTTCCACCCCGCTGAAGAATGCCGAACCCGCGGTGGCCAGCGCCATGTGCTTCTGAAAGCGGCCTTCGCGCAAATCCTGATCCACGGTAATCTCTTCCTGTCGCCAGCCTCCCGGTAGCAGCTTCGTCCATTTGGGGAGTGGACGCGCGGCACCAGGTAGCCACCCACCATCCGGAGCGTCTTCCCGGCGCAAGAAGCAAGCCACCACCCCCAGATATCCACTGATGCCGAACAAGAGTGGAGCGAAAACGGGTGGCCCCATCACCACGTTGGTTACTGGAATCCTCCATCCGCCCGGCTTGCGGGCGATTCCGCGGATGTGAAAGCCGAATCCGATGAGGCAGTCAGCGAGAACAGCGCTGGAGACGATGGGCAACACCGTTCGCGCCGCGCGCCGGCTCTTGAACGCCCACATCCCTGCGGCACACAAAGCAGGGCTCAATACGACGGGCGAGTACATGATCCGCTGACCATAACTTCCACGATAATGCTCATAGGCGACCTCGAGGCCGCTCATCAAACTTGAGAGACCGGCAACCAACGCGAGACTACGTTGAAATCTACCCTCACGAATGTGGTGGACCACTGATTCCACCTCCGGGGCAATGGTCTGCGGCACCCCATCGAGAAAATTCGAGCGCTGCGACTGCTCCATGATGTCCTCCTCATTGTTTCGCATGTCTTTTTTGCCTTTCAATCTGAGAGCGTAAAACAGCGTAGCGCTACGCTTCTGGTCAAAAGTGAACAGCGGGCTGTCGATGAGTTTCATGCGTGCGCGGAAAAGGCGCGGATGAGCCCGCGCGGCAACTACCTTTGCAGCAAAAGTTTCCGGCCCGCCGCCGAAGTGCCCAAGCCGAGGGTTTCCAAAAAACCCCATTTGTGCAATTTTGACCAGCCACTAAAAGCCCCAGCGACTATGCTTGCTCTTAGTCCGATTTCTACACAGAAAGGAAGGAAACACCATGACACAAACCAGGATGGCACCTAATCAAGATGTTTTAGCGGCAGACACTCTCACTGGAGACAGGGTCGTGAACCCTCAGGAGGAAGATCTTGGAAAGATCGAGCATTTAATGATCGATCTGGGCACAGGCCGCGTTGCGTATGCGGTCCTCTCTTTCGGCGGATTTTTGGGCATGGGTGATAAGCTATTTGCCATCCCCTGGAGCTCCCTGACCATCGACAAAAACGAAAAGAGATTCATTTTGAATGTCGATAAGGAACGGCTCAAAAATGCGCCTGGATTTGATAAGGATCGATGGCCTAACATGGCTGATCGGGCCTGGGGAGCCCAGGTTTTCACATATTACGGCAGCAAGCCCTATTGGGACTAAAGTCTATCCAAAGCTATTGGAAATTCAGAGCCCAAAAGATGCACCACCAAGACACCACGGTACAAAGAAGAGCAGAGAGCAGAAGGCCACCCGCTTCTGGTTTGTATTTCTACTCTCCAGTCTTTCTTGGTGTCTTTAGTGTCTTGGTGGTAATTTTTGTTGAAGTCGTTTAGTTCAACATTCTGCCGGTACGAACCTAATTGAGCAGTACGTAATTTGGCAGAGAGAGTACCGTTGGCCGTCCCAGCGGCATCTGCCGGCAGGAGGCCGCGAGGCCTCCAGTGCGGTCGTTAGGTATCCTGTGGACACTTGTTGCCCGCTGCAGCAGATGACGACTTTGTTCACGAGCACCGGCGGACGCAAGATGAGTTGGGACATCTGGGCCCATGAGCGTCAGCGCGAGATTCTCGAGAGGAGTCCACTGCAATGAACTATGATATGCATGTCTGGTTTATCATTTTTGTCTTGGCTGTCGTAGTGTCGGTGGCGATGCAAGCCATTGTTCTGCTTGCTGTTCTTTTCGGAATAGCGCGGTTATACGCCAAAGTAAAACAAATTGAGGCTAAGTTACTCTATCATGCGGCGGTTATCACGGATCTGACCACCAAGGCGCGCGATGCTGTGGATGTTCTCATGCGCATAGGTCACAACGTAGCGGATATCAGCGATCAGGCGAGGAGCGTAGCGGATCTTGCCGGGGATGTTTCGCGAAAACAACTCGGCTACGCTGACCAGGTGGCAACTGACGTGCTAACAGGCGTGGAGCAGCTAAGCGGCTCCATTGAAAAAGGTATATCGGAGCCTGCCCGCGAGTTCAGGGCTATTTCTGTAGGACTGCGTACCGCGCTAACTTTGTTGTTTCATCGCTCCAGCGGCGACAGCGGCTTTCGCGAAGCTCAACGTGGGTCCAGATTCGATCATCGCAAAGCGGGCTAACAGTTGCAGGAGTCGCCGGGGCAGCAGATCGATCTTTTCGGCCACGGGGCGAACTCCTCTTTTTCCTTCGGAACCCGCAACCCGAGGGGGCCGACTTTGGAAGTGACTGCCAAACGGGTTCCGATCAGCAGTCAGTAAGCCTACGACATCACCCTATTGAAAGGCAGCACACCATAAGATCTCACGGCCGCTCCTGCAAGGAGCATCGAAGGGGTTCCACTCTCTCGTTATTTCTTTCTATCGTGAGCGGTAGCCTGCTCCTCTTCTTGCGCATGACGCGCATTCTCTTAGACCGGCATGGAGTCAAGGCGTTGACGGCAGCACGTCAGGGCAGATGGAGAACCGTCAGTCTATTCTTTGCTTCAGCTCACGCAGGGCAGCGTGCGCTTCCGGAAGAACCAGCAGCAGAGCCACGAGCGTTGAGCCCGCAGAAAGCAGGCACCAGAAGCTGAATGCCCGATGTTTTGTCCATTGATCGACTGTCAGTTTACCCGCCAGGATAGCATCCGCCCCTACTTTCGCCGCCAGGGCGATGGGAACCCACGGTTGTTTTTCGGCGCGGTTCGCTGGCCCCATGGCTGCCAAGCTCAGGGTGGTGGCGTAGTTTCCGAGGCCAAAGACCGCGTCTGGCGTCGAAAGATACGCATAGGCTTGAGCCGAGCCATTCACTTTGTCAGCGTCGAAACCCGGAAACGGCGGCTCCGGAACGTGCTTGAGGATGCCGATTTGGTAAAGTGCGATGATCCCCATCGAGACGATTGAGGTAAGCGATAATCCCACCACACCGCGGCGGCACTTCAAAGACGTATCCGAATCCTGGCGCAACTCACGACCAAGCTCTTCTGCTTGCGCCGCATTTCTCTCTATGAGTTTCATTTGATTTCACCTCCGAAAGGCGGCCCACGCGGCGCCTACGACGCTAATGCCAGCCAGAACCAGCCACACGCGGTGGGCTGTGGCCCAAAACTGCTGGCTAGAGTCGTGTGCCACGCTGTCAAAGTTTCCATGAGCACCGGGATCTCCCGATACCGGCTCGAAAAGGTTGTTGGGGCGGTTGGGATCAACAGGCTGATCGGTCTGTTGGCCGCCGTAACACGTGCGGGCGAGGTAGTGGTCCAGCCAGCCTGGAGCGATCTTGTTTCCCTGAATAGCCTCCACCGTGGGCAGACCCACCCAGACCTCGCGCCGCCTGTGATGCGCGGCCCAGACAATGGCCTCGGCAGCAACCTCGGGCTGAAAGATGGGAGGAACCGGCTGAGGATGCCGCGGAAGCCGAGTTTTACACCAGTTAAACTGTGGCGTGTTCAGCGCGGGCATCTGCACCATCGTCACGCGGATGTTGCGTTTGTCGTGGATCAACTCGGTGCGCAAGGTGTCCGTGAAGCCTGCGATGGCGTGCTTGGCGCCGCAGTAAGGCGCCTGCAGGGGAATCGAGCGGTAGGCCAACGCTGAGCCGACTTGAACGATGCATCCCTTATCGCGCGGGATCATGCTTTTCAGCGCGGCCATCGTGCCATAGACCGCGCCAAGATAGGTCACTTCGGTCGCCCTTTTGAATTCGGCGGGAGTGATTTCCGTGAAAGGCGAGAACACCGTGGTCATCGCGTTGTTCACCCAGATATCGATCGGGCCAAACTCAGCTTCGACCGCTTTGGCAGCGTCTTCAACTTGCTTGGCGTCGGCCACGTCGGTGGGAAGCGCCAATACTTTCCCTCCCGCAGCTTCGACTTCAAGCCGCGCCGCCTCCAAGCCATCGTGCCCGCGCGCCAAGAGTCCGATGTGCGCTCCCCTCTTCGCAAATGCTCGTACCGTCGCTCGTCCAACGCCGGCTGTCGCACCCGTGACGACAACCACTTCGTGCTCATTTCTATGTCTCATTTCGCACCCGCCTATAGGTATTCTCCCTCTACTCCGGTTCGACGCTGATGTCCAACTCGCCATCAAGCTGGAGGACTTTCACCGCGACTCGACGGTTGGAAGTTCGCTCAAATCGCAGGTTCACAGTAGCGTTAGCAACCTTGAGCCGGCGGATCTCAAGGTGCTGGACAGAATCGGGCAGCACAGGACGCACGATCCGCAGCCGCTTTTCGAACCCCAATGGCACAAGACCCAGAGCCGTCTGCAGCATCATCGGGATCGCTCCGGCAGCCCAGACCTGAGGATGACAGGCTTCGGGATAGGGGACCGGAACACCATAATCCTTGCGCGCAAAACCCGAAAAGAGCTCCGGGAGCCGGTGATGCTCAAACCGCGAAGCAGCTTCGAGGATTCCGCCAAACACATGCTGGAAATCGTCGTCCAGCCCGTACTTACGCAGTCCAATCGCGATGATCGAGTTATCGTGTGGCCACACGGTCCCAAGGTGATAGCCGATGGGGTTGTACCGCCGCTCACGTTCGGACAAGGTGCGGATACCCCAACCACTAAACATGTCTTCCCGCATGAGCTGGTCGGCCACCAACTTGACTCTATTGGAATCGACGATGCCTGACCACAGCGCCTGGCCTGGATTCGAGGAGATGACCGAGGCTGGCTGGTTGTGATTCTGAAGCGCCATCGCATAAAAGTTTTTATCCTGCAACCAGAAATCCTGATTGAAATGTGAACGCAGTTTCGCGGCCTCCTGAAGAAGCTGGTCCGCGCGGTCCGGCTCGGCTGCCCGCCGGTAGAGGTCAGCCAGTAAGGTCTTCGCCAAGTATACGTAACCTTGCACTTCCACTAAAGCGATGGGGGGCTCAGCGAGGCTGCCATCTTCATTAACGATGCCGTTTCCCGAATCCTTCCAGCCTTGATTGGCCAACCCCTTCTTGGCCTTGCACTTGTACTTAAGGTATCCGTCCTTGTCAAGATCACCGTATTTTGACACCCACTCGAGCGCCGCTTCGACACTGCTCCGCAACTGATGGAACAAGGTCAGATCGCCTGACCAGGCGGCATGCTCGCAAAGCAGGATGAGAAACAACGGCGTGGCGTCCACTGAACCGTAATACGGCGTTTGCGCGATTTGTTTGGAGTTGGCCAATTCACCGCACCGCAGCTCGTGATGAATCTTGCCCGGCTCCTCATCACGCGATGGATCAACGCGTTGTCCTTGAAACCTGGCCAGTAAACGGAGCGTTTGAGCAGCGAGTGATGGCGAATAGGCGAGCATCTGCAGCGCGGAAATGAGACTGTCCCTGCCGAACAGGGCACAGAACCACGGCAAGCCGCCCGCGAAGTAATGGTCGTTGTCCAGCGTGCTTCTCAAGATCAGATGATCGGCTAAGGAACGCTCCATCGTCTCGTTAAGCAACCGGCTGTCACTCTCGATCTCGGTGTGTTTTGCGGCCCACTCAATAGCCGTGCGGCGCATTGCATCTTCGACGCTGCCAAAATCGGACTCCGTGTAACCGTGCGGCTGGCCCCGCGCTTCCTCAGACGACTCAGCGAGCACCAGCGAGACCCGAATGTCTTGGCTTTCCCCCGAATGCAGGTGCATCTGAAGCTTGGCGACGCCATCACCGGTCGGTTCGACATCAGGCAGGAAGTGGATCGCCAAACCCCGATAAATCTTATCCACTCCCTTGTAGGCGAACCTCAGCACTCCGCTGTCCCAGACGGGCGCGCGCAGTTTGCCGGTTCTCTTCCCTTTGCTGCCGCCGTGAACGATAAAAATATCTTGGAATCCGGCTTGAAACGTCAGCAAGACCGGGAAGTCGATGGGAGCTATGTCAAAATTGCGAAAGGTAATCCGGTCGAGAAGGGTGAGCTTCCCGAATTCGATGATCCGCTCCCACTTGATCCCGATGCGCCGATTTTTGATTGTGACACCGGGTGCTGGGGCAAGCTCCGAGTTTGTTAATTCGAAGATGGCCCTGAAAGATGAGGCGGCAGCGGCCACCAGCCCTTCGGGTTGCACGTTGCCCACTTTGAGTTCGTAACCGTCCAGGAAACGGCAATCGTGGTAGTAAAGGCCGAATCCATGCTTGCCTCCTAGCGGAACACTGCCGTCACGTTTTGCCAGGAAGAAGATGTCCGCGTCTTTCAGGATCACCGCGTTCGTCGTGCTGAGCCTATAGGAAACGGATCGATGGCGCGAACCCTTGGCGTTAGCCGTTTGTGCTGACACTCAATCTCCGTTGAATACCTAGCCGTCGGAAATGGCTGGCGAATTCTGCCGCTATTGAGGATTACAAATTATAGTGACAGCTTTCCCTGTAGCGGCGCTGTCCTCAGCGCCGAAAGACGCCGGTGGGGACACCGGCGCTACAGCAGAGGGCGTCACTATAATTTGTAATCCTTAACAAGAGACAGCGTAGCGTTCAGCATCCGCTCGCTTCAGTTCCAGGCCCAAGCCGGGACTGGAGAGATCCGGGTGCAGCGCGCCCTTAACCGGCGTAAGCGCGCCATCAAACAACATGTGCTCGATCCGCTCGTGGTCGTGAAAATACTCGATGTGCCGTACGGGGCTGAGAGCACAGCAAGGATGTGCATGCAAGGAGGGACCGCAATGGGCCGAGAGCGGCATGGATCGCGCTTCGCACAGAGCGCCCACTCTTAAGAACTCCGTGATGCCTGCGCAGCGCGAGGCGTCGGCCTGGAGTACGTCGACCGCACCCGCGTCCAGCATGTGGCAGAAATAGGGCAGGTCGTATCCATACTCCCCGGCCGCGATGTCCATGCCGCCGGGGGCATGATCGCGGAGCAGCCGCAGGCCCTCAAGATCATCCGAGCTTACGGGTTCCTCGAACCAGCTTACGCCGAACTCGCCAAAGGCGTCCGCGAAAGCCAGTGCCTCTTTGCGGCTGTAGGCACCATTCGCATCCACAAAAAGTTCTGCCTGCTGCCCGATGGCCGCGCGGGCGGCCCGCACGCGCTCAACGTCGCGTCTGGGCACGCGGCCAATCTTCATCTTGAAGCGGGTGATGCCTTCCGCCGCCCACGCCTCAAATTGAGACGCTAGCTGCTCATCAGAATATGAGGTGAAGCGCCGCTGCCATATACCGGCACGCTTTTCCGGACCGCCCCAAGAAGCGTGATCAGCGGCAAGTTCAGCAGGCGCGCCTTCAAGTCCCAAAGCGCGCTATCAACCCCGGCGATGGCCATCGATGCGATCCCTGGCCGGCCAAGGTTGCGAATCGCATGGACCATGGCCGCCCAAGCGCCGGGGACATCCATGGCATCGAAGCCTTGAACCTCTCCCGCCAGCAGATCCCTGATGAGCTGCGCAGTTGCCACGTCCGCATAGGTATAGCCCAGGCTGCGGATCCCTTCCGCCGTGGCCTCAACCACTACCAGAGTCGTCTTATCCCATTTAATTGTGCCGTCAGATTCGGGAAAATCCGTGGGTATAGTGTGCGCCGAGACATCAATCCGTTCGATGACTGCGGCGCTCGAAGCTGGTTTTGCTTTTGCCATTCGTCTTAGCCTTTATCTGCGCTACTCCGCTCGCCTTAGCGTTGCCGCGGCGGCCGGCACCCTCACCCACCGCTTCGCGGTCCCCCCTCTCCCGCCGCGGCGGGAGAGGGGGGGCGAGCGGAGAAGCGCGGAGTTGTTCTTTAACTCCGCAGTTTTTGGCTGCAGCGAGAGAAACGTCGCAGAGTTTCTGGAAAGCGAAACTCTGCGTTACCTTGCTTTCCCTAACCCTTACCCGGAAAGAACGTATCCGCCATTTCGCGGAATGACTCCCGGATGATGCCGCCTTCGCGTGGATCGCCTTTCCACAGTGTGGTGGCAAAAGCTTTCGCCTGTTTCAGAGTGATGTGCGGTGGCAACGGCGGCACGTCAGGATCGGTGATGGCTTCGAGCACCACTGGCCGGTCTGATGCAAAAGCTTCATCCCAAGCGCGGCCCAGGTCCTTCGGTGAATTCACCAGAATTCCCTTGAGCCCCAATGACTCGGCGTAATGCGCGAATGGGAAATCCGGCAGGTCCTGCGATGCCTCAAACTTTGGATCGCCTTCCATAACCCGCTGTTCCCATGTCACCTGATTGAGGTCATTGTTGTGCAAAACCAGGACGATCAGCCGGGGATCGCTCCACTCTTTCCAGTACTTCGAGATCGTAACGAGCCCGCCATTTCCATTCATCTGCATGGCGCCGTCACCCACCAGGGCAATCGCCACGCGATTCGGAAAAGCAAATTTTGCGGCGATCGCATAGGGAACTCCCGGCCCCATCGTGGCTAGGTTCCCTGACAAGGAGGCCATCATGCCGCGCCGAACCTTCAAGTCGCGGGCAAACCAATTGGCCGACGAGCCGGAATCCGAGCTGATAATACAGTTATCCGGCAGTCGCGGCGAAAGCTCCCAAAAGACTCTCTGCGGATTGATCGGATTCGCTTCATGCATGGCCCTGGCCTCAAGCACCTTCCACCACTCAACAATCCATTTTTCGATCGTCTCGCGCCAGGACCGGTCCGTTTTGCGTTTCAAGAAAGGAATAAGCGCCCTCAGCGTCTCCTTGCTGTCGCCGATCAGGTTGAGTTCAGTTGGAAAACGGATGCCCAGCATTCGTCCGTCGATGTCAATCTGGACGCCGCGAGCCTGATCCTCTTTGGGCAGGAACTCCGAGTAGGGGAAGCTGGTGCCCACCATCAACAGCGTGTCACAACCGGTCATCATGTCGGAGCTCGGCTTGGTGCCGAGGAGTCCGATGGGGCCTGTGACAAAGGGAAGGTCGTCCGGCAGGACCGCTTTGCCAAGCAACGCTTTTGCTACGCCGGCCCCCAAGAGGTTGGCAACCTCGATCACCTCGTCGGGGGCTTGTAATGCACCCGCGCCCACCAGCATCGCAACCTTCTCGCCGGAGTTCAGTAAATCCGCGGCGTGCCGGATGTCGTCCTCGGCCGGAACGACGTGGGGCTTCAAGTATTCCGCGCTGGAATGAATCGTCCCGTGCGCCCGCGGCGGTTCCTCAACGGCCGGCAACTCCTGCACGTCATTGGGTATGATGATACAAGTGACCGTGCGCTCCACCTTGGCAATGCGGACCGCGCGGTCCACCAGGTGCCGAATCTGCGCCGGAACCATCGCCATGTGGACATACTCGTGCGCCACATCCTTAAATAACGAGATGAGGTCCACTTCCTGCTGGAAACTTCCACCCATGGCGGCGCGCGCGGACTGGCCCACGATGGCCACGACCGGTTGATGATCCATCTGTGCGTCGTACAGGCCATTCAGGAGGTGGATTGCCCCAGGCCCTGAAGTTGCCATGCAGACACCGACCTCGCCCGTGAACTTGGCGTGCGCGCAGGCCATGAAAGCGGCCATCTCCTCATGACGGACCTGCACAAACTTCGGCTTATCGCCGGCCCGATTAAAGGCGCCCAGCAGGCCGTTGATGCCGTCGCCAGGGAAGGCGAAAATCCGGTTAATCCCCCATTCCCTGAGGCGCTTCAGAAGAAAATCACTGACTTGTTCACTCATGGATACTTCCTCCTCATCTCCGCATTGCATCCTGCAAATAGCGGGGAGTTGCGTCTTAACTCTGCGGTAGGGGTCACCCCATAGAGAAAAACCGCAGAGCTTCTTGAAAGCGAAACTCTGCCCTGCCCCGCTGGCCGTCCGTCTAAATGCCTCCATCGGATCGATTTACCCATGGTATTCACCGGGTGTACGCCTCCGCGTCTCCTTCCGAGGCGGATCAACCCCGGCACTTATCAAAGATGACTCCTCCGAAATTCTGTTTCTGGTCAAAAGTGAACACGGGAGCGCGCTCTTTGGTCTTCATTCCGAAGAAAGGGAACAATCTGCTTTCGTCATCGGTGTTCCTCTTCGGTAAGGCGAGGATCAGGTGTCTCCGTGACCGGGGGGATCGACAAGGCGAGCTGGTGAACCTGCCCCAAGACGTCCGAGAGAGTCGTGACGACTCTGTCAGCATATCCAGTTCCAACTCGCTCTTGGGCTTTGCTGACGCCGCCCTCAAAGTTCCACAAGCCCAGGACTATTTTCAGTTCGGGGAGTCGCGTGCGCAGCCTCCTGCACAGCGAGCGCGCCTGCCCAAGGGCAAAGGGTGGAAGCGCGGACACGCACACCACGCGGGCCTTTTGCTCCACCGCCTTCTCGAGCATGTCTTCGACCGCGCCGATGGCAAGTGATTTAGCATCATATCCAGCGCGATCAAGGAGCTGCGCGAGCATGAGGGCGATCATTGCGTCCGAATCGTCTCGAGCGGGCACACAAATGATGTGCACGCTGGATAAGCGGGTATCGATCAGCGGCTCGACGGCAGCACCCGGGGCAGCCTTGCCGTCTGTCTCCGCCGTCAACGCCTCTTTCTGGGTGCTTTCGCCAAATTCTTCAATGAGTTCCTTGATGCCCTGGCAGATGAAAGCCTCGGTCTCTTGATCGAGGCTGCCCGCATGGCGGTCCTGCTCTTCCAGGCTCAGTGCGGGGATAAGAACGCTCTGATAGAGGCTTCCGAGCGGCTTTTCCTTCAGGTAGGCGCGCGCGATGTCTCTCGCTTCCTCAAGATCCATGGCGAGCAGACGCTGATAGAAGTTTGCCGCTGGCGCGAGGACGGGTTCATCACCCAGAAGAATCCCGATAAATTCCAAGTGGGGGATATGCCGGCCCATGACCATCAGACAAACTGTGAGCGGGACGGACAGGATCAACCCCACCGGCCCCCACAGCATCGTCCAGAAAACCGCCGCGACCAGGATGGCGAAGGGCGAAATTCCCGTGTGAACCCCGTACAGCCACGGCTCCATAACGTAGGCGATGATTAGCTCAATAACCAGATAAAGCCCCAACACATAAAGCGCATGGCTCCAGCCTGGAAAAACAGCTAACGCCAGGGCAATCGGGAAGACGGCGCCAATCAGCGTGCCAAAGTATGGGATGAATCGCAGAATCCCGCCGAGAACGCCCCAAAGCAGGGCATGGGGTATGCCGAGGAGGTAGAGGCCAAGTCCGAAGAGAACGCCATAGGATGAGTTGACGAGGAGTTGCAAAAGAAGATAGCGGCTGATGCGTGTGGAAGCATCATCCAGGGCCTGCGTCATGAGGTTAAGCTGGCCTTTGCTGGCGAGCCGGATCACCCGGTTCCGCAGGTCCTCACGCTTGGCCAGCATAAAAAGGGTGAAGACGATAACGATAACTACCCTGGCGAGTATGCTTGCAGCCGGGCCGAGCAGTCCGCGCAAGTATTTAAACCCGTTGGTGGATGCCTCCACCTTGGCCGGCATGGGATTCTCTGGGGAGGAAATGCCGCGTTCTTTGCTTGCGTGGCTTACCTGGCTATGACCCCGTGCGCCGCGCCTCTCTGGCCCGGGAGCAGACAATTCATCGTTGAGTCCTTTAACGGCATTAATCGCTCTGTTCAAGCCCCCGCTGCTATGAAGCGATTGAATTTTCTTTTGGATATTTGCCGTGTAAGTCGGCAGATGGTCGACAATCTCCGTCAATTGGCCCGCCAGGCCCCAGCCACCTGCAACAACCAGGGCTACCGCAAGAACCAATACCATCAACACGGCAGGTATGCGTCCCAGCCGGGCTTTTTCAAGCTGCACCACAACCGGCGTGAGCAAAAAACTGAGCAGCACGGCCAGAGCCATCGGGACGAGCACCTCGCGGGCGAAATACAAGACCGCGATCACCACGATGACGGCGATGAGCGTCAATAACTCGGAAGAGGCTGGCGACCTTTTACCGCGGACCAAGGCGGGACCTCCTGCACACAAGATGCAAGAAGTATGAACTCCTGGCCGAATCGCAGATCCGGAGAGAATGCCCCTCTCGGCAAAGCACAGACGCACGGGGATAGCGATTCATGATACAGTCGCCGGAGGAAGCAAGACACGCATAAGCATCAACTATTTCCGTTCAGATCAACACACGGGCTTCTGAACTCAAGATAACCTGCTGCTCTTGTGTGCGCCTCGCAGCTTACTCGCTGTACTCCCAGCCCTGGTGCGCCCACTTGTGCTTGTGGCGTTCGCTGTTGGAATGGGACCACTCGGCGCAGCCACCGCTCGTGTGCTGTCGGGTCTTTTAAGGTTGATGACCGGTCTGTGCTGGTTAGGCACAGGGCGTTTGTAATCGTAAAAGGAAGAGATTTTGGCACTCCAGGCGGGATCCGCCATGTTCGGCCAGTGATCCTTATCAAAACCCGGTGCGCGGTTGAGCCTTTCCTTATCAACTTTCAGAATGAATCTTTTTTCAACCTTGTCGACAGTGAGAGCACCCCAGGGGATGGCAAATAACTTACCACCCATGCCCAGGAACCTCCCGAAAGAGAGAACCGCATAAGCAATGCGGCCCGTGTCCAGATCCATCATTAAATGCTCGATTTTCCCAAGGTCCTCCTCTTGCATGTTTACGACCTTATCGCCTGTAAGGGTGTCTGCCGCCAAAACTCTTGGTCTGTGGCCAGTCTTTTTCAGTGTCATATTGTTCCTTCCTTTCAGAATTAGAATGTAATTACCCCCCGGCAGAGCCGGAGGCTTTGCGATTGCTGGCCCCTTAAAGGGCCTGATCGCAATCTTTCACAACCTGTACTATAGTCCACATGAGCATGACCCCTCCGCCCTTGTCCCTCGGGCATCCTCTCCTTAAGGGGAGGGTTGTAATCCGAGCATTGTTTCCCGCCCTCTCCCTTGGTGGGGTAACGAGCGTAGCGAGTCGGGTGAGGGTTCATCGCCGAAACCTTGGCAGCACCTCAAGGATCGGAGAATGCACGCTCCGGGGACTGTCAAACTTCTACTGCCTCCCTGCAAAGCCGGGGGAACGCCCTTGGAATTAGAATTACAGCCGCTACATCGCCTAAGGTCTGGGCCACACGTAAAGGCCGCATTCTCAAAGTGAGTTGTACTGCCGGAAAATCCCACGCTCTGCTCCAGCACTTTCTTTTCTGGAAGCCTCTTTGCTGGGTTCCGCAGTTCCTGTAGCTTGCCCCTTTACCTTGCCAGCTAAATTCCCGGCCTGCGATTGCAATTTCTTAGCCGCACCGGAGACTTGATCGATGCCACCTCTCGCCTTTTGAGTGAGAATGTCTTGCGTCTCCTTTCCCGACTTCGGGGCATATAGCATTCCCACAGCAACACCTACTCCTACACCTACGATAAAACTCATTCCTGCTTTCATTGAATCCTCCAATAATCTGGAATTAATCGAGTTGCGATTCGGCCACACGCAATGCCCGGACTGCGCAATGGACGACTCTGAGATCTGGACTGGAACGCGCCACACGGTTTGCACGGAACATGACCGTTGTCTGGTTCCGATTATTGCTCTTAGCCGGATCCCTCCGCTCCGAGCCCGGCCATATTACGAGATGGATCCGCTGTTTCCCCACCCGCTGTAACCACCGGGGCAAGTGGCACCTTAGTCTCAGCGTCGCTTGCAGCCTCGGCCTCAAGCTTCTCTCCCGTAGATGAGATATCCTGCGCTCCCGTCTGTTCCAGGATTTCTGTAGCCCGCGCGGTGCGGCCGGAATTATTGGAGTGCACCAAAAGCAGGATTCTGCCTTCCTTAACCCATCCCTGGTATCGCTTGGCTTCATATTCTGGAATGCCCATGCCCGTCAGGGCACCGGCAATACCGCTCAGCGCACCGTCCGCTCCAGCAAGTCTGGCGATGATAGGGCCCGATGCGATAAATGAGCCTGGACACGGTATTGACAGCGCCAGCACGCCGATGCCGACCAGCCACTTTAAATCGCTTCCGGTTAGATCTCCGGTTCCCGCACCCAATGCGGCACCTTCAGGAGCTTGGGTACCTGTCTCAAACGCAAAGTCCTTCGAGCCCGTCGCCTCCGGGAAAAGTATCGAAATAGCCGTATTCGGAAATCCAGCCGCCTTCAAGCCTTCCACGCCGCCTTCCACGCTTGCATAACTCGGATAAATTCCAAATACCACACAGTTGTTTTCTGCCACGTTGCACTTCCTTTTGAGTCTGCTGCCCTTCTTCCGGACTCACTTCTATACTGAGCGGCATAAGTCAATGATAATTATTGCTGTAACGGCGCCCAATGAGAGCCGGTTCCAAATCCCTGCGGAAGGGAGGGTCGCTGACGTATGTCGTCACTTTTAAATCGTTCGCGACTCAACCTTCTCCTGCAACTACCGTGACCGCAGCTTCGATCAAATTTCTTTGGGAAGCCGCGGCGCTCGGGCTGAGACCAGAGTACCGTTTGGGGCTTGCGTTGTCTGGTCACAAATGCTCAAACCGGGAGCGTAACGACAAAAAGCGCGCTCAGGATCGATCTGTGTTGGGATTCTTCCCTCGTCTTGCGACCTCGTGCCCATATGATTCTGGCTTGAGCACGCCGCGAACACCAAGAACACCGAGACGACCGTCAGACTCAAAGCGACTCTTTTCATAGCTCCTCCTGAAGTAGAAGTATTTGTTAGCGGGCTGCATTCGCGGCCCTCCAATGCACCTTAACAAACGGTGACAAGCTGTTGCCCGAAATCACAAATTCGATACACCCCATTCATCGGTCCTGCCGCCACGCGAATCCAAAAGATGGAATCGCTCTGCCGTCCGGGTTCAGGCGTTGCGCACTACCTGTGCCAACGGGAATATCCCCAGCCTCCGCCGCCGAGCACTATCACCACCAGAAGAATAATCAATAGAAGTTCCATGTCTAACCTCCCTTAACAGAGTTCCACGGCCGGGTAAAGTCACCTGGCAGGACATGAACAACTTCATGAAAAGCGCGGATGATAGTGAGCATTTATATACAGACAGTCTTATTCACATTTGGGTATCTTGAAGGCTGGAGTTGCCTCGGGAACTCGATCGGCCGCGTAGGCACTAAGAGCTCCCGTAAGAGGCAAACTACCTTAACCGAGGTGCAACATGTCGAAAACAGCAGTTGGTTTGTTTGGGAATCTAGGTCTGGCCAACCAAGTTGTCCGAGATCTTGAGGCCAGTGGTTTTCCCAGAGATGATGTCCGCATTTTAAGCGAACCGCGGGACATGGCGGTCACAGGGGTCATGAGCACCCCACGCAACGACTTCCAGGTGGACTTGGATCGCGATCTCAGGACAGTCGGGGCCACCGAAGCGGAGGCGAAAGCTTACGTCCAAGGAGTGCGATATGGAGGAATCCTCGTTTTCGCGAGCGGGCCGGACGAGAGGATCGAGGCTGCGGCGGAGATCATGAATCGCCATAGTCCCGTAGAGGCTGAAGAGCTTACCGGCGGTGACCTGCATCTTCCCAGTACGACGGGCAAGGCCATGACTTCCGTGCGCAACAGCTCCATCCACGCCGGAGGTGAGCGGTACCCTGGCGCCGGGGCTCGTGTCTACGTGCGCTAGCGGTTCATGGTTGAGTACGCCAAGGCGGCCATGACGAAAACGGATTTTGCTTATCTGGCCGGCTTGCTGCGCGACGTGGGGAGGCTGTTCCTGGGGATGATCAAGCCCACGGAATACGCCAACTGGTTCTCCTCTGCCGACAAAGAGCCCTGCGGCTCCGAATGGGGACGGTCAAGCCGGGCATAGAGTCCATCAAACTTTTCGGGAAAGATCACCACATTCCGGTAATCCGCCTCAGTGATGAGGGAGACCCTTTCCACCTGACGGAAGTCCTTCGTCCTCGCCAGGGCGATACGTACTCCATAGCGCGAGTAGGCGCTGTAGGTGATAACGTACTCCCCTTCCAGCAGCGTCACGCGCGGATCCTCCACGCCGAACTCTTCATAGGTGGCAAAAGGGCCGTCCCGCGCAGGAATCAGAAAGGGCTCTGGATCAGCGGTGAAGCGAAATCCGTCGGGACTGCGCGCCAAGCCGATGATGGACCGCCCGGTGCGGAGATGGGAGCGGAAAAGCATGATATATTCGCCGTCATGCTTTACCACCGCCGCGTTGTGGACGATTTCAACCGGGTAGGGAATATCCGCCTTGGTAAGGATGGGGTTTTGGCTGTAGCGCCTTACAATGTCCGGCTTCATGACTGTCTCTTCGCCTCGAGATCAAAAATCGTCGCGTAAACCCGTTCGTACGCCTCCACCATAGTCTTGATAGAAAAGCGTTGCTGCACTCGTTCACGGCAGGCGCTGCGATCGATTTCGGGAAGGCGTTCCAGGGCTCGCACCGCCTCATTCACGTTGTTGACCAGAAACCCCGTCTTCTCATCTTGGATCACCTCACGGCAGGAGCCCAAATCCATGGCAATAACGGGCACGCCGGCTGCATTCGCTTCAGCCAGAACCAGCCCAAACCGCTCCGGGATGGTATTGAGATGGATAAGAGCGCAGGCGCGCGCGAACAATTCGTTCTTTCCAGTTACGTCCACCGGGCCGATATAGCAGACTTGTTGATCATCGATGTGCGGTTTGAGCTTTTCCCGATAATAGGCTTCATCCTGGATGATTCCGGCGATGATCAAACGCTGGCCGCTCCGGCGAGCCACTTCGATGGCCAGATGGACGCCCTTATCCGGGTGAATTCGGCCCAGGAAAATCAGGTCATCACCGCCAGATTCCTGAAGCGGATACAACGAGAGGTCGATCCCGTTATAGACCGTCGCCAGGTAATTCAGCCCCGGCGCGCGGTCGGAGTCGCTGATGGAAACAAAATATCCGTCACGACACTTTTCATAAACGGGCAGGATCTTTGGGGATGAGAATCCGTGGATGGTGGTGAGGACCGGCGTCTTAACCAGCCGGATGTAGGTCAACGCCATGAAATCGTAGTGGCTGTGGATGAGGTCAAACTCAGCCGCGTGCTCGAACGCTTCGGAGATGTGAAGGTATTCGGCGACTTTGGGATCGACGGCGGGATCCTCTTCGTATCCGTGGTCCACCACGGCATGAAGATGAGCACGCGTTATAGAATCCCCGGTGGCGAACAACGTGACGTCCCAGCCGCGAGCGACAAGCCCTTCGGTGATGTTGCTGGCCATCGTCTCCCAGGCGCCGTATTGCCGGGGAGGCGTTCGCCAGGCCACCGGCGACAGGACAGCCACTCTTTTATTCGGAATGGTCATGCTGTTAGAGCCCGAGCGTAGCGCAGACTTGTTGTTTAAGTCTGCGGCTTTTCCGGTGGATAGGGTGAAACGGCCGCCACGTTGAAATACAACTCCGCGCTATCGGCTAATTTGCGATTGACCGTGGGCAGTTGCCCTTGTCAGAAGCCCACGGTCAGAAATGCACGACTGATGGCTACCCGCTGTGATGACGTGTCGCCTCGGTTGATCCACCATCTACGACTCTCTAAGTAGTTCGGTGCGGTACTTAGGTGCGAGCGCCTTCACTTTCTCGATGAATGCGGCCTGTTCTTTTTCATCTAGCTTCGGTGGGGGCATCGTACGCGTGGCGACCGGTACCCCAACCTCCAGGAAGAATTTCTCCTGCCCCGCAGGAGAACAGATACAGAGCATGCGTATCGGCCTGGTAGAAACGTTGTGAAACTGATGCGGAGCGTTGGAAGGAATGTTCAGTGTGTCGCCAGCGCGCACGATCGACTTCTTGCCACGGAAGGTTGCTTCCATCTCACCTTCGAGCAGGATAAAGGTCTCCTCGAAGTCATGCCGATGCGGTGGAGGCCCGCCACCTGGCGGGATACACATATCAATTACACAGAAGTGTCCATCGGTCTCGTCGCCCGTCACGGTGATGGTGTAGGTATCGCCGACCAAACCGATGTGAGGGAGGTTGTCGGGTTGCGCCAGCGTGAGATTGCGCTTGGGGTTGTCCGGTGGGATTGCTGGTAAAGTAGTTGACATTTCCTTCTCCTGTTGTGATGGTGCGTTTCGGTGTGGCCTCATTTGAAGCTGGTAGCCAACAGTTGCGTTTGGCAACTTCTTTTGGCCCAGTTCGGCGGTTTAATTTGGCCCACCTAGGGACATTGTGGGTCGGGAGGGGCGTTGCCTTGGCCTCTCCGGTTGAGATAGTAACCGCCGCCGTAGCTGTGGGAATGTGGGTCCCGAC
>DASUJZ010000122.1:0-7646 GCA_036278995.1 Terriglobia bacterium | reverse complement strand
CATACGTCGCGGTGTTTGCGATCAATGCGGAGAACGAGTTTCCGTAGCGGTTACTTTACGTCGCCAGCCTGGTGGGACAAACCGGCCGTACAGAAACACCCGCGCCACCCAAACCGGCGTATGCCGCGCCGCGCCGTTTTGTTCACGCCATGTTCTGCCGCGCCCGCTTAAACGCCGCCAGGGCATTATCCCGGTAGATTTTCTTCAGCAGAGCGTCGGGCAGGTTGAAGCCGTTCAGATACCAGTGATAGCTGTAATGAAGGGCGTAAAAGTGCTCATCGGCCGTCTCCAGAATTCGGAACGTCAAGCGGTACATTTCCTGATCGTATCCCATGTCCGTGCCGTAGAGGATCCGGTCGGGATATTTGCTGAAGAATTGTGCGGCAGTGCGCGGGATGCAGGCGGTCTCGGCGTAGCGAGCGCCGATATCGGCGTACAGATTCGCATTGCGGTCCAGCATCTCGCCGAGGCGGGAGAGATCATTGCACTGGTTGGTCAGATGGCAGGCAAAGAAGATCGTCTTGGGGTGTTTCTTGACAGCGCTCTCCAGGCTGTCGATCAACTCATGATGCCCCATCACGCCCGGCTTCACTTCAATCCGCCATTTGTATCCATTCATCAGCCCGTCGTTCGTCTGGTCCATCGGCTCGTATGCCCACGGAGGATCGGAGACGTGGATGCTGACCGGCATTCCCAGCTTCCCGCATTTGTCGAGCACCGCATCCAGACTTGCGTCGCCGGGGTGGGGTCGCGGGCCCGTGGGCCCTCGCCGCCAGCTCGCCGGTTCCGTCCCTATGGGAGCGCCAATGCCGCGCCCTTTGTCCGCCAGCTCTCCAACTCCTGTAGCCCCCACCTCATGGCACTGTTCCAGCGCCTCCACCGATTGCCGCTCGAAGCCCGGGGACCCGTATTTGGTGAAATCGAATCCGCACCACATCTCAAAGCGGTCCTTGTGCGCGGAAAAGCGCTGCTGAATCTCTTTGAACTGATCGCCGCTCGCCATGGTCATCACAATGCCTTTTTCCAGGCCGACAGCGTCCATGTTTTTCACCCACTGATCCACTTCCGCAGACGTCCGAGCGTAAGGATGCGTGTGGCAGTCGATCACCGGGTATTTCGCCTTCGTCACCCGCGTCTCCGGGATCTTGTAAATCGACTTGGGGCGGTAATCCTTCAGCAGCAAGCTGTCGGGCGTGCCCGGCCCCCCGGAATGACGGCTTTCATGCGCGGCCTCTTGCCCGAGCCCCCGCGCTCCGGGTATCCCGATTGCCGCTCCGGACAGCATTGCCAATGATTGTCTTCTGTTCATGGTTTATGTGTGGGCGCCGGCGCTGGACCATTCTGCGCCAGGCGCGTCCTCCCGAAAACACTGCGCTGCTCTCAGAACAATTTAACGCGCCAGAATCACACCCCGCGCTTTCGCTGTCAAGCGCTTTCTGCGCTTCATTGAAAGGCCCGCGCCGATCGGCTTTTCTGCGATCCAGCGGATTCGGCGATTTCTGCAATTGCTAATTGTGATCTGAGAGGATGTAGCCGCGCCGCACCGAGCAGGCATCTGAAATATGAAATTCCAAATTTGGCATTCCCGTTTAGTGCGCCGCACCGAGCAGATGTCTGAAATTTGAGATTTCAAATTTGACATGGTTTGTGGCGGGGTTTACATATGCCGGGAAGTCGGCGAAAATCATCCTGGGTCGTAGCGATGTGGCATGGCCACTCCTGGCCGTGGCCCGCACGGGAACTATGAAGATCACTCAGCGAGTGACGGAGGTGGCGCTGCTGGTGCTTTTGGCGGCAGCGATGGTGGGTTTATATCTTACCTCGGGCTCGCCAAAGCAGGCATCGTCGCCCAAGTCAGCCTCTGCGCCGGCGGGTGCGGCCCTCTCTATCAACACGCATTATCTCGATACGGCGCGGCGGCTGGCGCTGAGGGCTGCCACACCCGAGGAGCAACAGGCAGCCACCACTGCCATGGACGCCGCCGACCGCGAGCTGGACCTGGAATACGCATACGACTTGCAAATGGCGGCCAATCAACCTGTGGCTGAAACGCCCGAGATCAAAGACACTCAGGAACGAATCGCGAGAATCAGAGATGCCGTCAAAAGGCATCAGGCGGAGGTTGATGACCTCTCGAGCGCGCTCAAGCGCGTTGGACGAGCGCGGCGCGCGGCTCTCGAACAGCAACTGGAAGCGACCGAAGCTGAGCTGAACCTTGCTAAAGAGGTTTTGGGCGACGCCAAGGACCAACTGTCCCGGGCCGGCGGCGACCCTAAGAGCCGCCTGGACAAGCTGAAGGCGGAACATGAGTCGGCATCAAAAGAGCGCGACACGTTCAAGTTCGCTCCGCTACAGCCGCAGGAGCCTTCAGGCAGCGTGCTGGCGAAATGGTCGCGCTGGAGAACCGCCCGGAGCAAGGAATCGCAGATCATGCTGGCGCGCCAGGAGGCGCTTGACGCCGCTGCCAGCCTATCCCGGCAGCAGAAGGCCCTCGAAGAGCACATCTCGAAAGAAGGAGCGCAACAGAAAGCCCTGGCGGAGCACGACCTGACGCCGGAGCAGATTGCGGCACTGGTCGGTCGCCATTCTGGCTCGCCGGCCGCAGCAGGCAAAGGCAAGGCTCCATCCCGCGAAGCTTCGGCACCAGCACCTCAACAGTCGCCGGAGCCAAATTCAGCCAATGCGTCCGTGGCCGTGATTCAGCATCTTTCAACGGACCGGACTGCCCTTCGCGTTCTCGATCGTCGAATCGAGTTGATGAACAGTCTGGCCGCAGCTTACGGGAATTGGGGCGACCTGGTGGAAACGGCCCGGCGCTCCGCTTTGCACAGCCTGATTGCCGGCGGCCTGTGGATCGTGCTGATGATGGCGGTCGCGTTTTTCCTCAATCGCCTGATTGGGCATTTCTTTGCCGGCCTGTCGCTGGAACGCAAGCAGAAGACCACACTGCAGGCGGTGTTGCACATCTGCGTGCGGCTCGTCATCGTCGTCGTCATTCTGATGCTGATTTTTGGTAAGCCCGACAATTTATCGACCGTGGTGGGCCTCACCGGCGCCGGCCTGGCCGTGGCCCTGCAGGACTTCCTGATTTCGTTCCTGGGCTGGTTCGTGCTGATGGGCCGGCATGGCATTCGCGTTGGCGACTGGGTGGAAATCAATGCAAACGCTTTCTCCGGCGTGCGCGGCGAGGTGGTGGAGATCACTTTGTTCCGCACCGTGCTGCTCGAAACCGGCAACTGGAACGAGCCCGGCCACCTCACCGGTCGCCAGGTCGCTTTTATGAATATGTACGCGGTCACCGGCTATTACTTCAACTTCAGCACCTCCGGCCAATGGCTTTGGGATGAATTGCAGGTGGCCATTCCGCGCAGCCAGAATCCTTATCCGCTGGTGGAAAAAATCCGGCGCATCGTGGCCCAGGCAACCGAGAGCCATACGCATCTGGCCGAAAGTGAGTGGCAGCGCGTCTCAAGCCGCTATGGCACAAAATCGTTCTCCGCCCAGCCTGCCGTCAACCTGAAGCCCACCGACACCGGAGTAATCGCCATCGTTCGCTACATCACCCGCGCCGACGAACGCACCGCCACCCGCTATGGCTTGAGTCATGAGATCGTCAAGCTGTTCCACGACGGCGAAGAACTCGTCTCCTCCGGTGCCGAAGTCGTAATCGACTCGGAAGCCTCTCCCGGCCGCCCATGAACATCGCCTGGCGAATTTGCAACGCCCGTGCTAACTTTCAGCGGAACGCTTCCTTGTTGAGCACGCAGGCGGGTCGCTACGCATATTCGGGTCTGGATTTTTCATGCAGTGGTGGTGGGGCGGGATTGAAGCCCGCCCCAGCAGCAGGCAGGTTCGTGATGCGACCTTATTTCGCATTCAGCGTGACTGGCACGCGCTGGATCAGTATGGGCGCTTCCGCAAGCCGAGTATTTGTGCCGCCGTTGCGCTGATGCGCGGCGAGTCGTGCGCCATGCGGCAGTGCGAAGGTAGCAGTCTCGCCGACGCCAGGCATCTCAAGGGAACGGATAAAGAGAGTGTCGCCGTCGCGAATGCAGACCAGCGCATTCTTCGTGGCCGAAGATTGTCCGATCCCCTCCACGCGAATCACGGCGTGCTGACTTCCTTTCTCCGTGCCGCGCAATTCCACGAAGCCGCCCGCCGCATAAATGGTTCCATAGCGCAGGGCGTAATTCCCCGCAGGCAGGGTAGTGGTCCCCCATTGGGCCGAAATGGGAAGAGTAAATGTCCCGACGAATTGAGTTGAATTAAGGACTTGTCCCCTAGCCGCAATCGCACCCAGAGCAAAGAGCACCAGGGTAAGCCCAAGCATGGTTGTCAATCTTCGAATCCTTTTCATCACACACCTCCAGGGTTTGGTTTGCCGCAGGCGGCCGGGATGGTCTTGGCCCGAGTCTTGTTACCCAGGGCCTTTGGTTGTTTAACCGCCTGCTCGCGAAAAGTGTTTCTTCATTCGTATGCACTCTTTCGTACCTATCCAGTGAAGCATTCTCCGCCTGGATGGGAGGTTAAGATTGGTGAAGGAAGGTTAAGATTTGTAAAGTTTGCTCCCAGCCATACGTCCGTCGTTTAAGATTGGGGTGGTATGGACGCCATGGACCCGATCCTCATTGTTGATGACGACGTTGAACTCTGCGAGCTTCTGGCGGAGCGCCTGACCCGCGAAGGCTTTGATATCGAGGCCGTCCATGAGGGCGTACAGGGGCTGAATCGCGCTCTCTCCGGCGATCATTCCATCGCCGTTCTGGATCTCATGCTTCCCGGAATGCTTGGGCTTGACGTACTGAGGCGGTTGCGCGTGCGGTCGAATCTACCTGTGCTGATTTTAACCGCCCGCGGCGAGGACATGGACCGCATTCTGGGGTTGGAATTGGGCGCGGACGATTATCTGCCGAAGCCCTTCAATCCGCAGGAGCTCATCGCCCGAATTCGCGCTATTCTTCGCCGCAGTTCCCAGCAGGCTGTTGCTCAGCCTCGAATCAGGGTTGATGATGTTTCGCTCGATCCGGCTTCCCGTGAAGCTTGGGTCGGCAAAAGAAGGATTAATCTCACCTCGGTTCAGTACACACTGCTTGAAGTTCTGACGCGAGAGGCTGGCCATATTGTGGCCCGCGAGCGCCTTAACGAATTAGTGCTGGGACGAAGGCTTTCGCCTTTTGACCGCAGCATTGATGTCCACGTTAGCAATCTTCGCAAAAAGCTCGGTGACCGGCCGGAGGGCGAACGCATCAAGGCGGTGCGTGGAACCGGCTATCTCTTCGTCGGATCGAAGCCAGGGCCTGAATAACACGATGCGCAGCTTGTTTTTAAAGATCTTTTTGTGGTTTTGGGCGACCGTCATTCTGACGGGTATTGCTTTGGTCGTGACTTTTTTCCTCGAGCCTGGCGGCGTGCCGGCTCAGTGGCATGCCGGGATGAGCGCGACCGCCCGAATGTACGGCAATATTGCCGTGGCGGAGGCCGATCAAGGCGGACCTGCGGCGGCAGAAGCTTACCTGGGTGACATTCATCGGAGTGCAAAATTGCACGCTTGCCTTTACGCCCAGGATGGCACGCTTTTCGCCGGGGACGATTGTTCGACCTTTGTCACCCTGGTCCAGCGCGCGCGCCGGGCTGCTAATCCGCAATTCGACATGCGTTACGGGCTTGTCCGCACTGCACTTCGGCTAAAAGGCCGTGATAACTCGTATATTTTTGCTACTGATCTTCCGGCCGGGCCTCGCGCGGCTTTTGGCCCGAATGTGAGCGGCCTACTTGTGCACTGGCTCATTGCTTTCCTGGTCTCAGGAGTTATCTGTTATATCCTCGCGCGCTACATCACCGGGCCAATCCTCAGATTGAGCGCCGCTTCCAGGCAACTGGCGGGAGGAAATTTGAAAGCACGAGCAGGCGCCGGGATGGAAAAACGCCGCGATGAGATCGGCGGCCTCGTCAAAGATTTCAATCGCATGGCAGACCGGATCGAAGACCTGATCACTAGCCAACGCCAGCTCATTACTGATGTTTCGCACGAGTTACGCTCCCCACTGGCCCGTCTCAACGTGGCGCTCGACCTGGCGCGTGAACGGAAAGGAGACGATCCCGCCTTCGCCCGGATGGAACAGGACTGTAATCGGTTGGGGGAGATGGTCGGGCGAATTCTGACCGTCGCTCGCCTGGACAGCACATCGATAACGCCCGAGATGGCGCCGCTCAACTTGTCTCGTCTCCTGTCAGAAGTAGTGGCAGATGCGGATTTCGAGGCACGCACGCGCGGTTGTACTGTCCAACTTTCGTGCGAATGCGACTGCGAAGCCAGTGCCAATTCCGATTTGTTGCGCAGCGCCTTTGATAACCTCGTCCGAAACGCGGTTCGCTACACGGCAGCCGGCAGGGCAGTCGAAGTTCGCCTAAGCTGTGTCGAGACTGATGGTATCCGTTTTGCCCTGGTGAGTGTCCGGGACCACGGGCGGGGTGTCCCTGAAGGGGAGCTGAACCGTATTTTCCACCCGTTTTATCGCTTGGCGGGAGCGCGCGATCGGCAGTCCGGCGGAGCCGGTCTCGGGCTGGCCATTGCCAGCCGCGTGGTGGAGCTCCACGGCGGGAAAATACGTGCGTCCAACGCACCCGGCGGCGGGCTTCAGGTCGATATCTCCATACGGGCAACGCGCTGATTTGGCCGCGTTTTACATCACTGCCCGCCATGCGGCCAAACGATCGCGTGCCCAAGTTCAGCGGAAGGCTTCCTTGTTGACGACGCAGGCAACCTCGGCCAGGCTGCCTTTGGCTTCCAGCACATCGATCAGCGACTGCACCGTTCGACCGGCCATGCCGCGCTTGGGGTCGGTCGAAAGCCGCGTGTCGCGACCCGCGCTGGCAAAGTGGTGGAACAGCCGCACGCGGTCTTCGAGCTCAGGATCGCGCAGCGGCGAATCTGGCGGTAGCGGCTCCTTCTCAAAGACGTCGAGCGCCGCGCCCGCGATCACACGCTCCTTCAGCGCACGCGCCAGAGCTGCTTCATCCACCACCGGCCCGCGCGACGTGTTCACCAGGTAAGCGGTGGGCTTCATCATGCGCAAGGTTTTGTCGTTGATCAGATGAAACGTCGGAGTTGCACCTTCGCGCACGAGTGGCACATGCAATGAGATGAAGTCCGCGCCAGACAGGACTTCTTCCAGGCTTGCCACGCGGATGGTCCGCCGCTCGCCTGAAAAGCCATTGCGGTGCCGCAGGTCGAGCTCCTGCTGAATAGCATTCAGGAAATCCGATGGTGTGAAACTTGAGTCGTAGCAAAGGAAATTCACATCGAACCCAAGAGCTTTTTTAATAAAAGCCTGCCCGATTCGCCCCAGGCCGACGACGCCAACGGTCTTGCCGGTGATCTCGTCCCCGAGAAACGGCAGGTAAGGATGCCAGGCTCCCCAGCGGTTTTCTCTCACCAGGCGCTCGCTGGGGTAAAGCTTGCGCGCCACCGCGCCCAGCATAAACAGCGCGAACTCCGCCGTTGCTTCGGTGAGCACTTCCGGAGTATTGCTAAAAGGCACCTTGTACTCATTGGCATCCGCGCGGTTGATGTTGTCAAAGCCAACCGCGTCCTGCGCCACCACTTTCAGAGTTCCCTTGCCCGCCTCAAAAATCTCGCGGTCGAT
>DASUJZ010000121.1:0-84884 GCA_036278995.1 Terriglobia bacterium | reverse complement strand
CGGCTCGTGCTCGGTAAAGTTCTTGTCCGACTGCTGGCGCCCTGCATCCACCAGCGCCACCTTCAGTCCCGCCTCGGCCAGTCGCTTGCACGCCCACCCGCCCGAAGCTCCCGATCCCACCACCAGCACGTCGTAAAGCTGTTCTTTTCCTTCACCCATTTGCCCTCTCCTGATTTGCCCACCATCGATTTCGTCGCCAGTGTCTCCTGCGGCGCGAAGAGAAATCAGTCACGTACCTCGAATGGGCCCGGTCGCGCCCAACCCCAACCGGTTGCTGAAAGCGCTGATCTGTGATGCTGAGCGCGGCGAAGCATCCCCGGATTTATTCAAAAACAAATGCAGAGATCCTTTGGGGAGTTTATCCTGAGCCCCTTCGACTTCGCTCAGGGCCGTTCGCAAATTGAGGACGAACGGGCCATGGATGACACGGGAAAGAACCTCTTCTCAGCAACGTGCTAACGAACGGGCCGATCATAACAACCGCCAGAGCCAACGTCAACTTGCGTCCTGACCATAATCTCTCTCTAGGAGGTTGCGCCGCAAGGGTTCGGCGGATATGATTGCGTCTTCGAATTTATACTTCAACAAATCTGGAGAGTTCCACATACCTGGAGAGGGAGGCGATTGGTCATGATCGATCATAAATTGGCGAACCCGAGGATCAGCAAGCGACAGGCCCTTCATAAAATGCTTGGCATCGGCGCGGGGGTAGTGGCTGCTGATCTCATGGTTCCGGGTGAGGGCCGTGCGGCGGGTCTCGCTCTTCCGGCAAGAGGCCAAATGCCCGGCTCCACGAACGACGCGCATTCGCTCGGCGTGTTTAACGTGCGCGCGATGGGAGCCGCGGGCGATGGCAAGGCGGTAGACACGGCGGCCATCAACAAGACCATTGAAGCGGCGGCCGGTGCGGGCGGGGGCGCTGTGTATTTTCCGGCGGGAACGTATCTGTGCTATTCGATCCACCTCAAGAGCAATGTTGCTTTATATCTCGATCGCGGCGCCACCATCCTGGCGGGCGAAACCGGTCAGGGTGGCAACTACGATGCGGCGGAAAATAATCCCGAAGCCGGCATGTACGAGGATTTCGGGCATCGGCACTGGCACAACGCCCTGATGTGGGGCGTGGAGATTCACGACGTTTCAATTCTGGGCCCGGGCCTGATCTGGGGCAAGGGACTGACGCGCGGCCGCGGAGAATCGAACCCCGGAGCAGGCGACAAAGCCGTCAGCCTGAAGAATTGCCACAACGTGACCATTCGCGACGTTTCATTTCTCAAGGGCGGGCACTTCTGCATTCTGGCCACAGGCGTTGACAACTTCACCGTGGACAATGTCGTAATGGATACCGACCGCGACGGCGTGGATTTCGACTGCTGCCACAACGTGCGCGTCTCAAACCTGACGGTGAACTCGCCCTGGGATGACGGCATCTGCCCCAAGAGTTCGTGGGCGCTTGGTTACGCGCGGTCCACCGAAAAAGTGACCATCACCAACTGTTTCGTCACCGGCGGGTACCAGCTTGGAACCGTGCTTGATGGCACTTTCAAGCGCTGGCCTGAAGGACAAAGGCGCTTCCCCACCGGCCGCATCAAGTGCGGTACAGAATCAAACGGCGGTTTCCAGAACATCACCATCTCCAATTGCGTCTTTGAGCATTGCCGCGGGTTGGCGCTCGAAACGGTGGACGGCGCGCTCGTGGAAGATATCGCCGTCAGCAACATCACGATGCGCGACATTCCCGATCTGCCCATCTTCATGCGCCTGGGCAGTCGCATGCGCGGGCCGGAGGGAAGGACGGTCGGCGTCTTGCGGCGCGTCAGTATCAGCAACCTGGTGGCCTCGAACACGGGCGGCCGCTTCTGTTCCATTTTGAGCGGAATTCCCGGGCATCAAATTGAGGACGTGCGGTTGAGCAGCATCATGATCCTCAGCCAGGGCGGCGGCACCAGCGAAGACGCCGCCATCAAGCCGCAGGAAAAAGAGACTGCATATCCCGAGCCCAATATGTTCGGCGCCATGCCCGCTTACGGCTTCTACTTCCGGCACATCAAAGGGCTGCAGGTGAGCGATGTTGAGGTACGGACGATGAAGGATGACGCTCGGCCCGCTTTCGTTTTGGATGACGTGGACGGCGCGGACTTCGTGCACGTCAAGACGCAGACTGGCACAGAAGCCTTTGCGCTGGATAACGTGAGGGACTTCAATGTTTATCTCAGCCGCCCAATCCCTGAAACTCATCTTGAAAGCGCGAGTGGGAAGAAGCTTTAACAGTTGCTGACAAATGCTGTGGACCATGTCATTCCGAGCCCGTTCGCCCTCCACTTGCGAACGGCCCTGAGCGAAGTGAAGGGGCTCAGGATAAACTCCGCGAGGAATCTGCTTTTTGATCCGTGCAATAAACGCAAAGCAGATTCCTCGGGCCGAAAGAATATCGGCCCTCGGAATGACGGTCGAGGAGGTTCATGATGTCTCAGCATATTTCGCGGCGCGACCTGTTGCGAACCATGGCGGCCGCTGCCGCCGTACCATCCGCCGGACTGCCATCGATCGCCCTCGCCGATCCGCCCCAGCAAGAAGAAGAGAATCCCATGACCAGAATGATGGCCATGATCGACGCCGATAAGAATCTGCAATGGAAAGGCTCGCCGCTGGGCAGCCTCTATCCGTTTATCAAGCAGACGCAGGAAGTCGCAACGCAGAGCCTTGCTTTCCTGAAGGTCAGGCCGAAGGGCCTGGAAGCCTGGAAGACTGAAGTGCGCGCCAGGATTTTCGATCTGCTGCTTTACCGCCCCGCGTCTTTTAAGCCGGATGCACGCGTGCTGGAGCGTGTTGACCGCGGCGATTACATCCAGGAATATCTCACGTTCCACACCACGCCGGACGTTGAAGTCGGCGCCTATTTCCTGATTCCCAAGCGCGCCAAATTTCCTGTGCCGGGGGTTGTGGCGCTGCACGATCATGGCGGGTTTTATTACTGGGGCAAAGAAAAGGTGATCCAGAAAGATGGCGAGAATCCTGTGCTCACCCGCTATCGCAAGCAATACTACGACAGCATCAGTTACCCGGCCACGCTGGCGCGGAATGGATATGCCGTCATCGCCATTGACATGTTTTACTTTGGCGAGCGGCGCCTGGTCCTCGATTCCGATATCAAGGACGGCATCAACACATGGTCGAAAACGGAATCGGAAGAAGCCATCAACAACATCAACCGCCGCAACGGGCAGCAGGAATGCTGGGTGGGCCGCAACTTGGAAGATGTGGGCATCACGTGGTCGGGCGTGCTCTGTTGGGATGACATCCGCACCGTCGATTATCTGGTCAGCCGGCCCGAGGTGGATCCCAAACGCATCGCCTGCGTGGGCCTCTCGGTGGGCGGGTGGCGCAGCAATTTTCTCGCCGGGCTCGATTCACGCATCAAGGCGGCGACGATCGCCGGCTGGATGACTTCATTCCACCCGATTGGTCCCTGGTGGGTTTCTTACACTATTCCCGCCGGCAATGTTCCCGGTCTGTGGAAGTATCTTGATTATCCCGACGTGGGCTCGCTGCTGATGCCCGGCGCCATGCTCGTGGTCCATGGCTTGCGCGACACGCTGTTTCCGCCCGACGGCGTCAAGGCGGCTTTCAAGAATTTGGCAACGTGCTATGAAGCCATCGGCAAGCCGGAGCGCTTCAAGACCTACACCTTTGACGGTCCGCACAGCTTCCCAGCCCGCGCCCAGCAACTGATGCTGGATTGGTTCAACCGCTGGGTCTAGCTGGTTGCCTGGACCTTCTTCAGCAGCGCGTCCAGATTCTGCGAGAGAACTTTCCTTTTCTGTTCTTCCGTCAGAAAGGAATTCTCGATCCGGGCGATCACGCCGCCGGGCTCGTTGATGGTGAAGTCTGACCCAAAGAGCACGCGGTCCGGCCCGATCGACTTCATTGAATACTCCAGCATCCCCACGCGCTCATGCCCTGCCCCTGAGGTGTCCATGTAGCAGTTGGGATTGTGCGCAACCAGATCGAGACGCTTGAAAATCTCGTTCGCACTCTCGCCAAAATGCGGGAAGACGATGGTTGTGTCCGCATACTTCTGGATGATGTATTCCATTTCCGGCAGGTCGGTGTGGACATCGAGCACCATGCCGAGCTTGTGTACCTGCTGCACCAGCATCTCAAATTCCTTGATGGTGTACGGGTAGGGAACCGTGTAGTTGCAGAGTTCACCAACCCAGACAAAACCCAGTTGTTTGCGGCAGTCTTCAATTTCGCGCAGGGCCTCGTCGATGAACAGCGGATTCACCACGCAGGCGCCCACAAAGCGCCCCCGGTACTTCTCGACATAGCGGGCCACTTCGCGGTTGCCCTTGATGAATTCCGCAGGGCTCTTGGCGAGCTGGCAGCGCACGGAATTGATGATGCCCCGCTCGACGCGGGAGCGGTTGAGATATCCGACAAAATCCTCAAAGCTTTTGGTTACGGGATACCATTGCCACACGGCGCCATCTTCGCTGGGGCAGTGCAGATGCGCATCGAATATGCGGTAAGGTTCCTCGCTCTCTTTCGCCTCTGCCTGCTGCGGCGCCGGATCAGCGGCAGGGATCGTTTGGTGATGGTGGCCGGCTTCATGTTCTTGTGGACTGGGGCGGGCGGCGCAGGCAAAGCCGGCCGGCGCGGCTAGAGAGCCCAGAAACAGGAAGCTCTTCTTCAGGAAGCCACGACGGTGTTCGTGATGATGACCCTCATGATGAAAGAAACTCATCGAACCCCTCCCGTTTTTCAGCCCTCAACCTCTCCCGGAGAAAATTCATCCACATAGCACCACACCCAGTTTTCTCCCGGCTCGATGGTTCGTATCAGCGGATGGCCGCTCGATCGGAAGTGCCTGGTTGCGTGCTTGTTCTTCGAGGAGTCGCAGCAGCCTACATGTCCGCACGTCAGGCACAGCCTGAGCTGCACCCAGGAGTCTCCCGTCTTGATGCAGTCTTCGCAAACGCTCTTGTCCGTGGTTTCAATCCTGATCTGGTCCATGTGCGTGCAGTTTTCCGGGCTCATGGCGCTTATCTCCTTTCGAGCAGGATCCTGTCCCATTTTGCAAGATTGGCGCCGGCCTCATAGGCGCTCTCGGCGAATTCCAAAATGGCGCCGCGCGGCGATTGGGCGCTGCGTACGTCATCGTACATCAGGATGAATTCGCGGAGTTGTCCGTCGTAATAGGCGGCGCCCGGCCGGATCACCTGTTGGCCGTATCCCTCGGGTTCGGGAGCATAGTAGGCATAGAAGGCCGGCCCCTTCACAGCTCCGCCTCCCGGCCACCATCCCACGCTGCTGCACTCGTGCGAGTAGGCCTCGGAGGTGATGATGCCTTTGCGCGCCGGCGCCACGCGCCCGCTGAAGCGCGTGTAAGCCAGATCGAAGCTGCCCCAGAAGAAATGCACGGGGCTCGCCTTGCCCATGAAGCGACCGCGAAATTCCTCCAGCATCATGGTGGTTGAAAGCAGGATGCGCCACAGGCGGTTGGCGTACACAGGATCGTAGGACCGATGGGTCTCGTCCTGATCGAAAGGAATTGGCTCCGCAACCTCCTGCGGCTTGGGGTCGAGGGTGATTTCGATCCCGGCCGCATCCAGCGCGGAAAGGAATTCGCGATAAAACTCCGCCACGGATTTTGGCTCGAGCGCCAGCGCCTGATCTCTGCCAAACGATGTCAGGATTTCCACTCGGTGATGGACAAAATCAAACTGGATTTCAAACGCTTCGCCTCGGTAGGAAATCGGCGAGGTGGTCAGGCCTCGGGTGTTTGCATACAGAGTGCTGTTCCACCAGTGGTTCTGGAGCGGCGCGAGGCCCAGCCGGACTTTCCCGGCAATCTGGGTCCACATGTGCAGCGTCTGATAGGTGTCTTCCCACTCGGCAAGCGGCAGGGCCGGCCAGAGTTCTGCGGACGATAACGCCTGCCGGGCATTGTTGGTGAATCTCTCAGAGTTGCTCATTGCCCCGTCCTCCAATCTGGAATCCGGATGCTGGGGTTCGACGATAGTGATGATGCGTCTATTGTAGCCGCTGTGGGCAGGCGAAGCGAATAGCCTGTCGAAATTCATGCTGGGAACTGCCTCGCAACAGCGGCCTTGCGGTACAGGATTCGACGCCCAAGTTGACTCATAGGCATGAGTCATATATACTCATATCATGGCTAAAAGGTTGCAGGTCATTTTACAGGATCCAGAATACCGCGAGGTCCAGCGAGCCGCATGGTCGCGGCACATGTCGATCGCCGAATGGGTCAGGCAGGCGCTTGCGTTGGCGCGCCAGCGCGAGCCGGTGGGCGCGGTCGGCAAGAAGCTTGAAGTCATCCGCGCCGCTGTGCGATTCGATTATCCGACGGCCGACATCGACCGCATGCTGGAGGAGATTGAAGCGGGATATGGGTCGGGCATCCGGCCGTGATTCTGATCGACTCGAATATCCCGATGTATCTTGTGGGCGCGGCCCATCCACACAAGAGCGATGCGCAGCGCGTGCTCGAGCAACTCGTAAGCGAGCGCCGTCGCCTGGTTACGGATGCCGAGGTTCTCCAGGAGATTCTGCATCGCTACGCCGCCATCAATCGGCGGGACGCCATTCAGCCCGCATTCGACGCCTTGTTGGGCATTATCGACCAGGTGCTGCCCGTCGACCTTGCCGCCGTCGAGCGCGCCCGGGAAATTGTACTAGGGCGTCCGCGACTCTCCGCGCGTGACGCTCTACACTTAGCCATCATGGAGCAGCGGGGCATCGCGCAAATCTTCAGTTTTGACTCCGGATTCGACGGCTTTCCCGGCATTGCGCGGCTGTCGTGAGGGGAGGAGCTGCTGGGTGATATCAGGGCTTTGTCCCTGGCTTCGGCATTCCCTTCGAAGCATCATCCAGCACCAGCACCCAATCGCCTGGACCGGGCGGGGAATACTCAGCAAGTCCCTGCGTGGCATGCGAATCTGCCGGGCTGGCCTCACCTGAGCGCGGATCAAACCACCACGCGTTGGCTTTGCTCCCGGATATTTTTGAGGTGTCCACCGTAATCGTCCGGCTCGTCGGCATGTATGCGATCACCGTGCTGCCATCCGGCGTGCGGGCCGCCGCCAAATAATCCAGGCCCAGAAATTCGCCCAGCCCTTTTGTTACCACCTCGTGCCGCAGGTCAGGAACCAGCTCGTACCATTTGCGCGAGCGAAACAAATCTCCCCAGTGCTGCATACTCACGGAGCCAGTCAGGTCCATCGCCTGCCGCCAGGTGTCCTTCACTGGAAAAAGACCGGGACCATCGAAGTGCCATATAGGATTGTTGCCAAACACGTGGCCGAAGCCGCCGCACAGAACCGTCCAGTACGCCTGCCGCCTGATCTGCACTTCAGATGAATTATGCTCGCCCTCGTAAGTCGATTCGATCAGGATGAAAGGTTCGGCAGGTTTTCGGTTGTAAGCGCCGTAAAGGCGCGGGTGGATAAGCTCATAGGTGTACACCGTGTTGAAGTTGAGCCACCCTCCGCCGCCGTACTGTTCCGCCGCATCAACCTCGGGAGCGCAGTGCCCTGTAAACAGGTGCGTCGTATCATGCTCCCTGATGCCCAGCGCGATCAGGTCAATGCGCTCGAGCGCCGCTTCCGGATTCCGATCGCCGCCCATCACCCAAACGATATTGTCAAAGCCCTTGTAGCGCCGCCCAAGAAATCGGCCGTACTCCAGGCATTTCGCCGGACTCAGCGCCATCAATTCTTCCGTCCATCCCTCGTTCGTTCCTTTGTAGCCAAGGTAGATCGGGGCCAGAAGCACGTAGATGCCGTGCTTTGAAGCTTCCTGGAGAATCCAATCGGCGTGCTCAAAGTAGCGCTCATTGGGCGTCGAGAAGTCGCCGGCAGTTGTGAACGGCGCCTCGCCCTCGGCGTTGCGCGGAGGGTTTTTGCAGAATTTGTGCTCGATCAGGTTCACCAGGATTGCACTAAAGCCCTTCTCGCGCCTGTTCTGCAGATATTCGCTCGCATCGGGTTTCGCCAGTGTCACGATTAACGACCACGCGGCTTCGCCCTGCAGCAGGAACGGTCTTTGTTCGGAATCCGTCAGGTACCGACCATTGCTGCTCGCCGCAAGCCCGCCCCGTACGCCGCTTTGCGCCGCGGGCAACGGCGCCGAAGCTGCTCGAAGCCTCCCCGGCTCCAGGAACGGCAGGCTTTTCGCCACCATCGGCCCCGTAAAGATTGCCCCGGCATTCTTGATGAAGTCTCGTCGTGAGCTCATTAGATATCCGCCTTTGCCGCCGCACTCGCGACCGGACGTCCGCTCTACTCTTCTCTTCCCAGCGCAGCCTGCACGCCCTCGCTTGCACGCTGCTGCTTCGGCGTGCCAGACTGGCAGAGTTGCACTCACACGGCTGGCATATGCATTCCCCTCAGAAAAATCCCGAAACAGGAGCGGCCCCAGCCATCCTGACAGTTGACAGTCTCTGCAAATCGTACGGCGAAATGGTGGCCGTGGACGGAATTTCCTTTCAGCTCGGCCGCCACGAAATTCTCGGGCTGCTCGGCCCCAACGGCGCCGGCAAGACCACCACCATCAATATGATTCTCGGCGTTCTCGAGCCCACCACCGGCAGCGTGATCATTGATGGCAGGAACATCGCCTCCAACCGGCGTCTGGCGCTCGAGCGTACGAATTTTACCGCGGTTTACGCGCCGCTGCCCGGCAATCTCACCGTCTGGCAGAACCTGCGAGTGTTTGCCATGTTGTATGGGATACCCGCCGCCACCGAGCGCATCGAGGCTCTCCTGCGCGAGTACGATCTCCTCGCTTTTCGCCACACCAAATGCGGCGTGCTCTCCTCGGGTGAACAGACTCGCGTCGCCCTGGCCAAGGCCATGCTGAACCGTCCCCGCCTTCTGCTGCTGGACGAGCCGACGGCTTCGCTCGATCCTGCCAGCGCCCGGGAAATCCGCGCGCGCATCCGTGATTTCGCCGCGACGGATGACGTGGGAATTCTGTGGACTTCGCACAACATGTACGAGGTCTCCGAGGTCTGCGGCCGCGTCCTGTTTCTCTCGCACGGGAGAATTCTGCTGGAGGGTGATCCCCAAACGTTGCCCGCCGAGTATGGAAAAGAAACGCTGGAAGATCTCTTCGTAGCGGTTGCCCGGGAGCCGCTGGCTTTGGAGGATTGACGACTGTGCCTGCCCGACTGCGCCGCATTGCCGCCATTCTCCTTCGACTGTTTTATCTGCTGCGGGGCAGCTCCGCGCGGGTGGTGCCGCTCTTTGCCTGGCAGGCTGTGGACATCGTGCTTTGGGGATTCATAAGCCATTACCTCGACGCGGTTTCAGCTTCACATCTCAACTTCGTTCCAGTCCTCCTCGGCGCCATGGTGTTCTGGGACTTTCTTGTCCGCGCCCTCCACGGAATCATCGTCGCCTTCATGGAAGACGTGTGGTCGCGCAATTTTCTGAACATCTTCGCCGCCCCCATCTCCATTTCCGAATATCTCACCGGCCTGGTTCTCTTCAGCATCGCCACCAGCCTTCTGGTGCTGGTGATCATGGTTGCGCTGGCCACGGCGGCCTTCGGCCTGCGATTCTTCGCCTACGGCGTACTGCTGGTTCCCTTCCTGCTGCTGTTGTTTCTGTTTGGAATTGCGCTTGGGATTTTCGGAGCGGCGGTGGTGCTGCGCTGGGGGCCGGCGGCGGAGTGGCTTATCTGGCCCATCCCCGCGCTGCTCTCGCCGCTGGCCTGCGTTTTCTATCCGCTCTCCGCGCTGCCTTCGTGGCTGCAATGGCTGGCGCGACTGGTGCCGCCCTCCTACGTCTTCGAGGGCATGCGAGGAGTGGTGGCAGGTGCCGGCGCATCACTCCAATCGTTGCTGATCTGCGCCGCCCTCACCGTCATCACGCTGCTCGTCGCCTCCCGCGCCTTCCTCGGAGTTTATCGGCACGCCGTCCGCACGGGCCTCATCGCCCGCTACAGCGCCGAAAGCGTCGCCTAATCCTCGCAACACGCGGTTCCAGGGTTTTGGCACGTCGGCCCTGTCTGCTAGTTGGCGGACACCCCGAAACATGAACAGGGTTCGTTATCCGCCCTTCTTCGGGCACCTTCTTCCTTGAGGAGAGGGCTTGATTTCAATCCTTTTTTACCCTCTTCAAGGGGAGGGGTTTTGTTTTCAATCCTTTTTTGCCCTCTCCAAGGGGAGAGATGTTGATTTCAGTACTTTTTTGCCCTCTGCAAGGGGAGAGGTGTTGATTTCAGTACTTTTTTGTCCTCTCCAAGGGGAGAGGTTTTGGTTTCAATCCTTTTTTGCTCCTCCAAGGGAAGAGGTTTCGATTTCAATCTCTTTTTTGCCCTCTCCCCTTGGGAGAGGGTGGCGAGAGTAGCGAGCCGGGTGAGGGGCATTTGAGCGAATTTTGCGAACGGGCTCGGACTGGTGGAGGCAAAAACCCTTTTTCAGCAACCAGTCAGTGGTAAAATAGCCTTAACTCTGCACAGGAAGGAAGGCAAACCATGCTGCGACGCATCAATTTCTCGTGGCGTCTGGCGGTTCTCCTTGCCGTTCTGGCTGCTTTTGAATTCCCTCTTTCGCAGCCTCTCCGGGCGCAGTCTGAGCTGACGCCCAAATATGAAGCCACTCACGACATTGTTCCCTTTGTTCCCACTCCCATGAAGGTTGCCGAAAGAATGCTGGAAATGGCCAGGGTCACCCCCAGCGACGTTGTGTACGATCTCGGTTCAGGTGACGGCCGGATTGTGATTATGGCGGCGCAAAAATACGGCGCGCGCGCTGTGGGCGTCGAACTTAACGGAAAGCTGTACAAGGAATCTTCGGCTAGAATCGAGGAGCTTGGGCTTGCCTCAAAGGCCAAAATCCTCCTTGGCGACATGTTCAAGGCGGACATCCATCCGGCAACAGTGGTCACGCTCTACCTGCTCACCAGTGTCAACGCGGATATTCGTCCCATGCTGGAAAAACAGCTCCGTCCCGGCACTCGCGTTGTCTCGCACGATTTCCAGATGACCGCCTGGACGCCCCAAAAAACGGAGGAAATCTCCGATCAAAACGGCTCTGTACACACCGTGTATCTCTACATCAAGCAGGGCGGCCGCTCTGAGTAGCAGATCAAATTCCCGTGAACTCCTCTACCTCCGGGAGAGGGTGGGCGCGCAGCGACCGGGTGAGGGATGTTTTGTAGCGGCGACTTCACGCCGCCAGGCAGGTATGGCCGTCTTTGTAGCGCCGACTTCCAGGGCGGCATGTTTTGGGCCGCCACCCTGGCGGGCTAAACCCGCCGCTACACGGGCGCCCGAATATTGAAAGCCCTCTACCTTTGGGAGAGGGCGTCCCGCAGCGCCGGGACGGGTGAGGGCGTTTTGTAGCGCCGCCCTCCAGGGCGGCACGTTCCGGGGCCGTCACTTACCACTATTCACTAACCACTATCCACTGCTTCTTAGTCGTGTGAGGGGCGTGCCTTTTCGTAATCCGTCATTTCCAGCATTCGATGAATGTTCTTGCATCTCAATCCAGCAGAAACTATATTTTTTGCGGCGGGCCGTTCGCCGCACCGCGTGCAAGACGCAAGGCCTAAGCACGACCCAAGCAAGACGCAACAAAGCGAGTTCTAGCCACGGAAACGCTTTTTATGCCGTGGGCTCGTGAAATTAAAAGCTGTGAAAAGCTCACGGCACAAGCCTTCTGCCGGGCTACACGCAGGTAACCAAAACAGACAATAAAGACGAGTACGAAAGCCAGAGTAGGCAGTTGATGGGCGTGCGGTGCCGTTCGGCGTACGAGGTATCTGTCACATGCGACTCCTACGGCATTGTGGGAGACGCGCCTATTATAAATAGGGGGCGCATCGAGTGAAAATAAAACAGCTAACGATACACAACTTCCGGTCGCTTTCCGACCTTACGTTGGCTATGGAAGGGTACTCCCTTCTCGTTGGCCAGAATAACGCCGGAAAGACGAGTATTCTCACCGCTCTTAGATGCTTCTATGAAGAAGGTGGAGCAAAGTTTGACAGGAGGACTGACTTCCCAAAATTCCCGGTGGGTGACAAGGACTCGTGGATCGAAATCCACTTTCAAACTAGCAGTGAGGAAGACGAGGACCTCAAGGAGGAATATCGGTCATCGGACAGGACGCTGCGGGTTCGACGATATTTCGCATCCGAAGACGACGATCTAGCTAAAGCGGGACAGAGTAACATATTTGGCTACGAAAACGGGAAACTCTCCGAGAACCTCTTTTACGGGGCAAAGAATATTTCGCAGGCGAAGCTGGGGTCGGCTATATACATTCCAGAAGTAAGCAAGACAGAAGATGCACTTAAGCTTACGGGGCCGTCCCCGCTACGAGGAATGATCAATTTCGTTATGAAGCGTGCCGTGAGCGAAAGCGAGAGTTTTTCAAATCTGAGGAAGGCGTTCGAGCAATTTGATGAGGCGTTCAAAGAGGAGAGCTCCAAGGATGGCTTTTCCGTGCGGCTCCTGGTGGAAGAAATTAACAAGAGTATCGGCCACTGGGGCATTCGGTTCGGAGTGGACGTCAACCCGCTCCAACCTGAGGAGGTCGTCAGGTCGCTGCTGGCTCACTACATCGAGGATGAAAACCTGGGCAACGAGCGCGTCAGCGTTTCCTCGTATGGCCAGGGCCTTCAAAGGGACCTCATATACACGCTCATTCGGCTTTCAACAAAATTTGTGGCCCCGCCCAAAGCGAAGAGAAAGAAGGAATTCAATCCGGATTTCACGCTCATCCTATTCGAGGAGCCAGAGGCGTTCATGCACCCCTCGCAGCAAGGCAGGCTTAGCGCGAGTCTCCGAGCGCTTTCCTGCGAACCCGACCAGCAAGTTGTGGTAACGACCCATTCTCCCCACTTCGTCAGCAGGCAAATTCGCGAATTTACCTCTATCGTTCGGCTCGAAAAGGCAAAGGAGTCAACTGTACGATACCAGTTGGCGGATAGGGACATCGAGGAATTAATGGATGAGAACCTTGGGCTCTACAAGACTTTGTGTGAAAAGCTTGAGGACGATACTGTGCCGGTAGAGATAAAGAACAAGATCCGCAACAACTACGTGGATGCCGACATGGCGAGCAAGCTAGAAGAGGAGGCCGTTCAATATCTCCTTTGGCTGAACTCTGAACGATGCTCTCTGTTCTTTGCAAGCCACGTTGTGATTTGCGAGGGGCCAAGCGAGAAAGTTCTGTTTGAGTATTTGATTTCCCAGGAATGGCCCACTTTCAGGAACCGGAACGTGTACTTTGCCGATGCACTTGGAAAGTTTAACATTCACAGGCATATTGCATTACTTTCAAGATTGGGGATACCGCATTCTGTTCTGGTGGATCGCGATGGGGATGCTGATGTCCATGCGATCGTAAACCAGTTTATTGAGGACAGGCGAACGAGTTTGACGACGGTCGTGAAATGGTTCGATCAAGATTTGGAATCGTTGTTGGGCATTCCCAAGCCAAAGAGGGCCCACCTGAAGCCAATAAATGCGCTTGCGCGCCTGTGCTCCGGCAAGATCGAGGCGGGAAAGGTGCAACAGCTAAAATCCATTCTCGAAGAAATGATCCGCGGGGTTTGACGGGCGGTGGCGGCCAGTAGCCGCGCCTAGGTATCCACCGCACCGGCTTTGTGCCGTGGGCCTTTTTGTGCGGGAGACTTTACGAATCCACGCGGGCTGGCACATCTATGGAGGGGGCGGCGGGGTCAGATGCCCGACCTTCGAGTGTCTGCGTTCCCGCGAACCGAGAGGCATTTGCTTGTTTTCATTCCGCCCGATCCATTGCGATCGGAGGGGCGTCGTGCAAAATATAAAGCCTCCAGCTCAAGCCTCGCGCCCTTCCCAGACCACTCCCTTCGGGATCGCAGAGACAAAAACCGCCTCTGCGCCAGCCCCGCCGACCGCGCCAGCGGCGCAACAGTTAGTCCTTTAGAATTGCCTCGCCTTTAACGAGCCAAGCGATCCCGAAGGCAAGGAGCGACGTGGTTTCGAATAAAATGCCCGGAGCGATGAGCGGAAAAACGTATGATACATGAAAAAGAAACTCAAATGCTGGAAGCAGCGCTAGGGAACCGAGAATGATGATGCCACAGATCGTGTAGACTCGATTGCGCTGGATTTTTCGCGCAGTGACAGTGTGATTGTGAGCGCTCATTTTAAACAGCACGAGACAGAAAAATGCGAGAGTGAGAAAAAGCGCCGCAGCAAACACGTAATGGATATCGCCGACAACACTTTGGCGATGGCTGGCGCATTTGGCAGGAGATGTAGGGAACAATGCGACGCCGATCGCGCAGACAGCGGAGAAAATTCCGGCAATTTCATCCGCGTTGTCGTAGCCGCGCGTACAGAACATGAACATCCCAATTGCGCACAGAAATCCCACGAAAAGGTTCCGCAGGCCGGTGTAGTAGTAGGCGCTGATCGAGGTTTGAACTGTGTGGTGCAACAGAGTCCACGGGATGGCCATGGCGAAGGGGAGGGCCAATGCGATCCCGCCAACCGCCTTTCTCAGGGCCAAATAGGAAAGGACACGAGGGTCCTTCGGAGCGCTGGCTTTGAGCATCAATCACCTTAGCCTTTCGCGGGGTCAAGATTGGGATCCATGGGCAACAGTGAAGCACCATTCAGAAAGTAAAGCCTCCAACTCGACCACGGCCAGTCTCCGGGCTCATCCACAGCTTCCCTATGACCGGCGGCTGGCGAAGAGGCTTGCCTTTCAGCATCAGCGTTCTCGCGAAGCGAGAGGCCTTTGCCTGTTTTCATTGCGCGCGATCCATGGCGATCACAGAGGCGTACCGTAAAAATAAAATTTCCAGCTCAAGCCTCGCGCCCCGCCCAGATCACTCCCTTCGAGATCGCAGAGACAATAACCGCCTCTGCGCCAGCTCCGTAAGCGTCTCTTGAATTCGCGACTCTGCGCTCTCTAAACGCAGGAGAGAAACTACCCGCTACTTATGCGTAGGCGCTGTCACCTTGAGGTCGTACGAGAGCCACGACTTGTCTGAGAGTATGAACTGCAACCGGCGGCTCCCGGCGGTCGCAGTCAGGCCTGATGAATCCGGGGACACTAGGACGGTGAGAGACTTCGTGTCGACAGGCTCAAACGCGAGCGGCTTCTCTTGATATCGGATGTCGACGACTTGGTTCAACGCTGTCCCTGCTATGGGAATTCTCGTTGAACCCACCAGCACTGTACCCTTTTGCGGATCTACGGAAGGCTTGTCGGAACCTGTCGCGGTCTGCTTTGGTAAGGCGAGAACTGTTGGGGCATCGTTGCCGTGTTGGATAACAATGTTCTTATATGCTTTTGCCAGGCTATCAGAAAGATGAAACTCCATGATATAACTGGTGTTTACGTCGGGCTCGAGACTCGGTTGCAGAATCTTAGTTCCCTCTAAATGCGACCCGGTGATGACGTACTGATTGGACGGGGATCCCGCGAGGAGAACGATCCCTGAAACAGCGTAGTCACTCGACATGTTGTGTCCACCCTGTGCGGGCGTGCCTAGAGCAATTGGGAAGGTCGCGTGGTCTGGGGTGAACAGTTTCATCCATGTTGCGCTGTGATATGTGCGCAATAGCGAGTTTGGCACGACTAAGGAGACGCTGCTGTCAGTCATCTCGTAAAAAGGGCTGTCGCGAAGTCCAAAGATGCCCGGACCTATTACAACGATCGGAAGTCCATCAAGCGGTTCGTTCCGCTTAGGACGATCCTCCCCTGCCAGGGGCAGCGTAAGCAGGGATGTAGAATCGGTGTACGGCACCACTGTAGGAAGCGAGGGAGGCGGAGGTTGTGGACTCGGAGTCGCAGGAAAATTGGTTTGGGACGTTTCTGGAATATTCTTTAGCGCTAGGCTGGTCCATTTAAAAAATTTTTTCAGGAAGTTAGACGTGGCGCAGCTTCCCGCCGCCACTGGACTTTCCTTGACCTGGCGACCATTGACATTGACGATGTCGGCTTCCCTTCCATTATCTGTAACCAATCTGGCCCCGTGGGCCGCGATATCAGCCGCACTTGCTTTGAACACGACGTAGAACGTATTGCGCTCAAACCCAGGTGTGGACTCGTTAAGAAACGTGTCCCCAATTCGTACGCGTGTGCCCGCTTTGAACGAGCCCTTCACCCAAACCGTCAACGTGCCGTCCCCATTATCGTCTGCTCTCGCTTCTTTGGGGATCGGTGGAAGGCCAAAGGTGGGGATGTCTCGATCCTCAGTTTCGTAGTTACCAATCCAGGCGCCCACTCTGCCCGTCTTGCGGTCATACCGTCGCCATCCCGTTCGGATGTTTGCCTCGATCGTACAATATCTATCTGCAACATAGGGATCGAACGATATTTGTGCGAAGGTGTTTCTGATACCATCGCGCACTAAATGCTGCCCAAGAACGGGTCGAAACTCCCACGCAAATGTTGCTGATCCAGGATCTTTATCCTTATCTTGCCCACATTTTCTAGGCGGTACTTGGACAGCAACGGTGTCCTGGTCTCGGACTAAGTAGAACGTTTGCCGTCCCCGTAAGAAACTGCCCCCAAAGCTAAAGACCCCTGCAACGCTGCCGCCTCCTATCTGCAACGCCTTACTTACAACGTTTGCCACGTTGTAGGTTTTCTCTTCAGGCAAAATCGACACAAGGGACGGTGGGCTAAGACTGCGATTGTCTCCTAAGCCTGCCGGGTTACAGACCGTCACCTCAACTTCCGCAACCGCGTTCTGATATTTGGATCCTTGGGGGACGGAAATGTTGATCGGAAAACCGAGCGTTGTTCGAAACTTTGCCTCATTCGATCCGGGCATGAACTGGTCATTGAGCGATCCTCCAAGCAGAAGTTGCAGGTTAATGAGCTCATAGGTAAGCTGGGTCTGCTCGTTTAGGAGATCGGAGGCGGACACCGGGAAATTAGAGGGCAGGGGAAATGACGGTGGTGACGGGAGTGAGGGAGAAAGTGGTGACGAGGGATTGCTACCAGGCGAAACCGCCGTGGCTTGTAGGGCAATCTGCCGTTGTGTGGCGGCTGCGCCTTGGACACTTCCGAGGTGACTGGTCAAGCTGGCTTGGTCAAATCCATTGATTTGCGAAAGTCGTGACCGAGCGTTTTGCAGCAGGCTTTCGAGTTCAGAGTCGTCGTAAACTTTCGGTGACCCGACAAAAATTCCATTTGTTCCCTCACGGTCAGGGGAGTTCTGAGCCGCTGTGCGGCCAGCAGCACCAGCCGGATTCGAGGGCTGCTGAGATTTGCTAGTCTCGGTACCGTTTTGTCCGGCCGCTACGGCAGCTCCGAACGCAAACAGCAAAACCGAAGCGCTAATTGAAAGGTGCCGAATTAGGTTTCTCACGGTTGCACTCATTCTTTACTGTTTCAATGGTTCTCACATACCCGAGATATGGGTTATAGCGTAAAGAGCACCCAATCCGGAATTGGGGCTACGAACCACCAGCAGAGCTTATGAGTGGGCGGGTGGCGCAGATGCTTGCCTTATGGTGTCTGCGTTCTCGCGACGCGAGAGGCATTGGCTTGTTTTCATTCCACGCGATCCATTACCATCAGAGAGGCGTCCTGTAAAAAATAAAACCTCCAGCTCAAGCCTCGCGCCCCGCCCGATTTAGCCTACGTGAAGAAGACGCCATTTTTCTCGCGTCCCAACACCGAAATCAAGTTCCGCATAGGGTTAGGAGCTTCCGACTGGAACCTGAAGCCCTCCTGCTCGGCGGACCAACTGACGGTCGCTCCCGTGCTCAGAAAGGAGCCCGTAAAGTGTTGCGCATCGTTATGAATATCTGCCCTGTCAACAATGCCGCTCCATTCGACATCGAAAGAGACTGTGGCGCGAACAGGGAAAACGGGTGGAATGGACGGGAAGCCCAGCTCACCCGAAAGCCCCAGCCCATCGGTCAGGGAGTTGGCCAGGTCATGGTCATCGAAGAGCTTCAGCCCTCTCACGCGCAGCCGGGCACTCCCTGCATCGAAGTTGACCTCGACGTCGTCATGGTCTACCTGAACCATCCAGAACACATCGTTCGAGTCAACATGCACGTTGTAGTCGTGAATCTGTTCCGGGAGGTTAGCCGATCCGACCGGACCGGTGTACAAGTCGAATCAAACAAAGGCAAACGTGCCCTCATGCTGGTGGCCGTCCGCACCAATGTACTTGCCTTGGGCCAAGCCCATGTCCGCCTGGTATGCCAGATCTTGGCTGAGGTTGGAAGTGGTGTCCGTCCCGGTCCCGCCGCCGCGGATGTGCGTCAGACCCACGAAGCCGTCGAAGTCCGTGATCTGCGACGGGTCGTTGATGTCGGCCAGCGCGGTGCCAGGTTTCAGCGGGTTGTGATGGATGAAGATCGCGAAAGGCTTGAACGGTGCAACACCCCCAGGAATCGGGTTGGGCTGGTGACCTTCATTTATAATGGGCACCGCCCCGTCGCCGGCCTGGGCAGACACGGGAGACAAAAAGCCGGCTCCCAGTACGGCGCCTGCACTGGCCACGCTCCCAAGGAACGCTCGCCTTGAGGAACCTAAACGGCGGGTATACGTTTTATTCATGATACCTCCTTTACATGGCAGCGGGTGGCGTGGACACTTGCCCTGTGGTGCGGGAAGCCACGTCAACGATTTTGTGACCGTGGATTCTTCCGGAGGCAAAAGCCCACGGACAGCAGAGCGCTGTCCGTGGCTACCAGCTCAGTGAGACTCATGCCCGCCACTCTGTCTTTACCATCACGGCCGCAGGGGTGCGGTCCCGACCCGGAACAATCCAGGCCTGCCTTCAGCTTCTCTGACCGAAGACATTAAGTGTCAGTGTCTGCCCCATCCGCCCCCTAAATTTCTGAGTACTTCTCGTATTAGCGAGAAATAGCAAGTCGGAGTACGGGACAACAATGCTCCAAAAGTACTCTTTTTATCTCCTGCCAAGGCACGTCGATTCAGCCCAGTACGGAAACACTTGTATTTTCGAAAAAGCCGCTCTATTCTGGGCGTAACTGTGGGAACGAAGGAAATACCGGCAAGTCATAGGAACTAGACGCAAGAAATAACTGACGGGTTAGGCGATGCGTGAAGATGATGCACATCACTCGCGCAAAGTTCGCTTTTATCCCTATGAACTGGACCTGAGCACCGGGGAGCTGTGCAAAAACGGGCTGCGCACTCGACTGCAACAACAACCGTTCCAGATCCTGATTGCGCTGCTTGCGAAGCCGGGCGAAACCATATCGCGCGAGGAATTGCGGGAACTGATCTGGCCGGGAAATGTGTTTCTTGACTACGAACACAGCCTGAACCGGTCAATCAATAAGCTGCGGCACGCGCTGGCGGACACGGCCGGCAAGCCGCGATATATCGAAACCCTGCACGGGCGCGGCTATCGATTTATCGGGGTGGTGGACGACGGCTCTGCGCCCCGCGAAGCGCGGCTGGCGGTGCTGCCGGTGGAAAACCTGACGGGCGCGCCGGAAAACGGCGGCCTTGCGGACGTTCTGACCGAGGCGCTGATTGATGAACTGGGGCGCGCGCTCCGGCAGCGCGTCCGCGTGGTCTCGCTGGCCTCGGTGGCGCGCTACAGGAACAGGCGGACGCCGGTGGAGAAAATCGCCGCAGAGCTGGAAGCGGACTACCTGGCGTGCGGGCGGCTGCGGAGCGAAGAAGGCCAGTTCCGCCTGCGCGTGGAGCTTGTCGATGCGCGAAAACACGCCTTGCGCTGGTCGGAATCGTTCGAATTTCCGCACAGCGGCCCGGCGACGGCCCGAAAAGAACTCTGCGGGCGCATCGCCAGCGGCATCGAACTGGAACTCCTGCCTCTGAAAGAACTGTTGCCCGCCTTGGAGTGAACCCAAAAAGAAGGCACAACGGTACGCGTGGGCCTCTCCGGATTCGCCTTGCGTCGCCTCCTTTGTAGCGCGGGCCCTGCTGGCCTGCGGGTTCTTCCGTTCGGGGAAAGCCGGTCGCCAGCTGTTGAAGCGCGATGCCGTGTCACGCTAAACTTTAAAGACACCTCGCCGTGCTCCAAACCGGGTGCGTGGACTCGGGCGCCTACTTTGACCACGGGCAGGTGGAGTTTGCGAAGGCACTGCGGCCGGTTAAGGTGTGGAAGATGTATGATCCCATGCAGAACCTGCCGGCGATCAATGCGATGAGGGCTATGAGCAGGAATGCCTCAAACACATAGGCGAGAATCATCCAACCCAACGCCAGCGAAACGCCCGTTACGGTCATGAAGGTTGCGGCCATGCCCTGAGCAAAACGGCGCGGAAGCGGCGCGGGCTCCAGTTTTGGCATTGAGGCCGGACCGCCAATCACCCAGTCGTAGAGCCTTTCAAAGGGATTGAGTGTGGGCACGATGACGCTCCAGGCGAGGATTGCTGCGAGCACAAAGAACAGCACCGGCGACTGGAAAATGATGCCGACAACCACCAGCACTCCCAGAACCCAGGGCTGGAGCTGCAAGGCGCGAAAGTGCCCGTGGCGGCGAGATGGCTCTTCATCACCAAAACCCTGTTGCGCCATGAAGTGGCCAATCGAGCTATTCATTTATCACCTCTGGGGCCCGTTAGCGCTAACTTACTCCTTCCCGTGACGACTTGCAAGTGGACGACAACTTATACCAGGATTCCTTGTGCTAGGATAAGCATCGCCGTGAGCGCGGCTGCATCAGGTGGAAGCCGCGCAGTACGCAAGCGCACGGCGGCAAAAGATTTCACAGGCCGGCGATGATCTGGTGGGCGATTGGAGTCATCATTATCCTGGGGTGCGCGGGTGCGCTGGCGTATGCCTGCATCATTCCCTCATCGCAGGTGTTCTCGCCCGTGGTCAACCGCGGCCCGGCAGAGAGCCGCAGCGTTTTCCTGACCTTCGACGACGGCCCCGCTCCGCCCTTCACTGAGCGTGTGCTCGATATCCTCAGTGAACACAAAATATCCGCCACCTTCTTCCTTTGCGGCAAGAATGTTGAGAGCCATCCCGAGATCGCGCGGCGCATTGTGCGCGAAGGCCACACGGTCGGCAATCACACCTACTCCCACCCTTTTCTTTTTGCCCGCAGCAGCAGATTCATTGCCGCGGAAATCGACCGCGCGCAGGAAGCCATCGAGCGGGTCACGGGCGTTCGCCCCACTTTGTTCCGGCCCCCTTACGGCGCTCGCTGGTTTGGCCTAATGCCAGTGCTGCGGCAACGCAGGCTCAAAATGATCATGTGGTCTGTGACGGGATTCGACTGGAAGTATAAGTCCGAGCAGATTCTAAGGGCCACGACCCGCCGGTTGCACCCTGGCGCCGTGATCCTTCTGCACGACGGTCACGAGCAGCCGCCCCCCGGCGGGATCGATCAGTCAGGCACCGTTGAAGCCCTGCCGGAAATCATTGAAGCAGTGTCCCGATCCGGTCTGAGCTTTGTGCCCATTGAAAAGATCATCGCATAAGCCCGAGCTTTCCTCGGATCCATCGGCCTGTATGTGAGCCGAAGCCCTTCAGTTGTCCGATTACCAAAATGCTGGAAATCTGTGTGAAATTAAAATACACTCATTCGGGGCTGTGTCACAATTTGACACAGGCGGTGTCACCTTGGTTAGCTGATTTGGCATCCAAATTCACGGTAAAGAGTTAAGATTGGCTTGTTTAAGACCACCAGCCCACTTTGGTCCCATTAGTGCATTGAATAAAGCCGCTGGGCACGCCGAATTCCTTCTGCGCGGGGTGTAAGTGGGCTTAAACCGAGTGCTTGTCGTGGATGACGATGAAGAGAGCCGGAACCTTCTTTCAGAGGTTCTGGTTACAAACGGCTATTCTGTTGAGGTGGCAGAGGATGGTGAGGGCCTTTGGAAGGCGCTCAGCATGGGTGAGGGCAGGGCTGTGATTCTGATTGACCTCCGGATGCCCGGCGAAAACGGCCTGGAGCTGTTGCGAAAGCTGCAAGAAAAGAAAGTTGCTTGTGACGCTATACTGATGAGCTCATTTATCACGGCGGCCGAACGGGACCTCGCACGGGAGCTTGGAGTGAGAGCCTTCCTGGAAAAGCCTTTTCGGCTTTCTGAATTGCTGGACGTGGTCAACGAGCTGGCGGGGAAGCATCCGATAGGGATTTCATCCTATGACGGGCAGGACCGAGGCAAAACGCCGGGCCGGGTCGGCAAGGAGCAGATATGAACGTAGGCGAAAAGGTCATTGAAATCATTGCACGGGAGCAGCATCTCGACCCCGGCGCTATATCGATTGACGCAACTTTTGAGGAACTGGGGATCGACTCATTGGACGGAGTCAACATCCTGTTTGCGCTGGAAGAAGAGTTCAAGATCGACATTCCCGATACTGTAGCCCAGAACATGAAGAGCGTACGGCAGGTTGTGGAAAGTCTGGCGCGTGTGCTGGAAGGCAAAGACATATCTGATCTGGCGGCAATGGCCAAGGGCCGAGGCCCCGCGGCCGCCAACTAAACACTTCTGGAGTCGAAGGTGCGCAGGGTCGTCATAACAGGGCTGGGGGTTTTTTCCTCGACGGGCAAGGACAGGAACGGCTTTTTTGAGAACCTGGTGCAGGGTCGGTCAGGGGTCCGGCCCATTTGCCAATTTGATTCTTCCCCCCTATCAATTAAAATCGCAGCCGAAATTTCCGACTACAATCCAGACGACTACTTCCCCGCCAAGCGCCAGGACATGCTGGACAAATTCGCGCAATTCGCGCTGATTGCCGCTGGCGAAGCGATGGAAAGCAGCGGCCTCGCAGTCCGTGATGAAGAGCGTTGCCGCTTTGGCGTGGTCATGGGCTCCGGCATGGGCGGAGCGGGAAGTTATGACGCCGGCTATCACAATCTTTACGTCAAACAGGTCACCCGCCTGCACCCCTTTACCATCCCGCGCATCATGCACAATGCCGCCACGTCGCACATGTGCATCGAGTTTGGCGCACAGGGGCCGGCGCTTGCGACGGCGACGGCCTGCTCGTCCTCTGGGCATGCGATTGGGGAGGCATTCCACCTCATCAAGTTTGGAATGGCGGATATGGTGCTGGCTGGCGGGGCTGATGCCCCCATCACCTATGGCGTGATGCGCTGCTGGGAGGCGGTGCGGGTGCTTGCTTCGGGAAACGGCAACCCTGCCACGGCCTGCCGGCCTTTCTCAGCGGACCGCAAAGGAATGGTGATCGGAGAAGGCGCAGGCGTTCTTCTGCTAGAGGAATTGGACCACGCCCTCGATCGGGGCGCTACTATTTACGGCGAGCTTGCAGGTTTCGGAATGAGTTCTGATGCTTCACACATCACCCAGCCCTCAGTAGACGGCCCGGTACGCGCCATTCGCATGGCGCTCGATGAAGCCGGCGTCGGCCCAGAGGAGATTGACTACGTCAACGCTCACGGGACGGGAACGCGCCTCAACGATTCCGTCGAAACCCAGGTGATCAAGGAAGTTTTCAACTGCCATGCCAAAAAGCTGGCGATCAGTTCGACAAAGTCAATGCACGGTCACGTCATGGGCGCAACGGGCGCAATCGAGTTGGTGGCCACCGTCATGGCGATGAAGCGTGGAGTGATTCCGCCCACCGCGAATTACACGCAGCCGGACCCTGAGTGCGACCTGGATTATGTTCCCAACGCGGCGCGGGAAAAACACATTCGTGCCGCGCTTTCGAATTCGTTTGCGTTTGGAGGACTGAACGCCGTCCTGCTGCTGCGGCGCTGGGAGTGACTTCATCATTGTTTCGCTGCATTTCAGGCAAGGTAGTTCTGGAGCAGGCATGGAAATCAGGCGCATCGCCATACTGACGCTCAGCGCGGGCGCTGGGGAATTGCGGGCAGGCCACGCCATCCATCAGGCCCTTCACGATGGAGCGGACAATGTTGAGGCCCGAACCATTGATCTGCTGGATCTTGCCGAGCCTTGGTTCCGTCGGTCTTACGTCTATCCTTGCTGGCTGGCGATGCGGCGCGCTCCATCGTTGTGGCGCAAGCTGTTTGAATGGCGCCAGAGGAAAGGGCTGGTGAAGATTTTTCCGGACCGCCTTCTCAGGCGCGGCTGCGAGCGGGCTCTCGACCGTCTCCAGCACTTCAGGCCGCACGTGGTGATCGCAACCCAAGCGGGAGCCGCCCGGCTGGCTGCCCTGGGCCGGCGCGAAGGATGGTTTGAGGCACCCATCCTCGCTGCCCAGACGGGCTTTTGCGCGGAGCCATCGTGGGCCGAAAAAGGAATTGACATTCATTGCGTGGGAAGTGAAGAAGCCAAGGGCCTGTTGATTTCCTGGGGCGTCTCCACGCACCGCATCGTGACCTGCGGCGTACCCGTCGATCCTGCTTTCGCGCTCAGCTTCGATCGTGCTGAACTCCGCCGGGCGTTTGGGCTGCACCCGAACCGGCCCGTGGTGCTGGTGATGGGAGGCGGAACCATGCCCGTTCCTCTAGACTCCATTATCCGCAGTCTCGAAATGTCCAGACATCCTATCCAGGTGCTGGTCTTGACGGGGCGGGACTGCAACCTGAGGCGCCGACTTGAGGCTGTGCGGGGGCAACTGGCGCTTGATCTGCGCGTCTTTGGCTGGTCAGAATCCGTGCCCGAGCTGATGGGAGCGGCCGATCTGCTGATTACCAGGCCAGGAGGTCTCGTGGCCTCTGAAGCTATGGCTGCTGGCCTGCCCATGATTCTGGGTTTCCCGGCTGCCGGGATGGAGGAGGCACACCTGAAGTTCCTGGTGGAATGGAAGGTAGCGGTTGCGGCTAAAAGCGCTGAAGAAATATCCCGGCTGGTTTCTGACCTCCTCGATGACCCGAAACGCCTGGAGGCCTTGAGCGCCCGCGGGCGAGAACTGGGACGGCCTGACGCCGCTTATGCCGTGGCACAGGTTGCGAGGGCCCTGCTTGAGAAAGCTTCTTATATTGACCTGCTGGCGGCCCCATTGCCGGCTTCCGGTGAATCGGCATACCTGATGTAAGCCGATGGGAATAAAGGTCTTGGGAGGAACTGAAAGGCAGAGCACTTGGCGCCCGGGTCGGCGGTCCAACGATTGTTCCGACCTTCGTTCCGGTCCATGCGCGCTGCCTTCGTTCAAAATTCCATGGTTGGTGACCTGCGGAAGATTGTTGAACAACGGGTGATCGGCGGATCGATTCCCCGTCTTGTCCGCTGGGGCAAGTTTCTTCCGCCGGGAGTGATCCGCAGGATTCAGATGGACGGATTCCGGCGCGTGGTTCGCTACGCCGCCGCACGGCAGAAGTTTTTTGCGACAAAGCTCCGGCAGGCTGGACTGCGAATGGACCAGATCCTTCGACCGGAAGATCTTGGAAATATCTTTACCACTCCTGAAGATATCCGCAACCTGCCGGCTGAGGATTTCCTCTGCCGGGAGCCGGAATCCGTTTTTGAGACTACCGGGACTTCCGGTGGGCCCAAGCGGGTTTACTTTGGTTATGATGAGGTCGATTTTTCGGCGCGCTACGAGGCAGCAGCGTTTTATGAAAACGGCCTGCGCCCGGGCGACCGCGTGGTTTGCACGTTTGACGCCGGATACTGGATCAGCAGTTGGGTGACCTATCTGGCCTGCAAACAATTGGGGGTTTTCTGCTCTGCGGTGGGCAAGCCGCAGCCGGCGGAGGTGTACGACCGCCTGTCTAATTACCGCTACAACATAATTGTTGCGGACCCCACATGGCTGGTGAGCCTGAGCGAAATCGCTGAAAAGAAGGGTAGCTTTCCCGTAAAGCTGATCTTCGCGGCCGGCGACCGGATGACCGATGCCTACAGGGATTACGTCCAGCGGATCTGGAATGCGCCGGTGATTCTGGGTTATGGATCGACAGAAATGGGCGGCGGCGCCGGAATGGAGTGCATGGAGCGTAACGGCTACCATGTTGACGAGTTCAACCTGATGTTTGAGATTCTCGATCCGGACCCGGAAGGCTATGGCGAACTGGTGGTCACCACCCTGTCACGCCGCACTATGCCATTGATCCGCTATCGGGTGCGCGATATCACGCGCTTCCTTGACGGCCCTTGCCGTTGCGGAACAACCGTGCGCCGCATCGCGCGAATCCGCGGCCGGCGTGATGAAATGGTAGTGATGGGCGCCGGAAACATGTACCCGGAGATTTTTGAGAGGATTTTGTGCGACGTGCCGGGGCTTTCAACTAACTGGCAGGTGGCCGTGAGGCAAGAAGGCTTGCACGACATTCTGGAATTCCGGTTGGAACTGTCAAACGGGGTTTCCACTTCGGTTGTCGAGGATGCCGTCAGGAGAAACCTGGAGGCGCGATATCCGGACGTTTGGGCCAATCAAGCTTGCGGGATGTACCGATTGGCATTTCGATTCTCCTCCTCCGGCACGCTCGTCCAGGGGCGCAAGTGCAAGCGCCTGGTGGACGAGCGCGGGGAGTAGGAATCGAGCACCAGAGCAGGCGAGCGTAGGGCTTGCAGGAGGGGTTATTTGCTGACAGCCTGCTCTGTGGCCCTCTGTTGAAAACCATCGGAGAGAAGGGAAAAGGCTTGAGGGGGAAATCTTCTGGGAACGGCCGGGGCGAAGCAGCGGTGCGCAAGCCGGTGGTCTTTTCCGATTTTGACGGAACCATTACCCGCCTGGATGTGACCGATGAAATCCTGGAGAATTTTGCGGTCCCTGGATGGCGGGAAGTGGAGGCGCAATGGCTGCGGGGCGAAATTGGGTCGCGGGAATGCTTCGAGCGGCAGACGGCGCTGGTGCGGGTGACGCCAAAACAGTTGAACGCGCTGATCGATGGCATCCCCCTCGATGCCGATTTCCCCGCGTTTTATCGCACGCTGAGGACCTGGCGTGTTCCCTTCTATATTCTCAGCGACAGCTTTGATTATGTCATCCGGCGGGTGCTGAAGCGGGCGGGAGCCAATGCTGAGTTGCGAAACGGCCGGCATCTGTTTTCAACCGGAATGCGGCTGGAGGGCGGCAGAATGCGCGCGCTCTTTCCGCACAGCAATCATGGTTGCGATCACGGCTGCGCCACTTGCAAGCCGGCCATCATGCGGCGCATCCAAAAAAAGCAGCAGCCGGTCATCTTTATCGGCGACGGGCTTTCAGACCGTTTTGCGGTGGAGGCGGCGGACGTGGTTTTCGCCAAGCAAGAATTGCTGGCCTACTGCCGCAAACGCGGGATAGCCTGCCGGGCGTTTGAAAATTTTGGGGATGTGCAAAAGGACTTGGCTGAAATGCTGGAGAGCGGGTCTTTTGAGTGCGATGCCGCGGTTGGCGCTGCGACGTAATACCCTAATGAAAATGACCCCTCACCCGCCCTTCTTCGTCGGGCACCCACTCCCCAGGGGAGAGGGGTGGGTTCGTTACTCTTTGCCCTCTCCGAGGGGAGAGGGTGGCGAGAGTAGCGAGCTAGGTGAGGGGTATTTATGGGGATTTCAGAAGCAGAGGACACAGAGGGCTGGGAGACGGCTCACCCGTCGTGAAGGGAAATAGGTTTATGCCATTGCCGGATACGACAACCAGGGCTGCGGAACTGCTGGAACTTGAGCGCCGGTACTGCTCGTTTGGCGACACCGTACATTACCTTGAGCCGCCCAAAGTCTTCTCCAATTGTGAAGGATGTTACCTTTACGACGAGCAGGGCACGCCCTACCTCGATCTCCAGATGTGGTATTCCGCGGCGAACTTCGGCTACAAGAACCCGCGGCTGAATGAAGCGCTCAAGCGGCAGGTTGACCGCCTGCCCCAACTGGCATGCCAATATCTGCACCCGGAAAAAGTTGAAGTTGCGGCGCGCATCGCGCAGTACTGTGAAAAGCGGTTTGGAGTGAAGGGCCGCGTTCACTTCAATGTGGGCGGTTCACAGGCCATTGAGGACTCCCTCAAGCTGGTGCGCAACGCGACCGGCAAGAATTTGATGTTCGCCTTCATGGGCAGCTATCACGGGCGGACGCTGGGCGCCTCGGCCATCACTTCGAGCTACCGCTACCGCCGGCGCTTCGGACATTTCAGCGACCGCGCACAGTTCGTTTTTTATCCTTATTGCCACCGCTGCATCTACGGATTGAAGCCCGACACCTGCGGCCTTTATTGCGAGGAGCAATTCGAGAAGCTGTTTGATTCGGAATACTACGGGGTGTGGGATGCGAAGGCTGAGGCGTCGGAGTTCGGCGCATTCTACATCGAAGCGGTGCAGGGGACGGGTGGCTACGTTATTCCGCCAGCCGATTACTTCAAGCGCCTGAAGGAGACTTGCGACCGCCACAAGATCCTGATTGTGGATGACGAAATCCAGATGGGTTTTTATCGCACGGGGAAATTCTGGGCGATTGAAAATTTCGGCATCACGCCGGACATCGTCGTTTTTGGGAAGGCGCTGACGAACGGCTTGAATCCGATTTCGGGAGTCTGGGCGCGCGAGGAACTGATCTCGCCGGAGGTGTTTCCACCAGGCTCGACTCATTCGACGTTTTCCGCCAATCCCTTGGGCACGGCCATCGCGCTCGAAACGCTGAAAATGCTGGAAGAGGACGATTACGAAACGCTGGTGAACGAGAAAGGCGCCTATCTGCTGGCCGGGTTGCGCGAGCTCGAAAGGCGGCATCCGGAATCGATTGGGCAGGTGGATGGATTGGGCCTGGCGCTGCGGATTGAAGTGTGTAAGGCGGACCGCATCACTCCCGACCGAGAACTGACCGACCGCATCTTCGCCGAGGGGATGGCCGGAAATTTGGAAGCCCGCGGACGCAAAATGGGCCTGGTGCTGGACGTGGGTGGCTATTATAAAAATGTCTTCACGCTGGCGCCGGCTTTCTCCATCACGCGGGAAGAAATGGACCTCGCCATCGAACTGCTGGACCAGTTGTTTACCCGCTGCGCGAAAAAGTAATCCAACCAAAAGCAACTCTCGCAAAGGCGACAAGGCGCAAGGAAGCGGCGGTCGGCACGTGTTTCCAAAGATTTAACACAGAGGGCGCAGAGGTTCTCTGTGTGCTCTGCGTTGAGCTTTGAAAGGCACAGAGAACACAGAGGAACCATTTCATAGCATTCCGTCTTTTAAACCCCATATCCTTCAAGTCCACCATCTGATCTGACGATTCACCTCGTGCGCCGGGTTCGGGCCGCGCGCCAGAATCTGAAAGCCCGGACCGCCGCCGAGGGGCCATTGAAACATTCCGGGACTTTTTGCTGGTGGAGCAATTGCGCCGCATGCGGAGTAGTTTTTTCAAATGCCATCGGCGCGGCACTGCTTGTGATGATATTGGGAGCCCTGACCGCCGGAGCGGCTGTGCCTTCGAAAAGATCGGATGCCTCACCTTCCCAGATCCGCTACGCATCGCTGCCGCTCGTCTTCGAGCAGAACCGCGGGCAGACCAACTCTGCCGTGAAATTTCTGGCCCGAGCGAGCGGCTACGCGCTGTTCCTGACCGAGCAAGAAGCGGTGATAAGGCTGAAACGGAGCGTCGCGAATTCCCAGCCGCCAGCTTCTACGGCAGAGCCAGCCAGAGGCAACGGTCATCATGGAAAAATTTGGGAAGATACTCTCCGCCTCAGATGGGTGGGAGCCAATCCCGCGCCGCGCGTGGAAGGCCAGTCTAAACGAGTCGGCAGAAGCAATTATCTGATCGGCGAAAAGCCGGCAGAGTGGGTGAAGGACGTTCCGGAGTATTCTCGGGTGGAATATCACGGCATTTTTCCCGGCGTGGACGTTGCCTGGTATGGCAACCAGCGGCAGCTTGAATTCGACATCGATTTGGCGCCGGGGGCTGATCCCAGCTCGCTACGGCTGGAAATCACAGGGGAGAAAAATCATACCGCCAGGGCAGCCATTAATGCGGACGGCGAGCTTGTGGTGCGGGCTCGTGCGGGCGACGTGCGCTTGAGAAACCCGGTGGCCTATCAGTCGGGTGGCGACGGTGATAAGCGAAAGCATTTCCTGGCCGCGCGTTATGTGATCGAGAAAGACGGACAGGTTGGCTTCCATGTCAGCGGGTATGACCCAGCGAAGCCGCTGGTGATTGATCCGGTGCTGAGCTACTCCACCTATCTCGGCGGCACGGATTACAATTACGCGACCGGCATCGCGGTGGACGCCTCCGGCTACACGTACGTTACCGGGTACACAAGCTCAATTGATTTTCCCATCAGCGGCGGAGTCCAGGGTATCTTTTCGGGAGGTAGCTGCGACACCGAGGTTAACACCGCTCGCTGCTTTGACGCCTTTATCGCGAAGATTAACCCGCAGGGAACGGCGCTGGTTTATTCAACTTATCTTGGCGGAACGGGTGACGATGAGGCCGTACGCGTGGCGGTCGATTCCTCCGGCCAGGCGTATGTCGCGGGATTCACCAACTCGCTCGATTTCCCCACTGCCGGCCCGCTGCAGGGCTCGAATGGCGGCGGCGACTGCGGCACCACGGTCTACCCGGCCGCCTGCTATGACGCCTTTGTTGCCAAGCTGAATGCGTCCGGGTCGAATCTGGTCTATGCAACTTATCTCGGCGGGACGGGCGATGATTTTGCCAGCAGCATTGCAGCGGATTCGAGTGGCAACGCCTATGTCGGGGGACTGACTTCCGCCTCGAATTTTCCCATCAGCTACGGAACGCAGCGGATCAGTTACGGCGGCGGAGCGTTTGACGGCTTCGTGACCAAAATCAATCCAACGGGAAGCAGCCTCGTCTATTCCACTTACCTCGGCGGCAGCCAGGAGGACCACGTCAACGGTATTGCAATCGATTCTTCAGGCGATGTCTATCTTGCCGGTCAGACAAATTCCGCGAATTTTCCGGTGAAGGGAGGATTCGAGGCGCAATACACAGCAACTTCGTGCGGATCGGCGCTAAACAACACTTCCTGCTTCGAAGGCTTCGTCAGTGAGTTGAATCCAACCGGCACGGCGCTGGTTTACTCGAGCTACCTTGGCGGCACAGCGGCCAGCTACGGGACTGATATTGCACTCGATGCTGCGGGCGCGGCCTACGTGACCGGGTGGACAACTTCCGGGGACTTTCCGGTTACGCAGGGGGCTTATGACATGGCCTGGGGCGGCACTGACGAAGTCTTTGTGGCCAAAATCGCTCCTGGCGGCGGAGCGATCAGTTATGCGACCTATCTGGGCGACATCTATCCTGACCAGGCGAACGCCATCGCGGTGGACGGCAGCGGCAACGCCTGGGTTGTGGGCTACACCTATGGGGGCAAGTTTCCGGTGGCATCTCCCCTGCAGGCGGCGGGCGGGGGGCTCTACGATGCGATTGTCAGCGAGATCAATCCCGCGGGTTCGGATCTGCTTTTTTCAAGCTATCTCGGCGGAGCAGGCAATGAGGCAGCCAACGATTTGGCGCTCGACTCGCCCGGCAACGTCTACCTGACCGGGGACACGTTCTCGACCGATTTCCCGGTGGTGCCCTCAGCCCTGACCACGGGCTACACGGGCGGCTCATACGATGCCTGGTTTGCGAAAATCGGCCGCCAAAACGCCGCCGGGCTAACGGCTGTGCCCAATCCGCTCGTTTTCGCCGGGCAGGCAATCAATACCGCGAGCGCGCCTTCCATACTGAAGATTGGCGACGACGGCAGCGCGGCCCTGAGTATTTCAGGCATTGACGTGACGGGCGATTTTGGGGAAACCAGCCAGTGCGGGCCGAGCGTGTCACCGGGGACCCAGTGCAGTATTGATGTGACTTTCAAGCCTACGGCGGCCGGCGAGCGGACGGGGACACTGGTGATCAGCGACAGCGCCGCGGGCAGTCCTCACATCGTGCATCTGAGCGGCTATGGAACCAGCGGAGCAGTGAGCCTGTCGGCCTCCAGCCTGGACTTTGGCTCCATCGTCGTGGGCAGTACCAGCACGAAAACGGTAACGCTGACGAATTCTGCGCAATCGACGCTGGGCATTTCCAGCATCCAGGCGGGAGGAGATTATACCGAATCAAACAATTGCGGCAGCGCTGTAAGCGCAGGCGCGAGCTGCACCATCAGCGTCAGCTTTACGCCGTCGGCGGTGGGAACGAGCGTGGGAACGATAACCATCACCGATGGCGGTTTCGGTTCGCCGCAGTCTGTCACCCTGAGCGGGACTGGCGTGCCGCCCTTTTCGCTGTCAGCAGACCCGAGCCTCGAAACTATCCTGGTGGGGACCAGGCAGGTTCAGTTCAGCGTATCCGCGTCAACCAGTGACGGATTTGCGGGTTCGATTGCTCTCGGCTGCGCCAACGTTGCGCCCGCCAGTTGTACTTTTAATCCGGCCACGATTGCTCCCGGAGAATCCAGCATGCTTACGGTGGGCAACCTGAGCGGGCTGGCTTCCTCGTCGCTCGATTTTATGGTGACGGGGACCGCAGATGCGGCTTCCAGTTCGACGTCTGGCGCCAGCACAGCGGCTTCCGGCGAGATGACGGCGGTGCTCGCGCTGACGGTGCAGATTGCAGACTTCACGCTGGACGCCTCGCCGGAGGCGAACTCAATCCAGGCCGGGCAATCAGCAAGTTATACCGTGACGATTATGCCGCTCAATGGATTTAACGTGCCCGTGTCTCTTGGTTGCAGCGGAACCCCGCAGGGCGCCACGTGTTCCTTTTCATCCTCCACATTGCAGGTGACCGCTTCCGGCGCGTTCCAGGGCACCCTCACCGTGCAGACCAGCGCGAGATCGCTGGTTGGCCCTGCTTCCGGCGACTGGCGCGGCCGGCCCATCTCCTGGCTTGTGTTGTTGGCATGGTGCATGTTGCTGGTTTTGGGACTGTCCTCGGGTTCCCCCCGGAGGCCACAGCCTGCGGTTGCCCGAGGAGCGGCGTCGGTGGTGCTTTTGGTTTCACTAGCGCTGATTTCGTGCGGCGGTGGCGGAGGAGGCGGAGGCGGTGGCGGTGCGCCCGCACCATCGAACACTGGGACGCCAGCCGGAACTTATACGCTGGAGATTACCGCCTCGGCCCAATCATTAAGCCATTCCAGGCAGATCACGCTCCAGGTGAAGTGAGCAGGGTGCAGGCGAGCGGCGACGGAAGAATATCAGAAGATCGCGGATGCGCTTCCACGTTCTCTTGTCCCAGCGCCTAGCTGCCGATGGAGTAAGAGATTGAGGAGCATCGTCAGGGAGCATAGCTTATGGCACGGCGGAAGCTGAAGAGACTGGTGGGCCTGGACATTGGCTCCAGTTCAGTGAAGGCCGTTGAACTGGCCAGGAAGGGCACAGGCTATGAGCTGGTGAGTCTCGGTATTGAACCGCTTGGCCAGGATGTTGTGGTTGACGGCTCGATTATGGACGCTCTGCTGGTTTCATCGGCCATCAAGAAAGTGGTTGCTGAAAACAAGATCAAGGTCAAGGAAGTTGCGACGTCGGTGTCAGGCCACTCCGTGATTGTGAAGAGGATGACGGTGAGCGCCGTGGAAGATGCCGAGTTGGCATCATCAATCGCTTATGAGGCGCAGCAGCACATCCCGTTTGACGTGGCCGACGTTAACCTCAGCTACCAGGTGATGGGGCCTGCACCCGGAGGCGGCACGGAAGTGATGATGGTGGCGGCCAAACGGGAAAAAATTCTGAACCACACCAACGTCCTGAGCCAGGCCGGCAGGGTCCCGGTGGTGGTTGACATTGACGCGCTGGCCCTGCAAAACGCCTTTGAAGCGAATTACGACCCGGAGCCCGGCGCGCTCGTGGCCCTGCTGAACATCGGCGCCAGCACCATGAACATCAATATTCTGCGCGACGGAACGCCGCTCTTTACGCGCGATATTTCCGTGGGAGGCAACCAGTACACCGATACGCTGCAGAAGGAGCTCGACCTGAGCTTCGATGACGCCGAGCGCCTGAAGCAGGGGCATTCGCTTCCAAATGTCTCGGCGGATGCCGCGGCCGCTCACCTGCACACCGTGTCAGAAATCCTGTTGCTGGAGGTTCACAAGACGTTCGATTTTTTCCGCCAGACGACCTCGCAGGAAAACATCCAGGCAATTTATCTTGCCGGCGGCGGCGCCAAAGTGGCCGGGCTGCTGGAACTGCTCAAGCAGGAACTCGATGTTCCGATTGAAATGATGGACCCTTTCCGGCGGGTGAATATCAACCCGGCGCGGTTCGATGTTGGGAACACAGCGGAAGTTGCGCCTCGGTTTTGCGTGGCGATGGGACTGGCCCTGAGGAGTTTCGACTCGCCATGATGAAAATCAATCTGCTCGAAGGCGACACCCCGCAGTCCGGGTTAGCCGGTTCGTCGGAAACCGCGCGGCAGGTTCTGGTGTTTGTGGTCGCGCTGGCCGTTTCGATGAGCACTGCAGGGTTCATTTACTACTACTGGAGCCATCAGATCACCGAGGCGCAGGCGGCGCTGGGGCGCGAGCAGATCCGCCAGAAGGAACTGGGGTCCGTCAGGGCACGGAACCAGGAATACCAGAGACAGCTCAAAACGCTCGAGGAGCGCATTCAAACCATCCAGCAGCTCCAGACCCGGCGCCAGGGTCCGGTGGATCTGATGGAAGCACTGGGGGACAGCGTGAACCGAACCCGTGACCTCCGTCTTTTGCAGGTTGCCCCCGAAGGAAGCCTGTTGCACATCCGTGGAGAAGCGGGCCGCGTTGCGGCCATCGCGCAATTCATCAAGGCACTGGTGGGTTCACCCCGATTTATGGACGTTAAGCTGAAACAGTACTACCAGGACAATCAGGATGGACGCGTCAATTTCAAATTCGACCTGGATTGCTCCTACGCTCCACCCGGTACGGCAGACCAGACGACCGCCGGGAAACCAGCCATGGCAGCCCTGCCGCCTGGGAATGGAAGCTAAAGGGAGAAGGCTAAGATGGCCCTGAAACTTGATGACCTGCCGTCGGGCGTCCAGGCTGCCCTCCTGGTGGTTCTGGCGCTTGCCCTGGCCGGGGCCCTTTTCTGGTACTTCGCTCTCCCGGAGTCGAGCCAACTCGACAGCCTCCAGCAACAGGTGAAAAGCTTGAGAGCGGAAAATGACCGCAACGAGGCTTTTAAACGCCAGCAGACGGAATACGTGAACCGAATTGCGCAACTCAGCGAGCAGCTTGGAACCTTGCAGTCGATTGTGCCTGACCAGCCTTCCACGGATGTCTTCGTCCGATCAATTTACGACATTGGAGCCGCGAGCGATGTACACATTCGGAGCTTTATAGCGCAGCCTCTGGTGAGCAGGGAACTTTATGTTGAAATGCCCTTCCGGCTGCACCTGGATGGAACCTATTACCACTTGCTGAGGTTTTATGACCGGCTGGCGCACGATGAGCGGATTGTGACTGTCTCCGACCTGGCTCTGAGCGGCCCGGAGGGAGGCGGGATGGGCTCCTATAAAGTCTCGCTCGACGAGACGGTGGGAGCGAACTGCGTGATCACAACCTACTACAACCGTTCCGGGCCCGAAGCAAAAGCCGGAGCAAAGTAGCGGCCCGAACAATACAGGGGTATGCGATGACAAGCAAAGCTAAACGGTATTTGGGCATGGCCCGCCCGGTGATCCTGCTGGCGGCCAGCCTGATCGTGTTGCCGAGCGGTGAATTCGCCGCTGGCGCCAATAGCGAAAACCATCCAGACCTCCGGGCGCGGTCTTCGCCGCCCTCGGCCGTTAGAAGCGCGCCGGGCAGCCGGGCACGGCAGCGCGCGGCTGAAGAACGCGCCACGGTAAACTTCATTGCGGGAAAGCGCGATCCCTTCGAGGCGCCGCCTGCACCTAAAGCCGGCGGCGGGGACGACCTATACCCACGTTTGCCGGGCGTCCGGGGCCTGGTGATTGATCAGCTTCGCCTGGAAGGGATTGTGCGCGACGAGGAATCGGGACGCATGATTGCGGTGGTGACGAACGGGTCGAACCTGGCCTACTTCCTCCATCTACATGAGGAAGTCTACAACGGCGCTGTCAGCAGGATCACTCCAGATGCAATCCATTTTCAGCCAAATTCCCGGGACTCCGGCAATGGGACCGAAGCCCGGGAAGTTGTTCTGAAGCTGGGTTCTGAGCGGCAGGAGGTTAGATGAAACGAGGCTCCCTTTTCGTGCTGGTGGCACTGTTCGCCGCGCTGTATCCGGCTTGGGGGCCTGCGACGCAGGGCGACGGGCAACCTTCGCGGGCTCCGCTAGAGGATGTCGCGGCTGCAGAAGCGGCTGCCGGCTCGAACGAAACTGCTGCAACGCCGTCTCATGGAAACTTGCTCTTGAGCCGGTTGACCAGCATTTCGATTCAGAAGCTGGATGATGGCCAGGGAACCAGCATTGAGGTCAAAACCAGCCGACCTACGGAATACCGCGTGATGCGCCTGGATCAACCCGACCGGCTTGTGCTGGATCTCGAAGGCGCGACAAACGGGACGAATCGCTGGAGGTATTCTTCAAACTCTCTGCTCCTGGAACGCGTCAGAGTGGGAAGGTTCAGCCCTGAGCATGGAGGTGTGATCCGCATCGTAGCGGATCTTCGAGGCAGTCCCACCTATCAAGTTGACCGGCAACCTAGCGGATTCCGAATCCAACTGATGCCCGGAGGCAGTCGCTCGAATGGAGGCTCGAACGAAGCCGCGGATGCGGGTATGTCGACAGACAAGCGGTCAATCGCAGACACTGCGAGGGACCGCAATTTTGCGAAGCCGGCCCCGGAGAACGCTGCTCTCAAAGCGGAAGTTGAACCTGGGCCGCTGAAGACTCAGACATCCGCACAATTTCCGCCACCGGTACGCCACGAGACGAGACTTGCAGCACAGGAGCCCGCGGTGCCGGCTGAGAACCCGAAAGCCCAGAAACCGCAGGAGCTTGCGGGCGCCGCTCATGCCCAAAAAGCTGCGCAGGTCGTGGCAGCCGCTCAGGAGCCGACCGCCAGCGGTCCAGGAACGCCGGCAACCGAAAACATCGAACTGCAGAATGGGCCGAAGTATACGGGCAAGCGGATTTCTCTCAACTTGAAGGCAGTAGATATCCGAGACTTCTTCCGGCTGATCCACGAGGTCAGCGGTCTGAACATCATTGTTGACCCGGACGTTTCCGGAAGCGTGACGGTGGTCCTCGACGATGTGCCCTGGGACCAGGCCCTGGCGCTGGTGCTGAACAACAACGGACTTGGCGACCGGCTGGAAGGAAACGTGCTGCGCATTGCCAGACTCTCCACCCTGACCAGCGAACAGGAGGAAAAGAAGAAGCTGGCGATGGCAAAGGAGGACTCGGCGCCGCTGGTCACCGTTTTCCGCCCTTTGAGCTATGCCAAAGCCGCCACTCTTGCCGCCCTGCTAAAGACCTGGGTTGGCGGCGGAGCGTTGAGCTCACGAGGGACCGTCCTTGTGGACGAGCGCAGCAACACGCTGATCATTTCGGACATCGATTCGCACATCGCTAGAATCGAGTCGATCGTCAGCAAACTCGACAGGAAGGCGCAGCAGGTTTCGATCCAGGCGCGGATTATCCGGGCCACTTCAGATTTTGCCCGGAACCTTTCAACCGCGCTGTCTTTCGCGCAGAGGAACGGTTCGGGGAGCTTTGGGACGGGCGGCGCGACGGGCAATGGGGTTTCCGGTGAGCCGCTTACACCGCCCACGGTGACGACATCACCGGCCACAGGCTTCGGCGTGTTTGTGCTTTCCAACCTGGGCAGAAACTTCGCGATCAACGCCGCGATTGCGGCGGCGGAAACGCACGATCAGGCCAAAACGATCTCACAGCCATCTATCGTGACGCAGAACAACGTCGAGGGGACGGTCATTCAGGGGGCGCAGATTCCCATCCAGACGACGATTAATAACACGATCAGCGTCCAATATGTGCAGGCGTCGTTGCAGTTGAAAGTCACGCCCCAGGTGACGCAGGACGGCAACGTCTTCCTGACCATCGACGTGGAGAATTCCACGCCCGGCCCGGCGCTGACGCTGGCAGGGCCGACGATCAATACGCAATCCGCCACGACGCAGGTCCTAGTGCCGGACGGCGCCACTGTGGTATTCGGCGGCGTCACGGTCCACACCAAGTCAAATTCAGCCACCGGCGTCCCGGTGCTCGAGAGCATCCCAATTGTCGGGCACCTCTTCAAGAGCACAGACTCGCAAAAAAACGATCAGGAGCTGCTTTTCTTTGTCACGCCCAAGATCCTGAGCTAGCTTCTTCGCCCGGGACACCCGTCCTGTTCGAGCACGGATTCGAAGATCTGTCCGTTGATAGCCTCGGTCGGCATTAGGGGCGCACGCCTTGACTTATTCCATAATTCTGCTATTATCGAACTATCGGACGGGAGGACCGAATGGGTGACAGAAAGGACGCTGAAGGGGTCGCACGCTACGCGGACATGCTCTCGGCCATGGGCGCGGAACCTCGCCTGCGCATTGTGCGGCTTCTCTTAAGTGCCCATCCCTCGGGCATGGTGGTCGGTGAGATCGGCGAGGAATTGGGGATACCCTCAAGCACCCTCTCGCATCATCTGGAAAAACTGAAAAATGAGGATCTGGTGCGCGTCAGGCGCGAAGGCACGTATCTCTGGTATTCCGCGAACACTGAAGCGCTGCAGGAGCTTCTCGGCTTTCTCTATGCCGAGTGCTGCACCAGAAACAAGGCTGTGCAGCCGGAAAAGGTTCTTTGCTGTAAATAGGAGCTACAAATGGATACTGATCTAAGGCAAATCGTTCAGAAGAAATACGGCGATGCCGCCAGGAGCGTGCGCACCGGCAGGCGGCTCCCCTCAGATTGCTGCGCCAGGACGATTTGTTGTGGAACGCCAGCATCTGCATCATGCGACCCAATAACTTCGGACCTCTATGATGAAGCGCAAAAGAGTGGAGTGCCGGAAAAAGCCATTCTCGCTTCGCTCGGCTGTGGTAATCCAACTGCGCTTGTGGAACTGAAGGCCGGCGAGACGGTTCTTGATTTAGGTTCGGGCGGCGGCATAGACGTTCTTTTGTCGGCAAAGCGCGTTGGCCCTACCGGCAAAGCTTACGGCCTCGACATGACCGAAGAAATGCTGGCGCTGGCCGAAGAGAACAAGCTCAAGAGCGGATTAACCAACGTCGAGTTCCTCAAGGGCGAAATCGAAAGCATTCCGCTCCCCGACAATTCCGTCGATGTGATCATCTCGAATTGCGTAATCAACCTGGCGGGTGACAAAGACCGCGTGATGCGCGAAGCTTTTCGAGTGTTGAAGCCGGGCGGTCGTTTCGCAGTCTCGGATGTGATTGTGCGCGGTGATGTTCCTGATGAAGCCAGAAAGAGTATGGGGCTGTGGGTCGGCTGCATCGCCGGGGCGCTTGAAGAGATGGACTACGTCAAGCGATTGGCGAGAGCCGGGTTTGCTGCCATCGACATCGAACCCACGCGCATCTACAGCATCGAAGATGTGAGGCAATTCCTGACAGGCGAAGGCCTCGACGGGGATGCGATTGCGCCCCTGGTCCAGGACAAGTTCATGAGCGCCTTCGTCCGCGCGAAAAAGCCCGAAGGGTGCTGCTTGCCCGGCTGTTGCTCATGAAAATGGCGTGTCCCTTGTGGGTGAGTTGCTCGATACGGCGGTGCTGCTCGCAGCGGTTGTGGGCTCCGGCGGCTCGGCGCCTTTCGCAAGGTGCGGGACGCGCTGCGTGCTTACCTAAAAATCCCCGTGAAACCATCAAAAAGAGATGCGGCACGGGCGTTGTACACTTTTGGTACCAAGAGCCCGCTATTGAAGCTCCTACAGATTTCAGCGGAGTTTTAAAATCCGCGACTTTAAAAACCTGTGAAGTTCCGTAGTAGAATCAATGCCTCTGAACGGGGAGGCAGAGGCTTCCTCTTCTATTTTCAAACCATGAACCCGACCGGATTTCAGCACCCTTACGAGGCGAGACAGCAACGCCTGAGGGAACAGTTCGAGAGCAAAAAGATTGCGGCGCTGCTCGTCACAAGCCTGCCGAATATCTATTACCTCACCGGCTTCCGAGGCAGCGCCGGCGTGGCGCTGGTGGGGCCATCGCAGAACATTCTGTGGGTTGACCCGCGATATACCCTTCAGGCCGCTGAACAGGCAGTTGGAGTGGACGTTGTTGAGGCCAAGCATGGCTTTCTGAAGGAGGCTGCCGGCTGGATCCGGAAAAAGCGCCTGGGGCGTGTGGGCTATGATGATGTGGCTTTCACCTGCCGTGAGTTCTTCAGTCTTACGCGAGCTGCCGGCGGCGGGCGGCGATGGGTTGCAGCGGGCGGGATGGTTGAAGACCTGCGAATCACTAAGGATGCCGGCGAATCTGATTGGATTCGCCGAGCCGGGAAGCTGACAGCCGAGGTTTTCGAGGAGGTCAAAAACGACATTCGTCCCGGGGCGAGCGAAAGAGACCTGGCGGCTGAGATTGAGTACCGAATGAAGCGGAAAGGAGCCGAAGGAGCGGCTTTTGAAACCATAGTGGCTTCGGGTGAGAGGAGCGCCTGGCCGCATGCCAGACCGTCTGGCAAGTTATTGAAGAAAAACGATTTGGTTATCATTGATCTGGGTGCTATACTGGAGGGATACGCAGCCGATATGACGCGTACCCTTTATCTGGGCAAACCGTCATCTCGGATTCGGACGCTCTACAACAAGGTTCGAGAGGCCCAGGAACGCGCCATCGAGGTTGCGCGAGCAGGAAAGCTGACGGGTGAGGTTGACGCGGCGGCCAGAAAGGCCCTGAACGCGGCAAATCTGGAGCGCTATTTTACCCATAGCACCGGGCATGGCGTGGGACTGGAGATACACGAAATGCCCCGAGTGAGCCGCGGCGACAAAAGTCGGCTCCGCGCCGGGTATGCTATAACAGTAGAGCCGGGCGTCTATATAGAAGGTCTGGGAGGCGTCCGGATCGAGGACACGGTGCTGGTGACCGACGGGACGCCGGAGGTCCTGACCCCGGCTGCCAAGAACGACTGGTTTGCAGGTCAGGATTGAGAGCAGGGGAGGAATATGCCTGTCAAAAAGGCCCGCTCCAACGAAGCAGAACCTGATCGAAGCTGGGAACTCGAGGAGATCCAGCAGTTGATCGACCTGCTGATCAAGCGGGAAGTTGCCGAATTTGAGCTGGAAAAGAACGGAATGCGAATCCGGATTTTGAGGCAGGCATCTTCCGGACCGGCCCCGTCCCCGGCATCTCCAGTGAACTCGAGCGGCGATTCCTTGCCGCAACCGCCAGAGCCTGTTGCCGCGCATTCGCCTGTCCCGATCCAGGAGCCCACGGCGCCGGAGCCGCAGCCCGAAGCGCCTTCGGACAATGCACACGTCCTGAAATCGCCAATGGTGGGGACCTTCTTTGCTTCGCCGTCGCCGGACGCCCCGCCGTTTGTCGGGGTGGGTGACCGGGTGAGCGTGGGTCAGGTTCTTTGCATCGTCGAAGCCATGAAACTGATGAATGAGATCGAATCGGAATTCGCCGGCGAGATTGTACGCATTCACGTTGAGAACGGCCAGCCGGTGGAGTACGGACAGCCCCTCTTTACGATCAAGCCCTCTTGAGAGCGAACCTTTATTGTGATCCTTGGGAGCTGCCAGGGAACTCGGGCTGCATCGGCCAGCGTGACGCATGTTTGGAAAGATTCTAATCGCCAATCGCGGAGAAATTGCGCTGCGGGTGATCTGCGCCTGCAAGGAACTGGGCATCCCCACTGTTGCCGTATATTCAGAGGCCGACCGCTATTCGCTGCACGTGAGGTTTGCGGATGAGGCGGTGTGCATTGGTCCGGCAAGAAGCTCGGAAAGTTACCTCAACGTAGCGGGCATCATCTCAGCGGCTGAGATTACGGGCGCTGACGCCATCCATCCCGGGTATGGATTCCTGGCTGAAAACCCCAAGTTTGCCGAGGTCTGCGAGACCTGTAAGCTGACCTTTATCGGCCCCCCGCCACAAGCGATTCACCTGATGGGCGACAAGAACCTGGCGCGGAGGCGCATGGCGGAACTGGGGCTGCCCGTGCTTCCCGGGACGGGTGTTCTGACTTCCGAGGAAGAAGCCTTGGATGCCGCTGATGAGATCGGATATCCCGTGATGGTGAAGGCGGCTGCCGGTGGCGGCGGCAAGGGGATGCGGATCGTAAAGTCGGTCGAGGAGCTGCCGAAGCTTCTTCAGGCGGCTCAAAACGAGGCCGAAGCATCCTTCGGCTCTGCCGATGTTTACCTGGAGAAGTACATTTCATCACCCCGGCATATCGAATTCCAGGTAATGGCCGACACTCATGGGAAGGTGATCCACCTCGGCGAGCGCGAATGCACGATCCAGCGCCGCCATCAGAAGGTGCTGGAAGAATCGCCTTCAACTCAGATCGATGCTGATACCCGCCGGGAAATGGGCTGCAAAGTAATCCGGGCGCTGAGGGAATTTGGCTACACCAACGCTGGAACGGTCGAATTCCTGATGGACCAGAATCGGAAGCTTTATTTTCTCGAGATGAATACCAGGATTCAGGTGGAGCATGCTGTGACAGAGATGGTGACTGGACTAGACCTGGTGAAGATGCAAATCGAGGTTGCCGCCGGCCTTCCGCTGGACATCGAAGGGGATACGGTGGGGCTTCGCGGCCATGCGATTGAGTGCCGGATCTGCGCGGAGGATCCCGAAACATTTGCGCCCTCGGCCGGGAAAATCACGGGATTCCATGTGCCCGGAGGCACCGGCGTCCGGGTTGACACGGCCGCTTATGCGGAGTCCGTCATCCCGCCTTACTACGATTCCCTGATTGCCAAGCTGGTGGTTCACGGGAAAGACCGTTCGGAGGCTGTGCAGAGAATGGTGCGGGCCCTTGAAATGTTTATTATCGAAGGTATTTCCACTTCGATTCCAATGCAGGAAAAGATTCTTGCCGATGCCGACTTTCGTGCCGGCAGATTTGACACGCAGTTTCTCAATCGTTTCAGCCGCAATGGCACAGGCAAGTGATCCGAACGCGCCGGATCCCGATCTATGGATTTTCGACTTCCTCGCCTCTATGCCATCATTGACCCGACTTATACGAGGGGCCTAGAGCCCGTGGTTGTTTCGGACATCCTTCTCTCATCAGGCGTCCGCCTGATCCAATATCGAGGCAAGCAGGATACCTCGCGCCGGATGTTCGACGCGTGCTGCCCGATTGCCGAACATGTGCGGCAGGCGGGAGGGACCTTTATTGTGAATGACAGGGCGGATGTGGCGCTGCTGAGCGGCGCGAGCGGGGTCCATCTGGGCCAGGATGATCTGCCGGTGGAGCTGGCGCGGCGCGTGCTGATTGCGGGCCAGCGGGCGGGCTTGTCAACGCACACCCGGGTCCAGTTTGAGCAGGCGCAAGCGAGCTCGGCCGATTACGTCGCCTTCGGGCCGATTTTCCCTACTACCAGCAAAGAACGCCCCGACCCGGTGGTTGGTCTCGATCGGCTGCGCGAGGTGCGCAGGTTGACCCGCAAGCCCCTGGTGGCCATCGGCGGAATAACCCTTGACAATGCGGCTTCAGTCATCGAAGCTGGAGCCGACTCTGTGGCGGTGGTCCGTGACCTGCTGGCCGCGGAGGACATCGGGGCGCAGGCACGGAAATTCCTGCAAACGCTCCGCTGAGGTGCCGCTGTTCGCTGGTATCATCATCCCCCAGGGAAGGTCAACTCTCAAAATTGAGGAAGTAACAAGATGGGCGCGACGGTAGTCAACAATTCCGCCACAGGGCCGGGCGCCCCGTCATCGGAACTCGTCAAGGGGCTGGGGCTGCTGGATTGCACCACGATTGTGATGGGCTCGATGATCGGGTCGGGCATCTTTATCGTGGCCGCGGAGATCGCGCGCGAGGTCGGCTCGCCCGGTCTCTTCCTGATGTCGTGGGTCATCAGCGGCGTCATGACGGTTGCAGGGGCGGTCACCTACGGCGAACTGGCGGCCATGATGCCGAAAGCCGGAGGCCAATACGTTTACCTGCGCGAAGCATTCAGCCCGTTATTCGGTTTTCTGTACGGCTGGACGCTCTTCCTGGTGATCCAGACAGGCACCATTGCCGCCGTTGCCGTCGCCTTCGGCAAATTTCTGGGGTTCTTTTTCCCGTGGATATCTGAACAGAACTACCTGCTGAATCTGGGAAGTGTCGGGATTTTCGGCCACCCCGTCGCCCTGACTCTTTCTACACAGCAGGGAATCGCCATTGTCGTACTTCTGGGCTTGGGCGTAGTTAATATTTTCGGGCTGCGCACTGGCGCATGGATTCAGAATATTTTCACCGTGCTGAAAGTGGCCGCGCTGGTGGGGCTGGTGATTGCGGGACTCTGGTGGGAAGCACACCGCGCGCCGGCGGTGGCGGCGGTCCATACAAGATTCTGGGGAAATGCCCACTGGGATACTTCCACCTTGACCATCCTTGCCGTTGCGCTTGTGGGGCCGCTCTTTTCCTCGGACGCATGGAACAACGTGACCTTCACGGGCGCGGAGGTCAAAAGTGCCAAGCGCAATCTTCCGCTGGCGTTGCTGATTGGCACGGCCATCGTGTGCAGCATCTACTTCCTGACCAACGTGATTTACGTCCGAGCGTTGCCCTTTGCCGCAATTCAGCATGCTCCTCAGGACCGCGTAGCGACCGCGGTGATGGAAGCGATGGTGGGACCAAAAGGTGCGGGGCTAATGGCTGCGGCGATTGTCATCTCCACGTTTGGTTGCATGAATGGCCTGAGCCTCGCCGGCGCGCGGGTCTACTACGCCATGGCAAAGGACCGGCTGTTCTTTAAAAAAGTGGGCACGGTGAATCCCAAATACCATACGCCGGCGGTTTCACTGATCGTGCAGGCGGTATGGGCCTCGCTGCTGACGATGAGCGGCACTTACAGCGAGCTGCTGGATTACGTGATTTTTGCCGTGCTCTTATTCTATATTTTGACTATCCTTGGCCTTTTCCGGTTGCGTAGGACGCGTCCGGATGCCCCACGTCCGTACCGCGCCTGGGGGTACCCGGTTGTGCCGGTGCTGTACATCTTGCTCGCGGTGTTTATCGAATGGGCTTTGTTGATGAACCGGCCGGTGCGGAGCCTGGAGGGCCTGGGAATTGTGGCTGTAGGAATTCCAATCTATTTTTTGTGGCACGGGCGCAACTCGCCGACTGCCCGTGAGGAATGACTTGGAGGCACGATGTCAGATTTGTGGGTGAAGAAGAGCATCGAGCAGTTGCGGGCCGAGTCCGTAGATGCTGAACGCGGTCTGCGTCGGGCGCTGGGGCCTGTAGCCTTGATCTCCCTCGGCATCGGCGCCATTGTGGGAGCCGGAATCTTTGTGATCAGCGGCGTGGCTGTGCAGCACACCGGGCCGGCCCTGGTGCTCTCCGTAATCCTTTCGGGCATTGGATGCGCCTTTGCGGGACTCTGCTATTCGGAATTTGCCTCCATGATTCCAATCGCAGGGAGCGCCTATACTTACGCCTATGCGACGATTGGCGAGTTTCTTGCCTGGATCATTGGCTGGGACCTGATCCTCGAATACGCCGTAGGCGCCACCACCGTATCGATCGGATGGTCCGGATATACGCTCTCTTTTTTGCGAGCGATGCACATTCCGTTCCCGGCGGTGCTGGCCGGCAGCCCCTGGACGCCCGTGAAAAATGCGGACGGGACGATAGTCCATGCCTATTTCAATCTGCCGGCATTCTTCATCATTGCCCTCATTACCCTGCTGCTGATCCTGGGAATCCGTGAATCAGCAAGATTCAACAATGTTGTCGTCATCATCAAGGTGGCGGTCCTGTTGCTGTTTATCGGGGTTTGCGCCCTCTTCATTACCCGAGCCAACTGGGTTCCCTTTCTGCCTGCGAACACGGGGACATTTGGAGATTTCGGATGGAGCGGCGTATTGCGCGGGGCAGGCCTTATCTTTTTTGCGTATATCGGATTTGACGCGGTCTCGACGGCCGCGCAGGAGGCCCGCAACCCCGAGCGCGATATGCCCATCGGCATACTGGGCTCTCTCGGGATTTCAACGCTGCTTTACATCGGGGTTGTCCTGGTTCTGACCGGAGTCACGCCTTTCACTCGTCTGAATGTTCCAGATCCGCTTGCGATTGCGGTTGATGCGACGCCCGCTCACTGGCTATCTCCCATTGTTAAGATGGGGGCCATCCTGGGAACAACGGCGGTGATTCTGGTGATGCTGCTGGGCCAGACGCGCATCTTTTACACGATGGCTCACGACGGTTTGTTGCCCAAGGCTTTCGGCACGGTCCATCCGCGCTTCCGCACGCCTTATAAGAGCACCGCGCTGGTCGGAATTCTGGTAGCCGTGGCAGGCGGACTTATTCCGCTGCGAATTGTGGGCGAACTGGTAAGCATCGGCACCCTGCTGGCTTTCGTCATCGTTTGCGGGTCCGTGCTGGTGATGCGCAAGATGCGTCCTGATATCCGGCGCCCCTTCCGAACGCCGGCGGTGTGGCTTGTCGCGCCGTTGGGGATGATCGTCTGTCTGGCGCAGATGGTGGGCTTGCCTGTTGACACCTGGATTCGCCTGTTCGTTTGGATGGCAATTGGACTTGCTATTTACTTCGGGTACAGCTGCGGACACAGTCACCTTCGCCGCGCCGCCAAACAGCCTTCTCCAGAACCGTCCGTTACCAAAGTGGAAATCTGATTGGGGAGGGCTGACTTGACTGGAGCACGGCAGCGTATTTCGCGTTCCCCGGAATCCCAGCATTTCTCATCGTGTCAAACGACCATCTATTTTCCCTCGCCTGATGTGTCCGGGAGGGTGAATGCCAGCCTCAATCGTTAACCTGCTTATCAGAGAGTATCGCTCGCGCCCGATGGCACGGTTTACCGCCTGGCTGCTGGCGTTCGGCGCGGCTCTGTGGCTGGAGAGCATCATCTCCGGCAGCGCCCCAGCGGTGCTGTGGGTTGTCTTTGTCATTGGGTTGGCTGTTTCTGCCGGCTACTATATCGTCCGGCTGGCCAGCGCTTTCAAACATCACATCATCTGGCATCTTCGCCGCAGGCTGGTTGTTACCTACATCTTTATTGCAGTGGTTCCGGTTGTTTTAATTCTGGTTCTGGCGGGCGTGGGCGCCGTCATCGCCAATGGCCAGTTTGCGGCGTTTCTCGTCACCCTTAATGTGAACGATCATGTCGAGAGGATGGCCCAGTTGAACCGCATTGTTGCTCACCAGGCCTACATGAGCCGTGCAAAAACTCCGGAAGAGCTGCTGGATCAGCTCGAGCAGTTTTACGTGCAGCAACTTTCCCAGCACTCGGCAAATTATCCTGGTCTTGAAATCGTGCTACGTGTGGGCAACCAGCAGCGGGCGTTTTCTATCAAGGGCGGTCCGATTCGCACCGTCCCGGCCATTCCCGCGTGGTTAAAGGCGGAGGAATTTTCCGGCGTTGTTGCCGATGGTGACAGGCTGCTTCTGCGGTCTGCGGACCAGGGCAATGCACCCGCCGGACCAATTTCGATGATCCTTTCAGAGCCTTTCAGCCCGGAGCTGATGGACCTGCTGGGCATGGGTATTGGGCCGGTTGGCATTATCCAGGCCAGTGCAAGTGTGGTGTCGATGCAGTCGGTTAAGCGAACTCTGCCGGGGTCTGATGCCGGGGCGCCGCAGGAGAAGGTGATCGCGCGCTCAGAGTCCGTGTACCTGGCGCCCCGGGCCAATTGGCTGGATGCCGGCGTGTTTGGGACTTCATCGTTAGACGTTATCCGCTGGGACGGTGCAGAGAAACAATCTCTTTCCCAACCGGTTTTTGTGTACGTGAGCTCCAGGTTATCCATCCTTAGCCGGCACCTGCTGGCCACGCTGGGCCGATATTCCAGAATTTATCTGACCCTGTTTCTGGTGATCGCCGTGGTTTTCCTCACCATTGAATTGCTTTCACTGGTGGCCGGAATCCGTCTGGCCCGTACGATCACGGGAACGGTTGACCGCTTGTACGAGGCTACGGAACACATTCGGGCGGGTGACCTTTCGCATCGGATTAAACTGCCCGCGCAAGACCAGCTCAGTTCATTGGGTGGGGCATTCGACAATATGATGGAATCGCTCCAGGGCCTCCTGCGCGAATCGCAGGAAAAGACCCGGCTGGAACATGACATCCAGATCGCCCGCGAAATCCAGGAGCAGTTGTTTCCGAGTGGTGCGCCGAAGGTGGCAGGGCTGGAACTCTACGGCATCTGCCGGCCTGCTCGGGGAGTCAGTGGTGATTATTACGATTTTTTGCTCTTAGGCAGTGGTAAGGTTGGGATGGTGCTGGGCGATGTCAGCGGCAAAGGAGTTTCAGCAGCATTGATCATGGCGGCGATCCACTCGCTGATTCGGACCCGGCTCTACCTGGAGTCGTCCGACGGGAAGCCCGATGCCGACCGATTCTCGACGGCCCGTTTCTTCAGCGTGTTGAACCAGCAGTTGTTTGAGTATACTCCGGAGGAAAAATACGCGACCTGCTTCTACGCCTTGTATGATTCCGGCACACGCCGGCTGGTTTATACGAATGCCGGCCATCCCGCACCGCTTCTCTTCCGAAAGGGCGAGGTTGTCAGGCTAGATGCAGGAGGAACTCCGCTGGGGCTGATTTCGCCGACCTCGTATTGCGAGGCGAAGGTTGAGCTTGAGCCGGGAGATACGCTAATCGCATTTACCGACGGCTTCACGGAAAGCGAAAACAGTTTTGAAGATCAGTTTGGAGAAAGCCGGCTGATTGAAGTGGTTCGGCGAGCCCGTGGGGATCCGCTACCCGCACTCGTGGAAGAAGTATACAGGAGCGTTGAAGAATGGACAGGCGGTGGCGAGCCGCAGGATGACATGACCCTGATTGTGGCACGTGCGATGTCTTCGTGAGGCCTTGCTGGCTGCTGCCGCGGGCGCTGACGATGGGCTGAACGGCCCAGCAAAATCTTCGCCGCTGCCCTGTTGCCACAGGTGGGCTTAGCGATTGGTACGCTCAGAAAGGCAATGGTAGAATTCGGCTTGGGCTCGTTCCTTGGAAGGAGCCGCATGGAAAAGGAGAATTCAGCCCTGGAAAACCGCTTTATCTTTCGCGATGCAGGTCGCGGGACTTGCCGCCTCGCCACAGAACTCCTCGCTGACGACTACCTCATCGTGATGCGTAATCCGCAAAATTTCAGGCAACTTGAATGTCCGGCAGGCGTTAGGGAATGAAGATCCTCTCCGCCGCCCAGATGCAGAGCGTCGACCGGGCCACCACTGAAATCTATGGTGTGCCCAGCCTGACGCTGATGGAAAATGCCGGCCGCAGCGTGGTGAAGTATCTGCAACAGCGATTCTCCCCGCTTGAGGCCCAGGAAATTGTGATCCTTTGCGGTAAGGGAAATAATGGCGGCGACGGTATGGTGGTGGCTCGAATGTTGCGCGAACTGGGCGTCGAGCCGCGCGTGCTGCTGCTGGCTGACCCTCAAGACTTGCGCGGCGATGCCGAGGTCAATTACAGACGGCTCGCTGACGGAGGATTGCCTCTGGCGGTTCCGGACCATGCTTCGTGGCAGGAAATCAAGGGCACGCTGGGCAATCCTTCTCTCGTCATTGACGCCATTCTGGGGACTGGGCTTTCGAAGCCTTTGGGCGGATTCCTTCTCGATGTGGTCAAAGATATTCCCGCCGTTTTGCCCAAGGCCAAAGTTGTTGCCGTTGATCTGCCGACAGGGATTGCCGCCGACAGTGGTGAACTGATCGGGGAGTGCATGCGTGCAGATGCTTCGGTGACCTTTACAGCTCCGAAGGTGGCGCACGTTTTCCCACCGGCCTGTGAGCGGATGGGCGAATGGGTTGTAAGACGGATCGGCACACCGCCCGAAGCACTGGTGGACAACCCGGATTTTTTCCTCAATGTTCTTGAGCCGCACGAACTGGAGTGGCTAGTTCAGCCGCGTAAGCTCGCATCACATAAGGGCAACTTCGGACATGTGCTGGTTATTGGAGGCTCTGTCGGCAAAACGGGTGCTGCAGCGATGGCGGCTAAAGCCGCGCTTCGCGCCGGTGCAGGCTTGGTCACCGTGGCCACGCCCAAAAGCGCTTTGCCCATCGTTGCCTCACTAAGTATGGAAATCATGACAGAGCCGTTGCCGGAGACAAGTTCGGGGACGATCTCCTTGCGTGCCATCAAGGATGGCCTTCTCGACACCCTGGTGGAAGGAAAATCGGTGCTGGCGGTGGGCCCCGGCATGGGGCGAGACCCTGAAACCATGGAATTGGCCCGCGAAGTGGTCAGTCGCTACGAATTGCCTGTTGTGCTGGATGCCGACGGATTGAACGCGTTTGCCGGTTGCACCCAGGCGCTCCGTGCAAGGGACCGAGTTCGCGTCCTGACGCCTCACCCCGGCGAAATGGGGCGGCTGGCAGGCGAAAAAACCTCAGAGATTGTTGCTCATCGATTGGATATTGCCCGCAGGTTTGCGCAAGAGCATGACGTTCAGCTTGTCTTGAAAGGTTTCCGGACACTAACTGCCGCGCCCGACGGCCAGGTGTGGGTGAACCTGACAGGAAATCCGGGTATGGCGACGGGCGGCTCAGGCGATGTTCTCACCGGCATTGCCGCGGCCTTGCTGGCCCAGTATCCTGATCGCTCCCCGACAGAAGTCACGGCTGCCGCTGTCTATCTTCACGGGTTTGCGGGCGACGTTGCCGCGCGCGAACAGAGCCAGGCTGCCATGATCGCTGGCGATATTCTTGAATCATTGCCCGGAGCTTACCGGGAACTCCAACGGCAGTTGCTGGGCTGATTTGATTATGGAAGCTCAGAGGCGCGAGCTTGAGGAGAACGCTCAGCGTGTTAACAAGGATCGGATGGAATTTGTAACCCACTCGCCGGAAGAGACAGTGGAACTGGGCGCAAACCTCGCTGGGCGATTGCCGCATCCCAGCCTGATTATCTTGCAGGGCGAACTCGGAAGCGGCAAGACGACGCTCGTCAAAGGAATCGTTTCCGGGCTCGGCGTCGCGCGACAGGAAGATGTGACAAGCCCTTCCTTCACGCTGGTCCACGAATATGGAACGGTCCGCAAAATCTACCATGCAGACCTTTACCGCGTGGAGGGCGCAAGGGAACAGCTAACGCTTGGCCTGGAGGATTTGCTGGAGCAAGAAGCCACGGTCATCGTAGAATGGGGGGAAAAGCTGATTGACATTGACCGGGATGTGGACGTGCAAGTCAGAATCCGTATGGAGCTGCTGGAAGGTGAAGAGCGTCGTATCACAGTTGAAGGACTTGAGAAGTAGATCGCGCCGCCCAAAAACGGCCGGGCTGGTGTTGCTGGCTGCTCTGTTATGTACAGCATGCGGGTCATCACCAAAGACCCGCTATTACACCCTGGGTATACCTCAGCCACCGGCTGCAGAGGCGCCCGGCACGCATTTTACCTTGCAGGTGGAGCGCTTTGACGCTCCGGACCTTCTGCTCGACAACCGCCTGATCTACTACACGTCACCCACGGAGTTGAACTTCGATGAGTACCATCGTTGGTCGTCAGACCCGGGCGAACTGCTGAGTGACATGGCGATGAAATTTTTTGCCAAAACCGGACTCTTCCAGCAGGTCTATGCGTTTCCAGCGCCCGTCAAGGTGGATTACACCCTGCGCGGGCGGGTGTTGGACCTTAGCGAATTGAAATATGAAACAGCCGGCCGAAAATCGGGAGAGGTTCGGCTGGGATTAAAGCTGGATCTGCTCGAAACGCGGCAGAATGCGGTGGTGTGGTCATCACGCCTGGAACAGACGGAACCCCTTCAGAAGAGCGATGTACAAGGCGCCATTGAGGCAATGAACGCTGCGGCCGAACGCCTGCTACACAACGCTTACGGAGGTATTTCCCAGGCGTTAGAGCGCGAGAATACCCAGAAGCAACAATAAGAGCAAGCCCATGGAGTGGAGGGACCGTAGAAGATGGCGACACAGGTTGAGCCCGTGCGTTGGGCGCTGATCATTGGATCCTCAAGTGGATTTGGAGAGGCCCTGAGCCTTGAGCTGGCGCGATCAGGTCTGGATGTTTTTGGAGTTCATTTTGATCGTCGCTCGGCACAGGAGCGCATCACCGGAGTTATTGAAGGAATCAAGGCCGCAGGCCGGGACGCTGTGTTTTTTAACATGAATGCCGCGGACGCTGACAAACGAGCCGATGCTCTGGACAAAATGCAGGAACGCTGGAAGGAACGGGGCGGCGATCATATCGTGAAAGTTTTTGTACACTCCGTGGCCTTCGGCTCGTTGTTGCCTTATGTTGCCGAGGATTCCAAGGAGGAGTTGACGCAGGCGCAGATGGATATGACGGTCGACGTTATGGGTAACAACCTGGTTTACTGGGTTCAGGAACTTGTACGGCGGAAGATGATGCGTTCCGGCGGGCGCATTTATGGGTTGACCAGCGCCGGCGGCCACAGCGTGATCCCGAACTACGGGGCCGTGTCAGCAGCCAAAGCGGTGATGGAGTCGCACATCCGCCAGCTTGCCTTTGAGTTGATGCCCCACGGCATAACCGCGAACGCCATCCAAGCTGGAGTTACGGTGACGCCCGGCTCGAGTAAAATTCCCGGCATCGAAAAGCTCGCAGAATTTGCCCGATTACGGAATCCTGGAGGGCGCCTAACCACCCCGGAGGATGTTGCCCTCGCAGTTGCAGCTCTGATGGACGACCGTACGCAGTGGATGACGGGCAATGTGATTCGCGTAGACGGCGGCGAGGACATTGTGACTTAACTCCGCTGGCCCTGCTGGGAGCACCCTTCCATTCATCCCTTATTTCTGCAAAGAGATGCACTGAGCGGTTCTCACGCTGCCGTGGATGTCTTTTGACGGTTGCAGAGGGATTTGTTAGCATGAGTGATCAATTGTTTCTCCGATGTTTGGGTCATGCTAAGAAACCGGGCTCTTCCAAGAAAAGTCATACTGGCGAAACCTAGAGGATTTTGCGCTGGAGTTGATCGGGCTATCGATGTCGTCAATCTCGCGCTTGAGCTCTACCAGCCGCCCATCTTTGTCAGAAAACAGATTGTCCACAATCGGTATGTCATCGAGACGCTATCCCGAAAGGGCGCCGTGTTTGTAGAAGAGATGGATGAAGTGCCTGAGGGGGCGGTGGTGATCGTAAGCGCCCATGGTGTCTCTCCGGACGTTTTCGAAAAAGCCCGGGAAAGGCACTTGAACGTTATAGATGCCACTTGCCCGCTGGTGACTAAGGTCCACGCAGAGGTGAAGCGGTTCGCCAGGGAAGGACTATCCATTATTCTGATCGGCCATGATGGCCATGACGAGGTGATTGGAACGATGGGTGAACTGCCGGGGCAGATCCAACTGGTCAGTAGCGTTGAACAGGCGGAACAAGTGCGGGTTCCGGACTGTGAAAAGGTTGCCGTTACCACCCAAACGACGTTAGGAGTGGACGATGCCAGAGCAATCCTCGATGTCCTGAGGCGGCGTTTCCCGCAGTTGCAGACCCCCGCCAGTGATGATATCTGCTACGCCACGCAGAACCGGCAGGCCGCTGTGAAGATGATTGCGCAAGAGGCCGATCTGGTGCTCGTGGTGGGGTCAGACAACAGTTCAAATTCTGAACGTCTCCGAGAAGTTGCAGAGTTCTCCGGCGCCCGCGCTTATCTGATTGACAATGCTTCTGAAATTCAGGCTGAATGGCTTGTTGGGACAGAGGTTGTAGGCATCACTGCCGGTGCATCCGCGCCCGAAAACCTGGTCCAGGAAGTTGTGGAATACTTCCGCGAAATGGGCGTACGAATATCTGAAGAGTTCGAGGCGATGACGGAGAAGGTGGCGTTTGCATTGCCATCCATTAAATTCGATGAGTTTGCAAAAGGTGCTGAAAGCTCCACTTCTGGTGAGTAGAAGGCCCTCCCTAAAGGCCCTCGGTTCTGAAACTACTTTGATCTTCTGCGAACCGGCCTGACGGTCAGACGGTCTTGTCGGGCGCGTCACAAATGGATTCAAGTGGGCAGTCCATACACAGCGGCCTGCGGGCCTGACAGAGCTTCCGGCCAAACCAGATAACCTGGTGCCCGAAAGCGATCCAGCGGTCTTTGGGGACCAGGCGGATCAGGTCCTGCTCGACATTCTCTGGCGTTTTGCCATCGGAAAGCCTCAAGCGGTGTGTAACTCTGAAAACGTGGGTATCCACCACTACGCCGGTGGGAATTCCAAACGCCGTCCCGAGCACAACGTTGGCAGTTTTCCTGGCGACGCCGGGCAGGGTGAGCAATTCATCCATGCTTTGGGGGACTTTACCCTTGAAGTCTTCCCCAATTTTCTTTGCGGCGCCGATGATATTCCTGGCCTTGTTGCGAAAAAATCCCGTGGACCGGATGTCTTCTTCCAGCACTTTCTGGTCCAGCCGTGCGAAGTCACTGGGGCCGGGGTACTTGGCAAACAGAGCGGGTGTCACCTTGTTGACGCGCTCATCGGTACATTGCGCGGAGAGGATGGTCGCGACAAGGAGCTGAAATGGGTTGCTGTGCCTCAGGGCGCACTCGGCCTTGGGAAACAATTGATCAAGCGCGCCAAAGATTTTTCTCAATCGCTGGGGCGAGGTATAGCCGTCCTTTTTTTTCATCGGCGGCTGTTTACTGGCGGGCCTAGGCTTGGCGATGGCAGCAGATTTCATGAAACTCTCCCGTTTTGAACCCAGAGTCTTGAGAGTGATTATAGAAAGCGGGTTTACTTCAATCCAGCGTTTTCAGCGGAAATCTTTGAAAAAGCGGACCAGTCGAGGTCTTCGCCGTGGCGTGCGATCGCAGCAAGTATGTGGTCACGAACCAGACTCGCGACGGGCATTGGCGCTCGCGCATCCGCCGCCGCAGCCAGCACAAGGCTGACGTCTTTCAATCCCAGGGGAAGCTTGAACCCTGCCGGAAGGAATTGCTCTCTGGCAATGAGGCTACCGTAGGTCTTGTAAACTGGGGCCGAGAACAGCGAGCTGGTCATGAGCTCGAGAAACGGCTCAGGTTCAACACCGGACTTGCGGAGCAGGGCATAGGCTTCACCCAGAGATTCAATCACGCACAGGATGAGGAAATTCCCGGCGAGCTTTACTGTGTTGGCTTTGGCAGGCTCTTCTCCCACAACGAAAGTGCGTTGCCCCATTGCGTCGAACAGAGGCTGACATTTCCCGATTGATCCAGCGGCTCCCGCTGCCACGACAACCAGCTTTGCGGCTTCTGCGGCTTCGGGGCGGCCAAAGACAGGCGCGGAGATGAATTGGCTTCCGGCTTCGGCATGGGCTTTCGTCAGTTCCTGCGCCAGCGCGACGCTGATGGTTCCCATCGAAACGTGGATGGCGCTTGGGGCAAGCCTGGGAATCAGCTGGCCCTCGAAGATAACGGTACGTACCGCCCGATCATCAGCTAGCATCGTGATCAGGACATCGCTGCCGCAGGCATCGGCAGCTTGGGCTGCAACGGTGGCGCCTTCCGAGCGAAGGCTCACTGCAGGCTCGCGAGTGCGGTTATAAACGGTGATGCTGTGGCCGGCCTTCAGCAGATTGCGGGCCATGGGCATTCCCATGCTGCCCAGGCCGATGAACCCTGCCTTCATCCTTCTTTTCTCCAGACGTTCTCCGGGATCAACCGCCGAGCAGGTCCAGCATCTCCGGCAATTCACGATGGACGCAGGTAAAAACTGGGGTGTCGCGCTGGGTATAGTTGCTGGTCTCCGCGTGGCGCAACTCCATTACGAGGTCCAGGAAATGTTCAGGCTTGTCACTTTCAAATGCCACCACAAATTCCTGGTCATCGAGGCCGAAGGAATAGGTTGTGTTCAGCCGGACGGTGGGGAAGCGGTGGCCGATCTCGATGTGCTCATTCATCATTCCCTGGCGTGCTTGCTGCGTCAGCCGATACCAGGCCCTGGTTTTCACGAAAGGGTAGACAAATAGATAGCGAAACTTTCCGGGCGTAAGCTTGAGGCGCGCGCCTTCCTGGTCATCGTGAACATGTTCGCGGACGTACGTCGAGCGCTTGGTCATGGCCAGATACGAATACGGCGTGGTGAGATATTTCCCGAGATCGGTGGCCAGCAGGCGGGCGGTCATGTCCTGGAAATCCAGCATATTGTAGCTGATTCGCCACAACATGATGTCACAGTCGCCGCGAATCCCTACCAGCGAGTAGGGGATGATCAGCATCTCCGGTTCATAGCTTTTGGCGACGTCAATGAACTGGCATTTGCCGCGTTTTCGATCCTCCTCTGCAAGCCTTCGCCAGGCGGGATCAACTTTATAGAATGCGAAATTCACGTACTGGCGGCGAGTGTCTTCGCGTTTGATCTCTGCGGTTTTTGCATCAGCCAAGTGTCAACTCCTCCTCGATCGAGGCAATCGCATGCCGAATCTCGGAAGGCGGTCTCGGTTTGCAGACGATTGCCCGGAATCACAGTGAAAGGGAACTTTTCACTATAGCACGGATGACACTCAGGGACAGGAGCCGATCTCCGATACTCAGCGGAGGCAAGCTGGTAGAAACGTGGGGTTAGACCGATCACTTCAAGGGATAAAAACATTGAGCGGATGGGCGGCCGCTCTTTCGTTGGCCGTTACCATCCGCTCGACGTGCGGGGACCCGACGCTGAAAAATATGCGGACCGTTTCACTAAGGCGTCATGGTCGCAGAAGTCTGGTTTTCAGCCGCCGGTTTCTGGGCGCTGGCAGGCATCTGAGGAACCATGACCGTCAGGTCAACCCGCCGGTTGAGTTCCCGTCCCTTTCTGGTGGAGTTGGGAGCTGCGGGGCTAGTCTCGCCATACCCCATGCTGTAAATTCGCACCAGGGGAACTTTCCCGTTCGTCGTCAGGTAACGGATCACGGCGCTGGCCCGCTTCTGGCTGAGTTGCAGGTTATACTGTTCAGGGCCCGTCTGGTCCGTGTATCCCTGAATCTGGATGACGTAGTGCTTCATGCCAGTGACGGCTTGGGCGAGTTGATCCAGCCGTTGCATATCGTCTTTGGTCAAGGTGGATTGATTCAGCTTGAACAAAACGGTTGCACGCTGATCCGCCTGGTAATTGTCGAAGTTGTTGATCATGTCCTGCGCTGTGTTGGCCGCTGTTAAGCCCTGCTCGGCGACCTGATGAGCCTGCTGGGCGTGCTGGTCAGCCTGGCCTGCGGCCTGATTAGCTTTTTCAGCAGAGCTCCGAGCCTCAGAAATCCCAGCTTCTGTCTTGTCGTCGAGGTTCCGAATGTCCTGGGCATTCTGCGCAGTCTTCTGGTCCACCTTCTGGTCTACCTTGGTGATCTTGGAGTCGAGCGGTGTGGTGGTGTTTTTGACATATTTCCGGGTGGCAATGCAACCCGTACTGAGCAACAACATCGGGCCAACCACCACCGCCATCATCCTACTCAATCTTTTTGGATTCATGATTTTATCTCCCCGGCAGTTCTAAGTTACTACATTGCGGCTTAATGCATTCTGACTGCCAAATCTTATGAAGCAGTAAGTACTTGTAAATGAGACGGTTAATTTGGCCGCAAGCCCGCAAAGTATTGTAACAAGTAACGAGTTCTGTAAAATTTATCTGGTAACACCGGCTGCCGTGTTAACGATCCAGATGCCCAGGCTCTAGCGGTCGCGCTCCCACCCGGGCCGATCAATGGTCGGGGCTGCGTGCCTTGAGGTATTCGAGCAGCTTTCTGAAAGCCTCTCCGCGATGCGAAACCTCGTATTTTTCCTCCATGCTGAATTCGGCGAAGGTTTTGTTCAACGGAGGGTAATAAAAGTACGGGTCGTAGCCAAATCCTCCGGCCCCCATTGGCCCTTCGAGTATCTGCCCGTCAGCCCTGCCTTCGACAACCGTCAATATTGTTCCGCGCCGGGCGAGTGCAATCACGCAGTCATAATGTGCGGTGCGTTCGGATGGTGGTATGCCAGCCAGTTCGCGAAGAAGTTTGCGGTTGTTGGCTTCATCATCGGCTTCGGGTCCTGCATAGCGAGCGGAATACACCCCGGGACCGGAGCCAAGAGCATCCACCGAGATGCCAGAATCGTCGGCGAAGACCATGCCCTCGGTCCACTGGCTATAATAGAGCGCCTTTTTGCGGGCGTTTTCCTCGAAGGTCTGCCCGTCTTCAACGCAGACGGGCAGGTTTTCAATGCCGGGAAGCAGGTCAATTACAACCCCGCGAGTTTCAGCAGCGTGCCTGAATTCGCGCAATTTCCCTGGATTTGTTGAGGCAAGATAAACGGTCAGCATCACGGAAGTGGAACGTAAACAGACCCTAATTCCAAACCCTCTCAATTGACCGAATTTGATCTGGCGCGCACCCGCTGAACGCCCAGGAGCCGACTGGGTCCGGCACCTGAAGCATCAGGTCCGAGTGGCCGGCAGATCAAGTTTGGAAATCGATTTCTGCTCAGCAATCAGTTGCTGGATGGCCGGCCGGGCCAGCTCAATCAATCCCGTCAAATCCTCACTACTAAACGGCAGCCCTTCAGCGGTTGCCTGCACTTCCACAAAGCGGCCCGAACCTGTCATTACGACGTTCATATCGACCTCGGCGCTGGAGTCTTCTGAATAATCGAGGTCGAGCAGCATTTCTTTGCCGATGATCCCGACGCTGATGGCGGCCACGAAATCGTTCAATGGAATTTCAGAAATGACCCTCTGTTCCTTGAGTTTTCTGAGTGCAAGAGCGAGCGCGACCATGGCGCCGGTGATGGATGCTGTGCGCGTGCCGCCGTCGGCGCGGATCACATCGCAATCGATCCAGACGGTCCGCTCTCCCAGTTTCTCGAGATTGACCACGGCGCGTAAAGACCGGCCGATCAATCTCTGGATTTCCATGGTTCGGCCGCTAGGACGGCCGCGGGTTACCTCGCGGGGAGTTCGGATCTGGGTGGCTCGAGGGATCATGGAGTATTCGCTCGATATCCAGCCTTTGCCCGTTCCTTTCAGGAAGGCAGGCGCTCCGGAATCCACTGAAGCCGTGCAAATCACCCGGGTTTCGCCCAGGCGGATCAGCGCTGAGCCCTCGGCGCTGGAGATGTATCCGGGGATGATCTCGAGAGGCCTCATCTCCGTTGGCTTGCGTCGGCCGGCGCGCACGAGCTTTCCTCCGGAATAGAGAAGGCCCGAAAGAGTCTTGGGTGTAGAGGACATAACATCTCCTGGGTTAGTGTGTTTGAGCAATCAGTGACGGCTCAGGAGCGAAACTGCCGGTCAGGTCGATGTGGCCGTCCAAGGTCTGAACTTCCTGGCCTTGAACCAGGAATCTTACCTCCTTCACCTGAGTGACATTGGCGCACAGCGAATCCACAATGGAATAAATGGCCAGACTCTCACTTTCAATCCCCGGCTGGAAGTCTGCCAGAGCTTCCTGTGACAGGTCGATGATGGCGGTTCCATCCTGCGAGATAAAGACGGCCCTGACGGTTGTGGACGGTGAAAGCGCCGTGCCGTGCCCCTGCCGCGAACCTTCGACGAGGGCCAGAAGAATCTGCCGGACGGCCTTAATGTTGTCTGAAGAGAGCTTCAGAGACCGTGTTTCTGGAAGCAGGTTTCCCGCCGCATAGGAGGGAAAATAGAGCGTGATGGTCTGGGCCTGGCCCTCGGACTGCTGAAGGGCCTCCTCGTTCAACTGCGTCCGAGCCGTCTCTTCAGAACGCAGGGCGCTTTCGGCGGTTGGGGCGAGGTGATGTCGCAGGGTACCGAGGTAATAAATTCCCGCCGCCAGGACGACCGCGACGACAATGACGAGAACGAGCGCGCGCTGGGACATGGTTACGGCCGCCCCCCCTGCAATCTCGTGATAGTTGCAATAATAGCTTGGCTGATTTGCTGCTGAAACGCCGGGCTGATGAGTGCGGAGGAATCGCTGGCCGAGGAAAGGCTTCCGACTTCAATGGCAACAGCAGGCGCGGCGATGCTCTGTAGAACGCGCATCGGCACTTCCATGGGTGGAGTGGCCGCCACCTTCGTCGTCCTTTGCAGGTTCTGCTGTAGCTCCTGGGCGAGCCGGTTGCTCTGGTTCATGTAGCGCAGTTGCACTTTATCCCAGTTTACAAAAAGGGGCTGCGGGTCGGGGCCGGTGGTCATGGCGAGTGGTGATGAAGGGCGGTAACTGTAAACCATCACGCGGGGAGTCGACTGTCCGAGTTCGCCCGCATGGAACGAAATGAAAGCGACGGGATGTGCGATGTTGGCTTCCGCGGCACGCTGATCGAAGCCGACATTCACGTCACCCGTCCGCGTGAGAACAACGCGGAATTTGCCGGTTGCCTGGAGGGCATTCTGCACCTGGGCCGCCAGCCCCGCTGTCAGGTTCTTCTCAAGCAGGCCGCCCTTCCCCTGTGCCCCGAAGTCGGTTCCGCCATGTCCAGCGTCCAGCACCACGGCCGGCAGCAAAGGGACAGGTGGCGCCGCCACTGCAGGGCTTCCCGCCTGGGGAGCGGCTGCGGCGGGAGGGGTGCCCGGAACCGGAGCACCAGAAGCCGGCGGTTGGGAGGGCGACGGGGCCTGCTCGGCCATGGTTGTACCCGGCTTTATGATGTTGGCAACGAGCACCTTTCCGCCTTCTCCCAGTTTGGGGTAGAAGTCAAAGCCGGCCGCTGAAGGAGTCACAATCAGCTTGGGGAGCCCGTCGTGGTCGTCGAACTTCACCTGCGAAATGTAGGGGTTGCCGAATTCGAAATTAGACTCGACAGGCTCAACGGGATTATTGCCCAGGTAGAGAATCCACTTGCCGTTCTGTGCTGCGGTTCGAAGGTTTACCTGGTCCGTGAATTGAATCGTGAGCTGAGCGCCTTGCTGGAGCGGCGACAGGTGGAGGGTGAAGGAATTCGGCCTCATCCCGCCCACAAAGATACGGTTCTCGCCCCGCTTGTACTCAACGGTCTGGTTAATAATCGTGGGAAGGACTGTGGTGACAAAATCCAGCGGCACCATCCACGCGCCATCCATGACACGAACGGGCTGGGCCAACTTGACCCGGGAATCGTTGACCCTGACCGTGGGGTTATCTTCCTGTAGCCTGATATGCGTGCTGTTAAACCGTAACTCCAGAGCCTTCCTCCTGCTTTTCAGGCCCTCGATAGTACCAAAGAGATTCAGGATCGGGAGCACAGGAAGATACTGGGCGTTGCCATAAGTTCGAGTTTGAAGAATGGATCGGGACTTCGGGAAATAGAAGACGAAACTTTCGCTTCGGCCGAGTCGAGGGACAAAGATCAGTAACATTCCGATGGCAGCAACAAACGTGAGCCAGCGGAAGGAACGGAACCTGCGAGTGTGGAGTGTAACCAAAGATTTCACGCGCCGTAGGATACTCGCGGCAGGGCGAACCCAGAGGGGGCCATCCGCCCAGCCTGATATTCTAGTCGAACCTTACCCATGCTGCAATCGGGCCGGGCGGTCTCCGCAAGGGCCTTGCCGCGCCATGCCGGCTGGAGGTCGGCGCTACACCGGATTGCCAGCGCCGGGGCCGTAGCCTCGGTTTAATGGGGCGGGCGCAGCGCATAGTTGTGAGCGTCGCCGAATGCGCCGACGCCGATGTGAACTATGGAAACCCACCGCTCCAGCTTGTGATGACCCGTCCGGTGCAGCCAGTAGGAAACTCCGATGGAGGCCGCCGTCGCAGCAACCTCGATGCCGGCGAAGAGCGGCTTGTTGTCCACAATATTGTTGGTCAGCAGCACCTCAGTGTTGCCCTGGCTCCGGAAGTGCTGCGTCGAGGCGTAATCGAGCGCGCGCACCGCCGCCACGCCTGCAAACAGCGCCAGGTTGGGCCTGTCAAAGAAATGATGAGTCTCGCTGGCCGGCATAGCCGGTGGCGCCTGCGCATGGTGGTCAGGGATGACGCGGGGTTTTGTCTCGCCCTGCTGCCGGGCCCGGACCCGGCAGGGCGCCATTGTCAGGCTCAGGACACAGAGCAGAAAAGTCGCCGCCGCTTTTGATGACCGCCCCGCCTGCCGATCGCGCTCCATCAATCTCTTGATTCCATCCTGCCGCGACTGGAATTCGCGAGCTTTCACCGAACCACCGTCAGGCCGTGCGCGGGCAGACTGTGCCGCCCAGCCGCACGTGTCTCCGCGGCTGCGCGATCGGAAGATTGACCGCCGGTGATCGACAAATCGCTAATGATCATCGTGAGCTGGCCAGCGAACCATGGCGAAACCTTCGTGGATTGCGAGCGGTCCCCGGGGGGAACAATTTGGCCTTCCGGAGTCATCAAACAACATGTCCCGGCAGTTTTCCGGTTTGTTTCCGCTTAGTTTTTTGCACAGGCACGTGTTTTCAACAACTTCTCCGCTTTGTTTTCCGGTTTGTTCCGGTTTGTTTTTAGGGCCGATCTTTTGTTTTCAGCAACTTCTCCGCTTTGTTTTTGAAAAAAGGTATTCTTTTGTCCCATTTCCTCGACACCGCAATATATAGTTCCAATTCAGCAGCCGCCGGAACTCCCAGCCCAATTGGCGCAGTAATCACTGCGGCGAGCGCACTATTGCCCGCTTGCCGGCACTAACCATTTGCTCTGTCCCGCCACATGAAGCGCCAATCCGCTGGGCCTGTGCTATACGCGGCCCAGCCACCGGCACATGACTGAAAAGACTACCACGCTAGCCGACAAAAGTCAAGCCCAAATCGGCAAGGAGATAGGCCGTAAATCGGTCGAGGACCGCTTTCAGCGGCTGAAGCCGCTTCGCTGCCGTGGCGCGCAAAGTGTCGGAGCTGAAGGCTCCGACCTCCTAAAGACGCGGGGAAGAATCGCCTGCCCAGCGAACCAAGAAAGTTTCAACACGGAGGGCACAGAGAGCGCACAGAGTGGAGACATGCAGCCATCCTCAGTTCCCAACCGAAATTTTCGGCGGTTGACCGTTTTCAGGGGCTGAAAGCCCGCAGGGCGGAAGGGGCGGCGCGAACGTCGGAGTTGAAGCTCCGACCTCCTAAAGAAGAACCGTGGCCAAGCCAAAGGGCGGACTTGGCAAGCGTCGAAGTTGAAGCTCCGACTTCCTAATCTCTGAGGAATGGCTTGTGTTCGTCCAGCAGGGCAGCCAGTTGCGCGGGATCGAAGGTGGGAAGTTTGCACGCGTAGTCTTCGCAGAGGTAGGCGGTGGCTTTTCCGTCGATGGGGTGCATACCTTTGGTAAATGGAAGCCATGCGGCAAGCTGCTGGCCCTCCGCGCCATCGACGACGAAAAGGACTTTGTTGGGCAGATATCGCTGGCTCACGACAGCCAGCAGCGCATGGGTGTCCGGCTGAGTGCGATCTCCAGCGATGACAATCTGGCGCGGCTTTGAGAGGGCGAATTCCACGGCCGAAATCATCTGGGGCAGGGCTTCCGGAGCGTGCTCGATCTGGCGGCTGAAAGCGTGGAAGGCCTGATGGGCTTTTTCGCGCCAGGCCGGGCGATTGGCCATCTCGGCAAGCCGCAGCAGATTCATGGCAGCGACGGAATTGGGGGAAGGCTCGGCGCCGTCATAGGCATCGCGCATTCTGACCAGGATGGATTTGTCGTCCTGAGCAGTTTGGAAATAGCCGCCGCCCTGGGCGTCCCAGAAGAAGCGATCCTGGGTTTCCTGGAGGCGGATGGCCCAGGCAAGGTCTGCGACACGGAATGAGGCCTCGTACAGGTCGAGCAGTCCCTGGATAAGGCCGGTGTAATCGTCCAGAAAACCGTTGATTCCGACCTCGCCTTCGCGGTAGCGGCGCATCAACATACCAGTCTCGTTATTGTAGAGTTTGGACTTGATAAAATCCGCCGCGCCCTGTGCCGCTTGGCTGTAAGCACGGTCGCCGAGCACCTGTCCGGCGCGCGCGAATGCGGAGATCGTCAGGCCGTTCCAGGAAGTCAGAACTTTGTCATCCAAAGGCGGGCGCGGGCGCTGGCTGCGGGCCGCAAGCACCTTGCTTCGAGCGTCGGCGAGCGTGGCACGGATTTCAGCAGGAGACTTGCCGAAGTGTTGTGCGGTTTCCTCGATAGAATACGCCGCCTGGAGAATGTTCTTCCCCGTGAACTCTCCTTGGGGATCGTTATGAGAGGCGACGTTGCCATGGGGCTCGACATCGTAGGCATAGTCAAAAATTTTCGCTGCATCGGGTCCCAACACTTGTTTGATTTCGGCGGCGGTCCAGAGATAGAACGCCCCCTCGCCGTGTTCGGCCTTACCTTTTTCAATCTGGCTGTCAGCATCTTCAGCGCTGAAAAATGCGCCTTGCGGGCTGCGCATATCGCGCAGGACGTAGTCGAGAATGTCACGCGCGATGCCGGCGTAAAAGGAATCGCGGGTAATCTGGTAAGCCTCGAGATAGGCGATGGCCAGTTGCGCTTGATCGTACAACATTTTCTCGAAGTGGGGCACGTGCCACTTTGCATCCACCGAGTAACGGTGAAATCCGCCGCCCAGATGATCGTGAATCCCGCCATTCGCCATGGCGCGCAAGCTGTTGCGAGTCATCTGGAGGGCAGGCTGATCGCCGGTGCGGGCGTGATAGCGCAGAAGAAAGTTGAAGACCACCGGCCGTGGAAATTTGGGCGCGCCGCCGAACCCGCCATTTGCGCGATCGTAGCCTGCCGTAATCTGGTGATAGGCGTTGCTGAGGGTTGAGCCGGTAATGTTAGCCGCTTCGGGCGCGGGCGCGCTGACGGATTTTTCAAGCTGCTCCACCACGTCGGCAGCGGACTGTTCAATGCGCGCGTTGTCCTTCTTCCACGCCTCGGCAACGCGCTCGAGCACGGTGATGAAGCCCGGATGGCCATAGCGGTCAACGGGAGGCCAGTAGGTGCCGCCGAAAAAGGGCTTGAGGTCAGGCGTGAGGAAAACGGACATCGGCCAGCCGCCGCCGCCGGTGGTGGCTTGCACAAAGGTCATATAGACCTTGTCAACGTCCGGGCGCTCCTCGCGATCCACTTTGATGTTTACAAAATTCTCGTTCATGATGCGCGCAATTTCGGAGCTGGTGAACGACTCGCGCTCCATCACATGGCACCAGTGACAAGTGGAGTAGCCGACGGAAAGAAAAATGGGCTTGTTCTCGCGCTTCGCCAGGTCAAAGGCTTCCTGGCCCCAGGGGTACCAGTCCACGGGGTTGCGGGCGTGCATCAACAGATAGGGGCTGCTCTCGCGGATGAGATGATTGGTATCATCGTGAGGAACCCGATTGGCCCGAGCTTCAGTCATGGACGCAACTCGTTTCGTGATAATGCCGGCTGAGCGGTGCCAAGCGTTCCGCGACTGCCATCCAGTCCGGTCCGATCCTCTCAACCGCTCTACAGGCATTATATCGAGAATGGCGGGACCAAAGTATCGTGGGGGACGCTGTGAAGGGGCGCCGTTAACGACAGCACGGAACCGGCGCCGATGGTGATAATGTGCAAGCCGCCGTGATCTTACTTAGTAGCAGTCATGATTCATCACTCCCACTGATCGCCCTATCCACTTCACTGCTGTTTTCCAAACGGCCGCACGCGCAAGAACAATAGGCCGTCAACAGGATGATTTCCATACTGCGCTTTCAGTTTGTCAGGCGTCGAGTAGACGGTGAATTGGCCGCCGATTGCGGTGGCGACATGGGGAATCAGATCAATGTCGTGGTCGTAACCTATCGTGTACGCCTGCACGCGACCGACGATGCTCTCGCGAAAGTCGGCCGGTTCGGACCGATGTTGGAGCAGCAATTCGTTCGTCCGATCCGCATTTTCGACGCGTCCCCAGACGTAATTGCGTTCCGCGAACCGTACCGTGGACTCGGCCAGGTAGCCGTTCCAAACTAATCCTTCTGCGCTGCGGTTTCGACCCCAAACCAGGGTATTGGCCCAATTGCCGCGGGTAAGTGGGCGGTTGTACATGATCGATGCCGTCATGCGGTCAATGTCCTCGTCCGGATGCAGCGCCTCAGGGCCGGTCAGGTGCGCGAACGAATATTGCCCGCTCCAGTTGTCTGCCGGATTGACGGTTGCCCGAATTGACCATGAGTCGATCTTGCCGGAGTCAATGTTCCACCGGAATTCGTCAGGTTCGCGTCCGTGAAACCCGGAAGCCTCGATACGTGCGACTTTGTACGTCAGGCCGGTCGTTATGACGTCATCTGCGATGTGCGTCGAATCTTGAAGGTGATGCCCAAGCGGGGCAAGGGGGTCCTCAGAAGCGGACGCTCGGTGGGGATAAGCGGTCGGGCCCATTGCCGGGTCGCCCATGGGCGCGAAGTAGAACGAGAGCAGGCCGCTGTCACCCAGTTTGAGGTCGTATAGCGCCGCTAACTCCATGATGAAATCGTGGGGGTGCTGTCCATCAACAATGGAGCGCCCGAACGCGGTCTCACCCTGCTGGAAGAGTTCCGGATAGTACCGCCCGGTTATCGTTGCCGGTTCAAAGCTGAGCATCACTCGCGCGGTGAATGCGCCCGGGCCAAGCTGCCGCTGTGCCATCGGCATAAACCAGTTCGTGGAGAAAATTTTATCCGGACCGCGTGGGCTGCTTTGCTGCAGTACGTTGAAAAAGGCCACGCCGTGGAACATCAGCATCCACTTGCCTTTCATTGTCATCAGCATCGGTGTCGGCGTGGAATCTGGCTCCGCACTGGTTCCCGATGTGCCGTGATGTGTGATCCCCTGGACAAACGTGTGCGCCTGCTCGTGCATGTGCGCCTGCATGTCGGGCACGTTGCTTTGTCGCATCCTTTTGGTCTCGTGCTTGTGCTGATCTGCAGGCATTTGCATGCCCGGCATCTGTTGCCGGTCAGAGCCGGAGCGCGGATCTGACGATTGCGACTTCTGCTGGGCTGTGGCCAAAGCGGACAGTGTGAGTGAAAGCGTGAGTGCAACGAAAACTGCTCGAATGAACCGCATTCCGCTTCCTTTCCTCTAAGCCTTCCCATCTGGCGGATGTGCGGAAGAACCTGCCTCTCTTTGACACGCGGCCTCTGCGCGCGGACAGGTCGCGCAACTTTCACAGGCTGAGCTTGCGGAGGGCCGGGGCTTTGTTGACGAAGCTCTGAATTTTTTCGACGATGCCGTCGGCGTCGAGCCCGTATTTGGCGTGCAGCAGATTTGGCGCTCCGTGGGGAATGATGCGGTCAGGGACTGCGATGCGCACCACACTGACAGGGATTCGCCGGTCCTGAAGCAAGGCCGCGACTGCGGAGCCGAAGCCGCCGCACTCCGTGCCTTCCTCGACGGTTACCAGAAACTGCTTTTCTGATGCCAGGCAGCAGATCAATTCCTGGTCGAGAGGCTTCATGAAGCGGGCATTGATAACTGTGGCGCGGATTCCAGAAGCTTCCAGCCTCTCGGCGGACTCGAGCGCCGGGTAGACCATGCTGCCCAGAGCAAGAATGGCGATGTCGCTTCCTTCCCGAAGGATTTCACCCTTGCCGATCTCGAGCCGCTTAAATTCCGGATCAAGAGGAACTCCGAACCCGTTGCCGCGGGGATAGCGCACAGCCGCCGGGCCATTCACACTGAGCGAAGTGGCCAGCATGTGGCGCAGCTCATTCTCATCCTTTGGCGCCATCACCACCATTCCGGGAATCGCAGAGAGATAAGCCAGATCATAAAGACCGTTGTGCGTCGGGCCATCCGCGCCCACGATTCCTGCCCGGTCGAGCGCAAAGGCCACGGGCAGGCGCATCAGGCAGGCGTCGTGAATCACCTGGTCATAGGCGCGCTGGAGAAAGGTGGAATAGATAGCCACCATGGGATGCAGACCTTCGCAGGCGAGGCCGCAGGCAAAAGTTACCGCATGCTGTTCGGCAATGCCGACATCAAAGAAGCGGTCCGGAAAACGCTTGGCAAATTCTACGAGACCAGTGCCCTCGGCCATGGCGGCGGTGATGGCTACGACGCGCTTGTCTTGCTGCGCCAGTTCGCACATGGCGCTGCCAAACACCGAGGTGTAGGAGGGCGCCTTTGCCGGGGCTTTGCGAAATGCTCCCGTGGCGACGTCAAACTGCGTGACACCATGGAATTTGATAGGCAGCATTTCGGCAAGCGGATAGCCTTTGCCCTTCTGCGTCACAACGTGCAACAGAGTTGGTTTGGAGTTGTCTTTTACCCGCGAAATGGCTGTGAGAAGCTCATCCATATTGTGGCCGCTGATGGGCCCCACGTAGTCAAAACCGAGTTCCTCGAACACCAGGCCGGGAATCAAGGCAGTCTTGGCGGATTCCACCATGTCCTTGGAAAGCTTCAGGAGTCGCGGTCCGAGGCGAGGAACCGTCAGAATCATCTTTTCGACTTCATGGGTGACGCGATGGTAAGCCTGCCCATGCACCACGCGATTAAGATAGCCGGCGATGGCTCCCACGTTGGGCGAAATCGACATTTCATTGTCGTTCAGCACCACCAGGACCTTTTTCTGAAGGGTGCCAAGGTTATTGATGCCTTCAAGCTCAAGGCCGGAAGTCAATCCCGCGTCGCCCACCACGGCGACCACGTGGAAATTCTCACCCTTTAGATCTCGCGCAACGGCCATCCCGAGCGCGCCAGAGATCGCGGTGCCGGCATGGGCTACGTTAAACGTGTCGTAAGGGCTTTCGTCGCGAACCGGAAAACCGGAAATGCCGCCATACTGCCGAATGGTCGCCAGACGGTCGCGCCGGCCGGTCAGGACCTTGTGACCGTAGGCCTGGTGCCCCACGTCCCAGACGATTTTGTCCCTGGGCGCGTCGAACAGGTAATGCAACGCCAGCGTCAGTTCGACGGTCCCGAGGCTTGAAGCGAGGTGTCCACCGACTTTGGAGACGACGGAGATGAGATAATCGCGAAGCTCTTCCGCAACCCTGGGCAGCTCTTCGCGGGGAACTTTCTTCAGGTCTGCGGGCGAATCGATGCGTGAGATATACCGGTATTCCATCAGGCAGTCCTCTCGATCAGAAAATGAGCTAGCTCCTGGAGCCTGCTGGCCGCCTTGCCGTAAGGATCGAGGCTTTCGCATGCTTCCTCGATCAGATGTCTGGCCTTGCGGCGTGATTCTTCGATACCATAGAGCGCCGGATAGGTCGCTTTGCGCTGTTCATCATCTTTGCCGGCTGTCTTGCCGAGGGTGGCGCTTGAGCCCAGCACGTCGAGCAAATCATCCGCAATCTGGAAGGCGAGCCCGATCTTCAGTCCATAATTAGTGACCCGCTCGAGGTCGCTTCCCGCGGCGCCGGCGAAGATGGCGCCACACCTCACCGCTGCACAAAGGAACGCCCCCGTTTTGGCGGAGTGAATCAATTCCAGCGTGCGGGAGTCTACGTCCTGATTGGTTGTTTCCAGATCGAGCACCTGGCCGGCCACCATGCCTTCGCGGGTTCCGGTCGCCCGCGCCAACTCATAAACGATGCGAAGCTGGCATTCCGGAGACGCTAATCCCGGCTCCGCCAGCACTTCGTACGTCAGAGTGAGCAGGGCATCTCCCGTCAAGATGGCCGTGGATTCTCCGAAGGCGCGATGGCAGGTCGGTTTGCCGCGCCGCAAGTCATCGTTGTCCAGCGCCGGTAGATCATCATGGATCAGGGAATAGGTGTGGACCAACTCGAGCGCGGAAGCAATCCGCAACAGAGATGGCGAATCGGCGCCAAGCAATCGCCCGGCCTCGGCGCAAACGATGGGGCGCAACCGCTTGCCCCCGGCAAACACCGTATAACGCATTGCCTGATGGATGGAAGTTGGGAAGGCGTCATCGGGAGGGAGGATGCGCTCAAGTTCCTGATCAATCAGAGCACGCTGCTCATCCAGATATTGTGAAACCGCAGTGGACGTGCTCAAATCGACTCCGTTCCATTCTCTTCCTGCTCGAAGGGCTCTGCGACAATTTTGCCACCCACCTTTTTCATCAAGACCTGGATGCGGCACTCAGCTTCCTGAAGCTGCTTCTGGCAAACTTCCGAAAGCTTCATGCCCTCTTCATAGATCTGTAAAGCTTCTTCGAGCGGAAGGTTCGCGTCATCGAGTTTGCGAACGATGGCTTCGAGCCTCTCGATATTCTTTTCAAACGTTTCCGGATTGGCAGGTTTCGACGATTGCGACATTTCTTCCGTCACGACCTCCGGACTGAATGCTTAAACCGCACTGGTTCTTCCCTGGGCCTCCGGCAGCGAATTTTCCCCCATTGGCTTTTGGGTTCGCGCACCGAGAACATCCATGACTTCCACTGCCATAGCATATCTTGAAAACGGCGCCACGATCTGGACTCCCTGCACCAGTTCCCGGAGTTCCAACAGCATTTCCCGGGCGATTTTCAATCCCTCTGCCCTTGCTCTTTCGCCGGAATCCACGGTACGCATTCGCTTGAGAATTTCCAGTGAAACGGACATTCCGGGGACTTCATTATTCAGAAATTCGGCGTTGCGGTAACTGGTCAGGGGATGAATACCTGCCAGCAGAGGAATCTGCGGAACGTCGAGCGACTGGACGCGGCGAAGAAAATCGCCCAGCCGCCCGAGGTCGAACACCGGCCGGATGACGCCAAAATTAGCGCCCGCTTTTACCTTATATTCAAACCGGCGAAGCTCCTCATTGGGATCGAGCGCATTGGGATTGAGGCCCACACCGATCAGAAAACTGGTTTGCGTCCCCAGCGGGTTTCCGCTCATATCCAGCCCGCGATTCAGATTGCTCAGCACATTCACCAATCCGATGGCGTCCACGTCAAACACGGCCGTTGCGGAGGGAAAGGTGGCAACCTGGGGAGAATCGCCGGTGACGGCCCACAGATTCCGAATACCCAGCGCGTGAGCGCCAAGAATGTCCGACTGAAGGCTGAGCACATTCCGTCCACGGCAACTGAAGTGAAGCAGCGTTTCGATGCCAGCCTGCTGCTGTATGACCACGGCGAGAGTCTGTGCACTCATTCTTGCCGTCGCTCCGGAGCCGTCAGGGATATTAACTGCATCGACGGCATGCCGCTTCAGGTACTGCGCTCCTTCCACCTCGCGCGCCGGGTCACAACCCTTGGGCGGAACAATTTCCACCACCACAGGGAACTCACCCCGAACAAGTTTTTCGGCCAGGCGCGAACGGAGTTCAATGGGCGTGGGCTCGAGCGCCTCCGTGGGTCGAAGCGAAGTTTCAATTGCCGCCCGCTCGACATGAGGTCCCAGCGACTTCACCGCGGCTTTGATGGCCTTAATATGTGCGGGAGTAGTTCCACAGCATCCGCCGACAATGCGGGCGCCGGCCTGAATAAAGCGGCTGGCCCGCTCGGCCATGTATTCCGGCGAGCACAGATAGTGAGTCCTGCCATCAATGGAGTGGGGCAGCCCCGCGTTGGGCTGGGCTGACAATTTCCTTGCGGTCACGGCTGCCATTCTCTCAAGCGTTTCGAGCACTGTTGCAGGTCCGATGCCGCAATTGATACCGATAACATCCGCTCCCCAGGCATCGAGTTGGCGCGCAAAGTCCTCGGGACTGGCGCCGGAAAGGGTGCTGCCATCTTCCTGGACGGTCATCTGGACAACGGCGGGCAGAGAAGCGGCTTCCCGCACGGCGAGCAGGGCCTGGTGGGCCTCTTCAAGATCCATCATGGTTTCGATAACGATCAAGTCCACGCCGCCCTCGGCAAGCGCTTCCACCTGCTCGCGGAATGCGCTTCGCGCTTCTTCCAGCGACGTGGGTCCCAACGGCTCAAGACGCAGCCCCAACGGGCCGACGGAGCCGCCCACGTAGAGATCTTCGCCTGCGCTCTCGCGAGCCAGTTGTGCCCCGGCCAGGTTGATTTCCCGAACTTTGCCGGCCAGGTCAAATTTGGCCAGCCGGAAGCGGTTTGCTCCAAAGGTGTTGGTTTCGAGCAACTCAGCGCCTGCCTTGACGTATCCCATGTGAACTTCTTTCACCAGGCGCGGAGAGATGAGGTTCAGTTCATCAAAGCTTCGGTTGAGGGACACACCTCTAGCGTACAACATGGTGCCCATGGCCCCGTCGCTGACCAGGGGGTGCTGCTCGAGCCGTTGCAGGATCGGTTCACGCATGCTCAGCGTAGTTTAGCATGCCTCCGGCGGCGCTGACGAGTGGCCGAGCGCCCCGTGGCAGCGGAATAAAAGTGACCCCAAGAGGAGCTATAAGCTATGATTTGATTTAATCTTAAGCTCCAGCCGTAGATTCTTTCACCCTCATATCCGACACATGGCCCATACCATTTTCCAAACGCTCGCGGCGGTTTTTTCGAAGTATGGCTACTGGGTGGTTTTTTTCGGGGTCATGCTCGAGAACGCGGGAATCCCGATCCCAGGTGAAACAGTTCTGCTGTTCGCCGGGTTCCTCGCCTATCACGGAAAAGTCGATCTCGTGCCCAGCATTTTGGTGGCGATTGCAGGGGCCACAATCGGCGACTCACTGGGATTTCTGATCGGTTTGTTAGGCGGCAGAGCGTTTGTTGACCGGTTCATCCGCAGGTTCCCCGCCGTTCGAAAGTCTTTTGACTATTCCCAGGAGTTGTTCCTGAAGTACGGCCAGTGGGCGGTTTTTACGGGCCGGTTTATCACGGGGCTGCGCATGTTCGCCGGGATCATTGCCGGGCTTTTTCGCATGCGCTACCTCCGGTTTTTCTTTTTCAATTTCACAGGGGCCACGATCTGGGCCATCGCAGTTACCTATGTGGGTTTTCTGTTCGGCAACAGTTGGCAACTGGTTGAGGAGCATCTTATGGAGGTCAATGAAGTCGTGCTGGCTGCGGTCCTTGCGGCTATTCTGATCGGCGTGACCTCGTATTATTTCAGGAAGAAGCGATCATTGTGAATCTGCGCGGCCGCTGCCGGCGTGCTTTGGGCGTGCGCGGGCTGATTCGAGTTCAACCATCCTTGCCGAATTTTTAGCTGCTCTTCCGTGGCGCTGGACAGGTCCGTGATCGAATACTCATCAGGCTGCGGTGGATCGAGCTGAACAGTGATGAAAGCGCGATTTTCGTGGCGCTCCACCTCAAACGGCACTTTTGCACCCGCGGAGTAGATGCTCAACCGGTCCGCCAAACTCTCGGTGGCAAGCGACTGGTCATCAACCGAAATCAGCACGTCGTCGCGGCTGAGTCGCGCGCGGTCTGCCGCACCGCCGGGCTGGACGGCGAGAATCCTGACACCGGTGTCAACCGGGTCCACCAGCACGCCCAGGCTCGGTGGCGCCTGAGACGATGTGGCGATGTGGAGCGCCAGTCCCGCGTTCGCCAGAATTTTGTTGTACGGAAGCGAAACCGTCCCAGCAACGAAATGCTGGAAGAACGGCGTGAAATCTGCGCCTGAAACCTGGTTGACGGCGTCAAAAATGTCCTTCTCCGCGTAGCCACGGCCGCGCAGGTAATAGGTGGCTGCAGGACTTTCATAGAATTTCGCGTACATCAGGCGCATGACATCATCGAGCGATTTCCGGCCATGCGTTGCGGCGCGGATGTCGAGGTCGAGCAGCATCCCCAGCAGAGCTCCCTTGTTGTAATACGAGATCGTGCTGTTGGCGAAATTCGTTTCCTGCATCTGAGGCGAGCGGTCGTAAAACCAGGCGTGGAAACTTGAGCTTTCCGCCGACATCAGCGTGCGGCCTGGAGCTTCCCGCAGGGCGCGGACTTCGCCCGCCAGTCGATCCAGAAATTCCTGCTGCGACCAGATGCCGCTGCGCAATAGATTCACATAAGAGTAGTAGGTGGTGATGCCTTCCACAAACCACAGCGACGGGCTATAGACCTCGCGGCTGTAATCGAAGGGGCCCAGGCCAGCAGGGCGCAGCCGCTTTACGTTCCAGAGATGAAAGAACTCATGCGCCGCTGTTTCGAGAGCTTGGGAGAGCCCGCTGCCGGATAAACTTCCGTGAACGATGATATCGGTGGAGTCGAGATGTTCCATCCCGTCGCCCATCGGCAGGGCCGGATCAAAATGGAATAGAAACGTGTAGTGGCTGAAGTCCGGGGCGGGCATCATCGACATCTCGGAGCGGACAATCTTCCGCAGCCCATCGACCAGCGCGGAACGGTTGCCGGCATCGCCGTCCGGATGGGGATAACTGTGGACCGCCACGCGGAATGCTTTTCCGTCCTCCTGAAAATCACTTACCCAGCAGTCCGGACCTATTTCGAGGGGCGTATCGACCAGCACATCGTAGTTTGCCACCTGGAAAGTTGTCTGGGTGAGTGACATCGAGAAGCCGCTGACGACTTTCCATCCCTGCGGCGGGTGAACGGTGAGAGTCAGTGGATCGGCTTTGTTCCCCGGCAGGTACATAAAGGCAGAGGCGCCGTTGATGGCGGCGTGAGATGGGTCGAATTGCGAGAATGAACCCGTCAGGTCATTGGCAAAAACCTTGTATCGCACTTTGACAATCCCGCCGCAGCCGGCCGTATCCACGGCCCAGGTCTGCTTGTCCGGCTGCTGCCAGGGAAGAGCTTGGCCGTTTGCCCCAGCGGCGCTGAATTCCTGAACGTTTTTTGCAAAATCGTAGATCGCATAACGGCCTGGGGCCCAGGCGGGCATCGCGAACCGGAGTAACGGCTCCTTCACCCCGATCGCGCGAATTTCCACCTGGAGGAGGTGGGTTGCAGGTTTGTCCATTGCGAGGCTGTAGGACAGTTCAATCCGGCTGGTTTCAGCTTTGGGCGCGGTGATCTGACCCGTAGCCGCCCGAATTGCCGCAGGGCCGGGCAGCATCAGGCAAAACAGAACTGCCAGGAGAACCAGCCCGCCGCAAGCAACCAACTGGGCTGGCGTGGATTGGGCTTCCGAAGTAAGCAGGAATCGAGTTTGCCGCATGGTTTCTCTTTCGCCGGGATTCAGGATTTGGTGATGGAGAATTGAAATTCTTTCATCGGTCAGAAGACGAGCGTTTTCCGCAGGGCAGATTGCATGCTGGCGAGTGTTGAGCATCATGCTAAAGGACAGGCGTCCCATCCTGCAACATCTGCTCGCGAATCATCTTGACCGGCATGATGCCGTAACTCAGGAATTGATCGTGGAACGCTTTCAGATTAAATTTGTCGCCGACCCGGTTGTGATAGTCCTCCCGCAGTTTCATGATCTCCAATTTGCCCAGCGTATAAGCAAGGTAGGTGGGATCGAAAGTTCCGCGCAGGGCCTCGCGCTCTGCATTGGCTGGGGCCATGTAGGCATCCTGCTGGAACAGGTTCGATGCCTGCTGGACCGTCATGCCTTGCGTGTGCAACTGGATGGCTGCCAGATAGCGGCACACGCGGATGAGTGCGGCCTGGAGCTGCATCAGGAGCAGACTGGGATCGCCCTCGCCGTAGCCCTGTTCCAGCATTATCTCCTCGCAGTAATGCGCCCAACCCTCTACGTTGGTTGTCATGCCGCCCATTGTGGACTCAAGTTTTCTCGCCTGCGTCGGCGCTTGCTTCAGCCATAGAAACTGCACGTAGTGTCCGGGATAGACCTCATGGCTGGCAACGATCCGAGTGGAATAGCGGTTAAAGAACCGGAGAAGCTGCTGCTTGCGTTCTTCATCCCATGAGGGGTCGGGCAGAGTGACATAAAAGAAGGACTGGATTGAGTGCTCCTCAAACGGTCCCGGGGTGTCCATCGATGCAAAAGTGAGCGCCCGCATGAAGGGCGGTGTTTCCGCCACCTGTGGGATAGGCGCCGGAGGGACCGTTACGATTTCATGAGTGAGCAGGAATTGCCTGAGATTATCGAGCACTGATTGGGTGTCCGCAATCACCTGGTCCGCCGCCGGGGCAGTCTGCTTGATGTCCTGGAGCACCTGGAGCGGGGTTTTTGTGGAATTGATGATCTTAGCGGTCTGCAGGAAAAGCAATTGCACCCGGCGCAGCTCGTGGTTGCCGACCTTTAGCAGGTTTTCAACCGGGCTGTCCACCATCTCGTCATTGAGCAATTTCTTCTGGAAATTCTCAGGGCCGAGAGCAAATGTGCCTTGCGACTGAGGAGTGAGGCCCGTTTGCAGATACTCGAGAAACTGCTGGTAGGCCGCCACTGCGCTCCGGTTGACTTGGGCAAATTCTGCTTTCAGTGCGAGGCTCTGCGCGCCGCCGACGGTCTTCGGCAGAACGTTCTGGAGGAAATCGATCTCCGCCTGGACCTCTTCAATGGCGACTTTGGTGTAAACGGCGGGAGGGTTCACCACGTTAATCCGTGCACTGTTTAAGATCTCAGGTACCCGGCGCTCGCGGGCAATTAATGATTTCAGCCGGTCATCGAGCGGGGCAAAACCGCGCTCGATCAGGGTGTACAACGTATACCCTGCCTCAGTGTTATAAAACCTGGGGTCCTTTGCCCACGTGCGGATATCGGCGAGATCAAGCAGGCGGCCTTTGATGAGGCTTCCAAGTACCGTAGCGTCAAGCTGGTTGTTTGCCGAAAGCCCGTCGCTGGGGATGCGCGCAAGGTCTCTCAGAGCCGTCTGGTTGCGCGCAATTTCGCTGTGAATGTCCGCCTGCGAGTAGGCGGGAAGCTCGCTGTCGTACTTGTGAATGCCGGCGCTGGTGGCGCTGGCTGGATTGAACCGGAAATAGCCATCGAAGTATTCATCGACGAATTTGTCGAAGGCCTGGTCTGAAGCTGAAGGCTGCCCGGCCTGGCTTGCAGGGGCTGCCGTCTGATCGCCGGCGACGCCCGGCGGGGTCTGGGCCGCGGTTTTGAGAGCCGAACCCCCGGCCGCAAGCGCCGACGCAATGGTCAACATTGATTCCCGGCGCGTCATCTTTTTCATTGGCTGAGCCCTTTTCTATGCGGTCTCGCGCCTTGCGAGGAAACTGCTTCTGCCGGCTCAAGCTCCAGGCGATGGACCGCGGCTTTTTGGGCGGCCTCATCATTGAACGGCATCGGAAAGCTCTGGCCATGATACCAAGCTTCGAACTGATCTTTGTAGTACGGACTGAGAGGCTGGCCCGATTCGCCGAGCGTAACATTCTGCACGGAGCTATCCAGTTGTCCGAGATCCACCACCATCCGCATGGAAGGCCCCACGCCCAGACTAGCCCGCTTGATGGTATTCGCCGTTCCCGATTGCGGAAAAGGGCCCACATTCAGCAGCCACCCGAGCGGCCGCAAAGCTCCTCCCAGCGGGTGGCTGAGGGTCAGGGGTATAGTGTCGCCCCACTTCCAGGCGTTGTGATCATTGGTTCCAACCAGTTTTGGAATCCTTCCGACCGCGGCATAGAGGCTCTTCATCAGAGTCTGATCAAAATTAGAGTCGCCGGGCGGCATCCATCGCTCCAGTTGGTTGTCGATCACGTTCTGGAGAAAGACGGTGCTCATCGGACAGCGGTAGCCGGAGAGATCGTCCCCAAGCCTGGGCGCCAGAATGCGATGGAGAAGGGCCGGTTTGGTGAGTTCGCACACAAGCGTGGCAGCAGAATCGGCCGTTGCCTCGCCATTCCACGCGCGTAATCTCTGGATGGCAAACCGGACGTCAGGCTCGCGGGGCGGGTATTGTTTGGCGGCCGTAATTAACCGATCACGCAGCCACTCATCGTCCAGGGGATGGAGGTCCATTTGAATCTTCAGCATGTCGGCGACGGTGAAAGATTTTCCGGCTTCCAGCAGTTGGTAAATACGCGCCGTGCGGTAGGGCTCGCCCCACGTTGACGTTATGAAGTATGGATAGCCGTCAGGCACCACGCGGCTATTGGCCGTTGCAAGAATTCCGGCCTTCGGATTGTAGGTATGGGGAAGGTCCTGAAACGGAACCATCCCAACCCAATCGTAATCATCGCTTGAACCGGAAATGGGAACGCTGCCGTCACCGCGCTTGCGGATGGGCACCCATCCCGCCGCGTAGAAGCCGATGTTCCCCTCGGTATCTGCATAGACAAAATTCTGCATAGGCCCTGCAAATCCGCGCAGAGCATCCGTGAACTCATTCCAGTTCCGGGCTTCGTCAATCTTCAAAAAAGGAAAGTGCAGCGCGCCTGGCAGCAGAGCGGTCCAGGCGAGGGCGAGCTGCCGGCTGCCGGTGCCGGGAAGAATGGGCCCGTGCCGGGTGGATTTGACCAGCAGGGAATCATCCGGCTTTCCGCGAATCTTGATCCGCTCCGTTCTTTCGGTGTCTTGAAACCATTTGCCATCGTGGAGATATTCATGCGGGTTCTGGGGATTAAGCGTTTCTTCATAAAGGTCCTGCACGTCCGGGCCGGTATTGGTCACTCCCCAGGCGATGTGGCGGTTGTGCCCGATGATAACCATCGGCAACCCCGGAATGCTTACGCCGCTCACGTCCAGGCCCGGAGCTTCCAAGTGAACCATGTACCAGATGCTAGGAACGCTGTAGGGAAGATGCGGGTCATTGGCCAGCAATGGTTTTCCGGAGCGTGTATGGGTTCCGCTAACAACCCAGTTGTTGCTGCCGACAGCTGTGTAAGAGCTGGGCGTCTCCAGGGCCTGCAACACGGGATCAAAGCCGGTGAGATTTAATTCGAGCGGGGCCACTCTCTCTCCCGGCCGCTGCAGAAAGCGCGGGGGAACCGAAGTTGAGGCCGGCGGGCGTAAACCCTTCAGGCCCGCGGGCGCCGAAGGCCGGGCCGGCACATCGGCCACGGGGTGGTCGAGCGGCGAACGCGCAGGGAAGATATCATTCTCAAGCCGTGCATTGTCTAGCTTCCGCCGCACTCGCTCGCGCATCAGTTCCTCCGGCCACGATGTGTTCAACAGCCGAGCCATGTTCAGGGCTATTTCCAGGGAATCGGACTCGCGCCAGGGCTCCGGGTGGTAGCGCAGCAGCAGAAACTCGATGGGCAGGCGGTCCTGATGGGTCGAGATGAAGGCGTTCACGCCCTGGGCATAGTCGCGCAGCAGATTCAACTCTTCGGAATCGAGTTCTTTTACGCCGCGCTCGGCGTCCTGCTTCATTCCGAGGGTCCGGTTCACGACGTCCGAGTGCAGCGTGGGCGACCCGAACAATTCTGACAGGCGTCCCTGCGCGATTCTGCGGCTCAGGTCCATCTGCCACAGGCGATCCTGCGCCGTGAGGTAGCCCTGGGCGAATGCCAGGTCTTCCAGCGAAGCGGCCCGGATGTGCGGAACTCCCCGCGCATCGCGCAGCACCTCGACTTTTGCGTGGATTCCCTGCAATCGAAGGGTTCCATCCAGCCGGGGCAGGCATACGTGAACGCGCCAATAAATCCACCCGCCGGCTATGGCCAAAAACACCGCCAAGGCAATGAGAACCGTCAGCCCGACCCGGAGCAGCGGCTTGCGGGTTGGATGCGATGCTTCTGAAATCGCTGTTGGATGCGTCGCCATTTTCAGGAAGGAACAAAGGCCTTTGAAGTGGACCTCACAGCATACCCGAAGCAAGGATAGTACAGAAAACCAGCCGGTGGCGCAGTGGGCGGACGGTTCGTGATGGGCATGACGACCCAGGCGCGCACAACCCGTCTGCATTATAATAGCTTTTCCAACAACGCTGATGATTGTTGCAACGCTGTACGGGCGTTCATGCGGGTTTCGATGGACGGCGTTTGCGTGTGATCAGTGGAAACGCAAAATCGAGGCGCCTGTTGATTCGAGGGAGACGATGACGCAATCGCAGTGGTTTTTGAGAAATGCGGGACTATGTCTTGCCGGCATTGCCGTGGTCTTGCTCAGCGGATGTCAAAACCGCTCGGCGCAGAAGGCCTCTTCCAACGCCCAGCAGGAAGAAGCCTCGGCGGAGCCGAAAATCCCACCGCTCAAGGCCTTCGACTTGTCCATGATGGACAGGAAGATCAAGGCCTGTGTGAATTTCTACGAATTCTGCGACGGCGGCTGGATTGCCAAGAACCCCGTCCCTCCCGAATACCCAAGTTGGGGTACTTTCAACGAGTTGCAGGTGCACAACCGCGAAGTCCTCCACCAGATTCTGGAACGGGCTGCGCCGGACCGCAACGCGCCGGCAGGTTCAACAATCCAGAAGATCGGGGACTTTTACACAAGCTGCATGGACACCCAGGCTATTGACGCCGCAGGTGCAAAGCCTCTTGGGCCCGAACTTCAACGGATTAACTCGATCCACGATCTGGGCGGACTTCAATCTGAAATAGCGCGACTGCAAGGCATCGGAATCGATGTCATGTTCGGCTTTGGTTCCACTCAGGATGAGAAGAACAGCAGCCAGGTGATTGCCGGCGCGGACCAGGGCGGGCTTGGGTTGCCGGACCGCGACTATTACACCAAGAACGACACCAAGTCACAGCAGCTCCGGACGGAGTACGTCGGGCACGTTCAGAAGATGCTCGAATTGCTCGGCGACAGTTCGCAGCAATCAGCCGCAGAGGCCACGACGGTCATGGATATTGAGACTGCACTTGCCAAGGCATCCATGACGCGTGTTGAACGGCGCGATCCGGAAAAGACCTACCACAAAATGAACAGGGGCCAGTTGAAGGCTCTGACGCCTAATTTCCTTTGGGCCGATTACTTCCAGGAGATTGGCCATCCCGACGTCCCGGCCGTTGACGTGGCGGAGCCGGAGTTTTTCAAGGAAGTTAACAAGCTGTTAAGGTCTGTTCCCCTCGCCGAATGGAAAACCTATCTTCGCTGGCATCTGGTTCATGCCGCGGCGCCGGCGCTCTCGTCCGCTTTCGTTCAGGCGAATTTCGATTTCTACGACCACACTTTGCAAGGCACCAAAAAAATTCTGCCGCGTTGGGAGCGTTGTGTGCGAGCAACGGACAATGAACTGGGCTTTGCTCTGGGTAAGGTTTACGTTGAAAAGTATTTCCCGCCCGAGGCCAAGGCGCGCGCGCAGAAGATGGTGCAGAACCTGATTGCCGCTCTGCGCGAGGACCTCAAAACTTTGCCCTGGATGGGGCCTAAGACCCGTCAGGCCGCACTGTCCAAGCTGGATACCTTCGTGCCGAAAATCGGCTATCCGGACAAGTGGCGCGATTATTCCGCCTATCATGTCACACGCGCCTCTTATGTGGAAAACATCTTTAACGGAAATGCGTTCGATTTCCATCGCGACTTGAACAAGATCGGCAAGCCGGTTGACCGGACTGAATGGGAGATGACCCCGCCGACGGTTAACGCTTATTACAATCCATTGAAAAACGAGATTGTCTTTCCAGCGGGCATCCTTCAGCCGCCCTTCTTCGATCCCAGAGGCGACGCCGCATCGAATTATGGCGGAATCGGCGCCGTGATCGGGCACGAAATGACGCACGGGTTTGACGACGAAGGCCGCAAATTTGATGCACACGGCAATCTGAAAAACTGGTGGACGCCTGAAGACCTGAAAAACTTCAACCAGCGTGCGAAGTGCGTTGAAAAGCAGTTTGACGGATTCATCGGCGTCGACAACATTCATGAGAACGGCAAGCTGGTGCTGGGCGAAAGTATTGCCGACCTTGGCGGGCTGACGATTGCTTACCGCGCGTATCAGAAAAGCCTGGAAGGCCAGCCCGCGCCCAAAACCATCGATGGATTCGCCGCTGATCAACGCTTCTTCGTCGCCTGGGCGCAGAACTGGGCGACGAATATGACGCCCCAATTCGCACGGCTCCTGCTGACCGTTGATCCTCATCCTCTTCCGCGCTTCCGCGCTAACGGGCCTCTCTCAAACCTGGGGGCTTTTGGAACAGCCTTCGGCTGCAAGGCCGGTGATCCCATGGTGCGACCGGCAAGCGAACGCTGCCGAATCTGGTAGCGTGAAGCTGGGCAATTCGGAGACCATTGCCGCTCCACTATCCTGGTGGGGCATATTGGAGACAGTGCACGCAAGTCTTGCCCGCATGGCTGGCGGCTTTTCCAGACAGTCTCCAGCGAATTCTAAGAACCATACGAATTCTCTTCGGCGAATTACTCCGTCTCGCCGGGATTCTTGGGGCACGCGGATTCCCCATCACCGTGCCCCGATCGGCCCGATGAATCTGTTTTGGGTTCAGAGGATTGAAAAAACAGCTTCCTGGCCTCGCTCGGAATGACACCGCTCCAAAACGGTTTTCAGAACACGCTAGAGCACAGGGCCTGAGCAGCCGATGAAAATGAGATATGAAGCCATCGCAGCAAACGTCGAAGCGACAAATGCCGCGCGGAACCGTTGCCCGGAACGACGAAGAGAAGAGCGAGCACCTGTCTCCACCAGGCGCTTATCAGTGGGACCGACTGCCGGGGCCCGTCCAGGATTCGGCCTTCACGATGCTGGAAATGATCGTGGTGGTGACAGTTGCCGGAGTTTTGGCGGCCATGGCAATCCCGCAGGCCTATTACGCCGTGAAAGCCTACCGGCTGCACGCCGATGCATCGGCCCTTGCAAACCAGTTGAACATCGCGCGCATGCGGGCGGCATCGCAGTGTGCGCCTTACCGGGAGGTCGTCAACGCCTCTTCAGGCACCTGCTGGCGGGAGGAGCTTTGCGGCGACACCTCCACCAGCACCGATTCGGCCTGTGCCTCAGCCTACAACGCCCAGACGACAGCGGGAATTGAGGGCGGAACGCAATATGCGATCGAGGGCGACAGTTTCTCAAGCTGCCGTCCATCCGTTCTCAGCGCGGGCAGCTACCCGGGAACAATCCAGGCGGACCCGAGCCCCTGCCCGGACCCGATTGACATCTATTTCAACACTCGCGGTGCTCCCGTGGACGGCGATGGCGACCCGCTCGGCAACGGAGGAGCGGTGGTTTACGTCCGCAACCAGTACGATCTGGTGGACGCAGTAACGGTTTCGATTGGCGGAGCCGTCACCGTCTGGAACTGGGACACGGCCAGCAGTTCCTGGATGAAGCGATAGGTGACCCATTGCGGAGAGAGGCTAGATAAGAGGAATGCGAAGCCCGGCCGATGAAATTGGCGTGACTCTGATTGAGACCCTGATTGCTGTGCTGATTGCAGTGGTGGGGCTTTTCAGCGTGGGAGGCCTCATCTTTCAGGCGACGGTGACCAACAAGAACCAGGGCACTGAGGTTACGCGGGCAACCATCTACGCGCAGGACAAGATGGAAAAGCTGTTGTCGCTCGACTTCAGCAACTGCACGCAAACGGCGTCCGCTCAGCCCTCCAGTTGCAACACGACGAATATCAGCGCGACTGGATGGACCGACGGGTTGCTCGCCGGGGGAGCCATCGGTCCCTCCGTTGAGGCCACCTGTCCGAGTTCCGGCGCTTCGATTGGGTACATCGATTTCCTTGACAGCAACGGGATTCAACTTCCCGGGCCGACGGCGGCGACGAGTTGTTCGGCCATTACGTCCGCTGATGTCTCTTACGTTCGCATGTGGGAGATTGCGGATGTGGCATCTACGGGCGGTCCGACGCTGAAGCAGATTTCCGTGGCCGTCTATTCGCAGTCCGCCGTGAACACCAGTTCCGGTAAGCCGGTGGTTGTGCTTACGAGTTTACTGTCGAATCCGAACTAGCGTAGCGCGATATGAAACGGGACCAAAAACCGCGAGGGAATTTCGCCGCAGGTTTTTCGCTGATCGAATTGCTGGCCAGCGTGGCGATCATCATGCTTCTAATGTCCGCGGTCTTTCCGTTTCTATTTCAGTCGCAGAAGAAGTACCAGTCCAATCAGGTGGTTTCAGAGGCGAATCAGAGCGCCCGCGCAGCCATGGAGGTGATGACTCAGGAGATCGGGCAGGCGGGCTTTAATCCGAACTTCACCAGCGCCAAAACCTCAAGCAACACCGTGGCGGTGAGTTCAAGCGCGCAATGCGTCACCCTCAGTGACATCAACCAGATTAATCCCGGCGACTGGCTCATGGTGGATACCGGACCAAACCACGAACTGGTCGAGGTGCTTTCAACCTCGGACGTTTCGGGGACGCCGTGCAGCTCGCCCAATCAGATCAATGCTGTTTTCCTGATGAGCCACAATGGTTCCACGACTGCGTTTCCCGTCATCAGTTACAAAATGCCTTATGGCAGCGGAATTCTACAGACCTCAGGCACTTCGAGCGACCACCGGCTGGAATTCTTTGGTGATGTCAACCAGGACGGTGTCATCCGGTACGTGGTCTACAGCCTGTCGCCAGCCAGTCCCGCCGCAACCGTCACTATCAATGGGACCACCCACACTCTTTATGATCTTTACCGTTCCGTGACAACGGTGCCTTTCACGAACCTGCCTGCACCTTCCACCTATACTCCGCCTGAGAATAACCAGGCGTCGCCGCTGGTGACAAACGTTCTCTACAACACCACGAATCAGAGCGGCCCCACAGGCGAGCCGATATTCGCCTATCCCGACCAGGTTGTGATCGGGGTTGTGCCAAACCAGATCACGGTAGTCGGGACGGTGGTCATCACGATCAGTGTTGCAGTGAGCCCCAAGAGCCTCGAGTCTGAATCTCCGGAATGGTTCACCATGGCCACTCGAATCCGGCCGCTGAACCTTCAGGCTGCCATCACCGTGAATAACGCCGGCGGAGCCATCTATCTGCCGCCTCTGCCCAAAAGCTTGCCCATGACATTTCCATCGGATTACTACCCTTGAGGAGCAGACTTCAATGAACACCTGGTCGTTCAAAATCATGCCGTCAGCCTACCGCAGCGAGCGGGGGATTGCGCTGATTCTCGTCCTGCTGGCGATGCTGGTTTTATCCGTGCTTGCTGCGGCAATTGTCTTCACCGCCCGGTCCGAAACTTTTGCCGCCTACAACTACAAGCTCGACACGCAGGCGGATTACCTGGCCAAAGCGGGCATACAGCGCGCCGTCAACTGGTTTCGCAGCACACACTACCGTGCGGTCACCCAGAGCGAGGCCAACACTTATTACCTGGTGACATCGAGCGGCAGCCCCTTTAATCTTTACACCTCGAATGCCTCACCGGTGGTGTGCGAGTCCGGCTGCACAAGCAACAACAGCCCCGTTCAGCTGATCGGATTCGGGAGCGGATCGTCGAATTTCCCGGACATCACCAACAGCGAGAGCGCCGCGCGAGAAGTTGCCGACGCTTTTGCTTCGGATTTGAATGATGCCGCAAACACCCGCGTGTCCGCCGACGCCGACAATTCCGGATACTTCAACGTGAATGCCGTCCTCTTGAATTACCAGACGGTCAACGTCGGTTATGAGCCGCCGCTGACTACCACGCCGGCGGAAACCTGGCTGATTACTTCCAGGGCGACCTGGACAGGAGGATCAGGTTCGTCCACGAGAATCGCCACGGCCGAGGAACAGGCGATCGTGCAGCCGATTTACACTCCCACCTGGGCCAACGCGCTTTACGGATTCTGCTCGGTCAGCATGCAGGGCAGTTCCGGCACATGTACCGATGCTTTCAACTCT
>DASUJZ010000120.1:0-27967 GCA_036278995.1 Terriglobia bacterium | reverse complement strand
CCGCCGCGCCGGACGAGGCACACACCCAGGTCGGTTCGGTGCATGCCGGCAATCGACTTTCTTGGAACCAGCAAAGCAATACAGTCCTTCGCGGCAGCCGGCGTGGCCGGCACTGCTTCAACCAGGCGACAGGCGGTGCATTCCACCGAAGGGTGACTGTGACGTCGAACGGACTCATGCAACCATTCCGGGGTAACCTCTTCGTGGGGGCAGGGCGTTGCATGCTCGATGACGCGTTCCGGATCGAGGCCTACGAGGAGAATTCCCCCTTCCCCGTTGGCAAGGCAGATGGCGGCGGCGGCAGCCTCCTTCAAAAGCTGCCCAGCGCTCTCGCACCAGCCTTTAACTTCAAGGATGCCTCTTTCCACATGGACAGGCGGAGCAGCGCGCAAACGCTCGACGAACCCTGGCAGTCGCCCAAGCAGTTCGTAGGGTGTCATCGGCATGCCAAATTGCTGAAAAGTTGTTGTCACGCGAGTTTGATATTGTAGCAGAACGGGGGCAGCGTGGGCTCGGGCTCTAAAACAGCCGCCCTCTACCGCCTCAACTGGAGGGCTGAATCAGCGAGACAGGCGAACTCCCACCACGTTCCCCATGCTTTGCCAGAATCTTGGGATCACGGTTTGTATATCATTGGAGGCGCGTGCTAAGCAAGCGAAAGCTTGGGTTGCCGTCACGCTGGCGGCACAAAACCTGGAGAATTCCCGAAAGACGTCGCTATAAGGCGCGCCGTAAAAATGGGCGCCAGGCGGGTCCGTTCAGGTAACATGCTCATGCGGTTCTGGCGGGGCGGGGAGCCACCTTCAGGCCGTGGTCTTCGAGCAGGCGACGGATATCGTCTGCTTCGATCATCTCGTGTTCGACCAACTGCTGAGCAACGGCTTCGAGTGCGGGGCGATGCTCGAGCAAAGTCTGCTCGGCCTGCCGTTCGAGACCGCTCACCAGCGCGCGGACTTCCTGGTCAATCAGCCTGGCAGTATCCTCGCTGAAGTCCGGAGGCTGGGCAATCTCCCGTCCCAGGAACGGATGATCCCGCTCGCGATTGTAGGCGACAGGTCCGAGTTTGTCGCTCATGCCCCAACGGCTGATCATGCGCCGCGCGAGTGAGGTAGCCTGCTGTAGATCGTTTTCAGCGCCGCTGCTGGTTTCTCCAAAGATGAGTTTCTCTGAGGCGCGGCCTCCCAACATCACCTCGATGCGATCCTTCAGATAGCTCTCCGAAAAGTTGTAGCGCTCTTCCTCGGGTAACTGTTCAGTGGCGCCCAACGAACGACCACGCGGAATGATGCTGACCCTTTCCAGCGGGTCCGTGTGCGGCAGCAGGCAGGCCAGCAGCGCATGGCCGGATTCGTGGAATGCCACGCGGCGTTTTTCATTCTCGTCGAGCATGGTGTCGCGCTTGTAACCAAGGACAATCCGGTCACGAGCACTTTACAGCAATTCCATGTCGACCTCTTCTTTTCTTTCGCGCCCGGCCAGCAGAGCCGCTTCATTGATCAGGTTTTGCAGGTCCGCTCCGGAAAAGCCCACTGTTTGCCGGGCAATATGTTCCAGGTCAACGTTCCGCGCCAGAGGCACGTGCCGAGTGTGGACCTGCAGGATTTTTCGGCGAGCTTCCTTGCGAGGAAGTTCCATCGCGATCTTGCGATCAAAGCGCCCGGGACGCAGCAGGGCCGGATCCAGAACGTCGGGGCGGTTAGTGGCGGCAATCACGATAACCGCTTGCCAGGGTGAAAAGCCGTCCATCTCTGCCAGAATCTGGTTCAGTGTCTGCTCGCGCTCATCATTGCCACCGCCAAGGCCGGTTCCGCGTGAGCGCCCCACGGAATCTATTTCGTCAATAAAGATCACAGCAGGCGCCTCCTTTTTCGCGGTCTCAAACATGTCACGGACGCGCGAGGCTCCCACACCCACAAACATCTCGACGAATTCCGACCCGCTGATGTTGAAGAAGGGCGCGTCGGCCTCACCGGCAACGGCCTTGGCAAGAAGCGTCTTGCCGGTGCCCGGAGGACCCATCAGGAGAACTCCGCGCGGCAACTTGGCCCCGATCTTCTGATACCGCCGGGGATTTCTGAGGTACTCGATCAGTTCCCAGAGATCACGCTTTGCCTGCTCCAGGCCCGCGACGTCGTTGAAAGTCACATCACTAGGCCCCTTGCTGTATTTTTTGGCCTTGGACTTGCCGAACCCGAAGACACCTCCGGGGCCTTTCCCCATCTTCCGCTGCACGCGATAGCTAAAATAGAGAAAGGCGGCGATCAACAGCAGCCAGGGAAGCATGGCTACCAGCAGTTCCGTCCATGCTGAATTAGAGGGAGGCACGGCAGTGATGGTGACATGGTTGTTGTCAAGCAGGGGGAGAAGGCTTGAATCATCGATGGAGGGCAGATACGTCTGGAATTTTCGGGGCGATGTGGCCTTCTTGGACTGGGCATTCTTGTCCGAAGGCTGCTTGTAAACACCTTCTACATCCTTGTCCCTGATGGTGATCTGCTGAACCCGCCCCTGGCTTACTTGCTGCTTGAACTCAGTATAAGAAATCTGGTCGGTGCTTCCTTGCTGATGGCCAGCCAGGAGAACGTAAATGGCTATCGCAAAGAATCCCAGTGCGACGAGCAAGCCAACCACGTTGGTACGGGGAGGCTTTTGAGGCTGGGCTTTGCGCCGCGGTGTCGGGTCAGGAGATTGGCTCTTTTTCAATTCTCAGTCGCCCCTCTCACGAAGTTGCCACTTGCCGGGAACAAGCGTCAGCTTTCAGCCACCCCTAATCTGTTTGACGCTGGTGGGCCCCTCCGCGATTGAGAAATGCTCGAAGCGCGTGGCGGGATCGAGTTTTGACAGCTCGGGCAGGAAGCTGCCGGGACTGCCCAGGATGCCTGATCGTCTGAGGTTAGAAGGTCAGAGGCGACTGGTTTCCACGGGCAGATGCAAGCTGGTGCGGCGGATTTTTGGGCCTATTTCGCCCGTCCCGTCAACAGCCCGCTTACACCCCTGTGGAAATCGCTGTAAGTGGCAGATTCCACGAAAGAAAGACTGGTTGGAATTGCACCCCATTTCTGTGCTAGACTAACAGACTGGCAAGGCCTTAACCGGCATTACTGTAGAGCCCGCTTCCAAAAACTCTAACGCTTAAAAAAAGCAGGAGAAAACCGGGGGAATTTAGCCGCAGAATGGAAACCCCTGTAGCGCGCAAGTTGAAGAAGTGAGCGTGTTTGCACAGCCGATCTGACCGGTGTGCGGTTTTTTTCTTACCAACTAGATTGCTATGAATGCCTGGCAAGAAGTTCTGAATTACCTGAAAACGAAGGTAAACCCTCAAAGCTACCAGACGTGGCTGAAGCCCACGCGGTACAGCCGGTCCGAAGCGGAAACCCTGGTGATCCGCGTTCCCAACCAGGAATTTCAGGAGTGGATTCAGGACCATTACAACACGATGATTCAGGAAGCGCTCGAAAAGCTGCGGCTGGGATTCAGCGGTATCCGGTATGAGATGGAGATCCTGCCGGAAAAAAAATCTTCCGGCAATGGGGAGACAAAACTCAGGCAGGCCTCGCTTGACTTCGAATCGGTTGATCATCAGTTAAATGCGCGGTATACGTTCGACACCTTTGTGGTGGGTTCCTGCAACCAATTCGCGAATGCCGCCGCCCGGGCGGTGGCGGAAACTCCAGCCAAGGCCTACAACCCGCTCTTCCTGTACGGGGGCGTGGGATTGGGCAAGACGCACCTGATGCAGGCTGTAGGTCACATGATCAAGCAGCGGCAGCGCGAGATGCGCCTGGCCTATGTTTCCTCGGAGGCCTTCACGAACGACGTTATCAACTCGCTGCGGTATGACCGAATGGTCTCCTTCCGCGACAAGTACAGAAATGTTGATGTGCTGCTGATGGACGACATCCAGTTCATCGCCGGGAAGGAACGAACGCAGGAGGAGTTTTTCCATACGTTTAACACTCTCTACGAGGCCCAGAAGCAGGTGGTGATCTCAAGCGACCAGCCGCCGAAGGATATTGCCGGGCTTGAAGAACGGCTGCGCTCGCGCTTTGCATGGGGTTTGACGGCAGACCTGCAGCCGCCCGATACGGAGACCAAGCGCGCGATTCTGGCTAAGAAGAGCGAGGAGCAGGGCGTTAAATTGCCGGAGGCGGTTGGTGAATTCATCGCCACACGGATCAAAACCAGCATCCGCGACCTGGAAGGTGCATTGACGCGTCTGATTGCGTATTCGTCGCTGACGGGCGCCGAAATCTCACTGCCCATGGCTCAGCAGGTGCTGAAAAGCATCATCGACCTGGACCAGCGGCGCGTCTCGATTGAGCACATCCAGCGGCTGGTGTGCCAGGAATACGGACTTTCGCTGACGCAATTGAAGGCGAGGGACAACAGCCATGCGGTGGCTTTTCCCCGGCAAGTAGCCATGTATTTATCAAAAGAACTGACACCGGCCTCGCTCCCTCAAATTGGCAGAGAGTTTGGCGGAAAGCATCACACGACTGTTCTACATTCCATACAGAAGATTGACCAGTTGAGGAAGGCTGACAAAGATTTGAACAGAACTCTCAACAAGCTGAGAGACACATTGAGTTAGGGTTATGCGATTTTTCAACAGGCGCCGACATGAACCCGCCTGTGAATTCAGAAACGCGGCCAGAACATGCACAGCCATGCACAGAAAGAAGGAAGGTATGCACAAGCATCGGGCAGCGATTTCAGGCACTGGCAGAGGGGATGCGGCCTTTTCCACAAGTCCACAGCCCCTACTACTAAGACTCTACATAGAAGGAAATTTAAATAAATGGAACTCTCAGTAGAAAAGAGCCTCCTCCTCAAGGAATTGAATCTCACCCAGGGTGTGGTTGAGAGAAAGACCACCATTCCAATTCTCTCGAATCTTCTTTTGGAAGCAGCAGATTCTTCCCTTCGGATCAGCGCTACGGACCTGGAGCTTGGAGTTTCCTGCGGATGTTCAGCGAAGATCAAGAAACCAGGATCCGGAACGATTCCGGCGAAGCGGCTCTTTGAAATCGTGCGGTCGCTGCCGGATAAGGACGTGAAGCTCAAGCTGCTGGAAAACCATTGGATGCAGGTAACCTGCGACCGCTCTTCATTCAAACTGGTGGGAATGGCAAAAGATAATTATCCGACTCTGCCGACGCTTCCGGATTCTCTGGTTTCACTGCCGGCAGGTGTGCTTTCCACGATGATCAAGAGGACGATCTTTTCGATTTCGAGCGAAGAATCACGCTATACGCTGAACGGCGCGCTGCTGATCCTGAAACCAGACAATGTGGCCATGGTGGCGACGGATGGGCATCGACTGGCGCTGATTGAGCGTGACCTGGAAGTGGCAGGGCTAAAGAATGAGTTGCGAATCCTGATTCCCAAGAAGGCGATGGCGGAACTGCAACGGTTGCTGGCCGAAGCCGATGAAAATTCACAAGTCGGGCTGTCAAAAGACGACAGCCATCTCTATTTTTCAATGGGACACCGCGTCCTGATTTCCCGGATGCTGACTGGACAATTTCCTAATTACGAAGCCGTGCTGCCGCGCGAAAACAAACTGGTGATTGAGATTGACAAGGACGTCCTTTCCACGGCCGTCAGCCGAGTTGCGCTGTTGGCCGACCAGCGATCACGGGCCGTCCGGCTGAAGCTTGCTGACGGGCAGATGGAAATCTCCTCTTCGAGCGGCGAATTTGGCGAGGCCCATGAAGAGTTGGAGGTGGGATACAGCGGCGAGCCGATGCAGGTTGGTTTTAACTACGAGTATCTGCTGGATTTCCTGAACGTCGTGGACGACGAGGGAAAAGTCCGGTTGGAGTTGAAAGATGAGCAGAGCGCGGGGCAAATGCGCTCTGGAGAAGAAAAGACGTTTCGATACCGGTACGTGGTGATGCCGATGCGAGTGTGAGTCCTTTGCAAACGGCGGCAGAGCTTTCGGAAGGTAGCTGCTGTGGTTGCGGGATTAGGGCGAGTCGAGCCACCGCAGTATGGAGGAACAGCGATTGAGTAACACTAAACAGGTGCTTGAGCAGGAGACGAACACATACGATGCGGGGAGTATCAAGGTCCTTCGGGACCTTGATGCGGTTCGCAAGCGGCCGGCTATGTACATCGGGTCAACTGGGCTAACCGGGCTGCATCATCTGGTGTGGGAGGTTGTTGACAACTCCGTGGACGAGGCGCTGGCGGGCGAATGCGACAGAGTTGAAGTAACGGTGCAGAGCGATAACTCCGTGACGGTGGTTGACAATGGTCGCGGAATACCGGTTGACATGCACAAGGAAGAGGGGAAATCAGCGGCTGAAGTGGTGATGACGGTCCTGCACGCCGGCGGGAAATTTGATACCAAGAGTTACAAGGTCTCTGGCGGATTGCACGGCGTGGGAGTCTCTGTGGTGAACGCACTCTCCGAATCGTTGGAACTGGAGATCTGGCGCGACGGCTACACCTGGGAGCAGTCCTACGCGTTCGGCAAACCGACAAGCAGCCTGAAGAAGTCGGGAAAGACAACGCGCCGAGGAACAAAAATAACCTTTCTTCCGGACGCTACGATTTTCACTTCCATCGAGTTCAATCACGACACCCTGGCCCAGCGGCTGCGGGAGCTTTCATTCCTGAACAGAGGCCTGACGATCGTTCTTAAGGACGAGCGTCAGAGCAAAGAAACGGAATTCCGCTACAACGGCGGAATCGCGGAATTCGTCAAGCATCTGAACAAGAACAAGGAAACCTTGCATCCGTCACCGATCTTTGCGGAGGCCGACAAGGATGACATGCACGTGGAGTTTGCGCTCCAGTACAACGATGGCTACGCGGAAAACGTTTTCACCTTCGCTAATAACATTAATACCGTGGACGGCGGCACTCATCTATCGGGGTTCCGTTCGGGTCTGACGCGGGCCATCAACCAGTTCGGCCAGAACCAAAACCTGTTCAAGGACGTCAAGGACAACCTCTCGGGCGAAGATGTGCGCGAGGGATTGGTGGCGGTGATCAGCGTCCAGTTGCCCCAACCGCAGTTTGAAGGCCAGACCAAGGGCAAGCTGAATAGTGACATCCAGAGCATGGTGGGAAGCTTCATCTACGAGAAGCTGATGGAAACGTTTGAGAAGAATCCTACCGTGGGACGAAAGATTTGCGCCAAGGCTATTGAAGCTGCGCGCGCCCGTGAGGCGGCACGAAAGGCTCGCGAACTCACGCGCCGCAAGGGAGCGCTCGATTCCGGCGGCCTGCCCGGCAAGCTTGCCGACTGCCAGGAAAAAGATCCGGAGCGGTGCGAACTTTTTGTGGTTGAGGGCGACTCTGCGGGCGGTTCGGCGAAGATGGGCCGCGACCGGCGCTACCAGGCCATTCTGCCGCTGCGGGGCAAAATCCTCAACGTGGAGAAGGCGCGGTTTGACAAGATGCTGGGGCATGAGGAAATTCGCGCCCTGATTACCGCGCTTGGCACCGGCATTGGCAAGGATGATTTTGACCTCAGCAAGCTGCGCTACTCAAAAATCATCATTATGACGGACGCGGACATCGACGGCTCCCACATCCGCACTCTTCTGCTTACCTTCTTTTACCGCCAGATGCCGGAACTCGTGGAGCGCGGCCACGTCTATATCGCACAGCCGCCGCTCTACCTGATCAAGAAAGGGAAGAGCGTAAAGTACATCCACGATGAAAAGGAATTTCGGCGTGAAGTGCTGAGGCGCGCCACCGAAGACCATGCGGTCGAGGCCGGCGAGGGCAAAGATAAGGTGCGCCTGCAGGGCGGGGAATTGACGAATTTCCTTATGGCGCTCGGCGAGTACATCGAGCTCTTTGGCAAGCTGGAAAAAAAGATGGCGGACCCCCGGCCCGTCGATGCCCTGCTCCGGGTGGAGTTCGGGAAGAAGGCGGAGTTCGAAAACCAGGAAAAATTGAAGCAGGTGGCAAACGACCTGAAGGCGGAAGGATTCAAGACAGAAATCAAGCTCGATGAAGAGCACAACCTCTATACGCTGGTCTTTTCCAGTGAGAACCTGAGCGAGCGCGTGGTCAATTGGGAATTGGTTTCGAGCGCCGATTACAAACGGCTGCTCGACCTGCACCGGCGCGTCCACGCCAATGACAAGCCGCCCTTCCTGGTTTCGACCAACGGAAGCCAGTTGACGATCGATGACCGCAAGGAATTGCTGGAGCACGTGATGACGCTGGGCAAAAAAGCCTTCACCGTGCAGCGGTTCAAGGGGCTGGGAGAGATGAATCCCGACCAGCTTTGGGAAACCACCATGGACGCCGAGCAGCGGACCATGCTCCAGGTGAAAATCGAAGACCGGACCGAAGCGGAACAGATCTTTACCGTCCTGATGGGCGACGCGGTGGTTCCCCGCCGCGAATTCATCGAGCAGAACGCCCTCGACGTGAAAAACCTTGATATCTGATGGGTTGTAGTACTAGACCTAAACGACGGGTCATCTACTTATTTTGTTCGGGGCGGCTTTATCGCTGGCGGGAAGGGGGAGTCCGAGGGATTGACGGCCGCGCCCGGCTCCCCATTCCTTAGATCGAGTACCTGCTTCGACAACTGATGTATTTGCTTCTGCTGGTCTCGTATCCAAAATATCTGAAATACAAATGCCAATATAAGCCCGATTATGGCGATCACCCTTACTGAATGCCCAAATAGAGGCCCCCTCGGATTTTGACTTCACCATGCACATCCGGCAAGGAATATTGCAAAGGCGCTTAAGAGGAAGACACCGATGTTGGACCATGTCGGCGACTCCTTTCCCAACGCGGTGAAAGTTATGGCTGCGAACAGAATAGCCACAACCGCGAATGTCACTGATACGAAGTTATCCACGCGGTCGCGGATTGCATTGATTTCACCCTCGAATTGCATGATTCTCTTTGCGTGCCTCGCTAACCCACTACGTAGTTTTTCGGGCTCATAATCCTCAAAAAGGATTCGGTCCGGAACGGGATACGATTTGGACTGCCCTCCGCGAAAGGAGGTTGTCTTCTCAAAATCAATCACGGCAATAGAGTCTCCACGGTGAAGAACCACCTCTTTGTCAGAGAGTTTATAAATTGGGCAAAACAGATACCCTACGTATCCGGCGTCAACCTGCGGCCCTCCAACCCAAACGAGGCCTTGATACGCTCGGCTAACTTGGATATTCCATCTGCCGATCAGAAAGGGAGGCATGTTGATGGTTTCTTTCGTCTTGATGATGGCGACTGCAAAGGGAGGAATCCGAACCTCGGTCTTGCCGGGCTCGTCAGGAAGCGGATGAATCTTACCTTCGATTGCGTACTCGTCCCCGATTGTCAGCTTGTAGCACGCTGGCTTTAAGAGTTTTTCTTCATCGAAAGGGCAGATCAGGTCAAACCATTGGCAATAGTACCGGATAACGTCACTTAGCAAAACACCGGGCTGCCTAAGATCGTCGCTAAACGGTTGCCTTTCACGCAGCGCGGTGAGTCTTGCCCGTTCCTCTTCCCTGCGATCTGGAGGTCTTATATCTCTGATTGCGCTCAATGGATTCCCCTTGGATAGAGGCATGGAATGCTAATGGGCAACCGTTTCAACTTGCTCAGCAAGGGAGATGATCTGGCTCAATCCGGGACCTACGCCCCCGAAATCAACCTTTACCCCAAGACGCCGTGCGATACTTCGAACGAAGTACGCACCGCCGTCCGTGAGGTGTGCTGAGCCTGCGACACCAAAATTACGATAGTCTAGGTAATCAAGCCCATTGATTGCCAGTAGGGTCGGTCTGTTGGTGATAACGGCCCGTTCCGCGAGATCCCAATCAAAGCGCCCGACGCGCCGAATTTTATGGGTGACGCTTGTCATCTCCGTGGGGTCATAGGGGTACCCGCTTTCCCTCTTGATCTGCTCCCACGTAATTTCGTCATTGAGCGGCCCAGCTTGTTCGCCTGCTACCCTGATCGGAAACGTCCGAAAGACGACTACAATTTCGGTGACCAGCCTCGGGCTCACGCCAACCTCGCTTATGAATCCGGCGGCAGATGTATCGCGGGATGTTGCTTTCGGATAGTGGTCGGAGTGGTACAGTGAAAGGCCGAAGCCTTGCGTGCCCTCAATCAAGACTTTCCTATCGTGATCGACGGCGGAATTAACTTCCTTGCTCACATCCGTAAGCATCGGTCGAAGCCATGGTTGTTCCTCAACAATCTCCCTTGCCTGTTTCGCATCCTCTCCGCGCAGAGCCCTTCTCGCGACGGCGGCGCCGACACCACACAGGGTGGAGCTGAGCCTCTCTCTTAATCCAAGCTTCCTTTCCGTTTCGCGGTCGCTTTCGGTTATTACAAAGCAATGCTTATCGACGCCCACGCGAGATGGATCAATCCCGAACGCCTCAATTTCATATTTCAAGATGCTCGGGTCGATCAGGGCGCCGGCGGGAATCAGCAATCTTGTGCGCGGATTAATGTAGCCGGTCGGAAGTTGCCTTAGAACCTTGGTTGTTCCGTCCTCGTGGACAAACGAGTGGCCGGAGTTGGGCCCGCCGCACCGGACGCAGATGTCAATCTCTTCTTTCAGCGTGATGTAGGCAGAGACTTTGCCCTTTCCTTCGGATCCGTATTGTCCGCCGACAACAACCCATACGCTCATGGATAATTTCTCTATCTAAACTTCAGGCCAAGACCCCAATTTACTGCGCTCGACTGTGGGAACTTCGTCCAGACCCGTTGCGGCGATGATCTGGGCCAATTTCTGGTAATTGAATTTTGTGGACCTCGGCACGATTAGGAAGTCCTCTGTGATAGTACCGAGCGCCATGTGTTCATCGGCAAGATAGAACAGCCCGACCAGGGCCGACGTGATGGCGTCGACTTCATCGTGGGTAATTTTAGCGGTCTGGAAATCGCCGTTGATTCCAGCACGGGAGAGACCCCATTTCAGCTCTTCCAGGCTCGCCTTCTTTCGTGGAATCCCGAGAATGTCCTGGGCGGCTCCGGGATAGCTTTCAATAACTTTACAGCCAGCCTCACGCAGCGCTTGTGCCAAGCCGATCCCACGTCTAGTTAGCATTTCCATACTCGGAAGTAAGCACCAGAATACCGAAATGCCCATTCGCTTCAGAGCGAGTTCGCATTTCCGGTAAATTGGAGCGCCAGCTTCCCCGTATCGCTCTGGCAGCGAGAGCGGTGAATCGATGGAGACCAAATCAGGCTTGGCGGCTACCGTTTCGCTGATGAGTTCATCATCCGTTATGATGGGCTTGGTTGTTACGCTCGCACCATCCATCAAGGCCCAACCTGTCGCGCGCTTTTCGCTTCCCGTGAGATCGATTCCCACGACCTTGGGAGCCCGTCGGCATTTCTTCAAGAGATCCTGGACCAAATCCCTGGAATAACGCTGCTTCGGTGCGCGCCTCAAGAGTGCTCGCCTGTTTGAGGGAGGTTCTTTGGCAACCGACGTGAACGCCCGCGCGCCCCAGTTTCCGAGGAGGTCTAGCCTGCCTTCCACTAGCTTATCGTAGGCCATCTCCATGATTGCCTTCAAATGAACCACGTCCTCGGTGTTGTATTGAATCAATTGGTCCAAGGCACTCTTATCGCGGCGCAGGTATCTGGCCCAGAGCACCGTTGCGTCGTACCCGCTGATGTCCTGGACCGAATCGTCCCGCTTGAGACCCATCTGTGCTTCAACGGATTTTAGGCCGCCACGCATGCCAAGTTTTCGGGTGAGCCAGCGTAGGTCGATGTGTATCGCTGGCAAGGCGAGGTCCTCAAAGGCCAGCCTTAGGAATCTCAGGTCGAACCCGGCACCGTTAAAGGTTACAGCGAGTGAGTAGCCGCCCAGATAAGCTGGCAGGTCTTGCAGGTTGTCGCCTTGAACGAAAGCCCGATACCTGCGCCCATCATACAAGCCTACCACCGTGATGATGTCGAAGACAGGCGATAATCCGGTCGTTTCTATGTCCAGGTAGACGCAGTTGTCGGCAAAATCAGGAAACAAGCGCCAAGCCTCACCGAAGTCGGAAAGGCGTTCGAAGAAACTTGCGTCCTTTCTCTTGATGGCATCGCGCGAGAGCGGAATATATTCGTCCAGTTTCTTTTGCAGGCGTGCGCCAACAGCGCCGAACCGTTTTTCGAACCGATCCGCATCGTCCCAGGTGCGGATGCCGTGTTCCCACAGCTCCAACTCAGTTTGCTTACCTATGCCCGGAATGTGAATAAAGGTCTGCTGCAGCATAGGCCTGCCCATCCTGTCGTTTTTAGGTTTTCCGCCGGGGGCGCACTCCTTCGGCAGTTACAATCGTAATAGGATCTATTACGATTGTCAAATATTAGTATACGATTGTAAATGAAAGATTCCTGACTGTAAAATTGTGCAATGAGCCCTGGTTTGATAATAAACGACAGAATCAAGGCGATTAGGGAGCGGAAGCGACTAAGTGCAAGCGAACTAGCCCGCATGGCAGGAGTAAACCCATCCGAGATAAGTCAGATCGAATCCGGACGCAAGCGCTCTCCGAGACTGGACACAGTTCAACGAATTGCAAGAGCATTGGATGTATCCATAGATTATCTCTCGGGCCAGGTCGAACACGAAGGCTCGCTCGCTCGGGCATTGGCATTGGAGGCGCTGAACTTATATTTGCGGGAGTCCAAACTCGACGAGGACGAAGTCAGGGGACTCCTCGGCGTGGTTGAAACTGAGGCCGCGCCGATTTGGGTGGAAGAGTGGGGCAAGTTTGTCGTCAATCTACGCTCATTCCTGTCGAACAATAATGGTACGCGTTGATGGCCGTTCGCACCTCCGATTGCGACTATGCCGCGCTGTGCCCGTCGATGCTGCCGTGGTAGAATTAGTGTTGCCTTAAGCTTAAACCAACGTGACCTAGAGAACCTCACTTAAAGGAAATTTATGGGTGACCAGGAACTGATCAGGCCTGCGAACGAAGTGCCTGTGAATATTGAAGACGAGATGCGGAAATCGTATCTCGATTACGCCATGAGCGTGATCATCGGGCGCGCGCTGCCTGACGTGCGCGACGGATTGAAGCCCGTCCACCGGCGCATTCTCTACGCCATGCACCGGGAGGGAATGACTTCCGACAAGCGCTACACCAAGTGCGCCGGCGTGGTGGGCGAAGTCATCAAGAAATATCATCCGCACGGCGATTCCGCCGTCTATGACGCGCTGGTGCGTATGGCGCAGGATTTCAACCTGCGCTATCCGCTGATCGATGGCCAGGGAAATTTCGGATCGATCGACGGCGACCCCGCCGCGGCCTACCGGTACACCGAGTGCCGCCTGGAGCGATTGGCGGAAGAACTGCTCGCAGATATTGCCAAAGATACGGTGGACTTTGTTCCCAACTTCGACGAGTCGACTGAGGAGCCGCTGGTGCTTCCTACGCGGGTTCCCAACCTTCTGATCAACGGCTCGGACGGCATTGCGGTCGGCATGGCAACCAAGATTCCGCCGCACAACCTTTCTGAAGTGATCAACGCGACCATCCTGCTGATCGATAAACCTACGGCGACCCTCGATGAAGTCCTGCAGCTCGTTCCCGGCCCCGACTTTCCAACCGGCGCCTATATTTACGGGCGAAGCGGCATCAAGGCCGCGTATGAAACAGGCCGCGGCCAGTTCACCATGCGCGCTAAAGCGGCCATCGAGCACCAGACCAAGGAAAAAGAGCAGATTGTCATCACCGAAATTCCCTACCAGGTAAACAAGGCCCGGGTGATTGAGCGTATTGCCGGCCTGGTGCAGGACAAAAAAATCGAGGGCATCTCGGATATCCGGGACGAATCGGACCGCGACGGCATGCGCATTGTGATTGAGATCAAGCGCGGCGAGCAGCCGGAAATCATTCTGAACAACTTGTACAAGCAGACGCAGTTGCAAGAGAACTTCGGCATGATCATGCTGGCCATTGTGAACGGCCAGCCGCGCGAATTGCCGCTGATGGAGGCCATCCAGCACTTCATCGACCACCGTGTGAGTGTCGTCCGGCGGCGCACATCTTACGATCTGCGCAAAGCCCAGGAGCGCGCCCACATTCTGGAAGGTTTCCTGAAGGCGCTATCGCATCTGGACGCCATCATCAAGCTGATCCGGGCTTCCAAGACGCCGGCAGACGCTCGCACGGGCTTGATGGCGCAGTTTGACTTTTCGCAGCGGCAGGCGCAGGCGATTCTGGAAATGCAGTTGCAGCGCCTGACGGCTCTCGAGCGCGACAAGGTGCAGGAAGAGTACGACGAACTCCAGAAGAAGATTGCTGAATACGAAGAGATTCTGCGGAATGAGAAGGTGCTCCGCCGCTTGATTGTGAAAGAGTTGAAAGAGGTACAGAAGGATTACGGCGATGAGCGCAAGACGGCCATCATCGACGAGCAGGCGGAGATTGGCCTGGAAGACCTGATCGCCGTCGAGGACGTGGTGATCACGCTGTCGCACTCGCAGTATCTCAAGCGCACTCCACTGTCCACCTACCGCCAGCAGGCCCGCGGCGGCAAGGGGCGCCTGGGAATGAAGACCCGCGAGGCGGATTTTGTGGAGGGAATGTTTGTGGCCTCCACGCACAGCTACATTCTGGTCTTTACCAACACCGGCCGGGTACACTGGCTGAAGGTTTACGAGATTCCCGATGTCGCCGCCGCCGGCCGCGGGAAACACATTCTGAACCTTGTGAACCTGAACGCGCGCGAAAAGGTGGCATCGCTGGTGACGTTGAAGGAACTCCCCGAGGAACGGAAGGGCATCGAGGTCAACGGCGAAACCTATGCCGCCGAGGGCTACGTGACGCTGGTGACCCGTAACGGCGTCATCAAGAAGACGCGCCTTGCGGATTTCTCCAATCCCATGTCGCGCGGCATCATTGCAATGAACGTGGATGACGATGATGAGTTGATTGGCGCCAAGCAGACGACAGGGCGCGACACGATTTTCCTCGCCACGCACGAAGGCATGGCCATTCGCTTCGCGGAAAGCGACGTCCGTGACATGGGCCGCCAGGCGCGCGGCGTGCGCGCCATGACGCTCGAGAAAGGCGACTACATTGTCGGCGTCGAAGTCGTGGGAGAAAAAGAATTGATCCTTTCCGCCACAGAAAAGGGCTTTGGCAAGCGCACCCCCATCACCGAATACCGGCTGCAATCGCGCGGCGGCAAAGGCGTCATCAACGTGAAAACGACGGCCCGCAACGGCAAGGTGGTCAACTCCCTCAGCGTCACGGAAGACTCGGAAGTCATGCTGATCACCCAGCAGGGCAAAATCGCGCGGCTCGATTCCGCCAAGATTCGCGAGTGCGGACGCTCTTCCCAGGGGGTCAAGCTGATCAACCTTGGCGAAGAGGACCAGCTTGCCGCCGCCTGCCTTATCCGTGCCGAGGACACCGACGACGACGCGCAGCCGATGCTGATCCAGTAGACCTGGTGGAGTGCCGGTTGAGAGCCTTCGGTTCACCTGTTATGCTAGTTTTCTGAGGAGCATTTCTTGGGCGAACTCGAGAACAAGCAGACACGGCTGGAAGGCGAGCTGAAGAGACTGCCTTCGCTGATCGTTGCCTATTCAGGCGGCGTCGATTCCGCATATCTGGCTTACGCGGCGCATGAGGCTTTAGGCGATCGCATGCTTGCCGTGACGGCGCTCAGCGCCAGCTACTCCGAACGCGACCGGCAAGAGGCTGAGGCTTGCGTCGAGCGCTTTCAGGTGCCGCACGAGTTCATCAACACCTCCGAACTTTCAAATCCCGACTATCGCGCCAACAATCCTGACCGCTGCTTCTTCTGCAAAGACGAGCTTTTCAGCCAGCTTGACCAGCTTGCCGTCCGGCGGGGGTATTCAGCTGTCGCTTATGGCGTGAATGTGGATGACCAGGGCGACTGGCGTCCCGGCCAGCAGGCGGCTCGTGAGCACAAGGTCCTGACGCCGCTGCTCGATGCCGGCCTCACCAAGGCTGACATTCGTGAACTTTCACGGCGAGCGGAATTGCCCGTCTGGAACCGCCCCGCTTCGGCCTGCCTTTCTTCGCGCATCGCCTATGGTATAGAAGTCACTCCCGAACGGCTGGCGGTGGTGGAAAAAGGCGAAGAAGCGCTTCGCGCGCTCGGATTCCGCCAGTTCCGCGTCCGGCACCACGACAAGCTGGTGCGCCTGGAAATCGCTCCAGACGAACTACCGCGGGCGCTGACCCCGGAGATGGCTGTGAAATTCGTCGAAATCTTCAAGCCTCTGGGATTCAACTTCGTCACACTCGACCTGGAAGGCTATCGCAGCGGGTCCCTGAACACCCACCTCGTGAAGCTTGCCGGCTGACGTCGGCGGCTCCCCTCCTCCGCCGGTTTCCTGAACAGACCTGGACGAAGACAAAGACCAGCGGGCAGGTGTATTCTGTCGTGGCTCGATCGCTGAGTGACCCAGTTTCCTGCCGGAGGTGCCGCGTTGAAGAGAATAATTGTGCGTTTACTGTTGATCCTGTTCCCGACAATGTTCTACGGAGTCATCGCCAACGCGCAGATGCAGCACATCGCCGAAAAGCTTGGATATCCGCCGAACTCGAAGCTGCTGATCATCCATGCCGACGACCTTGGCGTGGCTCATTCTCAAAATATGGCCAGCTTTAAGGCGCTAGACGCGAAGTACGTTACTGCGGCAAGCGTGATGGTTCCTTGCCCATGGTTTACAGAGGTTGCGGAATTTGCCCAGTCGCATCCCGGTGCGGATATTGGCCTGCACCTGACGCTGACCAGCGAATGGAAAACCTACCGCTGGGGTCCTGTAGCGGCCAGAGACCAAGTGGTGAGCCTGCTCGACCCGAACGGCTATTTCTACTCTGATAATGGGCCGGTCGCCGCGCACGCCAGGCCCCAAGAAGCCGAGCTTGAGGTCCGTGCCCAGATCAAGCGCGCACTCGCGATGGGAATTCGTCCAACCCATCTGGACATCCACATGGGAACACTTGCTGCAACGCCGCAGCTCTATTCCGTCCTCATTAAGGTGGCGCACGAACACCATTTGCCTTTCATGGCCGTGAAGCTGCCGGGCCGGCAAGGCGAAGAAATGCTGAACTTGGTATCGCCTGAAGACATTGTTCTGGATCGCCTGGTGATGTTCACCCCGCAGGTACCTACCGACCACTGGACGGAAAGCTATGTGAAAGCCATCGAGTCTCTTAAACCCGGCTTGACCGAAATGATTGTCCATTTGGCCTATGACGATTCTGAAATGCGCGCCATCACGGTGGATCATCCGGATTACGGAGCGGCGTGGAGGCAGCGCGACTGGAACGCGGTGAGCAGCACGGAGTTCAAGCGGGCGCTCAAAGAAAACCATATTGTTCTGGTGGGTTGGAAACAGTTGGATAAGCTGGTGCAGAAGTAGAAGGCGCTGTCGGGTTATACCTCGGCGGCGCCTGTCGCGGAGCCGGCAAACTCCGTCGCAACTTTGATCGTGTTGCAATGGATGCGGACGGTATCGGCCACCTGCCGGGCATAGCCGCCTGCAAGCGTTACCACCACCGGAATGTTCTTGGCCCTGATCTTCTCGAACACCGCGCGATCGCGCTCTTCGAGGCCTTGCAGGCTGAGCTTCAACCCGCCCAACTGGTCTTCGCGGTAGGGATCGGCGCCTGCCAGGTAGAAAACCATCTGGGGATTGAACTCCGCCAGCGCCTTGTCGAGGCTATCTTCAAGCGCGGTGAGGTACTCCTCGTCCTGGACGCCGTCGTGGAGGTTCACGTCCAGATTGCTGGGCGGCTTCGGGTAGGGATAATTGTTTTCCTGATGGAGGGAAAGGGTGTAGACGGATTCGTCGCTGCCGAAAATAGCTGCCGTGCCGTTGCCCTGGTGGACATCGCAATCGACGGTCATGGCGCGCCCGATGAGCTTATCTCTCTGCAGCCGCCGGATGGCGACCGCGACGTCATGGATGACGCAGAATCCCTCGCCGTGATCGGGAAAGGCGTGGTGAAAGCCGCCGCCGATGTTGACGCCGACGCCATCCTCCAGCGCCAATCGTCCCGCCAGTGTCGAACCGCCCGCCGAAAGCCAGACGGCCCGGACAAGTTCCGGAGAGTATGGAATTTCCATCCTCAGGATTTCCACGTGGGAAAGTTTTGCGTCCTTCAGTTTCCAGATGTAATCACGATTGTGCACCAGCGCCACATCATCATCCGAGGCTGACGAGGGCTCAAGGATGTCTTCAGGGCTGATCAAGTTTTCCTGAAGCAGGCAATCCTTGACCAGTCGATACTTCGCGGAAGGGAAGACGTGGTTGCCCAGGTTCAGGTCGTATTGGTCGGAGTAAACAACTCTCATGTTGCGCATACTTCCATTTCAACCAATTCTATCATTCCGGCATAACCCGCACCCCCGCCGGCGCGGCTCCTGTCCTCACACCGGACACATGTGGGCGGTCCACGGAATCATAACCCAAAGTAGTAGGAGAACTTCACAAAGAACTGCCGCCCATCGTTCAGAAAACGGTTGGTGCGGAGGAGTTCGGAGCCGGTGGACGTGGGAATCAGATTGATGTTCTGCTGATCGCTGTTATATCCCACGTAAAGAGCCGTCCAGGGATTCACGATGTAGGAAACCAGGAAATCAGCATTGAATTGCTTTGTGGGTTGCAGCGACGTCAACGCCTGGTTGGGAAGAATGCTGTTGTATTGGAAGATTGTCCGCACGCCCAGGCGCGGATTGAATTGCCAGTTCCATTTGGAGCGGATGATGTGATTGTCAAAGATACTGGCCCCGCCCTCGCGGCTGGTGAGCCGCTCCAGAATGTAGGTGTTGTCAACCTCCAGCTTGGTGAAGGGGCGGATGGTCATCGTCGCCTCACCGTGGGTCAAGTTGCCGAGCACGGGCTCCTCGCCGGCGGGCGGCACAAAGTTCACGTCGGTGCCCCACTCGTATTGCGCGCTGAAAGTGAAAGGTTGATAGTACTGGCTGCCCAGATAAACGCCCTTGTGCTGGTGGACATAAGTGCGGTTGGAAGGCAGCACGGGAAAATCCTGAGGCCGCAGCAGCTCATGGTCGCCAGCCTGATAAACTTCAAAGTAAGTCTGGCCGGTGAGTTCAAAGGTCAATCCCGTGTCGTAGTACTCGTCAAGCTGGTTGCCGGCGTGGTCCCATATCGGATCGACATAAAGATTGGGCCCCCAGGAGATCAGCGTTTTGCCTTCCGGCCGAAAGCGGTAGGTGATGAACTGCCCCAGGCCTCTGAAGTCCGGGCGCAACGCGGGCCTGGGAATCGAGCGGGTGTAGGGGACAAACCGGTCCACCGTGTTCTCGCCCAGGAACCCGGTTTCGGTATTGAATCCCGTGCTGAGGTCTTCATAGTTGAGGTCGTAATAAAACTGATAACCGGTGCGCTGCAGGTGAAACTTGTAGGCCGGTCCGGCAGAGCGCAAAGCGCCGGGCAGAGTGGTTGAGCTGGTGACTCCCTGCCAGTCCAATGTCCAATTGGGCGTAAATTTGAAATGGCCGTCGACGCCGGCCACGCGGTTATGGGAGCCTGCGAATTCCCGGTCGGTATAAATCATGCCGATGGTGGACTGCCTCCCGACATCGCGATTGATTCTTACAACGCTGAAACGCGCGCTCTTGCCCGCCAGTGGATCGTTCGGTGCGACGCTTTCTCCTGGTGATTGGTCATCAGAGAAAAGAGTCCCGATGGCGTAATGCCCCACCTTGCCGGTGAGCCTGACCCCATACAAGGGATCGGCGATGTTGCGGGAGAAAAAGAGATTGAGGGGCGTGTGAAAGAAATTTGCGTTCTCGAGAAAAAACGGCCGCTTCTCCGGGAAGAAGACCGCGAACCGCTGATTGACCGTGACCTGCGGCTGGTCGGATTCCACCTGGCTGAAGTCGGGATTGACGGTGGCGTCCAGCACCAGGCTGCCTTTCAGGACAGCCTTGCCGTCGATGCCTGCCTGCGGATCGAACCTGTTCGAGACGAACTGTGGATGGCTGGGGTCGCGCGTGTCGAGGGCCCGGTAAGAGCGTTCAAAGGCGTAAGGAATGAACTGCACATTGTGGCTCCGGGATATCGAGGCCAGACCCTCCAGTGTGGCCTCCTGGCCCAGGCGCCCCTGAACGCGAGTGGAAACGCGCGGCCAGGTGTCGGAGCCGTTGTTGCGCGGAATCCAGCGAATGAAAAGTATTCCCCACGTCTGCTTCTCAGTTGCCGGGAAGCGCAGGCTCTTGAACGGAATGGCCTCCCACACAACAAAGCCGAGCTGTGTCCGCTGGCCCTTCGATTTCCACACCGTGTCGAATGAGCTGTCGTAGTTCGGGCTCGCGTTTTCATCGTAGCTGCCGTCCTGCTGCAGCCCAAGCGGATTGACCGTGAAGACGTAGGCGTGGCGATGGTCGTGAAAGGTGTCAAGAAACAGGTCCAGCCGCTCGTCGCCGGAGAGATGGTCGCGCACCGTCATATGAGCGCGTACTTTGCTGGGCTCCTTATCGAAGGCGACGAAAACCGCGTAAAGATAATTGCTGTCGTAGCCCAGATAGACATCCGTACGCTGATTGGGCGCCACGTCGTCTTTCGGAGTGCGCTGCACGAATCCCTGGATCTTAAGCAGCTTGCCTGCCATCTCAGTGTCCGGCTTCATTCCCAGGAAATCGGAGAGCTTGGGCGGGGAACTGACGCGGGGGACGGAGACAGTCGGGCGAGGCCCGGTTAGGGCGGCCGAAAGCGACGTTTGCGCGAAGGCAACTCCGCATGCGGCCATGGTCCCCAGACCCAGCGCCACCGCGGGCCAGACGGCGCGACTGATTAGGGCCCGTATCGTGGGAAGCCGGACGATGTTTCCACACGCCCGGCTGGGTTGCGAGGAACTGCGAGGTCGATGTCTTTGCTTCATCAGCCGGACCGGTCTGCGCCTCATTAGCAGTTGCGACAGGATTCTGGGGCGAGCTTTGGAGTCTCGCGCAGCTATTCCACGGTCACCGACTTCGCCAGGTTTCTGGGCTGGTCAACGTCGCAGCCGCGCAAGACCGCAATGTGATAAGCCAGCAACTGAAGAGGTATGACCTCAAGAACCGCGGAAAGATATTCATTGGTCTGTGGAATCGTGATCAGGTGGTCCGCCATCTCCTGCACTTCGCGGTCACCCTCCGTGACCAGGCCGACGATGACAGCCCCGCGGGTTTTAGCCTCCTTGATGTTTGAAACCGTTCTCTCGTAGCGAACCCTGGAGTCGGCCGACTTGCTGTCGCAGGTCGCCATCACCACTACGGGCAGGCCCTCCGTGATGAGAGCGATCGGGCCGTGCTTCAGCTCGCCGGCTGGATAAGCTTCTGCATGAATGTAGGAGACCTTTTTCATTTTCATCGCGCCTTCCAGGGCCACAGGAAAATGGACGCCGCGGCCAAGGAAGAGAAAGTCTGAAGCGCGGTCAAAGTGGCGGGCCAGCTCCTCGTATTCTTCATCTTTCTGCAAAACGTGCTCAAGCTGCCGCGGCAACGCCGTAAGGGCGCTGAGCAATTCCTTGGACTCGGCCGGCGGAATCAGGCCGCGAAGCTGGCCCAGGTAAACCGCAAACAGGTAAAGTCCAATTAGCTGCGACGTAAAAGTCTTGGTGGAACCTACGCCAATTTCCGGCCCGGCATGCGTATAGATGGTTCCGTTGGATTCGCGGGGCACCATGCTGCCGAGCACGTTGCAGATGGCCAGAGTCTTGGAGCCTTTGGCCTGGGCCTCTCGCTGCCCCGCAATGGTGTCCGCCGTCTCGCCCGATTGCGTGATCAGCACCGTCAGCGTGCGGGAGTCCACCAGCGGATCGCGATAGCGGAATTCCGATGCGTAATCCACTTCCGTGGGCACTCGCGCCAGCCGCTCAAACATGATCTTGCCTGCGAGGCCGGCGTGCCGCGACGTGCCTGCAGCCACAATCTTGATCTCACGGAATGCGCAGAATTCGTCCTCAGTAATCTCCATTTCGTCCAGGAAGATTTGGCCTGTTTCTGATGAAACGCGGCCCAGCGCCGTGTCGCGGACGGCGCGCGGCTGTTCGTAAATCTCCTTCAACGTGAAGTGCTTGAATCCCCCTTTTTCGGCCAGAATCGGGTCCCAACTGATGTGTTGGACTCGCCGCGTGACGGGCTCCCCATCAAAACCCATCAGCTTGACGCCATTCGGCGTCAGCACGGCTATGTCGCCGTCGGCAAGGAAAAACAGGTCGCGAGTGTGATAAAGGATGGCCGGAACGTCGCTGGCCACCAGGTACTCGTTCTTACCCAGCCCGATCACGGCCGGCGGTCCCTGGCGGACGGCAACAATTTTGTTGAGGTCTCCCGCCGACATGATGGCCAGGGCGAATGACCCCTTCAACCGCTCGACGGCGGCACGCACGGCGTCGTCCAGCGTAACGCGCCCAGCATGCGGCGAGGCGCCGTCAAGATACTTCTCAATCAGGTGGGCGATCACCTCGGTGTCGGTCTCGGTGGTGAACTTATGCCCTTCTTCCACGAGCTCCTGCTTCAGCTCCATGTAGTTTTCAATGATGCCGTTATGCACAACGGCCACCGTGCCGTGGCAGTCGCGATGAGGATGGGCGTTTTCTTCCGTCGGCGCTCCATGTGTGGCCCAGCGCGTCTCGCCGATGCCGCACGTGCCGTCCAGCGGATTGAGCCGAATAACGTCTTCCAGATTGCGAAGTTTCCCTGTGGCCCGGCGAATGGTCAGCTTGCCATCCTTCATCACCGCCAGGCCCGCAGAGTCGTAGCCGCGATATTGAAGCCGCTGCAGCCCTTCCAGCAGCACGGGGACTACTCGTTTATTTCCGATGTAACCGATAATCCCTGACATTGGATTGAGGTTCCCGCCCGGCGGACTTCTTTGGCAAAACCAGGTCCGCTGCGGGCTGCATCAGGCGAGCACGTGTAAAGCCTGCATTATAGCAGAAGTACTCCGGAACCTAAGAGGGAGGGAAGTTGGCGGTGTGCCTAACACCGCGCCACGAGCATCAAACCGGTCGCGAAGCATGAGAGGGGTAAGAATGTTCCGCGCTATGATCTTGATGCGTTGATCCGAATATACTCGTGGGTAAAGTCGCAGGTCCAGACCCAGGCATCGGCCTTGCCCTGGTGCAGGTTAATACAAATCGTGAGGTCGCTCTTATCGAGTTCCTTTTTCGCGGCCGCTTCATCGAAGCCTGCGTGGACGCCGCGACGGCAGAGATAGTAGCCGTTGACGGAGACATCCACCTTGGATGATTCGATCGCAGCCCCCGAGTAGCCTGCCGCGCACACAATCCGCCCCCAGTTGGGATCGCCCCCGGCAAGCGCCGTCTTCACCAGCGGCGAATTGGCCACCGCCCGAGCGACGCGCTCGGCGTCTGAAGGGCTCGCGGCGCCGCGCACGTCAATTCGGGCAATCTTAGTTGCGCCCTCACCATCTTTGACAATCATTTGAGCGAGCATCTGGCAGAGTTCGGTGAGTCCCTGCTGGAAAATCTTCGCTTCAGGTCCGCCGGGCCGGATGGTCGCGCCGGATTTTCCGCTCGCGAGCGCCACCACGCTGTCATTGGTTGAGGTATCGCCGTCAACGGTGATGCGGTTGAAAGAGGCATCCACGGCAACGCGCAGCAGCTTCTGTAGAGCCGGCGGGGCGACGGCAGCATCGGTCGTGATGTAGCAGAGCATGGTGGCCATTTTAGGATGGATCATGCCGGCGCCTTTGGCTACTCCGGCGAGCCTCACGGTTTTGCCGCCGATCTTTGATTGCAGCACTGCCGATTTGGGAAACCCGTCCGTGGTCATAATTGCGCGCGCAACTTCCGGTGCGCTTTCGACCGAAAGGATTTCCTTCAAGGTCGGGAGCTGTTTCAGAATAAGGTCTAGGTTCAAGGGCGTTCCGATCACGCCCGTGGAGGACACAAACACCTCGTCGGGACGCACTCCCAGCATTCGAGCCACGGCTTTACCCGTTTGCTCAGCCACCGCCAGGCCTGCGCGCCCCGTGCAGGCGTTGGCGTTACCCGCATTGACGATGATTGCCCGCGCACGCCCGCGATTTTTTTCCAGATGCTGCCGGCACAGGATCACCGGCGCGGCGGCCGCGCGGTTCGTCGTGAATACACCTGCGGCGCTCGCTTCCGGAACGTCGCAAACAATCAGCGCCAGGTCCAGTGCGCCGGGGGCTTTCTTGATTCCAGCCGCAGCCGCGGCGGCGCGGAACCCTTTGGGCGTAGCAAGGCTTCCTTCAACGGCATTCCAGCGGGACATGGATCATTCACGCTCCTTGTTCGGGTTGACCTTAGAGTTGCACAGTCTAGCAGAAATTCAAGCTGTCGCGGAGAAAGCGATAAGGTAGGCTTTTGCCATGGCAAGCGCTAAATCTCTAACGGACTTTGACGTCTTTAAGCTCAAGCACTCCGGGTTCGGGCTTCTCCTGGGGTGGGGGCCCGCTTACCTTGATGGATTGGATGCTTTCCTCGCAGGCCCGCAGGAAGAGCGCGGGATTGCTCGATCCGGGCCGGCAGTTAGCCTCGACAATGTGGTCGGGCGAGATGATGTGCGCCGTCACCAGTTGTGCATTTTCCGAGCCTGAGGCATCAAAACTGATGGCCGGCAGCACTTTGGCATGTGCCGCGGATTGCCAGACCATTACGGCGTCACGGCCCTGGATTTTCATGTGCTCAAAACGATAATCGGGGATTTTCTGGTAGGTTCCGGCCGTTTCCCAATTGGCCAGCAGTTGCGGAGAAAACTCTTCGGCGCTGTTCGGGTTCGACTGCGACGTTATGATCAGCGCCGGTCCGTGGCTGAACAGGTGGGAACGGTAAATCCTTACGCCTCCCGGAAAATCATCCACCTTGCCGTAAATGCCCTTGGCGATCTGCATGTCAATTCCCAGCATTGCGTTCTGGTAGGGAAGAGTTGCGAGAATCTTGTTGGCTTTGTGACCCTGGTAGTAGGGATACCATTTGACTAGAATGTACTCTGCCGCGAGCGCTCCACCCCCGATCAGGATGATACCCAGCGCAAACTTCATTTGCATGGAAAGCTTCTTCATGGGCTCATCTTAGCCTGACATTGGGGCGCACGCAATTCCCAGGGCGCTTCACTCGACTCGCAGCAGTGCGCTGGTTTTCTCCACCACGCGGCCGATCTCGCGGGCGGGAACGCCGCGTTCGGTCAGCTCTTTTGCCAGCGCCGCCGAATCGTTCTCGCTCACCACCAGCAGCAGGCCGCCGCTGGTCTGCGGATCGAACAGAAGATTTCGGATTTCCCGCGGGATCTCCGGGTGAAACTCTACGCAGCCGCTCACGAATTCGGCGTTTCGTTTGAGTCCGCCGGGCAAGTAGCCCTTGCGTGAATATTCGAGCGCGCCGGGAAGGAACTCGACCTCGGTATGCTCGATCACCATGCTGACCTTGCTGGCCGCGGCCATGGCGCGCAGGTGGCCCAGCAGCCCGAAGCCGGTGATGTCCGTGGCGGCGTGAACATCGAATTCCAGAGCCACTTCGCTTGCCACGCGGTTAAGCGTCCGCATCGATTCAATGGAGGCGTCAACGGCGGCTTCACTCGCTTTCTGCTGTTTCAGTGCCGTCGAGATAATCCCGGTGCCGAGGCGCTTGGTGAGCACCAGGCGATCGCCCGCGCGCGCTCCGCGGTTGGCCAGCACACGCTTAGGGTCCATTACTCCTGTGACAGCGTAGCCGAACTTGATTTCATCATCTCCGATCGAATGCCCGCCGATCACCGTGCAGCCCGCCTCCTGCATCTTCGCCAGGCCGCCCTGCAGGATTTTTTCCAGCATATCCAAATCGCGGCCCGAATTCGGGAAGCCCACAATCGAGAGCGCGGATACCGGACGCCCGCCCATGGCGTAGACGTCGCTCAGCGAATTTGTGGCGGCGATCTGGCCGAACGTCCACGGATCATCGACAATGGGCGTGAAGAAATCCACCGTCTGCACCAGCGCGATGTCAGGTGCGATCAGATACACGCCCGCATCGTCGCCGGTATCGAAGCCGACGAGAACGTTGGGGTCAGATTGTTTCGGCAGCGTGGACAGCACCGAGTCCAAAATACCTGGACTCAATTTGGCTGCTCAACCCGCCGCCTTGACCATGGCGGTCAAGCGTTTTCGTTCGTCCATAACTGGCATTATAGGCTGAATTTTCTGGGCAATCTCGGGGCGAACTTTCGTCTGTGAACTTGCTGGACACAGATGAATGGCTCATTTCGTGGCGTCCGACACTTCCTTAAAGCACTGCACGGCGAACTCGAGGTCCTCTCGTGTGTGCGCGGCGGAAATCTGCACGCGGATGCGCGCCTTGCCCTGCGGCACCACTGGATAGGAGAAGCCGATCACATAGACGCCTTTCTTTAGCAACGCATCGGCCATGCGCGTCGCTTTGGCGGCGTCACCGATCATGATGGGCACGATGGGGTGCTCGCCCGGCACGATGGAAAACCCCAGCGCCGTCATCTGGTGCCGGAAGAAGCGCGTGTTCTCCATCAATCGTTCGCGCAGCTCCCCTGACTCCTGCAGCAGCTCCAGCACTTTAAGCGACGCAGCCACAATTGCCGGCGCAACGGAATTGGAAAACAGGTAAGGCCTCGAGCGCTGCCTCAGCAGCTCAATAATTTCTTTGCGGCCTGTGGTGTAGCCGCCGCTCGCGCCGCCCAGCGCCTTGCCAAGCGTTCCGGTGATGATATCCACTCGACGCTCGACGCCACAATGCTCCGGAGTGCCGCGCCCGTGCTCGCCCATAAATCCTACCGCGTGCGAATCGTCCACCATCACCAGAGCGCCGTACTTTTCAGCGAGATCACAGATCTCAGCGAGCTTCGCTACATAGCCGTCCATCGAGAACACGCCGTCCGTCGCCACCAGCGCGTAGCGCGCCTCCGCCCTTGCCTGCTTCAGCTTTTCTTCCAGATCGCTCATGTCGCCATTACGATAGCGGTACCGTTTTGCTTTGCACAATCGGATGCCGTCAATGATGCTGGCGTGGTTCAGCTCATCGGAGATCACGGCATCGTCGGCGTCCAGCAGCGTTTCAAACAGCCCGCCGTTGGCGTCAAAGCATGAACTGTAAAGGATGGTGTCATCGGTCCTGAGAAACCGGCTCAGCGCCTCTTCAAGCTGCTGGTGGATGGCTTGCTTGCCGCAGATGAATCGAACCGAAGAGAGGCCGTAGCCCCAGCGGTCGAGCGCCTCCCTCGCGGCCCGCACAATGGCCGGATGGTTGGCCAGCCCCAGGTAATTATTGGCGCACATGTTCAGCACGCTCTCGCCGCTCTTCAGTTCCACCCGCGTCTGCTGCGGCGACGTCAGCGTTCTCTCGTGTTTGTAGAGACCGGCCTGCCGGATTTCGTCGAGACGGGTGGTCAGATGCTCGCGGACGCTTCCGTACAATTTATGGCCTCCAGTCCAGAATCACTTTCCCGCAATCGCCGGCCCTCATGGCGTCAAAACCTCTTTCGTACTCCTGCCACTTCAGCCGGTGCGTGATCACGGGGCAGATGTCCAGGCCCGAGTCCAGCATCACGGTCATCTTGTACCACGTCTCGTACATCTCCCGGCCGTAGATGCCCCTGATGGTCAGCATATTGAAGATTACGTCGTTCCAGTTGATGGACATTTCCTGGTTGGGGATGCCGAGCATGGCGATCCTGCCGCCGTGGCTCATATTGCTGAGCATGCTGCGGAAGGCCGCCGGATTGCCGGACATTTCAAGGCCCACATCAAATCCCTCCTGCATGCCCAGCTCCTTCTGCACCTGCTCGAGGGGAGTTTTACGGGGATCAATGGCTCGGGTGACGCCCATCTTCTCTGCAATCTTCAGGCGCGCCGGAATCAGGTCTGAGATCACCACAAAGCGCGCTCCGGCATGGCGCACCACCGCCGCCGCCATCAGCCCGATGGGTCCCGCGCCCGTGATCAGCACGTCCTCACCGAGCACGGGGAATTGCAGTGCCGTGTGGACAGCGTTGCCGAAAGGATCAAAAATCGATGCGATTTCCAGCGGCACAACGGGAC
>DASUJZ010000119.1:0-2614 GCA_036278995.1 Terriglobia bacterium | reverse complement strand
TCGATTCGAGCGTCATCTCATCCGGTGAGCAACGGCTTGTGCTGGGCGGTGTTTCTGCTCTCTTTTTTCGGTTTTGGGGTGAAAGCGGGCCTTGTGCCGTTTAACCGATGGATGACGAGGGTCTATGCCGTGGCCCCGGCGAACGTCTGTGCTTTGCTCTCCGGGGTCTTACTGAATCTGGGCATATATGGAATCGTGCGAGTCAACGGTGACCTGCTACGGCTCTCCCTGGTTCTGCCAGGACTGATTGTGCTCGGGGTTGGCGCAGTCTCAGCTCTGGTAGGCATCCTCTACGCTAACCGCGAAACGGACATGAAGACCATGCTTGCGGAAAGCTCCATCGAGAACATGGGTGTCATAACCGCAGGCGTCGGCGCCGGCCTCGTCTTTAAGGTTTCCCACGCGCCGGTGCTCGCAGGTATTGCCTTCATTGCCGCCTTGTATCAGATGGTGAATCACGCGGTCTATAAATCGCTGTTATTCTTTGGGGCCGGGGCCGTTGAGTCAGAAGCGGGAACATCCGACATGGACCGGCTGGGCGGTCTAATCAAGCTGATCCCGTGGGTCGCGGCGTTCTTCCTGGTGGGCGCACTATCCATTGCGGCTCTGCCCCCTCTGAACGGCTTCGTCAGCGAATGGCTTACGCTCCAGGCGCTGCTCCTGAGCGCGTCGCTCAAGTCGGTAGGGGTAAAGGTGGCGTTTGCGCTCAGCGGGGCAGTGCTTGCCCTGACCGCCGCCCTCGCCGTCACGTGCTTTGTGAAGGTCTACGCCATGAGCTTCTTAGGAATGCCGCGTTCGGACAATGTGGCGCGGAATGGAAGGATCCATCGGTCCATGCGAATCGCGATGGCCTTTCTGGCAGTGTTGTGCGTGGTGCTCGGAATTCTGCCGACTTATATTATTTCCGCTCTGGACAAGCCAGTTCGTCAGTTAGCCGGAACTCTTTCGGCAGGGGCGCTTGTTCCGCCTTTTTTTACGACCAGCGCGAAACGCCCGCTACTGCCGCCCGCTTTCGTGGCGGGTTTCCATAACCTGGGCGCTCAGATCGGTAGGAGCATTTTACCGGGACCTGGCTTGGTGATCCTTCATCAAGGGTCCGCACGCAACCCTGTCGTCTTTGCGATGTCAACGAGCTATATGATTGTCGTGCTCGCATTGCTCGTGGCCGGTGCCTTTCTCCTAACTCGCAAGCTCCTTGCACGTGGCCGGCGCCTGGCTCGGCAGCCCGTTTGGGCAGGCGGGTTGCGTCCCTTGTTGCCCGAGCTGACCTATACCGCGACCGGGTTCTCAAATCCCGTTCGAGTCACCTTCAATGCTGTCTTTCATCCCACGGAGATTGAAGACAGCAGCGAGATGGTAGGGCAGCACTTCCGTATGGCCATCCGAAGGCTGGTTAAGGAAGTGCACGTGCTCGACCGATGGTTTTACCGGCCCGTCCATAGGGGCGCAACGCGGCTTGCTGCAGGGCTAGCCAGAATGCATCACGGAAGGCTGAATGCTTACGTCGCATACGTGTTGGTTGCCTTGATTGTGGTGCTCGTCTTCGGCCGCCTGCTGTGATGAATCGGCCGGGTCTCGGCAGCGGATTCCATCCGCTTTTATGCGCGTTCGGAGCAGAAGAGGTAAGGGAGAGCTTTTAAGGCGACTCAAACGAATAGGACCGGTTCTCGTACTAAGAAAGTTCGATCGGAGGATTTCATGAAGATCATTTTTCGTCTGCTGCTTCTGTTGATGCTGTGCCCCGTACTGTTTGCGCAGAGCTATCACGTCACCGGTTCGATCCCTCTGGGCGGGACAGGTGCCTGGGATTATCTGAGCGCCGACGTTCAAGGGCGGCGGCTCTACGTGTCGCATGCGAATGAAGTATTCGCGATCGATCTGGACTCCCGGAAAGTAATTGGCAAAATGTCAGGGTTCGGTTTCGTGCATGGCATCGTGCTCGTGGACGATCTCAATAGGGGCTTCATCAGCGATGGAGACAAAAATGAAGTTGATATCTTCGACCCAGTTACGCTTAAGGTGACGAGCCGAATCAAGACGTTGGACGATCCCAATAGCATGGTGTACGATCGCGCCTCCGGACGGCTCTTCGCTGGACACAAGAGCAGCCGCGCGATGACGGCAATCCATGCTTCGACAGGCCATATTGACGGGATCGTCCACCTGGACGCGGAGCCTGAGTTTCCCATCAGCGACGGGATGGGAAACATCTACGTAAACATCGAGGATAAGAGCGAAATTTTGAAGATCGACGCCAAAACTCTGAAGATTCAGGCACACTGGCCGCTGGCCCCGTGCAAATCACCTTCCGGACTTGCATTTGATCCGCAGACCAGAAGGTTGTTCTCCGCATGCGATAACGAGTTGATGGCGATCGTTGATGCGGATTCAGGTAAGGTCATCGCGACGCCCCGGAATAGGTGGCGGGCCAGACGCGGCTGCGTATGATCCGGTGAAGAAGCTGGTTTTTTCTTCTAGCAGGTTGCGGAAAAAGCCTGCAAAAGGATTAACTATATATCGTAATGTGATATATTGGCCTCCTAAACTCTTCCGTTCTCCAGGAGGCTTTCCGATGCGCGGTGACGATGCTCAACAACATGCGATGTTCAGTTAC
>DASUJZ010000118.1:0-12253 GCA_036278995.1 Terriglobia bacterium | reverse complement strand
CGCAGGCCGTACTTTAAATCTTGAATCAGCGTACCCATGATTCGACTCCTCGCAAACAGTGGTCAGTGGATAGTGGATAGTGATTGGTCTTCACTAATCGCCAACCACTATCCACTAACCACTTACAACCGCCCTGCTCCTACCATCCTCCCGAAATGCCGCAACTCGCGTAGGCGAGGAGTCGCTAAGCAACTTTAAAGATGCTGCGCCTGCGGACTCGCCATTCGTCGGTTGAAAACATTCGCGGGCCGACCTCAATCAGGCGCGGCAGCATGTTGAAAACGGAAACCCGGTCCCACGGCAAACCTTGGCGTGTGCGGATTCCGGCATCGTTCAGGGCCGCTGCCACCCTCGACAAGGGCAGGTCGAGAACGATCTGCTCCATCATGAGCATCAGGGCGCGGAATTCTTCAGGGTCGTCTTCCAGGTGGTGGCAATCGCCGGCCACGCGCAAGCCATAGGGCACCTCCTCGACGGGCTGTCGCCGGGGCGGCGCCGCTTCGACCTGTCCCGCGCGTTCCCACTCGAGCGCCACCAGCCTCCATCCGACTTCGACGCGGCTTGCGAAAAAAGCTGCGTCAGGAAGCTCATTCACCGCTTCGCGAAAACGTTCCATTTTGGCCACGGTACACCTCCTAAAAGCAGTGGTTAGTGAATAGTGAATAGTGAATAGTGAATAGCGTCAGTACAAATCACAAATTACGAATTACTCGTGCCGGGCCGATTCTGAATCCTGAATATGAAGGATGAAAAAACGCTGATCACTAACCACAACCAGCCACTAACCACTATCCACTTACCACTATCCACTGCCTTACTCGTATCGCAGTGCCACCATGGGATCGACCTTGGCGGCGCGGCGAGCGGGGATGTAGCAGGCCAGCAAGGCAACCGCAAACAGGATGAGCGATGCGGCCAGGAACGTCAGCGGATCGGTTGGGGTGACATCATAGAGCAGGCTGGACAGCAATCGCGTGAGCGCGAGCGATCCGGCGACTCCGGCGGCCACGCCAATCAACGCCAGCTTGATTCCCTGCCCCACAACCATGCGAAGGACATCGCGCTTGTCCGCTCCGAGCGCCATGCGGATGCCGATCTCATGAGTGCGTTGCGCGACCGAATAAGAAAGAACTCCATAGACGCCCACAGTCGCCAGGACCAGCGCGACGATGCCAAACAAGTCGAGCAGGATGGTTTGGTAGCGAGGCTGGGCGACCGAATCAGCGAGAATCTCGTCCATGCTTCGAATAACGGGCGGCGGCAGGTTTTTGTTGACAGCCCTCACTTCGCTGCTGATTGCGGCCGCCGAGAGCGCTGCACTGCCCGTCGTGCGGACCAGAAGCGCGGGGCTTTGCATGGGCCACTGGTCGAAGGGAACATAGACTTCCGGCACCGTCTCGGCGCGCGGGCCCAGGGTCCTGGTATCCGCAACAACGCCGACAATCTGCTTCCAGGGCGGACGTCCATCGGGATCGGTGTAATCCGGCTGCCCGGGATTTTTGCGGCCGCCCAAGGCCAGCCGCTTGCCGATGGGATTCTGATTGGGAAAATAGCGCCGCGCCATGGTTTGGTTGACGATGGCGACCCAGGGCGCTGCGTAGAGATCATCTTCAGTAAACGACCGGCCTGCGAGGAGCGGTATGCCCATGGTGCGGAAATAATCGGGCGACACGCCCTCGAAGTCCGCCGTGGGATATCCGGCGGAAGCCGCGCTGGGTCGGTTTTCGATCACCACCGGAAATGCCAGCCCCTTCTCGATATCGCGCGGGAGTTTGTACACGGCCGCGACCGAGACAATTCCTGGGGCATTCCTGATGCGCTCCATAATCTGTTTCAGGATCGCTTGCGGGCTGGTAGCCGTGGGATGGATCCAGCCACCGAATCCGGAAACGGAAAAATCGAGTTGGGCAGTGAGCAAATGATCCGGCTGAAAGCCGCGATTGATTTGCAGGCGGCTGACGAAGCTTCTGGTCATGAGGCCGGCGCCAATCAGAAGAACCAGGGAAAGAGCAACTTCAAAAATCACCAGCAGGGGGCGCAGGCGGTTTTCCTGGAGCAGCGCGTCTCCGCTTCGGGTGGCCTCCTTGAGCGTCCTGTTCAAATCCGGTTTGGAGATGCGCCAGGCAGGGGCGAGACCGAAGAAGAGGCCTGTGATCAAACAGAGGCCCGCGGTGAAGGCGAGAGAGGTGGCGTCGATGGAGACTTCTTGGAGCCGCGGAATTCGGCTGCCCGCGATGCCAACGAGAAGGCGCAGCGCCCAGGTGGATCCCAACACACCCAGCAAACCGCCGCCCAGAGCGAGAAGGAGGCTCTCCGTGAGCAACTGGCGGACCACGCGCCAGCGGCTTGCGCCCACGGCCAGCCGAACGGCAATCTCTTTCTGGCGAGCGGCGCCGCGCGCGAGAAGCAGGTTGGCCAGATTCGCGCAGGCAATCAGCAGGACGCAGGCGACCACGCCCCACAGGATCAGCAGAATGGCACGCAGCGACTGCCCAATGGTCTGGTCGAGCAGAGGCACCACAGCGACGGCGTTGCCAATCAGGTCGATGGGATGGTCCTGCGCGATGCGAGACTGAATGGCGTTCAGTTCTGATTGCGCCTGCTCGATGGTCATGCCGGGCTTGAGGCGGGCGATGGCGGAATACCAGTGCCCGGAGCGGCGCTCGGCAAGATGCACGTCAATCCAGCCGGCCGGCAGCCAAAGATCACACCGGTTCGGGAAATTGAAGCCCGGCGGCATAACGCCCACGATGGAGTAATCCCGCCGACCATAACTATCGACGGTAAGAGTGCGACCCAGCACATGAGGATCGCTGCCGAATCGGCTTTGCCATAGCTCATGGCTGATAAGCGCCACGCGACTGCCTTGCCAGTTGTTTTCCTCAGGGAGAAAGGTGCGGCCCATCAATGGCTGGACGCCAAGGACGGAGAAAAGAGTCGAAGAAGCGTAGATGCCCGCAACTTTTTCGGTCCCTTGGGCGCCAACAAGATTGAAATCCGTCGAGCCGGGAAAGCCGGCCCAGAAACCCATGCTCGTGAAAACATGATTTTGCCGCCAGTCGATGAAATCGGGCCCGGTGACTAACTCATGGTCAATGCCCTTGGCCGGGTCGCGCTCCCAAAGCATCACCAGGCGATCCGGATCGTGGTAGGGAAGAGGACGCAGCAGGACCGTGTTAATCACTGAGAAAATGGCCGTGTTGGCGCCAATGCCCAGGGCCAGCGTCAGCACGGCGATGGCGGTGAAGCCAGGATTCCTCGCCAGCATGCGAAGACCGTATTTCAGATCTTGGAGGAGCGTGGTCATGAATCGGTTCCTGGTGGATAGCGGTCAGCTCTTCTGAATTACGAATTACTCGTGCCGGGCCGATTATGAATTCTGAGTTATGAAGGATGAAAGCGAAGAGACCGATGCGCGCACCTTCTTCCGTCACCAGCCCAGGCTGCGGCTATCTCAGACTTCATAATTTATAATTCATACTTCTTTCGCAATCGCTCAATCACCAAATCACTCAATTACCAATGGCGCGGTAAACGCGCCGCTACTCATACCTCAATGCCACCATGGGATCGACGTTGGCGGCGCGGCGTGCAGGAACCAGGCTGGCAGCGATGGTCAGCAAAGTGACCCCTGCCAGCGCGCCAACGATCGACAGCAGGTCGGTTGACTTGACGCCGTAGAGCATCGAGCCCAGCAGCTTTGCCCCGGCAAGAGCGAGCGGCAATCCAACTGCCACGCCGGCAAGCGCCACCACGATGCTTTCGCACACGATCATCCAGAGCACCTGCCGACGCTGGGCGCCAAGTGCCATGCGGATGCCGATCTCCTGCGTGCGCCGGCTGACCTTGTAAGCAACCGTCCCGTAAAGTCCCGCCGCCACCAGAAGCCCGGCCAGCAGTCCGAAGAGCGCGGCGACGCGAGCGAACATGTGTTCGTCGGAATATCCTTCCTCCATCTGCGCCTGCTGCGTCATGGGCTGAAGCAGCGGAATGTCGGGGCCAAACTGGACCACCGCGCGGCGCGCCTCAGGCAGCAATGCGAGAGGATTGCGGCCAGCGCGCAACTCCACCGTCATAGTGCTGCCGAGCGACATCTGCGTATAGGGGAAGTAAGCAATGGGTATACTGTGTTCACGGACGCCCGTGTACTTGCTGTCCCCAACAACTCCTATGACGGTGAATGGCTGGCCCTTTTTGGTTTCCACCTGGTGCCCGATGGGATTCCTTCCGGCAAGGTAACGATCGGCAAAGGTCTTGTTGATGATAACCACTTTCGGCGCAGCGGCAGAGTCGGCATCGGTGAAGTCGCGGCCCTCGAGGAGTGGAATGCCAAAAACATGGCAGAAATCCGGCCCCACGTCGTTCCACCGCACCATTGAACCAACGTTCCCACGCGGATTCCTGCCATCAACGTGAACGTCCGTATTGTTGCTCCAGCCGGAGCCGATACGGAGCCCGGTGAGAGTTGCGGATTCCACGCCCGGCAAAACGCGCACGCGGTCGAGCAGCGATTGCCAGAAGTGGAGCATCTCGGTATCGGTGCGGAAGCTCTGCGGAGGCGTGACCCCGAACACCAGCAAACCCGATGCGCGGAAGCCCAGATGTGCATTTTCCAGGTTGCGCAGCGTTCGGACCATCAGCCCCGCGCCCATCAACAAGGCCAGGCAGAGTGCGATCTGCACCGCCACGATGGCCTGGCCGGCGCGAAACCTGCTGCGCGCGGGGCTCACCACTGTCCCTGCCGCTTTGAGCGCAAGGCCGGAAGGCACGCGCCACGCATTTCGCAGCGGGGCGAGCCCCAGCGCAAGAGCCGTGACAAGCCCAATGCACAGAGTGAAAAGCAATACGGCGCCGTCCGGGGCAACATCAACGGTCAGGTCAGACCAGGCCGCCAGCGCCTGTGTGGCCCAAAGGGCAAAAATCCAGGCGAAGATGCTTCCGGCTGCCACCAGCAGCAGGCCCTCCGTCAGCAATTGACGAAAGAGGCGGCCGCGGCTGGCGCCAAGAGCCACCCGCATGGTGAACTCCCGCTCGCGGGCGGCATTTCTTGCAATCAGCAGCGTGGCCACGTTGATGCACGCGATCAGCAGCACGATTGCCACCATGCCCATCAGCACGAAAAAGGGATTGTCATAGTTCTCCCGCAGCTTCTGGATTCCGCCCGTAGCGGAAAAATAGAGTTGAGGAGCGCGTTCTTTTGCCTTGCGTTCGCCGATGCCTGCATATGCCGTGCGGCTGTAAGTGGGCTGAAGCTGAGCAATGGCGCGCTGCCATGTCATTCCCGGTTGCAGCCGCCCGATCATCATCAGAAACCACCAGTTGGGAGGACTGTACAACCCGTCCTTCTCCTGGGGAGAGCGCGCCCAGGGTTTCAGGTCGGGCCGGGATTGGAAAGGAATCCAAACGTCGGTTGGCGTTTCATTCGGTTCCACACCGGAGAAATCGTGCGATGCGATGCCGATGACGGTGAACGGCACGGCCTTGATGTAAATCGTCTGGCCAATCGCGGAAGGATTGCGGGCAAATTGCCGCGTCCAGTAGTCGTAGCTGAGCACGGCTGCCTGAGTGTGGCCGGTTTCATCTTCCGGCGTGAACGCTCGTCCGCGCGCCAGCCGGACGCCCAGGCCTGAAAAGAAATTTCCGCTCACCATGTCCACGCTGGCCGCTTCAGCCTCCTGGCCCGAACGAACGGATACTTTGCCGACCGCCAATGGGACAAAGGCCGCCAGGCTTTGAAACTCTCGATGCTCGGTGCGGAACTGCTCAAAAGTCGGCATGTTAAACGTGTTTGGGGGATTGCCTGTTTCAGAGCCGCCGGATGGAATGGAATCCGTGTGCAAATAGACCAACTGCTGCGGATTCGGAACCGGCAGGTAGCGGAGGAGAACGGCATTCATCACGCTGAAAACCGCTGTATTGGCGCCAATTCCAAGCGCCAGCGTGAGTACGGCGACGGCGGTGAAGCCGGGGCTTCTTCCCAATTGGCGCACACCATACTTTAAGTCCTGGATTAGGGTGCTCACGATTCGCCCTTCTGCCAAATAGTAGTTAGTGAATAGTGAATAGTGGGTAGCGAATTGTGGATAGTGATTGGTTTTCTCCACTAATCACTAACCACTGCTCACTTACCACTGGCTTACTCGTATCGCAGCGCCACCATGGGATCGATCCTGGCGGCGCGGCGGGCCGGGATGTAGCAGGCCAGCAAGGCCACTGCGATCAGGATCAGCGAGACAGCAAAAAAGATGAGCGGGTCAGTAGCCTTGACGCCGTAGAGCAGGCTGGAGAGAAACCGCGCCAGCACGAAGGCTCCGGCAACGCCGAGGGCAACTCCTGCCAGCGCCAGGCGGAGCCCCTCTTGCACAAAGAGAGAGAGCACTCCGCCACGAGTCGCTCCCAGAGCCATGCGAATACCGATTTCGCTGGTTCGCTGGGCCACGCTATGGCTCATCAGACCATAGAGTCCAAGCGCCGCCAGCAGAACGGCCAGCGCAGCAAACACCGCCAGCAAGTTGGCGGCGAAGCGCTGCGGCGCTAACGAGCCGGCAATACGTTCATTCATGCTTTTCGCGTCGGAGACGGGCTGGTTGGCGTCCACGGCGCGAACGGCGCGACGGATCAGATCAGCCTGGGCTGCTGGTCCGGCTCCGGACTTCACGAGGAAATACCCGAGCGGCGCTTTCTTCTGAAACAGCGGATAGTAGTAAACGCCCTTTCCGGCGCTCTCGGATATAGCTGAGCTCGATTCTTCTCCTGCAAGCTGGTTGAAGCGAATGTGGCCGACGATTCCGACAATGGTGGCCCAGGAACTGTTGCGCCCATTCCGGATCTTCTGCCCGACGGGATTCTGGTTTGGCCAGTATTCCAGCGCCAGATTCTTGTCAATGATAGCGACGGGCTCTGAGCCCAGGCGATCGTTTTGATCAAAGAAGCGGCCCTCGAGAAGAGGGATTCCAAGCGCGGTGAAGTATCCGCCTGTGACATAGCGGATGTTGCCATGGGGTCCGGGATCGCCGGGGCCGATGGGTCGTCCTTCGATCTGGAAAGAGGCTGACTCATTCCCACCCGCAAAAGGCACCGGAAAACCTGCGCCCACCGCCGTGACGCCGGGCGCGTGTGAAAGGCTGTCCATCACGCTGCGGAAAAAAGCGAGTTGCTTCTCTTTGGTACTGTATTGTTTTTCCGGAAGTGAAAGCCCGGCAGCCATCACACCGTTCGGCTGGAAACCTGGATTCACAGTGAGGATTTGCTTCAGGCTCTGGAGCAGCAGGCCCGTGCCAGCAAGCAGAACGAGGCCCATCGCCAGCTCCCCAACCACGAGGAAAGACCGCAGCCGATGGCGTTGGCGGCCTCCAGCCGTTGTTCTCTCAGACCCTCGCAAGGCGCGGTAAGGTTCGACCCTGGACATCTGCCAGGCGGGCATCAAGCCGAAGAGGAAGACGGCAGCGGCGCCCAGTGCGACTGTGAACATCAGGACGTGCCCATCCAACGGGAAACCACCCGCAGCGACGAGTTCTTTGGGGGCGATCAGCATCAGGGCGTTGATGCCCAGGCCGGCAACCAGCAGGCCCAGCAGAATTCCGGCAAATGAAAGCAGCGCGCATTCCGCAAGGGCCTGCCGAACCAGGCGCCCTCGCGAGGCCCCGAGTGCTGCGCGGACTGCAAGTTCCCGGCCGCGTCCCGTCGCCTTGGCCAGCAGCAGCCCGGCGATGTTGGCGCAGACGATTAGCAGTACAAGGCCCACCGCGCCGGCAAGGATCAGGATCGGCGTGCGTAGATCGCCGTAGATGAAGTCCACCAGCGGCAATATGAAAACGCCCCAGCCAGAGTCTTTCGCGTAAGTTGAACGGGGATCGTCCTCGACGCGCCTGACCAGCACGCCAACGTACGAGCTGGCCTGCGCGAAGGTCACATTCGGCTGCAAGCGCGCCACGGCAAAATAGCTTTCATTAAACGTATTGTTATCGCTGAAAGCCTCAGGAGCAAGACCAATCGGCGTCCACAAATCCGCCGAGTCAGGCCAGCGGAATTCCGGGCCCATTACGCCAACGATTTTGTACGGCTGTTCGTTCAACTGGATTGTGCGCCCGATGACTTCCCTGTCACCTCCAAACCAGCGCTGCCACGATCCATAGGCCAGAATTACCTCATGGTTTGCGTTGGGCTGGTCCTCCGCCGCAGTGAAACTTCGCCCCAGAACGGGACGTGCGCCAAAGACGTCAAACCACTGCCATGAGACCATGGCGCCTTGAAGGCGCTGGGGCCAATCACCGGCTGTATAGTTGAAGTCTCTGTCGCTCTCGATGGCTGCGGCGGCGAAGATTCTTTTGCTGTCGCGGATGGCGGCGAAATCGGGCGCGGAAATAACAATGCTTTTCAGACCCAGCTTGTCGTACTTTCCCCGCACCGCAACTACGCGATCCGGATTCGGCAGACCCGGCGGGTGGAGGAACAGACCGTTGATCACCGAAAAAATAGCCGTGTTGGCGCCAATGCCGAGCGCCAGCGTCAACACGGCAACCGCAGTGAAGGCGGGGCTTCTTCCCAATTGACGAATACCGTACTTCAGGTCCTGGAGTAGCGTGCTCATGGTTTGCTCTTCTCAAATTACGAATTACGAATTACTAACTACCTGCCTCTCGGTTCAACCGCCAATCGCTCGAGTGCTCGAGCCGCTCGATGAATCAATGCGTCAATTGTCGCTGATCCAGCCGTCCTGAAGATTGATGATGTGGCTGCCGTAATTCGCCCAGGCCTCGTTGTGGGTTACCTGGACGATGGTGGCGCCCTCGTCGTTCAGCTTCTTGAAAAGGTCCATGATTTCCTTCCCCTGGCTCGAGTGAAGGTTGCCAGTAGGTTCATCAGCAAGAATCAGTTTTGGATTGGCGATCACGGCTCGCGCGACGGCGACAAGCTGCTGCTGGCCACCTGAGAGCTGGGTGGGATAAAGATCCTTTTTGCCGACGATGTGGAAGCGGTCCAGGGTGTCCGCAACGATGGCCTGCCTCTCGGATTTCCTGATGTTGCGATACGAAAGCGGAATATCCAGATTCTCAGCCACGGTCAAGCCGTCGAGCAGATGGTATTGCTGAAAGACGAAGCCGACGTACTTCTTGTTGACCTCAGCGCGCTGCTTTACCTTCATCCGGTGGATGGGCTGGTCCAGCAGGTAGTACTCGCCTGTCCAGTCGCCGTCGAGCATGCCGAGAATGCTGAGCAGGGTTGATTTGCCGGCACCGGAGGGGCCCATGATGGTCAGGAATTCACCCTGCTTGATCTCGAGATTGATGCGGCGCAGCACGTAGTAGCGGCTGGGACCGACAGGAAAAGATTTTTCGATGTTGATAAGTTGGATCATTGTGCAGTTCGCTCCGCTAAGTGGATGGGTCAGGCCATCAGCGGGCCCTCATTGAGCGCCAGATCGGCAGCCGTGGCTTCATCAACAATCCGACCGTCAAACAGGTGTATTGTCCGCCCGGCGTGGCGCGCGAATCGCGGATCGTGCGTGACCATCACGATGGTCGATCCGGCACGGTGCAGTTCGCCGAGCAGGTCCATGACCGCTTCGCCATTTTTGGAATCCAGGTTGCCGGTGGGCTCATCAGCCAGCAGGACGGCAGGGTCTCCCACCAGCGCTCTCGCCACCGCCACGCGCTGCTGCTGGCCGCCAGATAGTTGCGAGGGGTAGTGCTTAACCCGGTGGGCCATGCCGACCCGCTCCAGCGCTTGCTGCACGCGCTGCTTGCGCTCCGAGGACGGCATGCCGCGATAGGTGAGCGGGAGCTCGACATTTTCAAAAACGTTCAGATCGCCAATCAGATTGAAGCTCTGGAAGATGAAGCCGACCTCGCGATTGCGGATGCGCGAGCGCTCGCCGAGGCCGAGTTCTGCCACCGGCTTGCCGTTCAACCAGTATCTGCCATCGGTGGGAGTATCGAGCAGGCCGATCAGCGAGAGCAGCGTTGACTTGCCGCAGCCCGACGGGCCCGCAATCGAGACGAATTCCCCTTTGTGAATGTCGAGATGGACGCCCGAGAGCGCGTGCGTTTCCAGCTCCTCCGTGAAGAAAACCTTATTGACACCTTCCAGCTTGATCAGACTCATTCCATTTTCTTCCATCAAATCCTCCTCCGCGAACCGCCAAAATGGTGAATTCTGAATTATGAGTTATGAATTGTGAAAACCAGACAGGAACTGCCAAGAACTGGCGGTCGGTTCCGTTTCATAATTCAGCATTCATAATTCATAATAGTTACGCGACCATCGGCGCTCAGCCGCCGGCCATCGTCAGTCAGCTTTCATCCTTCATCCTTCAGACTTCAGACTTCTCTCGATCGCTCAATAATCAAATCACTCAATCACAAATAACGGTCACCGATGGCGCGGCAAACGCGCCGCTATGGTTTTCCAGGGGCTAAAGCCCGCGAAGCGAGGACGCGGCATTGGCGGCACGAGTGAACTCGTGCCCTTTCGCAAAAAGCCGTATGGCCTGTTCCTCGTTTCATCCTTCACACTTCGCACTTCCTCCTAATCCCCGATCCCTGGCTTATTCGTACCGCAGCGCCACCAGGGGATCGACATTGGCTGCCCGGCGCGCAGGAAAAAACGCCGCGACGAACGCACACACGGCAAGGACCACGGCAGCCACCAGCAGAATCCAGACGTCGTAACTCTTCACACCGTAGAGCATGGTTGACACCAGGCGCCCACCTGCCAGCGCCAGCGGGATGCCGACGGCAAGACCGATGGCAAGCTGGAGCATCGCGCCCCGCAGCACCAGCCCGAGGACGTTTGCGCGGTTCGCTCCCAACGCCATGCGCAGGCCAATTTCGCTGGTTCGGCGCGCCACGGAGTACGACGTGACTCCATACAGCCCAATGCAGGCGAGAACGAGCGCGAGCAGCCCGAAGAGCTCGGTGAGCCAGACGATCAGATTTTCCTGATTGAAGTTGAGCTCGAGCTGCCGGCTGAGGCTCATCATCTCGAGGATGGTGAGGTTGGGATTGATGTTTGCCAGCGTGCGGCGGACGGCTTTCTCGAGGTTCTCCGACTGGCCGGCCACGTGCAGTTCGATGTCGCCAATGTAGGCGGCCCCAACCCTGAGGAACTCCAGCTTGGGATCGCTTGACATCTGAAAGAAGGGCATGAAGAACGTCGGATAGGGCGGCTCGTGCGCGTTCTGGTACTTCGCATCCTGCACGATTCCGACAATCTCCATATCTCCCGCATGCTTCGGATCACCCATCCCAAAGTGCTGCCCGATGGGGTCCTGCTTGGGAAAGAATTTTTTGACAAACGCCTGATTGACGACGGCAACCTTGGGCGACGCGGCAGTGTCCTGTTCACCAATCAAACGCCCGCGAACCAGGCGCGTGCCGATGGTCTCAAAATAGTGAGGGCCCACGCAGTCAAAAGAAGCGCCATCGCGCTCATCCGGCGGACGCCCCAGAATGTGAAAGCTGAAGCCCCAATTGTCGCCGCGCATTGGACTGTAGCCCGAATAGCTGGCGCTGATCACTCCGGGAATTTGCGAAAGCTGCTGATCAAGCTGCTGGTAGAGCCCGTGGAGCTGATCCGGTTTGTAACCGGCCAGGGCCGGATTGACTCTCACGATCAGGCGGCCCTCGGGTTCGAAACCGAAGTTCTGGTTCTCAAGATTTCGCAGGCTCTTGGTGAGCAGGCCGGCGCCAATCAGCAGCACGACGGAAAGCGCAACCTGGATGACCACCAGAGATTTTCTCGGCAACGACGAGCGGTCGCGGGTGGAGCGGCCAGCGCCGCGCAAAGCCTCCGCAGGATCGGAATGCGTAGTGATCCAGGCCGGCGCCGCGCCAAAAACGACTCCGGTGAGCAGCGAAAGCAGGAACGCGAAGCCCAGCACGGCGAGCGAGGGAGTGGCGTCGATAGGGATGTAATGCGCGCCACGGAAAGCGATCAGCAGCAGAGTGCGCGTGCCGAGGTAGGCGACCAGCAGCCCCGCAACGCCTCCGATGACAGCCAGCAGCACGCTTTCAGTAAGAATCTGGCGGACCAGGCGGCGCCGCGGAGCGCCTAGCGCCACGCGGACTGCCGTCTCATACCGCTTGGAAGCACCGCGGGCCATCAGCAGGTTGGCGATGTTAGCACAGGCGATCAGCAGCACGAGGCCCGCGATGATCATCAGCAGGCGCAGTCCGTCATGCACCTGATCCTGCATGCTGGCAACGCCTTCACCACCAGGGGCGACGACGATATGTTGCTTGCTGAGTTGAGT
>DASUJZ010000117.1:0-13618 GCA_036278995.1 Terriglobia bacterium | reverse complement strand
CTGACTCTTCTCCAAAAACTTCCGGGCCTTCTCGACCTTTTGGTCGCTGTTCATGCCCAGAATTTCCAGCCCCCGTTTTCTATAAAGCTCCGCTGCCTTCCTGAGGACTGGCACCTCCTTCAGGCAGGGACCGCACCATGTTGCCCAGAAATCCAGCAGCACATAATGGCCGGAATAATCAGACAGCCGGTGCATCTGGCCGTTGAAATCTCTGAAGGCAAAGTCTTCCACCTGGTCGCCGGTCACAGGCTTCCGCGCTGCCAGGCCCCACGACGGAGCGATCATCATAGCTAACAAGAATGTGGCAGCCATCAGGCGAGTTGGCATGTTCAATCGCGTTGTCGCCCTGTTCCCCGGCCGAAACGCAGCGGATAGGATATCGAAAACATAAAACTCGGCACCGTCGAGTCGGTATTCTGGTTCACTCCGTTGACGATATGTGGCTTGACGTCGATGTAAGTTACGATGGGCACACTGAAGTTGATCGTCCGTCCCAGCAGCGTGACTTGCACGCCCGGCTCCGCGTACTGGAGATTTGCAGGGCGCCGGAATCCGTCTGAAGGGCCGAAAAGATCTTCAACCGGTACGCCTGAAAATCTGTAGCCGGCGGTGAGCGAAAGCCAATGAAGCGGAGTGGGTATCGCGCCTCCAACCACCGCCAGATACTGGTCGGTGCTGGAATTCAAGTTCGTCGTATTGGGATGGCCAAGTGCCGAAAAGAACGCCGGCGTCCCGGTGGTGTTGCGAGGATTGATCAGGTAAGTCGCAAACCCGTACAGCGAAAACCTGTTGAAGGTATGGAACGCCTGCACCGTAGGTACTATTCCCCAGGCTCCGTTGCCCGGCTGTACGGAGATATCCACCGGAACCTGGCGGCCGTAAACGTCTGACGTGGCGTCGCTCTTGCCCGTCGGCATCTCGAGGCCGAGGGAAACGAAAACGTTGCCTCTCGATTGTTTTGTTGAAAAAAGCCAGTAGCCCCCGCGCAAGGTCATGTCGCCAAGTCCGTCGGCTCCAGTGTTGATAGGAACCGGTCCCGTAGAACCCGATGCAGCAAACGGCCGGTGGAGATTGTAGGTCTGGTGCTGGATGGGAACGTCCAGCGAGACATTCCAGCGGTCGGTGATGGCGTAGGCCAAATCAAAATTAAACTGGCTGCGAACGTTGACGGGGCCGCGGAAAGCGTTGATGGCCGTGTTAGGCTCGGTGCCGACGTAATGTTTATCGGAGTAGAAGTGAAAGAAAGAGGTAGTCAACTGCCACTGCCCCTTCGTCATGTAAGACTCGGACCCACCAAACACGGATGGGTTCTGTCGCTCGCACACTCAGCCCTGGCCGGATGCCGGCATCGAATTAAGCAGGATAAACACGGCGACAGCCAGGAGGCGCAGCCCGCACCCGCAAAATATACGCATGTTTCTCCTCTGTTGAGCTCCTGCCCAGCCCGACGAAACGTACACGATTCTAAGGGTTCGGACAGGCCGTAACAATACTTGGTTAATACTAGTTAGATTCGCAAAAATTGACTCGCTTACCCGTTGCTATCAACTAGGGACCAATGACCAGTCGGGGCCTGGCCGGGGCTATTCATCATTCCGGTTGGGGTATTAATTGGGTCAGCGCCAAAGCGCGTCTCGGCAAGTGGCCTTGAAAGGCTTTCGCTTGCACCGTCCTGCTTAGCACACTCCCCGCTAAACCCTTCGACCAACAAAACACGCAAGCCTTTGCACCCGGCGAAACGCCCTTCGGCCCTATAGCTACATGTGGCATGTATGTACGTGATCAACAACAAGCCGTAGTGCGATTTTTGGCAACTGGCATGCTCGGTTCAGGAATAACTCTTTTCGTCCGGGGTGGGGATATGGCTTGGAGAGTGTCTGAAGAGCGGCACGTTTATGTCCATCATCGCCGTCGCGAAGTGAAATGCCGCCTGTGGTACGAAGTGACCACACTTCGTGAAGGCATGTACAGGTACTTTCTGGTTGGGATTGAAGAACTCGAGTAAAGCCAGGGGAGACATTGGGCCGCTCGAGCCAACTGCTGAGGAGCTCACCGGCGCGGTGTCGCTCCAAGCTGGCTCAAAATCCGGCTGCCAGCCGGCTGACGAGACGAACGCGGCCCGGCAGTTCGCCCTGGCCCGGAGTGCTCCAAAATCTATTTCCCGAGCGCCGTATTACACCTCGACCACGCAGGCAAATCGCACTGCCGGCACCTTACGGATCTCCCCCAGCGCGTCCTGGCAAATCAGTTCATCGATATTGACCAGGCCAATCGCTTCGCCGGCCTCCTGGTTCCTGCCCAGGGCGAAGCTGGCGATGTTCACTTTCTTTTCGCCCAAAATCGTTCCCACGCGGCCAATCACGCCCGGCACGTCCTGATTGCGGATAAACAGAATGAAACCTTTGAGTGAAGCCTCGATGTTGATCTCGTTGATGCCCAGAATGCGCAATCCGCGCAATCCAACCATGCCCAGGGCCGACGGTGAATCGGCGTCCGTGCGGAGGGCGATGCCCAGCGAGTTTGAATAGGCGGCGCGGCGCGCGCTTCTGACCTCAATCACCTCAATGCCCCTCTCGTGCGCCATGGCGGCCGCATTGATAAGATTGATTTCGTGCAGGAGAGGCTTGCTGAGGACGCCCTTGAGCACAGCATTCTTCACCAGATGAGTGTTCAGTTCAGCCAGCCCGCCGTCGTAGCTGATCTTCACTTCTTCCAGGCGTTCGCCGGCAATCTGAGCAACAAAAGCGCCGAGTTTCTCCCCAAGCTGGATGTAAGGCTCGAGTTTCTTGTACTCCTCGGGGGAAATGGCCGGCATGTTGACGGCATTGCGCGGAACACCCAGCCGCAGGTAGTCACGAATTTGCTCGGCGATGCTGATACCCACATTTTCCAGCGCTTCATCCGTTGAACCCGCGATGTGAGGCGTAGCGATGACGTTCAGGTGCGCCACCAGCATGGAACCAGTTGGCGGCTCTTTTTCAAACACGTCGAGCGCGGCTCCGGCGACGTGGCCGCTCTCGAGAGCCCGGAGAAGATCTTCTTCCTTGATCAGCTCTCCGCGCGCGCAGTTGATGATGCGGACGCCCGGCTTCGTCTTCGCGAGAGTTTCGGCGTTGATAAGGTGCTGGGTTTCCGCAGTCGCTGCTGTGTGCAGGCTGATAAAGTCGCTTTCACCCAGCAGCACATCAAACTTCACCAGCTTCACGCCCTGCTCCTGAGCAAGCCGCAACGGCACGTAAGGGTCGTAAGCGATCACCTGCATTTCAAACGCGCGGGCCAGCCGCCCCACCTCGCTTCCTATCCGTCCAAGTCCGACAAGCCCCAGAGTTTTGCCGCGCAGTTCCGTGCCGGTCAGCTTCTTCTTTTCCCAGGCGCCCCTTTTCATTGAAGCATCGGCCTGCGGAATCCGCCTCGCCAGCGATACCAGGAATCCCACGGCCTGCTCCGCAACACTGGCCGAACTCCCGCCCGGAGTGTTCATCACCACCACGCCATGCCTTGTGGCAGCCTCAAGGTCAACATTATCGACGCCCACCCCCGCCCGCCCGACGGCCCGCAGGCATTTGGCATGCGCCAGCAGCTCGGCATTCACCTTGGTGGCGCTCCGTACCACCAGCGCGTCCGCATCCTTGATCTCTTCGGTCAGCGAGAGGTTTTTCTGTTGGGGCAGGAACACCACGTTCCAGGAACTATCCCATTGAAGGAGTTCCACCGCCTTCTGAGAAACATTGTCCGCAACCAGGATTTTCATGTCGTTCGCCGCGCCAGGATCACGCCAGCCTCCAGGCCGGTTCAGCCTCCCTTCGCCGCGATTGTGGTTCCGTTCAAACGACGCAGCGATTTCTAGCCATGGGACCGCTCAAATTCTTTCATGAACGAGACGAGAGCCTCAACACCTGCAACCGGCATACCGTTGTAAATCGAAGCGCGCACTCCCCCGACGGCGCGATAGCCCTTCAACGAATACAGCCCCTCCCGGCCGGCCCGCGTGAGAAATGCATCGAGCGCTTCCGGCGAGGGCAGGTCGAATGTGACGTTCATCGTAGAACGATGCGCCTTGTCCACCAGCGGTTTGTAAAAACTCGACTGGTCAATCGCGCTGTAGAGGATTTGTGCCTTCTGATTGTTCCGGCGTTCTATTTCACGGACGCCCCCCACCTCTTTCATCCAGCGCAACACTTCACGCGTGAAGTAAATGTTGAAGCTGCTCGGCGTATTAATGAGTGACTGTCCCTTTTCCACGGCAGCGTAGTCGAGCAAGGGCGGAGTCATCGGCAGCGCGTGGCCGAGCAGGTCTTTGCGGATGACGACGATGGCAGTCCCTCCGGGGCCCAGGTTTTTCTGGAGGCTCGCATAAACCACGCCAAACCGTGAATAATCCATTACACGCGACAAAATCTCTGAAGTGGTATCGGCTACCACCGGTATATCACCCGCTTCGGGAAACGTATTCCACCGCGTTCCGTAGGCCGTGTTGTTGGTGGTGATATGGAGATAGGAAGTGTCTCCAGGGAGACGGCTCATGTCCAGTTCCGGGATGCGCACGAAGTTGTCACTTCGGCCGCTGGCAACCGTCTCAATCGTGCCATAGGCGGCGGCATCTTTGATCGCGGTGCCCGAGAACACTCCCGTTTCAACGTATGCCGCGCGATGCGCCGGCTTCAGCCCGATCAGGTTCATAGGTATGGCGGAAAACTGCATGCGAGCCCCGCCGTGTACGAAAAGCACTGCATAGTCTTCCGGCAGCGAAACGAGTTCTCGGAAAAGCGCAATGGTTTCTTCCACCACGGCTACGAAGTCTTTGGACCGGTGGCTGATCTCGATAATGGAGGCGCCGATGCCCCCATAGTTCAGGAATTCCTGCTGCACGCGCGACATTACGGCTTCAGGCAGCATGGCCGGCCCCGGGCTGAAATTGAAAACCCTCCCTGCCTGCAGCGCCGCTGAGCGCGCAGGCGCATTCGCTTCATTGGGTGTGGACATTAGACTCTCCTTTGGGAAAACCACTGCAAAACCGGGAACGATACCGAAATCCCGTGACCTTCCATTTACAAGCAGATGTCGGTTAGATTGCCTCACGTGGACTGGCGCAAGGCGGCGAGATCAACATTGCCTGCAAGGAAGAAGGTACTCTACGTCACCCGCCGCGCGAAAGTCAATCAAGGCTGTGACCTGGAATAGAGCACAACAACGTGCAGATCTTCCCCAACGCGTGGTAGAGCAGAAGCTCGTCACCAGCGCCAACCTGGCAACTGTTTGGGAAATTCACGGACAGAAAAAGAGTACCAACATCACTCCAGGCCAGACCTTTAGCATGAAGCGGGGACTTGGGCAGATTATTCCCCTGAAAAAAGCCATCTGATGCAGGTCGGCGCAGTTGGCGAAGTTGGTCAATTTGGACATCCGATATGGTCACATCGCGCTCGAGTGGCAGGTCCCGAGATGAAGTTCCCACCAGGATCCGGTAAGTGCCTGTGGGAGAGACCCAGCGGTGCTCGGCTGTGTCGTAGTACGCAAATGCGCGGGGTGCGATGGTTAGAGGAACCTGCCTGGTCTCACCCGGTTTCAAAAAGGCTTTGGCAAAAGCGCACAATTGCCGCGGCGGCTCTCCGTTTCTGGACGGCTGACTGATGTAGGCCTCAACAACCTCCGACCCGGCCCGGTGGCCCGTGTTGGTAACATCGACGGTCGCATGAATGACGCCCGCACCTTCACTCAGGCGTGTAGGCGCGAGTTCGAGACGACTGAGCCGAAATGTCGTGTATGACAAGCCGAATCCAAACGGAAACAGAGGCTCAGTGCCGGTGGCATCGTACCACCGGTAACCGACGTTGAGCTTCTCGCTGTAGACAGACCTGCCGTTAACACCGGGCCATTGCTGCGGAGTACTGGTGGGAATCTTATCGGCTGTTCGCGGAAACGTGAGCGGCAGCTTTCCCGCTGGGTTGACGTCGCCGAAGAGAATTGCGGCGATGGCGTTGCCGTCTTCCTGCCCCGGATACCACGCCTCGATAACGCCGCGAACCTCGTCTATCCAGGGCATCAGCACCGGGCCGCCCGTGTTCAGAACCACGATGGTCTTGGGATTAGCCGCGGCCACAGTTGAAATAAGCTGGTCCTGATTGCCGGGCGGCTCAAGGTTCGGCCGGTCGTGCCCTTCACCCTCAATCGTGCTCACAAACACGATAGCAACCGCCGCAGACTTCGCCACCCGAGCGGCGCCGGCAAGATCCTTGCCGTCCGCATAGGTAACGCGGCTGCCCTTGCCCGCGCGTCTGCGGATGCCTTCCAGCGGGCTGACCACATAGGGCGCGACAACGGCGGAACTGCCCGTGCCTTCAACCTGAGGCTTGTCTCCACCATCTGCGCCGATCACAGCAACGGAAGAGGCGCTGGAGAGCGGAAGAATATTGCCTTCGTTCTTCAGGAGGACAGTCCCCTGCTCAGCGGCGCTGCGTGAAAATGCATCGCGCTCCGGGCTTCGAACATTTGAGTCCCAGTTGCCGGGCTGCTGCCGGTCAAAGAGGCCACGCCGAAACATCGTCACCAGTATTCTCCTGACGTGCTCGTTCAGAGTCGCCACGCTCACCTGGCCGTTCGTAACGGCTTCCTCAAGCACCTGTCCGTAGTAGCGGTCGTCGGGCATCTCCTGATCCAAGCCCGCACTTGCGGAAGCAGCCGTGGAATGAGTGCCGCCCCAGTCGCTCATTACCCATCCGCCAAAGTCGAGTTGCTTCTTGAGAAGGTCGCCGAGTACGTGCGGGTTCTCACAGGAGTAAACGCCGTTGGTCTTGATGTAGGCGCACATGAAAGTACCAACACCGGCTGAGGCCGCAGCCTGAAATGGCGGCAAATAAATTTCCTGCAGAGTCCTCTCATCCACGACCGAATCTATATGGAAGCGATCGCTTTCCTGATTCATGGTCAGGTACATATTCGCGTCTGCGATGGGCCCCTGGCTCTGGATGCCCTTGATCTCAGCAGCGGCCATCTGGCCGTTGAAATATGGATCTTCACCGTAAGTCTCAAACGTCCGTCCCCATTCAGGCACGCGCACCACGTCGATAGTGGGTCCCAATTCAACATTGGTTCCCTTCCACCACTGCTCTTCACCGATGACCTTGCCAAAGGCTTCCAGCAGAGAAGTGTCCCAACTGGCGGCCGCGGCGATGGGGGCCGGCAGAAGCGTCACTCCGGTGGCCTTGTTCCCCACTCCCGCGCGCCCGTCGGCGAGCTTCAACGCAGGAATGTGGAGCCGCGGGTTCGCCGGAACGTATCCCACGTACCCCTTGAACGGATGCTCTTTCCGGTCGATGCCGTGCATCAGGCCAACCTTGTCTTTGAGCGTCATCGCGTGGATCAGCAGTTCAGCCCTCTGCTCGGCGGACAACGACGTGTTCATCCACGGGTCCGCGCTGCGTGTCTGCTCCTGCGCGAACGTCGTCGTGAGGAGCACAGCGGCCAATCCAAATGCCACGCCAAGCATCGACCTGCGGGAAGTTTTTGATCTCATGATGCGTTCGGCTGCCAGGCAGTTCGGGATTTCATCCGCACGTCTGCGAAGCCCCGAGAGGTAAGTGTCATTCAGAACAGCAGCAACGCTAATGCAGTGAGTCTTAGACGTCAAGCGAAATTCATCAGGCGGTCAGATGGGGTGAGGGAGGTCGATTCTTCTCGACCTTACTCCTGCCATCAAACCTGAGATGTTTACCCCTCCAATTCAGGCGCCGTGCTGCCCAGCTCTAGCCTAGCACCGGCACTGCCACGTTGCGCACGGCACGAGACTGATCGCTCAGCAGAAAATGGATCACGTTCGCCACGTCTTCAGTCTGCACCCATTTCGAGAAGTCCGCGTTTGGCATCGCTTTCCGGTTCGCCTCGGTATCCATGGTTCCGGGCAGGATGCAGTGCGCTCGGACATCGTGCTTAGCGAGCTCCTGCGCGAGTATTTCCGTGAGTTGCAGGACAGCGCCTTTCGAGACCGCGTAAGGCGCAATTCCAGCGCCCCCGCCCTTTAGGATAGCGCCACTCGAAACCGTGACAATTCGCCCGAAATTCTGGCGGACCATCACCGGAACCACCGGGCGCAACGTCCGGACAACGCTCATAAGGTTGAGGTCAAGCATCTGGTCCCACGCCCGGTCGTCGGTTTCGAAACTCCTGCCTGCGGCAAATCCCCCCGCCACGCAGACCAGAAAATCCACTCGGCCGTGATGCTCCAGCACGTCGGAAATAAAACCTTCAACTTCTTCGGAATTCGTGAGGTCGACCGGGCCACCCCTCAGGCTGTTCGAGAGTGCCCCCGCAGTTTTTCGAAGCGCCTCCCAGCTACTCTCGCCAAAGTACGGCATTGCGACATGTGCTCCATTTTTCAGCAGGTCCAGAACGACTACGCGCCCCAGAGCACCCGTTCCACCCGTTATAACAGCCACTCGATCCTTAAAATCCACCATTCACCTCCATCATGGCTTATAATTAGAGTTCACGAATCATTCCAGGTCAACGCACAATAGTTGCACAGTGATTTTATCGTACAGCTATTAGCGGTGAGTTCCCCTCCGTGACGTGGTCGCGGCAAGGGCGATGCAATAATCACATTATGCGTATTCGCCACAGGCTAATAATATCGCTGACAATCAGCACCACGCTGGTCGCCTTTGTCTTCGCCTTTTTCCAGGTACGTTCTCAGAAACGGTCGCTTCGAAACGATCTGGAGAAGCGCGCGGAAGTCCTCGCGGAAAGCCTTGTTGACAATGTTCAACCTTTGCTCGCCAGCCACTCTCTCGTCGCTTTGCAGCAGCTTCTGGACCGCTTCGAGAACCGCGAAGCCCTCGACGGGGTCGCGGTCTATGATAAAAGCGGGCGCAAAATCGCAGTCGCCAGCACACTCGAGACACAACTGGACGCTGCCCCTTCTGCAGTCGGCCAGGCAATTTATCGGGGCAGAGGAGTAAACCAGTTCTTCAACCTGAATGGCGTACCGATGGAGGCCTATGCGCTGCCCATTCAGGGGGATGCGGGAGTGGAAGGTGTCCTGGCGATCTACCATAACACGAGCTTCATTGAGGACCAGTCGTTCCGCCTTTGGCGCGATACATTTTTCCGCCTGCTGGTGGAAACTCTCCTCATCGCTTTCATCTGCCTGCTGATTGTCCGCATCAGCATCCTGGACCCGGTTACAAAAACTGCGCAATGGCTGCGTGCGCTGAGGACTGGCAAAGGTTTGCGAGCGGCGTCGCTGCCGGCTGAGGAGATCTTCCAGCCTATCGCGCACGAAGTGTCGCAACTGGCCAAAACGCTTGAAGTCGCCCGGACAGCCGCAGAAGAAGAAGCCCGATTGCGAGAAATGGGCGAAGTCATCTGGACGGCGGAACGCCTGCGGCTGCACGTACGAAGTCGTTTTCGCGATAAGCCGATCTTCGCGGTCTCGAACCGCGAGCCGTACATGCATGTCCGCGAGAATGGCGGCATAAAATGCGTCGTGCCGGCCAGCGGCCTGGTCACTTCGCTTGAACCTATCCTGCGTGCCTGTGATGGAACATGGGTGGCATCCGGAGCCGGAAACGCCGACCGCGAGACGGTGGATGATCAGAGCCGGCTGCGCGTCCCGCCCGACGACCCCCATTACACTTTGCGCAGGGTCTGGCTCAGTAAGGAAGAAGAACAGGGATTTTATCTCGGGTTTGCTAACGAAGGCCTGTGGCCCCTCTGCCACATCGCCCACACCCGCCCCATTTTCCGCGAGGCGGACTGGAAGCAGTACAAGGCTGTAAATCATAAGTTTGCCAAGGCCTTGCTGGAGGAAATGGAGGGCACGCAGGATCCCGCCGTTCTGATCCACGACTATCATTTCGCATTGCTGCCGCGTATGGTAAAAGAGAAGCGGCCGGATGCCCGAGTCGCGATCTTCTGGCATATTCCCTGGCCGAACGCAGAGGCTTTCGGCATCTGTCCCTGGCAGCGGGAACTGCTGGACGCGCTGCTGGGCGCTGATATCGCCGGTTTCCACATCCAGAATCATTGCAACAATTTTCTCGAGACAGTTGACCGCGCCCTTGAATGCCGCATTGAATGGGACCGTTTTGCCGTCAACCGCCGCGGGCACTTCACGCTCGTCCGCCCATTTCCCGTAAGCGTTGTCTTTGACACAGACACCGCGAAAACGCCAGTTCTGGCAGAGCCTCCCGAGCCCGAGCATCTCCTGAAGGAGATTGGAGGGGAAGGCGTCCTGATGGGCATTGGCGTCGATCGCATGGACTACACGAAAGGGATCATTGAACGTCTCTGGGGCGTCGAAAGGTTCCTCGAAAAGTACCCTGCCTATCAGAAGAAGTTCAGCTTTGTCCAGATTGGCGCTCCCAGCCGCACCGACATCCAACAGTATCGCAGCCTGATGCATGAAATTGAATCGGAGGCCCACCGCATTAACAACCGCTTTATGCGCGGCGGATGGAAACCCATTATCCTGCTGAAACGGCACCACAGCCACGAGGAGATTGCGCGCTACTACAAAGCGGCCGATTTCTGCATGGTGACCTCGCTCCACGACGGCATGAACCTGGTGGCCAAAGAATTTGTGGCCTCCCGCAACGACGGCCAGGGCGTCCTCATCTTAAGCCGCTTTACAGGGGCCTGCCGCGAATTGCGCGATGCGCTGATTGTCAATCCCTACGACACCGAGCAATTGGCGGAAGCCATCAAGTTCGCACTGGTGATGGACCCTGAAGAGAAGAGGCTGCGGATGCAGCGCATGCGACGCGTGGTCCGCGAGCATAACATCTATCGCTGGGCGGCAAGCCTGGTCCGCGAGCTCTCAGAAGTCCGTCTGGAAAAGCCCGAGCCGGTCAGAGTTCGGTAACGAAAGGAGCACCTCCCCTTCTCGAGAAAAATATCCTTACACTTTCCTCTGGAACGCTTGCCTCAACCCGAGATGATGACAAAACCTAGACAGCCCCGCCGCCGTTCATCGGATCTCAAGCTGCTGAAAACCTCCCCTCAGGAACGCCGCTCTCCTGGCAGCCGCACGCCGCAATACCTGTTCGATTGCTGGGACAGGGTTAGCCGTCGCGTCCGGCTGGCCAGGCAGATTGTTATCTTTCTCGATTTCGACGGCACTCTCGTGCGATTGCGCCATACACCCGGGGAGGTGTTCCTGGGCGAGCCCGCGCGTCGTGTGCTGCGCAAGCTGGTCGGCCGCGAGAATGTAACGCTCTGCTTCATCAGCGGGCGCCAGCTTGATGACCTGCGGCTCCGGGCGCGCGTCGAGGGCGCTATCTATTTCGGATTGCACGGCTGGGAGCGGAGCAACGGGCAGCCTCCTGACCTGCCGGGCACACGACAGCTTCGAAAACAGATGCAGTGGGTGCAGCAGCAGGTCCGCGAGCTTTCCGGAGTTCGAGTGGAAGACAAGGGAATCTGTTTCGGCGTTCACTACCGGGCCGCCCGCAGACCCGAAGTCGAGAAAGCCTGCGCAATCGTCAAAGAAGTGCTGGCCCGCCTCGGACCCGGATTCGGCCTGCTGGCGGGGAAAAAGATCTGGGAAATTTACCCAAAGGACATGGGCAACAAAGGGAAAGCTGCCCAAGACCTGCTTCAGAAGATTCCGGGCCGCAAGCTGGTCATCTACGCTGGAGACGACACCACGGATGAAACAGCTTTCGAGTTATTACGATCCAGTGTCACCATCCGGGTGGGAAAGTTCCGCGAAACGAAGGCGAATTTTTGTGTCAAGAGCCCGTCTGAAGTTCTGCTAGCCCTTAAAAGGTTTGACGGCGCTCTCCCCTGACAGTGTCCGGCTGCTCTTTCAATTTTCCACTGTGTCTATTTCTTCAGCTCAGCTCGGGCAGAGCGGACGGCTTCCAGGAATTTACGGGCGTTCGTGGTAATGACTTCCGTCTTTCCCTCCTGGAGCGCTTTTCGGGAAACCAGCTCTCCGCCGACCGCCACAGCAGCCGCGCCCGCGCGGATATAGTCCGGCGTGGTCTCAAGATCGACGCCGCCGGTCGGAACCAATTCAATCTGCGGGAGCGGACCTCGCAACGCCCTGAGGTAGTCGGGCCCGCCAACCGGACCGCAAGGGAAAACTTTCACCATGTCCGCCCCGGCCTGCCACGCCGTCACAATTTCAGTCGGCGTCAGCGCGCCGGGAATGCACGCTTTGCTGTATCGGCGTGAGGTCTCGATAACTTTGACATCGAGAGAAGGGGTCACGATAAATTCGGCGCCAGCCAGCAGAGCCGCACGGCAAGTCTCCGAATCCAGCACCGTGCCAGCTCCCAGCAATACGCTTTCGCCAAACTGCTCGACCACGTGCTCCATCACTCGAAGGGCGTTCGGCACGCCCATGGTAATCTCCACAACCGGAACGCCTCCGGCAACTACGGCCCCGACCGCCTTGAATGCGTCGTCCGGATTCGACACACGGACGATGGGAACAACTCCCACGTCGCGAAGCCGGCTTAAGACCTTCTCTCTGCACCAGGACATGGCTCAATCCTCTCGTTGAATTCTGCGCAACGCGATTGCGTGCAATCGCCGTTGGGAGGCAAGCATCCTTGCTGACCTCCGGCCGACAGGGTCCGCGCGCTGGCGGACTCCCCTAACGGGCAACGCGCAGGCTCGCTCCCTTCAGTAATTTTTCCACTTCGTCCAGCGTCGCCCAGTTAAAGTCGCCAGGAATGGTCTGCTTGAGCGCGCTGAATGCATTGCCATAACGCACAGCGGCTTCGTAGGAGTTCTTCGCAAGATAGCCATAGACAAATCCAGCGCTGAACGAATCGCCGCCGCCGACGCGATCCACGATCTCTAGATCGTACTTAACGTCTTCGTAGAACTTGCCATCGGCGTACGCGATGGCCGACCAGGTGTTGCGCCACACCAGCGGATTTTCCCGCAGGGTAATGGCCACTGCCCTGAACTTGAATTTCTCCTGGAGGCGCTGGGCCACTTCCTCGTAGCTTCCCACCGAAATCTCTTTGAAGCTCTGATCGCCTCCCGCTCCCGACGCTTTGATCTTGAAAACCACGCCGGTATCCTCTTCCGTCGTAATCAGCACATCGACAAATTCCATCAGCGGTTCCTGCACCTCTTGTGCTTTCCCGGGAGACCACAGCTTTCCCCGATAATTCAAATCGTAGCTGGTTGTAACACCCGCGCGCCTGGCCGCTTCCAAGGCTTCACGTGTCACAGCCGCCGCAGAATCGCTCAGCGCTGGAGTAATACCGCTGGTGTGGAACCATTTGGCTCCGGCAAAGATACTCTTCCAGTCCACCTGGCCGGGTTCGATGGCGGAAATAGCCGAATACGAGCGGTCATACAGAACGGAACTAGGCCGCGGCGCTGCGCCAAACTCAACAAAGTAGAGCCCAACCCGGCCGTCTTCCGCCCAGACGATTTGCGAGGTGTCAACGCCCGCCTGCCGCACGCGGTTCTCGAGCAGTCGCGCCAGCGGATTCCTGGGCAGCCGGGACACCCACGTGCTCTTAAGCCCCAGGCGGCTGACTCCCACGGCGACATTCAGTTCGCCGCCGCCGACCTGCACATCCAAAGAATTTGTCTGCTCCAGCCGTTGAAAGTGTGGAGGCGCAAGCCGAATCATGGCCTCGCCAAAGGTTACAAC
>DASUJZ010000116.1:0-73898 GCA_036278995.1 Terriglobia bacterium | reverse complement strand
TAAAAGGGCGACAATCCCGATCGCCAGCATCATGCCCGTGGCAACGTGCTCCGGGGCGACCATCCGCTCGTACCCCTCAAAACAGATGAAAACTGATATGCCCACCAGGATAAGGCCATTGACAAATGCTGCCAGCACTCCAGCGCGCTGGTAGCCGTAGGTTTTCGTGTGATCTGGCGGCTTCTGTTCAAGATAGAGCGCAAGCCAGGAGAAGATGAGCGTGGGGATATCCGTCAGGTTGTGCCAGCCGTCGCTGACCAAGGCCAGGCTGTGAGCCAGGTGTCCTACAACGAACTCCGTCACCACCAGGCCAATAGTAACCAAAACCGCCGCTTTGACCACCCAGCCTTTTGACGGCTTATGCTTGTGAGAGTGCATCCATGCCCCTATTCTGGGATTTTATTCCACGGCCCCAACCCCCGCAACTGGGTGACGCGCAAATGCAGGATTCACCTGTTCGACGCAAAGCTGCGCTTGCGCAACGACAGGGAACGGCGGGAGCGGAGGAATGATTGCTGCAGCAGAAAACCATTGTCAGTTCCTGGCAATCCAAGTAGCTGATGAAGTGTGGATGAGCCTTTTGCTGCGCGAGTGGCGCCTTTGGCGTGTCTAGGAAGCGAAGCTCAACGCCTGCGTCACGCCTCCAGCCGAGAGTAAGTCCGCTAGCTTGAAGGGGTGCCCGGCGTAGAGCGAGCTTTTCCTCCAAACGGCTCGGAATTGATATTATAATTTGCGGAGTGGGTTTAATCTGGATCCAGTCGGGCCGTGCAAAAGCGATGGTTGGCTCGGAGGCCGAAAGATGGCTAGAAGAAGAGGTTTGTCAATTCGGACGTGGGGCTTTTCAGCCGCTTTCCTCCCCTTGGCCCTCTTGGGATTACTGATCGTCGCGGCTTCTGCCGTCCGGGGCCAGCAACCCTCTTCCGAGGCGACGGAGGCTGCGCCATCCGGGACCCAAAAGGATTCCGGGAACGCTCCCGCTTCCGTCAATAAGCCGACCGGCGGCAACAGCAGCGTCAAGGTAAATGTAGAAGTCGTCAGCGTCCCCGTCACCGTTCTCGACAAGCGCGGCAATCCGGTCATCGACCTAACCCGAAACGATTTTAAGATTTTCGAGGACGGCAAAGCCCAGAGCATCCGCTACTTTACCAGCGAAACAATGCCGCCTCTTCGCATCGGCTTGCTGGTTGACACAAGCAACAGCGCCCGCTTTGAGCTTAAATTCGAACAGGATGCGGCCAGCGAATTTGCTTACACGATGCTTCGCGGTCTCAACAGCAAGAACCAGGTTTTTCTTGAAACGTTTGACGCCACCAGCTCCATTACCCAGGATTTTACCAACAATCCTGACGATATTAACGAGAAGCTGCGAAAGCTGAAGGCCGGCGGCGGCAAAGCCGTGTATGACGCCATCTACGAAGCCTGCCAGCACGTCATTACCAAGGCCGGCCCTCGCGAACAGACCAGAAGAGTCCTGGTTCTCATCAGCGACGGAGTCGATGTTGGAAGCAAGCACTCGCTGGAAGAGGCTATCTCAATGGCGCACCGGGCGGAGACCGCTATCTACTCCGTCGGAAACACCGCGAACGGATTTGCCAATCCTGGCGAAAAATATCTGGAACGGGTAGCGGAGGACACCGGCGGCACGGCTTTCTTTCCGCAGCGGAAGACGCCAGGCACGGACTATCTTACCGGTTACCTGTCTCACGGCCAGTTTGACAACCTCGAACAAAACAAAGGGCTGAATGCCGAAACGGGGATTTATAACGCCGAGAAGATGATCGCTCTGGCTGACTCACTCGAGGCCATCCGGCGCCAATTGACCAACCAGTATCTGATTGGCTACACACCGGCTGATGTCTCGCTCGATGGGAGCTACCGCAAGATTCGTGTTGTTGCCCAACGCAAAGGTGTGATCGTCCGCTACAAGCCGGGGTACTTCGCTACCGGCGAACAGTAAAGCAGATTTCTCCGTGCTCTCTGTGTTTTGCACCCTCTGTGTCCTCCGTGTTAAAGCTTCCTTGGTTCGCGGGCAGACGCCACTTTTCCTGCCCGTCAGGACCGGCGCTTACTCCATTCTGGCTTCTGGCTCCTCCTCCCCGTTTCCGGCTCTGCTTTGGGAGCTCGGAGCTTCAACTCCGACATTCGCCAATCATCCCAGCCAAACGGCTTCCAGGCCCTGAAAAGAATCCGCCGCTCATTTCAGCAGAAAAAGACTGACATGCCTAAGCTACCGTGCTAGTCTTTAAAAATCCCCTCGACGGCGTGCAGGCGCGGGATTATAACTAGTCTTAGTGGACTGTTTGTTGGGTTGAAAATGCCTCTAAAGGCCTATATATTGTGGTACCGGTGCCACTGGGGCAAAAAGATGTTATTTTAAAAAACAAACCGGATAACTTGCTGAAAACAAATGATCGGCCCTCAAAACAAACCGGAACAAACGGAAAACAAAGCGGAGAAGTTGTTGAAAACGCGTGCCTGTGCAAAAAACTAACCCAAAACAAACCGGAAAACGGACCGGGCCATGTCGCTGAAGATAAAAGATCGCAGAAAGCGAGCCGAAAACGCCTTCAGAGCTTGTCTTCCAGCACCGACCGGCAGATAATTAGGAATTTCTAACTCCGGGCAGTTCACGATTCTGAGCCCACGAAACCAAACTGAAGGCGGCGCGGTTCGGCTGTGCAAGAGGCCAATGGGCCAGAAGGGTAGCACCATCAGAACTATGGAAGCTGTGGTCCTGGCGGGAGGGCGGGGCACCCGGCTGAGAGGGGCTGTCTCTGGTTTCCCCAAGAGTCTGGCGCCCATTGGCCATGTACCGTTTTTGAGCTATTTGCTAGGCTGGCTTCGAGATCAGGGCGTCATCGATATTATCCTGGCGGTGGGCTACCGGCGACAGGATATTGTGCGGCAATATCACGGGCGCGTGCCCGCAGGTGTGCGCCTTAGGTATTCGGCGGAGACCTCGCCACTCGGGACCGGCGGCGCTCTCAGGAACCTGCGCATGATGCTGGCGGGTGAAGAGTTTCTGGTTTTGAACGGGGATTCGATCTTCGATGTTAACCTGCGCAAAATGCTCTCTTTCCATCGGCAACACCGGGCGCAGACCACTCTCGCGCTCGCCAGCCCGCCCGAGGCTGGACGGTACGGCTCGGTGATTCTGGATGGCCGAGGCCGAATCAAGGCATTCGTCGAGAAAAAGGCGGTCGCTCCAGCGGGCGAGGACTGCGGCACGGTTCCGCGGTTGATCAGTGGCGGGCTTTACATCATGAACAAGGCCGTGTTCCGCCACATTCCCGGAGGGCGTGCAGTCTCCCTGGAGAAGGAAGTCTTCCCGCGGCTGATCGGCGGCCCGTTTTACGGGTTTCCCTCGAAAGGATATTTCATTGATATCGGGATTCCGGAAGACTACCGGCGGGCGAACACCGAGCTGATGGAGAGATTCACGGCATGTTGATTCGAGCCAAAGGACCCCTGCGTATCAGCTTCGCCGGAGGGGGCACCGACGTTAAACAGTTTTTTGAGCAGGAAGGCGGTTGTGTCCTCAACGCGACGATCGGTCGTTACGTTTGGGGAACCCTGCGTAGACGCGAGGATGGGCTGATCAACATCGAGTCGGGCGACCTGGGTTACATCGTAAATTACCATACGGAAAGCGATCCCGTTTACGACGGCAAGCTTGATCTGGTCAAGGCCGGAATCCAGAGTCTGGGCGGCCATACTTCCGCCGGCTTTGACCTGTTCCTGCACAGCGAGGCGCCCGTCGGTTCGGGTCTGGGTTCTTCGTCCACCCTGATGGTGTGTCTGGTCGGTCTGATGAAGGAATTCCTGAATCTGCCAATGACGGACTATGAGACGGCGCGGGCCGCATACCGAATTGAACGCGACGAACTCCAGATCAAAGGCGGCTTGCAGGACCAGTATGCCGCTACCTTCGGCGGATTCAACTTCATGGAATTTGAAAAGGACCGTGTGATCGTCAATCCCCTGCGAGTCAAACAGGAGGTCATCAACGAGCTGGAGCATAATCTCGTGCTTTGCTACACGGGATCGACCCGCATGTCTGACGGCATCATCAAGGACCAGGTGGGCCGCTATCAGGACCGGGTCGAGGACACTCTTCACGGCCTCCGGCGCCAGAAGCAGCTCGCCGTCGAAATGAAGAACGCACTCATGCAGCGACGACTGAATGACTTCGGCGAACTCCTGGACGAAGCCTGGCAATCCAAGAAATTGCTTTCACCCAAAATCAGCAATCCAAGAATTGATGAGATGTACGATTCCGCACGCAAAGCCGGCGCCATCGGCGGAAAGGTAACGGGTGCGGGCGGGGGTGGCTATATGTTATTTTATTGCCGCTTCGAGTGCAAACACCGGGTGGCCGAAGCCCTGGCTAGACTTGGCGGAATTCCGACCGGTTTTGCGTTCGACTTTAATGGTCTGCAAACCTGGAGGGTCGATGGCAATTCGGCCCCATTGTGAATTTCACGCGCAGGCGTGCAGGGTTGCTGCCATGATCACTGATAAGGAGGCGTATTCTGCGCAGAGCAGTATTTCTCGATCGTGACGGCGTCATTATTCGGAAAGCTCCTGAGAAACATTACATTACAGCATGGGAACAGGTGGAGTTTCTTCCCGGAATACCCGAAGCTTTGCGGCAATTAAAACGCAGCGGCTTTTTGCTCATTATCGTCACCAATCAAAGCGCTGTGTCCAGAAACCAGCTCGCGGTTGATGTTCTCGAGTCGATCCATAACAGAATGGTTCATCATCTGGCCCGGCAAGACGTGACAATCGATGCGATTTATTATTGCCCGCACGACCGAAACGGGAATTGCCAATGCCGGAAGCCCCGGCCAAGAATGTTGTTGCAGGCCGCTGAGGAGCACGGGATCGACCTTCAGCAATCCTGGATGATAGGAGACGCGGCAACCGACGTCGAGGCCGGCCACGCGGCGGGCTGCAGAGCAATCTGGTTGCGCCAGGAGCGGTTGAATGGACAAAATCCGCCCCGGGCGGAATTCTGCGCAACGTCTATGCGGGAAGCGGCAGACTGGATATCAGGCGCCGGGCTTCGGTGAGCGAACGAGCGTCAGCCGAAATGCTCCAAGAACCCTCTGAGCCACATGATTACCGTGTCGCTCACCTTCTCCAAGCATTATGCGGATCGCCTATCTGACAGCACGGCATCCTTTCCCTCCGATAGGAGGGGACAGGGTTCGCGTCTATCACACTTTGCGTCACCTGCTTCGCTCTCATGAGGTTACTCTCTATACTCTGGCCTCAGCGCCCCCGTCGCGATGGGCAAGCCAGCATCCCGATCTCCCCGGGCTCGAGCAGGAATCTTTTCAGTTGACCAAGGCGGCTTTCGCCTGGAACAGTGCAGCAGCTGTGTTTTCCGACCTTCCGCTGCAGGTTAAGCTCTATCAGTGTTCTGACCTGTTTCGAAAGCTGGACGCGGACATCCGCGGCGGAGCTTTTGATCTGTTGTTTGTTCACCTCATCAGGATGGCTGAATACGCGCGGCCATTCAAGGCGATCCCGCGCATTCTGGACATGACCGATTCTATCCACCTCCACTACACGCGGATGCCTCATCTTTCCCTTACCCTTCAAGGGCTGGCAGCCCCCATCGAGAGGACCCGGCTCCAGCGGTACGAGGCTGCCGTATGTTCCTGGTTTGATCACGTGTTGCTGGCATCGCCATTGGATCTCGCATGGCTTCAATCGCGCCGTTCGGAGCGGAACCTGGTGCTCTGTCCCACGGGTATCGAGATAGGTGCGTTCCCTTTCTACGTTGGGGATTTCCATCCCAATCGCATTATTTTCGTCGGCAAGCTCGATTATCTTCCAAACACGGATGCGGCCATTTATTTCGCTCGGGAAATCCTGCCGCGGATTCGGCGGGCCATTCCGAATGCAGAATTTGTCGTCGCGGGGTGGAATCCGCCTGGCGCCGTTCGGAAGCTTGCAAGAGAGCCGAATGTTAGGGTGCTGCCAAACGTTGCCGACCTTCGAGTCGAGATAACGCAGTCAGCGGTGAGCGTGGCTCCGATGCGTTTTGGTTCCGGCATTCAGGTAAAGATCCTCGAGTCTCTGGCGCTGGGCACTCCCGCGGTGGCCACAGAGAGCGTCATCGGGGCCTTTGGCGAAGAAGGCAAAAAGGCGATCCTCGTGGGCCGCAATCCCGATGATTTTGCGGAAAAGGTTGTGAGCATCCTGAAGGACTGCGCCGCCCGCGAAAGGCTGCGGCAGTCGGGCCGCAGGCTGATTGAGAGGCGCTTCCAGTGGGGCCAGGTTTTGGCCCCGTTGGACCGAATACTAGACGGCCTCGCGGAAAAGCGGTTCGAAGCACGGCAATGTTAAAACGGCAGATTCGCAAGTCACAATTGACTCTCCTGGCAAGCGATACCGTCGCCATCCTGGTGGCTGTGCAGGCTGCGATCTTTCTGGGCACGGGGCAGTACCTACTGCTGCCGACAGGATTCAAGAGCATCGCGGTCGGTTACTGGTTCTTTCTGTCGCTCCTTTTCTACATCACAGATCTTTATAATCTGCGGCGCGATCAGCATAGCGATGAGATCGCCAGCCTGGTTGTTCTGGACTCGGCGCTTGCCGCCGCGTTCCTCACTCTCAGTTTTTATTTCTATCGCCGGTGGAGTTTTGGAAGAAGCTTCTTCGTCAGCCTTTTCCTCGTGACGCCGGGGCTGGTGATGATGGGGCGATTGATATGGTCTCAGCTTCGCGGTGCGCTGGCTCGCCCCTCCACCATAGCGATCATGGGTGATGGCGCCGCGCTCGAGGAACTGAGAATCGTCGCGCGCGAACACAGGCTCAAGGTGGTCAACGTGCAGGCCGCGAAGTGCATTCCGATACCGGCCGGCACTCAGAGCGAAACTAATTCGCTCCAGGATGGCCCCGGCGAACTCCAGGATGTGGTGGCGAGTCTGCGCCCTGACATCATTGTCCTGGAGCCCTCGGCCGCGCTTGATCCCGGTACAGCACGGGCGCTGATCGATGCGCGGTTTTCTGGCGTTGCTGTTCTCGATTTTCCAACCGCATTCCAGATGCTCAGCGGCAAACTTCCTCTTAATCACATGGACGGCCAATGGTTTCTGAGTGCGCAGGGATTTCAATTTTTCGAAAGCAACATAGCGGTCAGGGTCAAGCGTTTGCTTGACCTCGGTCTGGCCTTCGCCCTCCTGGTGATTACGGCCCCCTTGCTCCCGCTGATTGCTCTGGGCATCAAACTCTCTTCCAAGGGGCCGGCTTTTTATATCCAGGAGCGAGTGGGGCGGAGCGGTCAGATCTTTCGCTTGTTCAAATTTAGGACCATGTCTGTAGGCGCCGACACAGCGGGCCTCTGGACCATGAAGAATGATCCGCGCGTGTTTCCCTTTGGACGCTTCTTGAGATTGACGCGGCTCGACGAACTCCCTCAACTCGTCAACGTGTTAAAGGGAGACATGAGTTTCGTAGGGCCGCGGCCAGAGAGTCTGCTGCTAGTGGATCTCTACCGGCGGGAGATTCCTTACTATAATCTGCGCAGCGCTGTTCGTCCCGGCATAACTGGCTGGGCACAGATCAATTATCCTTATGGATCGTCGGTCCAAGATGCGGTGGAGAAACTGAAATACGATTTGCACTATATCCAGCATCTCTCTCTGCTGCTCGACATTCAAATCGTTTTAAGAACTATTCGGACCGTCCTGGGCCGCCAGGGCAGCCAGTGAAGGAGCGGCGCCCGGCGGACTGACGGCGGGCGCGCGGTGAATATACCTAGCCGGCGGAAACTCGGTGGCCGCTGTTGAAACAAAGAAATCTGTGAACGGAACGCTTTGATGATGAGAAAACTTGAAATCGCGGTGGCTCTCATCCTGGTTGGCAGCTCTTTTGCCTTCGGCGGGGTTCAGCCCATTGCTTATTCATTGGCCGAAATATTTACTTTTTTGATGGTCGTTCTATTCCTCTGGGGCCAGACGCGGCAGGGGAGAATCAGCCTGTCTCTGCCGATTTGGCCTCTGCTATTCGTGCTGTTCGTAGCACTTCAGTTGCTTCCGCTTCCGCAGTTTTTACTGACCGCTGTGTCGCCGGCGCGACGAGTGTCGCAGGCCTGGCTCGCACCGATCCAACACGCAAGCTCCTGGGATGCCCTCAGTATCTCCCCGGCTGCGACCATCCTGGACCTTTTCAAGGTCCTGGCCTACATCGGCATTTTTGTTCTTGTCATCCAGCTATTCGATTCCGCCAGGCGGAAAAGCACGATCCTGACGGTCTTGATTATTTTAGGGTGCTTTGAGGCGGGGTATGGAATTCTACAGTACCTGCTGGGCTGGAATACGATCTTCGGCATAACGAACCCTTATGATTCGTCGGTCGCATTCGGCACCTATATCAATCGGAATCACTTTGCCGGATTAATGGATCTGACATTTCCGCTTGCCTTCGCGTCAGCATTTTACTCTTATCAACTCTGGTCAGACCCCCAGCGCCGCACACTCTCCACAAGGTCCGGCGGCGAAAGCCCCCTGGGCTTCCGCATCGTCTTCTATCTGTTTCTGGTTGTTGTTATGGTGATGGGCGTCGTCTTTTCCAATTCCCGCGGAGGCATCATTGCGGTGTCCGTTGCATTGATTGCCATGTCGGGCCTGACGCTCCTGAAAGTTCGGCGCAGGAGTTGGGGACTCGTAATCGCGGGACTTGTTACTCTGGCAGTGGCTTTTTGCCTGTGGATTGGAATGGGAAGTACTGTGCATCGATTTGTGAACATGAGTCAGGCGGAATACGAAGCCACGCTGAGGCGAAGTATGATGTGGCGCGATACGGTACAACTTTTTCGCCACAATCCAATCCTGGGCACGGGCTTGGGAACGTATGAAGATGCCTTGCGCCCTTTCCAGACTCATCTTGTCACTTTGACTGTGGATCATGCCCACAATGATTATCTGGAGTTTGCGTCGGAAACAGGCCTGATCGGTTTCCTCCTTCTTTTTGTTCCCATTTTTTGGCTTCTGGCGCGGATGATCATCTCCTTTCTCAGGGATCATCGGCGTTACCGTAGCGCCATCCTGCTGGGCTGCATAGGAAGTACGCTGGGGCTGTTGATCCACAGCCTGACGGATTTCAACCTGCAGGTCCCCGCCAATGCCATGATTTTTGCCGCGATTCTAGGGGTAGGGTACAAGGCCGCCTGCGTCGAGCCCAGACAAGAGGCTCAGGGGCCTGGACCATCCGGCCTCTGAGGCAACGATCTCTTTGGCCATCAGAACAGTCCCAGGCGCTGAATTTCGTCCACGATCTGTTCAGGAGAGCGCTCTCCGGTAGCAATTCTAAATTCTGCCTGCCGGTAGAAGGGGAGGCGCTGTTCAAACAGCTTAAAGAAGCTGTCGCGGTCGCGAAACAACGGCCGATTGTCCATCACGGAACAACGCTGCCACAGTTCCTCGGTCGGGCAATCCAGCCAGACGGTTGCGCCGTTGGATTGTCGGACCAGTTCGAAATTTGACCGCTGCACAAAAGTCCCACCGCCCAGCGCAATGACGGCTGGGGCTTTCTTAACGACTTCCACCAGAGCGGCATGCTCCAACTGGCGAAAGAAAGGTTCACCGGCATTCTCAAAAATCTGGCGAATCGTCGCCCCCTGGCCTGCTTCGATCACGGTGTCCAGGTCCACAAATGGCCATCGCATCCGCTGCGCCAGAATCGTGCCGACGGAAGATTTGCCGGCTCCCATGAATCCGACCAGGTAAATCAATTCTTGCCGGTGATTGCTCATGCCGGAGGAAAATCTCCGTGTGCAATTATAGGAGGCCACTTGAGGATTTCGCAACTACGGGTGGTTTCAAGCCCGTTCCGGCAGGCGCCGGAACGCCGGTGGCCGACATGCGATTAACTGAGCTTAAGAGAAGCTCACGGCCGCAGATGTGAACACAATAAGGAGGGCAGAACTCCCACTCCGCAGTTGATTACTGCTGACGAACATGGATGGTGCCGCTGAACGAGGTCACCTCCAAAGTGGCCTGCCCGCTGCCCTGAGTGCCGAAAAGGCTGTTTCCGGGTGGATGGAACGACTGCGACGACGGCCCGCGCGGAACCAGGGGGAATTGGTTGTCCAGCTTTCCGCGCACGGTCTTGGCGTCAAGCTCGAAGGAGGCGCTGGAGGGACAAACCACCGTGATGTTGCCGCTGTAATCGGAGAGAATGTAATCCCCGCCAGGCGCAAAGTCGCCCTCGTACACGATGGTGCCCGAGGTGGTCGTGCCACGAAGGCGGGTGCTCGTGGGGCTCACAAAGTGGAGATTGCCGTTGATCGAATATGCCTCAACCCGCCCTGAGGAACGGATGACCTCGATGTTGCCGCCCACGGAGCGAATCGACAGATGGCCCTCTGCATCAGCAACCGAGATGGTTCCTCCGAGGGAGTCAACCGATGTGTCGCCCTTAATCGATTGAATCGTGACGGTCCCCTGAGGGTCATGGATATCCAGGCTGGCGCCGGCGGGAACTTGAACAACGTAGTCTACAACCGGATTCGGGATCACCTCAGACCGGTTAATCAAATACGAAGTAAAGTGGAGCTTGTCGGCGGGTCCCTGTGCAGGATTCTGTTCCGTGTCGACTCCAATTTTAGACGATACGATTGTGTAGGCAACGTGGACCTGCAAGCGGTCCCAGCCCTTTACCATCACTTTGCCTGCCAAATTTGAGATGCTGACTCGCGGGGTGGCGGTGGTTGCAAAGGTTTTCTCAGACTGCCCGGTTCCCTGCGCCATCAGCAATCCGGCGGGAATCAGTAACAACGCTCCGACGGCTTTCGCGCCGTTGTTAATGCGGAAACTCTTCAATCTCAGCACAGTGTTAACTTTCCTCTCACCAATCACCGACCGCCATACTCCAAAGCCGAAGCAAGCACTTCCGCCTTCTGCGCGTAAGCTTGCATCAGGTAATCGCGCACAAGCGTATTGTGCGGTTGCTTCTGGAGCGAATCAAGACATTCCTGAATAGAATTGTTCAGTGAAGTCAGTCCTGCTTTGTAAACCTTTTTAGACGACGGGTCCATAGTCGTTTCGCGCGCCTTGTAGTTTTCCTCCATCGCCTGCACGGTCCGTACGAGCTTCGATTGCACCCCGAGCAGCTCGGCCTGGTGCGCACTTGCAGAGGTTGTCGGCGTCACAGCCGCATTCCGGGTTCCATGGTTCAGTATGTCACCCTTGAAAACCATGATGACCGCCAGCATCAACGCAAATGCCAAGGCTGCGGCAGGGGCTGTGCGGGGCGCCAGCGAGACCGGGGAGAGCCACCGCTGCCAAAAGTTCACCCTGTCTCGGATAAGTCCATCCTGGGCCAGCGCCGACCTGATGTTACTCCAGACGCGAGGCGAAGGGGAATCCAGCGGCAGGTCTCTTGCAGTAGCCCGGATCAATTCGAGGTCGTCCAGAAGCGCGCCACAGGATGAGCATTGCTCGGCATGAAGACGAACCTCAGGGTTGTTTTCACCCTCCAGATAATCCGCCAAGCTTGCGCTGAATTCCTGGCATCCACGATTTCCGGTCTGCCTCTGACTCTCTTCTTCCATGGCCTTACTGCTCCTCTTTCGACTCTCTGGCAACCCGCGTCGGAGAACTCCGTCCCTGTTCACTTTGATGCTGCTGGAACCACTCGCGCAGTTTCAGGCGGGCCTTGTGGAGTTGAGACTTCGAGTTTCCGATGGAGCAATTCATAATTTCAGCGATCTCATTATGTTCATAACCTTCCACGTCATGCAATATAAAGACGGTCCGGTAACCTGGAGGAAGTTCTGCAATGGCTCGGTTGAGCCCAATCCGGTCAATGGACCCGACCAGACGGCGGTCGTCGTCGCCGTAATCCCGTTTGATCGGTTCCCCCTGAGCGTTCTCCGTTTCGTCCAGCGAGATCTGGTTTATTCCCTTTTTCCTGAGGTGCATCAGAACAACGTTCACCGACAGCCGATGCAGCCAGGTGGAAAACGCAGATTCGCCCCGGAATGTGCCAATTTTTCGAAAAAGCTGTAAAAATGCCTCTTGCGTCAGGTCTTCTGCTTCCGTCGGATTGCCGAGCATGCGAAGGCATAGCGAATAAACGCGCCTCTTGTGTGCCTCGAAGAGCGCTGCAAAGGCTTCTTCGTCGCCCTGCTGCGCACGGGCAATCAACTGAGTCTCTGTAGCGGCCGCAGATTTCTGTGGACTCAACGGTTCACACTCGATGCCGCACCCAGACTCGGTTTTATGATGCGGTGGAGAAAGTCGGAGTTGTCTCCCAAGTACAATGTTCTAAAGGGGTCAGGCGCGCCTTTTTTGCCACGCAATCGGCTGTCAAAAGCTGAGTTCGACGTGGCGCTACTGCCGTCCTGAAATCTCCACAACGGCTTTGCCGACGCCCACGTTACCCGCCATGTCATAGGCCCGCAAGGTGATAACATGTTCGCCCGGCGTGAGGTCACCAGTCTTTACGGTAAAGGATTCCGTCTGGGAGTCGACAATCCCATCGTCGGAAATGATCTCCTGCCAGGCATTGCCACCCTCCGAACTCTGGGCTTTGTGGAGCGGCGAGGTTGTATCTTCGACCCGGAACTGGATCACCGCACGGCTCCCGCTGACCTCGCTATGTGCAACACTTACCGCCGGCGGGGTATTGTCAATCCAGAATGGTGTGCTCAACATCCGGTCTTCCCGGGCGGCTGCCGGCGCGTTTGACAGGTCGTCTGACGCCACCAGCATCGCAGTATACTGGCCGTCGGCGAGGGTCGAATTGTCCAGGGTATAGCTGGTCGTTTTGATCTTGTCCTTCAGGCGGTGCCATTTCGTTTCATCGGAGGATTTGAGATACAGGGCATATTCCAGGCTGTCGCCGTTTGGGTCCGATGCTTTCCAGGTAAGCGTCACTGGATTCTTGGTGTTAATCTGGGTGGCCTGAGACGGATCCGCATAGGTGATCTGCGGCATCGCCGCCACGCTGACAGCGGAGACGCTCGCAGCCGATGTGCTGCTACTGGTGCTGGTTCGCTCGCCGGCAGTGCTGACGTTGAAGGATTCGATTCCAGGGGGGAGGTTCTGATTTAGATAGGCAACTGAAACCTCATCGAGGGAAGGCCGCGCTGTCGCCGTCCCTCGGAAGACAGCTTTCCATTGTATGTAGCGGGCCGGAGGGTTGGTGATCCGGCTTCCATCCTGGTTGTGATAAGGACCAGCCCAGTCGCTCCAGGTCTGGTCGGGCCGCTTAAAATTTCCGGTCCGTGTGTAGAGGTCAATCGAACTTCCCGCAGGTGTATCGGCTCGCCAGCTTATGACACCCCAGTGGGAGATGAAATTGGTGTCGTTCACGGGCGATTCGTATGTCCCTTCGCGCCCCGACGTGTCGCTCATCCTGAAGAGCTTAGCAACGTTGCTTGTAGCAATGTACAGATTGTCTTGCTCGCTCAGCAGTCGCGTTGCAACAGATTCATGCGTTTCGGTCAGGAGCGTGAGATTCTCGCCAAATTGGGATGGGTCCAACTCAAAAATCTGGCCGTCTGAATCTGTGGAAAAGATGACCTTCTTTCCCAATACCGCCAGCCCGTAAGCGCTTTCACTGTTGGAGTTCCACAAAGTCTCGACGGCTGAGGTGGGAGAAATGCGGATCAATTCCCCCTTGCCACGTGGCATTGTGAGAGCGCCGGGAATCGCCGCGCTTGTTCCTGGGTGGATGAAACTGGGAGCGCCGCGTTTTTTCTCCGTAGGAGGCGCAGGCTTCTTGGGATTTTGTTCAGGCACTTTGTTGTCTGCCGCCATCCCATTCTGTGTATCAGCCGTCACGGTGACAACCTGCGTCGGAAGAGTTATCTCCGGCGTCTGCGGCATAAGCATTGTCGGGACGCCCCGCTGGCTTGGCGACCCCAACGCGGACGCATAAACATTTCCTTGCGCGTCAACTGCCAGGTCGTGTATTTCCGGAAGCTCCGCCTGGTAGATAACGAAGGCCTTGCCGTCCGGCGCAATCCGATAGACCAACCCGTCAGGTACGCTTCCCGCCAGCAGGTTGTTGTGGTGGTCGAACGTCAGGCACATGATGTGCGTCTGGTTACTGTCAAAAAAAACTTTGCCTTTTCCTGACCGATCAACCTGTAGAATCTGCCCCTGGTCGCCCGTGGCGACATACAAACGGCCTTGTGAATCGAAGGCCATTGCCCAGATGTACTTTGTATTGGGATCGTAGAAAACCGACGACTTACCACTGGCATCAACTCGGTAGATCTTTCCTTCGGGAGAGCTTCCGACGTAGAGGTCACCGCCAGGGCCCACCGCAAGAGCGAATACGTCAGGCTCCTGGGTCGTGAAGAGCAGGGATGACTTGCCGGCGGCCGTTATGCGAAAAACTTTGCCCTGGTGCCCGGTACCGACGTAGAGGTTGTGCTGGCGATCAGCGACGAGCGAAAGTGCCAGAGCTTCATCAGGGTTAAACACCATATTCGCCTGTGGAGCCAGGCCCAGCCGGCCATCCATGCTGATAGAAACACCCGTCAACGTTCCTTTGAGAAACTCCTTGAAGTCACTGACCTGCCAAGCGGAGGCTTCGACTCCCATCATCGGAAGGGGGGCCAGCAGGGCAACCAGCGGGACAAGGAATAGCAACTTCGTCATGAATTTCATGAACACGCTCTTGGGATGGACTCTAAGCCTCACCCTGCTTCTGGTCGATCGGCCGTCCATCAATTCTCGAGGTTCTCCACATTCAGGTACAGTGTCTTCTGTCCTTCGATCGTATACTGTGTCGGTTTGGTCTGGTAGTCACCAACAACCGAGGCGTTTCCGTAGATGACGCTGTTGGAGACGGCCGGATCAGCCAGGAAGGTCTGCACCAGTGACGGCGGAGGTGATGGGTATTCTTCGCCCTGCAGCGTCAGCGAGCGTTGCGGCGTCATCAGAAGTGCATAGAGGCGATTGTTTCTGCGCATTCGGTTGAGCGCCCGCACCAGTTGCTGCAGATCGCGTGGCGTTGTGCCGATGGGAGTCAGACGATTCTGGATCGCGTTGAGGCTTGCGCCGCTCCCTACGACCAGCGAGAGCCTTTTGTCGCTAACGCTTTCGGGAATGTCCACCGGAATCTTTTCAACGACGGTCCCGCCCGAGGACGTGCGTAACAACCCGGTCACTTCGATATGGTCGCCCGGGCTCACCTGTGACTTGGTGCTCCACACCTGTTCCAGCATGGCCACGCGTTTTTCATCCGTCGAAACAATGTTCAGGTCGATTCGCCGGATGCTCAAACCGGGAAAGTTGCCGCCCAGAAGATAATTGAGCGGGGATGCAACCGAGGCTCCAGCGACAGCCGCTGTATTGATTTCACCGGAGGCCACGTCCTCAATCTTGACGGTCTCGCCCCCTTCCAGGGAAATGCTTCCCTGCAGGTCCAGCGTGGAGGGCCCCAGGCCTCTCTCAGTGCCGCTCAGAGTCGAAATAATTCCCAGGTTTAGGAGCAGTGGAGAAAGGAACGACTGCTCGACGATGTCGAAGTTGTAATCTGTTTTCGTGTTCAGACTGGAATCCAGATGGATGTGAACCGGGATCATCGGCGCCTTCTCGCCAAGCACACCGTAAACCGCTCCAAAACGGTCCTGGCGAACGGTGCCCACTTCCGGCCCCGGCACATCGATTTTGAACGAACTCGCAACGCTTGGCACCGAGGCCAGCACGTGCGACTCCGAGAAGGGTATCTTCGTCGGCCCCACCAGCAGAAAGCGATGGCCGCAGGCATAGACGTCATTTTCCTTCCGGTATGTTACCGTGCAGTCAACGTTCAGGTTCAAGTCGCCCCTCACCAGCGACAGGCTGACCATCGTTCCCGGCTCGGGACCTTTCGCGTTAATCGGCTGGGACTCGGGGCTGCTGGACACCGCCGCGCCCTGCATTGGCTGCAAGCCCATGCGGGTGAAAAGCGGAGAATATGCTTCCATGGCTTCGGCCGAGAAACCGCCAAAGCGTAGTGGAAGCAGCAGGTCCGTCAATCCGCCAGCAACCTGTGTACTCGGCAGAAGCTTGATGAGGTTCTGAGCGCTCATCGCATCGCCTGCCGCGTCCGGGATCAGCCGCGCTGAACCGTCGGAATATGCTGAGCTGCCGGCAATCTTGAAGGGAAGACTGGTCGAGGCGGGCCTGGCCTTTTCTTCAGTGGCAGCACTTGGGGCTTCCGGAACAACGTCCAGCATCTCCTGGATTGGAGTCACGCCGGCCACCGCTTCTTTTGCGAAGGGAAAAGCCAGCGCCACCGCCCCAACCAGCTTGCCGTCAACATACACAGGGCTTCCGCTCATCCCGGCAATCACGCCAGTCTCGGCCAGCGGCCCGCCCGACAGCCGCACCAGGATAACGTCGTGTTTGGGAGCCAGAAGGTTCTTGAGCACCCCCAGAAATTCAACCTGAAATTCCTGAACTTTGTTGCCCTGGAAGACCGTCCGGCCAACGCCTTTAAGTCCCGGCCGAATACTGCTGAGCGGAAAGAACTGGCTCTGGCTTTGTGCCCGGAGAGCGGATGCTGCCATCAGCACAAGCGCCGCGGCGGCGATGCACTTACGGAATCGCATATTGAAGGCTTACCTTAAGCAAATCAACATTTAGTCTACGGGACAGGGAATTGGTACGTCAAGCAAACTCAGGGACGCCATGTGCGGTAGTACTGTTCCAACCGCCGCGTAAAATCCCCAGCGGATTCGCGCGGCATTATTTTGATCAAATCGCCGATCCACAGATGCGCTTTGCCTCGAAGCGGGCGGCGCTGGGTGCGGGGCCAGATCTCAAATAGTCCTTGAATGAGCAAAGGGACGACGGGCAGCCGGAGCCTTTCCGCCATGACGCCGACGCCGGGCCGGAAGGGTAGCAGGCGGCCATCCCATGTCCGTTCACCCTCTGGAAAGAGCAGCGAGGAGTATCCTCGGTCAGCCAGCCGGCCCGCGTGCCGCAGCGCTTCCTGCGCACGCCCGGGGTCGTCTGAAATCAGATAGACGTTAAACCCCAGGCGAGCCCAGAAAAGTGTTGCCTTCGAATGCCCGCGCAACGCAGCTTCCCCCATGGCCGGAGCCACTCGCCTCCGAATCCGCGCTGGAAGGGATCGCAGGATGACAGGCGGATCGATCAGGCTCTGGTGGTTCGATACAAACAACACAGGGCCTGTAAGCTGCCGTAACTTTTCGCTTCCATGCACCTCTGTCTTGACGTACCAGCGGAGCAGGGGAAATGCCAGTAGCTTCTGAATCGCCTCTCGGCCAACCGCAGCAGCGCGTGAAAGGGGCCAGCGGGGCTCGGCCCGGCAAGCGACCCTAGGAACAGGATCGGGCGTGCCGTATGATTGCTGAAACTGGGCCAATCCTCCATGTCTTTCCGCAGCGGGAATGATCGTGCGAGCGGCAGCAGTCGCGGAGGGCGTCTCAAGAAGTTTCTCGATGTCGCCTACCGTTTGCGCGCGCGCCAGTTCCTGTTCGTCAAAGGAATAGCCGCGCGTTTCGAGCCAAGTCAGCAACTCCAAGCGGTCAAGCGAGGACAACCCCAAATCCTCGGCCAGGCGGGACTCCGGCTGCACTCTTTCAATCGGTGTGCCGAGCCGGGTAAGGAAGTACCGCCAGTCCTGCGTCTGCCCGGCGCGAGCATCTCGCGGCATTGTCTCCCCACCGCCGGAATTAACCCATCTGGCTACTGCGCCACGTTGAAGCTTTGAGGTGCTCAGCGTGCGGGGCAGAGAACCGTCGGGCCACACCGAGAAGCCGCGCACCCGCTGGTGGGATTCCAGTGTGACGTTCGCTTTCTGGACCGCGACTTCAAGATCGCTCATGGATGCACCGGGCTTAGGCACCAGCGCGGCGTGGACCACCGTCCGGCCGCCTCCGCTGTCGCCGGCGCCAGTCTCCTTTCCCACAACAGCGGCATCCTGAACCTCCGCCTGGTCGCGGAGCGCCTTTTCGACGTCGCCAGGGTAAACATTCAATCCTTCCGCCGTCACGATGACTTCCTTCTTGCGGCCGAGGTAAAGCAGATTGCCGTCCTCGTCAAACCGGCCCAGGTCGCCCGTGTGCAGCCATCCGTCTTCAAAGCTTTCCCGTGTCGATTCGGCGTCCCGATAATATCCCGGCGAGACATTGGCTCCACGTACGAGAATTTCACCATCGTCGGCGATGTGAGTCTCCACTCCGGGCAGGGGTTTGCCGACCGCGCCGCGTCGAATCCTGAATGGGTGGGTGATGGTGATAGCCGGGGCGGTTTCCGTCAGTCCGTAACCCTGGATGACCGCATAGCCCAGCCTGTTCCACAACTGTTCGAGTTCGGTCGGTAGCACCGCCCCGCCCACCACAAAGGCCCACATCTTCCAGCCCAGGCGGCGGTGAAGGTGGCGAAATTTCCACCAGCGCCTGGGAATTGACCATCCTTCATTTCCGGCTTGCCCAGTCGCTGCATCGGGGTCTCCATAGCCGTCTTCAACAAGCCGCCCTTTGGCCCAATTGCTCATCGCTTCAAGCTGCTGCGGTACCGAGACCATGACAGACGCACGGCGGTCCTTGATGGTGCGCGCCAGCATGGCGGGCGACTGGCTCTCGGGAAAAATGACCACGCCCCGCAAAAGCTGCGGAATAAAGAGCGCCGTTACTTGTCCGAACAGGTGGCTGAGCGGAATCAGGTGCACGAACCTAATGGGGCGGAAGGGGATGCTGAACTTTTCATACCGCCGGATCTCGCGCTCGATCGGCACAAGGTTGGCCAGCAGGTTGCCGTGCGTGATCATCACGCCGCGCGGTTCTGCTGTAGTCCCTGAAGTGTAGACGATCTCGGCAAGAGTATCGTGGTTCACAGCTACACCTTGGCCAGGCTCTTCGGTAGCCGCGGGAATGCCATCGATGTCTTGTATCAAGAACTGCTCAAGTTCACCCGCTTGAGCGAACCCGGAATCACCTCGATCGGACCGGTCAGTGATGAGTAGCGAAGCGCCGCTGCCGCCGCTGATACGGCCGAGATATTCTGGCGAAAAGCCCGCATCGACGGGAACCACGGTGGCTCCTGCCAGGATGCAACCATAGAAGGCCATGGCCCACCGCGCACCGGGGATTGCCCAAAGAACCACGCGCGGCGCTTCACTACCGGGGTTCGCCGCCAGTTGCCTTCGGCGTACCCATTCGGAAAAAGCCAACGCCCGCTCCACCACCTGGCCGTAGCTGTATGCATGCGATCGATAGACGCCCTGTTCGATGAAGGCCGTCTGGTCCTTGTACTTCGCCATTCGAAGGACGTAGGACGAAACCGACGGCATGGTCGCTTCGGCTGAGATCGGCATGTCCGCCCCTGGCGTGCGACTCACACGCAAGACTTCCCTAGTCTGCAAGGTGCCGCCGGCGGAAGCCTGGTGTCAAGCTGAATGTTGATTGATGGGTGTGTGATGCGCCCCGGTGCGGATGGCCCGAGAAGAAGACGGGGCACTTCAAATGAGTTAACCAAGGGGACACTTTTAAAGAGCCTTGATAAGGCAAGTTCAAGTATTGTGGGCATGAGGTGTTGCGGTGTATTCTGATCCACCGGCTGGATGGAATGGGTGATGCTTACGCAACGCGGTTTCACAGGGTGCGACGGTGTTTACACCCCGCATAATTGTGCTATGATTTTTGTGAGAGCTTACGTAGCCTCACGTTGGCTGAGAGAGCCGGACGAAAATCAGGTCGAGGACCCGCCGATTCGACGCCTTACATCCCCAGCCCTCTTCGAGAAGCTCAAAGATATTGTTGGCGTCGACGATGAGCCGAATTGTTTAGAAGGCAAATCGGAATGAAGGTTAGTTTCAAAACCATCCATACTTTTCATCGAGGATATTCATGGGAACTGTTGACCTTGCCGTCAGGGAAGCTGCCACTGCTTCCTCGCGGCAGGAAAAAGTTATCAACGATTTGAGTATTCAGGTGGCCACTGTAAATGGTTCCGGCAGCCAGAGCGCCAACACGGTCCTGCTGCGTTCTATCTTCCGGATGGGGATTCCCGTCTCCGGAAAAAACCTCTTTCCGTCGAACATAGCCGGCCTGCCTACGTGGTACACGATCCGCGCCTCCAAGAACGGATACATCGCGCGACGCAAGGAGATCGACTTCCTGGTTGCGATGAATCCCGAGACGGCCGAGGAAGACGTGATGTCGCTGGGAGCAGGCGCGAGCGTGGTCTTTGATGAGAAGTTGAAGCTGCAGCGTCTTCGGGACGATGTGATTTTCTACCCCGTGCCCTTCGATGCGCTGGTGGCCCCGGTCTGCCCCAATGCAAAGCTGCGAAAGCTTGTCAGGAACATGATTTACGACGGGGTGCTGTCAAAGCTGCTCGGCATCCCCATGGAAGGAATTCATGAGGCGCTGAAGCAGCAGTTCAGCAAAAAGCCGAGCGCCGTCGATCTGAACTTCAGCGCTGCTCAGGTGGGCTACGACTATACGGAGAAAAACCTTCCCAAGCGCGGACGATTCTACCTGGAACCGATGGACGCGACACGAGGGAAAATCATTATCGACGGCAATTCTGCCGCCGCACTCGGCGCCATGTTCGCAGGTGTTACGGTCTGCACATGGTATCCCATTACACCTTCTTCATCGCTGGCGGAATCATTGGCGGGTTACATGAGGCGCTACCGCATGGACCCGGAGACCGGCAAGGCCACGTTCGCCATCGTGCAGGCGGAGGACGAGCTTGCTGCCATCGGTATGGTGATGGGAGCTGGGTGGGCGGGCGCCCGCGCCATGACGGCGACCTCCGGCCCAGGTATTTCGTTGATGGCGGAGTTTGTCGGCTTGGGTTACTATGCGGAAATTCCGGCGGTGATTTTTGACGTCCAGCGCACCGGCCCGTCCACGGGGCTTCCAACCCGTACGCAGCAGGGTGACATCCTCAAGAACGCTTTCCTCTCGCATGGCGACACAAGGCACCTGATGCTCATGCCCGCCTCTGTGGAAGAATGCTTCAGCATGGCCATCGAGGCCTTCGACCTCGCGGAAGAGTTCCAGACGCCTGTCTTCGTGATGAGCGACCTTGACCTGGGCATGAACAACTGGATGTCCGGTCCGTTCCCTTATCCCGAGAAGCCCATGAACCGTGGCAAGGTCCTGAGCGCGGAAGATTTGGATCGCCTGGGCGGATTCCAACGTTATCGCGACGTCGACGGCGACGGCATCGGATACCGTACGCTCCCCGGCACCAGGCATCCCAAGGCCGCTTATTTTACCCGCGGAAGTGGACATAATGAGCGGGCCATTTACAGCGAGCGGCCGGAAGACTATGTCAACAACATGGACCGCCTGTCCAAAAAGTTCGAAACGGCGCGCAGGCGGGTTCCCGGTCCATTGCTTCAGGAACCGGATGGGGTAGAAATCGGCGTTATCGCCTACGGCTCGACTCATTGGGCTATCGTGGAATCGCTCGACCAGTTAAGGCAGGAATACGATCTGCCGGTCAGTTATTGCCGCATTCGTGCATTTCCTTTCGCCGAGCAGGTCCTGGATTTTATTCGCCGCCACCAGCGGATTTACGTGGTCGAACAGAACCGCGACGGCCAGGTCTATGAGCTGTTGCGAATTGAGGCTGATGCGGAGGACATTCCTAAACTTCAGAGCGTTCGCCACTACAAGGGACTTCCAATAGACGCTCGCAGCGTAACCGACGAGATAGTTTCCAGGGAGGGCAAGAAGTAAGATGTCTACGACCACCGTCCCACCATCTCCCCCGAAAAAATTGAACCGGATCGGCCTGGAGCCTTCCGACTATAAGGGCAACAGGACCACATTGTGCGCCGGCTGCGGCCACAACGCCATCTCCGAGCGCATCATCGAGGCGTGCTTTGAACTTGGCGTTGAACCTCACCGCGTGGCCAAGCTGTCGGGAATCGGATGCTCTTCGAAAAGCCCGGCGTATTTTCTCGCCAGCTCGCACGGGTTCAATTCGGTCCACGGACGCATGCCGTCGATCGCTACCGGCACCATGCTCGCCAACCGCAGCCTGATCTCGATCGGTATCAGCGGTGACGGGGATACAGCTTCCATTGGAGTCGGACAATTTGTCCATCTGATGCGTCGCAACCTTCCGATGATTTACATCATCGAGGATAACGGGGTCTATGGACTCACGAAGGGCCAGTTTTCGGCAACGGCCGATCTGGGCTCAAAATTGAAGAACGGCGTGATCAATGATCTTCCTCCCATCGATACCTGCGCGCTTGCGATTACGCTGGGAGCAACCTACGTGGCTCGCTCATTTTCCGGCGATAAGAAGCAGTTGATGGCATTGCTGCAGGGGGCGCTCAGCCATCACGGAACCGTGATGCTGGACGTGATTTCGCCCTGCGTCACCTTTAACGACCATGTGGGTTCGACGAAGAGCTATAGCTATGTCCGCGACCACGATGCGCCGTTGGGAGAGGTGAGTTACGTGCCCTTCTTTGAGGACATCACGGTTGATTATGATCCTGGAACGACTACCGAAATCACTCTTCATGACGGATCGCGACTGTTACTGAAAAAGTTGAACGCCGATTTCGATCCCACGAACAAGGCCGAGACTCTTAGGGTTCTGATGGAAGCCCACGAGAAGGGAGAAGTTCTCACGGGGCTGTTCTACGTGGATACTCAAAAACCCAATTTCATGGAGATACTGAATTTTGTTGATGAGCCCCTGGCGACGCTTCCCGAGTCTTCCGTACGCCCGCCGAAGAAAGTGCTCGACGAAGTGATGGACGGCTTGAAATAGCCGGCGATTCCCGCTTCATTACATCGCCTTGGCCGCGGCTACGTCTTTCGACGTGATGTCAATGGTAACCATAAACCCGGTCGTCCCTTTGAATTCGAATGCCTTGTCGCCGAGCTTGTAGGCCTCCACTTCATTCGGCATCAAGATAATCCCACTGTTTCGTGGCGCGCCGTCGTATCGCAAGTTGTGGATCACAGTGGCCGTGCCGCTCATGCCGGGGCTTCGGCGCAAGATGATTTCAGCCGCTTTGCCGTCATTGAGGCGAGCGTGGGCGCCATCCGGGGTGGTTTTCCATTCGATGCCCGCATCGCTGCCCATCGAAGCAGACTTCCACTTCAGCGGGTAAACATAGCCGAGGATCGCCTTGAGTGCGTCACGCTGTTCCTGGGTCGTCTTCGGTTCGAACGTGACGGTGTACCATTCACCCTCGCCATCTGCAATGTCATCACCCAGGTCTCCGGCAATCCAGTATCGAACCCCGTCCAGCTTCACTTTTCCAAAATGCCCGCGGTTGACCTTGGCTGCAATGTTGGCCCGACAAAATCGCTGCTCGCCTTCGTGCGTGGCATGCGCCGCAGTCTTGGTGCCGAAAAAGCACTGGCAGAACATCGGGCAGCTGCAAGCTTCAATCAGAGTGGCATTCATGGACCAATCGGCGGGGGCTGCAGGCTTCTGATCAGCCGTAAGACCGGAAAAAACGAGCACTGACCCTATAGCAACGAGCGTTACCAGGAAAAATTTGCGCATCGAAAGACCTCCAAGTGAATTTACATATAGTCCGATAAGTAAATCCCGAGGCCAGAAATCCCTGATGTGCTTTATTTCACTCTGTGAATTTTGAATGCCCCTTCTTTCAGATGTATGGCGAATGTATCATTGCCCGAATCCGGAATCAAGCTTTCAGCAACCCATTGGTTCCGGTACCGGTCGCTGAAGCAGGCTTGGCGGCGGGCGTGAAATGCTGACGTGGTTTATTGCGTTTGAGTGAGGATGAGAAGTGACTCTTGCAGGAAGCGTCCCTTACATCTCGCGGCGCCCTTCTAACGCGCGGAGCATGGTGACTTCGTCCGCGAACTCGAGATCCGAGCCGACCGGGATGCCCATGGCGATGCGGCTGACTTTGACTCCGAGCGGCTTAACCAGCTTGGCCAGATAAACGGCGGTGGCTTCGCCCTCCACCGTCGGGCTGGTCGCCACGATCATTTCGCGCACCGTGCCGTCTTTCAGGCGGTTGATCAAGCTCTTCAACTTGAGCTGTTCAGGGCCAATTCCCTGCAGCGGCGCCAGCGCGCCATGCAGCACGTGATACCGGCCTCGGAACTCATGCGCCTTTTCCACTGAAATAACGTTATAGGGAGTTTCCACTACGCACAGAATTTCGGGATCGCGCCTGGAATCGGAACAATACTGGCACGGATCCGATTCCGTGAGATTGTTGCACACGCTACAGAGGCGGATCTTGTCCTTGGCGTCCAATAACGCCTCGGCCAGCCGCTGAACGTCTTCGCGCGGCGCGCGCTCAAGATGGAAAGCAATGCGCTGGGCGGACTTTTGGCCGATCCCCGGCAGGCGCTTCAATTCATCGATCAGGCGCGCCAGAGGCGCCGCATATTCGCTCATTCTTCAAATTTCCTGAGTTGTGGCGCGGAAGGGATTGGCTAAAAACCCAGGCCTGGCAGATTGAGGCCGCCCGCCAGCGAACCCATCTGGCTGGCAACTTGCTCATCAACTTTTCTGGCCGACTCATTGACTGCGGCCAGCAGCAAGTCCTGCAGCATTTCGATGTCACCCGATTTGTAGACTTCGGGATCGATGTGGACGGAGACCAGATGTTTTTGGCCGTTCATCTTGACGGTCACCATGCCGCCACCCGCGGAGGACTCTACCACCAGGTCGTCCAGTTGTTTCTGAAGCTGCTCCTGGAACTGCTGAACCTGCTTTAGCATTTGCTGTACCTGTTGAATGTTTTTCATGGATCACTCCCGGCTCAGATCGATGACATCAACCAGGGTGCATCGGAACTTCTTTGCCAGCGCTCCAACCCCTCCATCGCTTTCGGCGCGTTCGCGAACGCTGCGACGGTTCTTGAGCCCTGACCTTTCCTCGTTTTCGAGTGTAACACAAATCCTCACGGGCTGCCCCAGCACCTCTGCGCACAGGGCCTGGAGCTTCTCCTGTTGTTCGCGCGAGTTCAACAAGTCGGCCGCCCAGGAGTCGCTTTTCGAAAAGATAAAGCGGACCTCGCCGTCTTCAAACCGCCATCCCGACACCGGATCAAGGCAACTGCTCAGCAGTTTGGACTGCCCGAAAGCCAGGGTCTTGATCCTCGTCAGGCGCGGATCGCCGGGAATTTCCAGAGAGACAGGTTGCGCTGCGGCCATCGCGGGCGAGTCTTGATGTGGGAGCGAACGGACGGGCTTTTCAAGCTGCTCGGAAGGTCTCTCAGCTTGACGTAACGCCACCGCCCCTCGGGCAGGTGCGGGCGCCGGCGCAACCGGACGCGGTATGTTTTGTGACTCTCTTCCGGCGACAGGTCCGGAGGAAGAGAAGCTGCCGGAGGGTCCGGTTGCCGGCTTGGCGACGGGTACCGGACGGGGTCCGCCCAATCCAGCTAAAAGGCTTTCAAGGGAGCCCAGCTTACCGGCTTGCACCATTTTGACCAATCCAAGCTCCAACTGGAACCGAGGATTAAGCGCATGGCGCATATCGTTTTCAGTGCGCACCAGGATCTGGAAAAAGCGTGCGAGATCCTCCTCACTGAACTGCTCGCAGAGCTTGCCAAGCACGGCGCGTTGGCTGGCTGGCAGTTGAAGCAGAGGGCTTTCCGCTCCGCAGCTTTTGGCAACCGCTAAGTTACGGATGTAGCGAGTGAACTCGCCGCAAAAATGGTTCAATTCGTAGCCCTCCGAAGCGACTCGCTCGACGATCTGGAGAACTCTCCCGGTATCGCCGGCGTTGATGGATTCCACGAGCTCGCTAAGAACCTGGCTCGGCACCACGCCCAGCAACTGCCGAACGTGCCCTTCTTCGAGGGCGTCGGCGCTTGAGGCGATGGCTTGATCGAGCAGCGAGAGAGCATCGCGGAGGCTGCCTTCAGCGGCTTCGGCGACGGCGCTCAGGGCGCCCTCATCCGCCTCCAACTGCTCCTGTTTCATCACCCACTCCAGGCGCTTGAGTATTTCTGAGTAATCCAGCAGGCGAAAGGAGAAGTGCTGGCAGCGCGACTGGATGGTGGTCGGCAGCTTGTGGGCTTCAGTGGTGCAGAGGACAAAAAGCGACCGCGGAGGCGGCTCTTCCAGGGTCTTCAATAGCGCGTTGAAGGCCTCGGTGGTCAGCATGTGCGCTTCGTCAATTATGAAGATTTTGTAAAGATCGCGGGCTGGGAGATAGCGCACGGTTTCTCGCAGTTCCCGGATCTCATCGATGCCACGGTTCGATGCAGCGTCAATCTCAAAAACATCGACCGAATTACCCTGCGCGATTTCCTGGCAGGATGGGCACTCGCCGCAGGGAGTGACGGTCGGTCCCTTGATGCAGTTGAGTGACTTGGCCAGGATACGGGCCGTGGTGGTTTTGCCTACTCCCCGCGCGCCGGAAAAGATGTATCCGTGTGCGACCCGCTGTTTAGTGACGGCGTTCTTTAGCGTGTCTGTGATCAGACGCTGTCCGGCAACGTCATCAAAGACCTGGGGCCGATATTTGCGGGCTATAACCTGGTAAGACATAACCGCTGAGGTTAGGGCCGGGAGATGAGGATTCGGCGAAGCTTAACACAACCGCCTGTGTTCCTGGTCCTGAGTATTGGTCAGACTTCGGGTTGATCTGCGGCACACAGAGCGGCTCGCTACCGTTGCTTCCTTCCGGACCTGGCGGGGTTCACGAACATCCGTTGCACAGAGCCCGAAGTCTGAAATGTCATGAAACCGCTTGTCTGGATTCGAAGCGGAATTCTCAACTCATTTAGCCTAACACGCAGGGCCGGTTCCCGTCGATGGCTTTGGCCGCTGAAGATTGTGAGGCGAACCCATGGGACGACATAAGACGCTGGTAAGTGTTTGGAATCATAGCCAATACTTCAGGCGCTTGCTTTTTTGGGGCCGATTGTTTACCCTTCCGTGAAGTATCTGGGACGGTATGGGGCCGTGGCCTCATGGGGAGGGGATGCCAGAATGACAAATAAAGCAGGCCTTAAGCCTGATGTTGGAGGAATCAATTGAACACGAAAAGAGCGATCCAAGCCCTGGCCCTTGCATTCACCCTCGCCATGATGGTTGGCTGCCAGTCTGCCAGTAATCAGGCGGACAATTCCGAGCCGGCTCAGGAGAGTACAGCAGCAGCTTCGGACCAGGCGGCACAACCGAGCCCGCTTAAGCATCGGCGCGCAAGTTCGCAATCGGGAGAATCTGCACAAGCCGCTGCCGCCCCTAAGACGGTCACGGTTCCCGCCGGCACTTCAATTCACGTCCGGCTTTCCACAGGACTGAATACCGGCACCACGGATGCAGGCAGCGCCTTCAGCGGAACACTGTCCGCGCCGCTGGCGGTCAATGGCGTTACCGTTGCGCCCACGGGAAGCTCGGTTGGCGGGCGCGTAGCCAGTGTAGTGAGCTCAGGACGGCTGAAGCGGCCTGCGGAAATCTCCCTGATGCTGACCTCTATCACTCCGACCGGGAGCCAGCCGGTTTCTGTTTCCACACAGACCTGGGGCATTTCCGGCAAATCCCACAAGAAACGGAACATCTTGATGGCCGGCGGGGGAGCTGGGGTGGGAGCTCTGATCGGCGCGGTTGCAGGCGGCGGCAAGGGGGCCGCTATCGGCGGAATGGCGGGAGCAGCGGGCGGTACAGGCATGGCCTACGCTACCGGTAAGAAAGAGATCAGTCTCCCGGCCGAGACCGCGATGACATTCAAGCTGACGGCTCCGGCCTCGTTCACCGTGCAGTAAGAAAGAAACGATCACTCTGCGAGTGGGGGCGCGAGCTTCATGCGCCCCTGCTGCAATTAGTACTGACCAGGCCTCTGGCGAATTGATGCTGTGCCGGCCGTCAGGCGGGCGGTTGTAGAGGTACAAATCGGCCCGTCGAAAGACCCGCTCCGCGCAGATCAGGAGTTGGGCGTCCCTGAGGCCGTAGGAGTTGATTCCACAACTCTGTTCCGCACCTCGTCCAGCTCGCTTTTTAATTTGTCCTGCCGCCTGCTAAGATTCCACGCGTACAGCATAAAAATCAGCCACACAAACGCGTATGCCAGAAAGAGGTATTTGTTAACCACGGCTAATCCTCCGAAGTTCTAAAAGCCAGAGTGCGGCGAATCTCGCTGAACTCCCTTCGTAACCCTGCCAGGCCCAGGCGAATGCGGACCAGCAGAAAGAACAGAAGCGTAAATGTTCCTAAGCTCACCAGGAGAGTGGCTAGCATGCGCGGGTCCAGTCCTGACTCGGGCCCACCCAGAATAACCGGCTGTGGGTGCTGCGTCCGCCACCACCGGATGGCCATGTAATCGATGAGCACGTCCACGAACCCGATGATGCCCACCACCGCGCAAAGGTTGGCCGCCCGCCCGGGGTTAACCAGATAACTTCTCAGCATGAGGTAAGCCACATAGAGAAGCCACAGAAGGAACGTCAGCGTCAAACGCGCATCCCACGTCCACCAGATGCCCCAGGCCGGCTTGGCCCACAACGGCCCTGTCACCAGCACACAGGTGCAGAAAATGAACCCGACTTCCGCCGTTGCATGGGCCAGTTCATCGGCAGGCTGTGAACGCTTCATCAAATAGGCGATACTGGCGATAAAGATAATGATGAATCCCATCAGTGCAGTCCAGGCACAGGAAACGTGGAGATAGAAGATCCTCTGCACCTCACCCATGGTCATTTCTTCTGGCGCGTAGAGAAAAATCATATAGAGCGCCACAACCAGGCCCGCGAGCGTCAGCCCGGCGTGCAGCCGCAATGGAAATTTTCTGATCATTCAAAGTTCCTGTAACTCGTTATCCTCATCGGCCACGAATCGAACGGCCTACTCCTCCAGAACATATTCGAAAAGCAGAAACGAGGCCACGGTAAAAACCACGCTGATGCCTGCCACTCTGGCCACGCCGCCAATCCAGTTGCCGCCGGGGTCGCCGCGCATGGCGTTGCTGGTCGAATCGATGGATAGCATCAGAATCCAGAAAGCGACGGGAAACTGGAGCACGGTCAGCATCACTTCACGCATTCGCGTGTTGGCGGCAACCGCTCCAAAGATGGTCCCTAGCGCCGCATAGCCCAGCGTGCCGAAGAAAGCAATCAGCAGCAACTCGCCAACGGCCGGCAGAAAAGAGAAGTTGAACCACAGCGTGGCTGCGAATGCCATCACCACTTCGGCAGCCGCCAGGAAAAGCAGGTTGGCCAACATCTTGCCCACGAAGATCAGGCTGGGATCTACAGGCGCCAGCGCCATGCCTTCCAGGCAGGAGTTTTCCCGCTCGGATGCAAAGGACCGGTTAAACCCCAGCACGCCCGCAAAAGCAATTGCTACCCACAGCACAGCCGGCAGCAGTCGTAGCGTCTCTTCGCGCGCGGTTTCAAAAGCGAAATTGAAAAGAAAGATGATGAGCAGGCCAAAAACGCACATCGAGGCAAGGGTCTCGCGGTTTCTCCACTCGACGCGAAGGTCTTTCGCCAGAATGCTCCAGATGACCTTCAGGTTACTCATCGCCACTTGGCCCGCTCGTTCGCGTAATCCCAAGCTTCTTGAACGGCGCTTCGTTGAGAGGGCCATTATAGCGAACGGAGCCCGCCTTGAGCGCGATCAGGCGCGTAGCCAGCGCAGCTCCTTGCTCGAAATCGTGCGTCGAAAAGAGCAGGGCCTTCCCCTGTTCCGGAAGACGCAGGAGCAGGTTTTCAAGCTTGGTCACCGACTCATGATCCAGCCCTGTAAACGGTTCGTCGAGAATAACAAAATCCGGGTCGTGGAGAAAAGCGCGCGCCAGCGACGCCCGCTGCTGCAACCCGCGTGAAAGATCTCGCGCAAAGACGTTCTCACGCGGCAACATGTCAAACATCTCCAGTGCAGCATCAATGCGCTTTTCGAGATTGCTGAGGCCGAAGAGCCTTCCAAAAAACCTCAGATTTTCTCGGACCGTCAGCTCTCCATAAAGGAACGTGGCATGCGAAACAAATCCGATCGCCACTTTTGCGCCCGCCCCGTCATGCTCGATGTTTTTGCCGGCAAAGAGGATCTCGCCGGAACTCGGGCGCGCAAGCGAAGCCAGCATTCGCAGCAGCGTGGTTTTGCCGGCGCCATTCGGTCCGTAAAGCAGAGCTGAATCGCCGCAACGGAGTCCCAGTGTGACTTCCTTCACAGCAGCAAGGTCGCCAAAGAACTTCGTAACGTTGCGGACTTCCAGCGCCGGCTTATTATCGTGATTCCCGGGAGGCATAGGGCTTGGATTTCGTGGAAGGACCGGCTTTCAGGATGGCCACCGCCTTTGCTTTCAGTTCCAGGCGTTCCTTCCAGTATTGCTTGTCCGGAATTTTGCCAGAGGCATACAGTTCGTCGATATCCGCAATGGAGTTTATCAGAGTGTCCAGCCTGGCTCTAAACTGCTTCTGTACGGGACTGCCCTGCTGCCTGGCCTTCCAGCGTGGCCATTCCTTGGATACTCGAATTCCCAGCGCCCACAATAGCACCAACAGGAAGCAGAGCAGGAGAGGAATGCCTACGGAGGTAATCGAATCTGGAACAACCTTGACCTGAGTTGATTGCTGCTGCTGGCCGGTGTCGGCCTCCTCACCAGCGGCGGCGGGTTCTCCGGCCAGTGCTGCTGCAAGCGCGGCGCCGGCCTTCAAATCGCTGGCTTCATAGATCTGCGCGCCAGTCTCGGAATCCCGGCCGGCGGCAGTAAACAGCTTGGAGTTCACCGCCAGGGTAGGAGGAACCACAAAAAGCTGCATCTGCGCGATTGGATAACCAACGCTGTCATCCAGGTTAAGCTGCTTTCCACTGTAATCCGCATCGTACGCCACCATCATCACGTTCCTGCCGGGCTTCAAGGCGTAGGTGATGTAAAAATCCCCCGGCTGCTTTCCCTTTTGAGCGTTCTGTGGCAGGGGCATGTTCATCAAGCCGATGGCGGCCACCGTCGGGTTATCCACTCCGGGTGCTATGTGGAACAAGAATGTTCCCTTGGGATTTAAGTAGGCTTTCCGGGTCGGGTTATCGACCGCGTAGAGTTCCTGAATGTGCGCCTGTGAGCCTTCCGCGCGGACGATAACACGGGCGGAATTGATGCGAAGATCAGGTTCTTTCCCGGTGGATTCATAAGCCGTAATGTTGACCACGGCACTGCCGTTGCGGTCGAACTGCACTGGCGCATGGTAGTCCACGCCCTGGTATTTCATCTGAATCAGGTAAAATCCGTTGGCGCCAATCTGATTATCGTCGATGGCAAAATGGCCGTTTGCGTCGGTGGCGGCTTTACCCACCACAGCCATGCCGCCACGCGGGCTGATCACCTGCACCGTTTGATGGGCCAGGGGCTGCCGGGTGGTGCCGTTCGAGACCTCTCCCTGAATGTTGGCTGCGAAAGATCGGGCGGAAGCGCCTGAAAGCAAGCAGAGTATTGCCAGAACCGTCAGGCCCGGGAATGTCGTTCTTCTTTGCATTCTGTGCAAGGGATTCCACTCTGTAAGGCACCAGATATGAACCGTGAAATGCTGCCCGGCCTATTTCCCACGACTCTGTTTTGGGAGTTCTTTCCCACAGTTCCCGCAGTATTTTACCGGCAACGGGTTTTCGAACTCACAGTAGGGGCAGACGTAGGGATCCGGGCGCCGGGACTTCTTTTGTGCGCGCTGCTCCGCAACCTGCCTCTCGATCATCAGATCGTGTTCCGTAATTTCTTCCTGCTCCTGAGACGCCAGCATCAACTGCGCGGCTTCAGCCAGGTGATTCTCCCTGAGGGCGCTGTAATCTTCGTTCGAAACTTTTCCGGCCCTGTGTTCAAACTCCAGGTCCTTGAGGTTTTCATAGACCACCATTCGGCGGCGTTTCAAGTCCGCGAGCGGTGTGACGTCAATGGGCAAGGCATCCTCGGACGGGCCGTCTGGAGCAAGCAAAGGGGTGACCGTAAACACGGCCAGACCGATCACGAGCAGGATTGCAATTCCCAATTCCACCTTCTTTACCTTCACCCTTCGCGGCCGGCCGGCGACCGTGGATCAGTCGACGTATTTCTTCATTTCCTCTTCAACCGCGCTGAGGACGCTTTCATCCACTGGCGGCGCTCCTGCGGAAGTGACTGCCTCGGCTGTCGGCCTACGCCACCTTCGGACAACGGTGATGGCCAGGAATAAGCCAATCAAAAGTCCTACTCCCGGAAGGAGCCACGCCGTCAGATTAAAGCCGTGCGGCGGCGGAGCCGCCAAGACCTTTTCACCGTAGCGGTTGACGAGGTCCTGGAGGATTTGCGGCTCCGTCTTGCCTTGCTCCAGATCCGCCCGTATGATCGAATGCATCCCCTCTTTCACTTCGCAAAACTGCATCGGGCATGTGTTCAAGCTGGTGACGCATCCTCCGCACATGCAGTAAACGTTGTTCCCAATGTCCTTCTCAAGCTCGGCAGGATTCTGGGCGGCCATGACCACATTGGCCAGAGCGAGACTCAGCACAATGATTTTCAGAAGCCGGCTAGCTGACATGACGCGCTTCGGCAAGCGCCTCCCGGTTCTTGTGCAGATCGGCCATTTGGCGCTCCATTCTGCTCGGCACCAGGGCCAACAGGGTCCCCAGAAGGACGATAATGCCGCCAATCCACACCCACTGCACCAAAGGGTTGATGATGACGTGGATGATAGCCTTGCCCGAACCCGGGTCTCGTCCTGCCATGACAACGTAAAGGTCCTGCGCCAGCGTGGAATGCAATGCAACGTGGCTCAGTGCCTCCTGCTCCGCCATAAAGAAGCGTTTTTGCGGATGCATCTCGGTCAATGCATGCCCGTCTTTGGTTACGCTCAACGCCACGGTTTCAAACTGGTAGTTTGCCTTCTGGCCCGTGTCGATGCTTTCACACCGGAACAGATAATCTTTTGCCTTCAGCAGATCACCGGGACCCATCAGCCCCTGCGTTTCAAATCTGAAGGCCTGTCCTGCGAATCCGACAAAGATTAAAACGATGCCGAAGTGAACGACGTACCCGCCGTACCGGCGGGTGTTCCGCATGGTCAGATTGTAGACGGCGGCAAAAAAGCTCTCTCGGCTGAATTTCATTCGTGTCCGCGCGCCCTTGTAAAACTCGCCGACGATGCTTGCGGCCACAAAGGCGCACAGGAAAAGCGACATCCAGGTGTAGAGGCGATGGACGCCCACGAACAAAAGGATGCCGCCGACAACGGCGGCAAAGATCAGGGGAAGGGTGAAGTTGCGCTTGATGCTCTGGAACGAAGTCTTCCTCCAAGCCAGCAGCGGTCCCGCGCCGGTAAGGAACAGCAGCAGCAATCCGATGGGCACCATAACCCGGTTGAAGAACGGCGGTCCCACGGTCACTGTAACGCCCTGTATAGCTTTGGAGACGATTGGGAAAATCGTGCCCCACAGCACGGCAAGCACGGCGGCCAGCAGAATCCAGTTGTTAAACAGGAATCCGCTCTCGCGCGAGGCGACGGCGTCCAGCCGGTTCTCGGTTTTCAGGAAATCAAGCCGCAGGAAAAGCACGGTCAGCGAAAACGCCGCGATGATGGCCAGAAATACGGAAAACCACGGGCCGATGTTGGACTGTGCGAATGCGTGGACGGAGGAGATGATCCCGCTGCGGGTCAGGAAGGTTCCAAAAATGGACAGAAAGAAAGTCAGGATAATCAGAACCATGTTCCAGACTTTCAACATGCCGCGCTTTTCCTGGATCATGACCGAATGGAGGAATGCCGTGCCCGCAAGCCAGGGCAGCAGCGAGGCATTTTCCACCGGGTCCCAGGCCCAGTACCCGCCCCACCCGAGCACGTGGTAGGCCCAATGGCCGCCCAGCACAATCCCGGTGCCCAGAAACATCCACGGAACCATGACCCAGCGGCGCGTCACGCGAATCCAGTTGTCGCCCAGTTGCCTTTTCAGCAGGGCCGACATGGCAAAGGCAAACGGAATGGCCATCCCCACGTACCCGAGATAAAGCATCGGCGGGTGGATCACCATGGAATGGTATTGCAGGGAAGGAGGCATGCCGTTTCCATCCGGGGGCGCATAGGGTGTAACGCCCGTCGCGGTTGCCAGTGAAAGCTGATTGAACGGGTTTGCCTCCGAGAAAGTCAGCAATGAGAAGAATGTCCCCACGCCCATGCAGATGGCGATGATGTAGGGCATCAACTGCCGGTTCTTTTTCCGGTTCAGCAGAACGGCCAGTCCGACGTATATCGAGAGCAGCCAGGTCCAGAACAGCAGCGAGCCTTCCTGCCCCGCCCACAAGACAGGAATCTTGTAGACCAGGGGGAGCGCGAGGCTGGAGTGAGATGCGACGTAGGAGTTGTGGAAGTTATTTGTGAGAGCCAGGTACTCGAGCGAGACCACCGCCAGAGTCGTCATGGCAAAAAAGCCCAGCACAGCGCGCTGCGCGCTTTTCAGCATCCGAGGGCTTCGAAGCCTTCCGGCGATGGCGCCGGAGATCATCCCATAAATTGCAAATGCGAGTGCGGCGATAAGCCCAACCGCTCCGACTTGATTCATGGCTGCTCAGTTCTCCCGTGTTGCGAATTCAATATGGTCGCTTCGGGTGGGTTGTTGAATGCAGTGGTAAAGAGAGCGCTTGACGTCAATTCTTATTCACCGTAGGAAGCTACTTTGGAGGCCGTATTCGCCTCCTTCGGGGCTGGCGGTGCAGCCTGATATTTAGACGCGCATTTCGCCTGAACCTGTTGTGCCCGGAAAGTGCCGTCTGCCTGGTAATCCCCCTCGACAATTGCCTGTGCGCCACCCTTGAAGTCATCCGGCAGGGCATCTTTGCCAACGTAGGTGATAGGGAGAGACAGGTTCTCCTGGGACACGCGGAAGGTCAATGTCTGGCCGCTTCGGTGAATGGAGCCGGGCACGATAACGCCGCCAACGCGCACGTGTTGGTGCGCGGACTTGCCGCTGGTCAACTCCTTGACGGTCACGTAATATGTCTTGGATTGTTGGAACCCGGAAACTGCTTCCCAGCCCACCGCGGCAAGGATAATCGCTATCCCAATCCCGAATTTTACCTTCTTACTCTTGTTCGCCATGAGCGATGACCTTCCTCTCCGGCAACGGCATGCACTTCCGTTAGGGTGTCCTCCAGTGGGTTTTTAACTCTTAATTCTGCACTTTCGCATAGTTCTAGTCAATGCTAATTGGATTGGCTCGCTCTGGATTCCTCTAAAAGTAGCTGTGATGATGGGGAAACCAAGCCGTTGGACGTTTCGCGGAAGTCCGCCGGCCCACGTCTGATACACGCGTTGGTGTAGTCGTATACCAAGCCGTATACCAGAGGGCATCAGCCGCAGAAACTTTTTTGGTCCCAAACCCCTGCTGCCCTGGAAGCCCTTGCAAAATCATCGAGGTGCAGGCCCTGTTGAGCGCCATCACGTTTGGCCTCACTCTTGCTCTTACCGGCAGTGCAACACCCAATCTTGAAGGAGGAACCTCCCAGTATGAAAAAGCTTTTGACACTTTTGGCCACGCTGGCAGTAGCTGCTTGCCTGTCGATGCCGGCATTCGCACAGGACTCGCAGAGTGCCCCGGCTGAATCTGCCCCTCAATCCGCACCTGCGAAGAAATCATCCAAGAAGAAGCACGCCAAGGCAAAGAAGGAAAAGAAGTCGAAGAAGAAGATGGAATCAAGCGAACCTCAGGGTCAATAACCTTCTTTACAAAGAGAAATCAGCCCCTGCCGGCCTGGCTGGCAGGGGCTTTTCCTTTTTGGAGACGCAATCCTGATCGCGAATTTCTGGGTCAAAGGATTGGCGGTGCCGACGTGTGATGCCCCGGCTGCAAGGTAAAATCGAGTGTTCCGGCCGCCCTGTCCTGCACCACCGCACGAAGAATGTTGACTACTCGTCCCTGATGGCGGCTTTGACCATTTGAAGCATTGCCGGCGGAATATTTGCCGTACTTATTCCATGATCTTTTTCTGCATGCTCGGCCGCCAGCCTCATGAGTTCTTCTTCGTTATCCGCCCGGATTTCCTTCGGACAGCTAGTACCCAAATCACTACATCGCAATACTTTGCCCAATTTTGGCCTCCTTGTTTCTTTATTGAACAGAAGCCACAATTTTAACACGCTCCGTTGTTTAACTGGTTAATTCTCCGAGACCTGTCCGAAAGGCGGGTTTTGCGTCAGTTCACTTGCTTCAGACAACTTATTCGCGGATAATACATTCTATTTATGACTGTGACACCCATAAGGAACAATCTATGAAGCGGCGATCGGTCAGAGCGTCGGCGCTGGTGGGTCTGCTTGTCTGCGTAGCTTGTGCGCCGGGCAACGTCTACTTCCAGAAAGGGCGCAAAGCGGAACTCAGGAAAGACTGGGACTCGGCATTGATCAATTATCAGCGCGCCGTGCAATCACGGCCAGCGAACGCCGAGTATCAGTTGCGCGAGGCGCACGCGAGAATGGAAGCCTCGCAGTTCCACCTGGAAAAGGGGAAAAAGCTTCTCGATCAACAACGGACCTCCGATGCCCTCGGAGAATTTCAGAAGGCCGCCAGCATCGACCCCAGCAATCAGGCGGCAAAGCAGGAGCTGGACCGGTTGTTGTCCAAGCAAGTCACCGCCGCGCAGCAGCGCGAGAAGGATCTTAAGCATGCTCTCGAGGCAAACCAGCGCCAGGAGCAGGCATCAAGCACAGAATTGAAGCCCTTGCCGGCGGAGCCGCTGACTCATTTTCGGATCAGCGCCGACAGCAAGCGGGTCTATGAAACCCTCTGCAAGCTTGCCGGACTCAACGTCGCCTTCACCTCTGATTTTCAGGTCCAGCCGGTTTCACTGGACCTCAACAATGTAACCATCCAGAACGCCCTGCACATTCTGTCCCTGCAGACTCACACATTTTGGAGGGTGGTTACGTCAAACACCATCCTGGTGGTGCCTGATAATCCTGCCAACCGGCGCGATTATCAGACCGAAGTCATGCGGACGGTTTATCTGGACAATTCATTGAAGCCTGCCGACCGGACGGCGATCACCACAGCCCTTAAGCAGATCCTGGGTATTCAGCGCATCATTGATAATCCCGGCGCCAACGCCATTATCGTCCGCGACACGCCTGACAAGGTCCAGGAAGCTGTTAACCTGATTCGCGACCTGGACCATGGCAAGGCCGAGATCATGGTGGACGTTACGGTTCTGGAAGCTGACGCCGACCGCGTCAGAGAACTGGGCCTGAGCCCGGCGACCATCAACCCTGCTTCGGGTTCTATAACGAATGGGCTCCAGGGGGCGGCGATCTACAGCCCGGCAAGTTCAGCCACCCTGGGCGGACATTTTGGAGTGAATGATTATGGACTGGTGGTGCCCAGCGCTATAGCCACGGCCATCCTGAACGATTCGTCAACGCACATCGTGCAGAGCCCCGAAGTGCGCGTGACGGACGGAGAGACTGCAACGCTGCGCATCGGGAGCCGCGTACCCTACGCCACCGGCAGCTTTGGTTTGCCCACTGCCGTCTCACCGGGAGGGAATCAAAACGGCGCGGGATTTGGGGGGCTGGTCACCAATACGCAATTTCAATTTCAGGACGTTGGAGTTAACGTAGACCTGACGCCGCACCTGCTGCCCAATGGCGAAATTGCGATTCATGCCAAGATTGATATTTCATCCGTGCAGCCGTCGGTCAGCATTGCCGGCGTTAATGAGCCGACTTTCGGCCAGCGGCAAATCGAGCACGACATTAGCTTAGAAGAAGGAGAAACCAGTGTGCTGGGCGGCTTGCTCCAGTCGACGGACACCACGACAGTTTCGGGCGTGCCCGGACTTGGCGAAATTCCGGGGCTGAAATACTTTTTCAGCACCACCAGACACGAGAAAGTGCAAACGGATGTGCTGATCATGCTGACTCCACGGATTATCCGCCTGCCGGAATCCGCCGTGGAATCGGCTGCTTCGCAACATCCCGCGCAACCCGTTACATCAACCCCTTCCACTTCAGCGCCTGCTCCTCAAGCCGTACCCATTTCGCCCAGCTCTGAACCTCCTTCTTCGGAAACGACACCGCAACAGTAGTGTTAATGCTACGCTCAATTCGAAGTCGGTCTGAGTTGCCGGGCCCCGGCCCGGGTTTTACCCTGGTGGAATTGATTGCCGCCATGACCATCATGCTCCTGCTGACCACAATCGCTCTCCCTGTGGCTGGCGTTATAGTCAGGCGCCAGAAGGAAGCGGAACTGAAAGAAGATCTCAGGACCATGCGGAACGCCATCGACCGGTATAAGGACTTTGCCGACAGCGGCATGATCCCCACGGAGATGGACACCTACGGCTACCCACCCACCCTGGATACGCTGGTCAAGGGAGTGCCCTTGAAAGGCAGCAAGGACAAGTATAAATTCCTCAGAAAGATCCCGGTTGATCCAATGACGGGCACCACGGACTGGGGGATGCGCTCCATGCAGGATGATCCTGACTCGCAGAGCTGGGGCGGCCAGGATGTGTTTGATGTGTTTTCGAAGAGCCAGGGAGTTGGCATGAATGGGATCTCTTATGCGGAGTGGTAGTTCTTTCAGTTGGGCGCCCGCAATGACTCGGGGAGATGCGGAGGTGAAGAAGGGCTTCACGCTGATTGAACTGATGGTCGTGCTCGTGTTGATTCTGATCCTCGCCGCTATTGCCGCTCCCGGCTATCGGGTGGCGATCATACGCGCCCGTGAAACGGTGCTGCACGATGACCTGTTCACGATGCGAAAGCTGATTGACCAGTACACCCTGGACAAGAACCAGCCGCCGGAATCTCTCGACGATCTCGTGCAGGCCGGTTATTTGCGGGGAGGCCTGCCCGTCGATCCTTTTACCGGCTCCAACCAGACCTGGCAGGCTGACGTTGAAGAAGTTCCTTTGAGCGCGGAACAGACGGTGCCGGGCGTGGTGGATGTTCACAGCGGTTCCAACTCGGAATCGCTGGATGGCACTTCCTATAGCAGTTGGTAGTTATGGGCGAATTCGTTTGCAGGATTGCGACAGTTGCGGGCCAGGTTCTGAATGAGACGCACGAAGCGTCGTCAGAAGGAGAACTGCGCGCCCGGCTGGCTTCGCAGGGATATTTCGTTTTTTCCGTCAGGCCCAAATCCATCCTCGCGATGCGGGTTGGACCGCCGCGCCGCGGCAAGATCAAAGAGGATGATCTGCTGATCTTCAACCAGCAGTTCATGACGCTCTCCAAGTCAGGCCTGCCGCTTCAGAAATCGCTGGAAATGCTGGCCCGACAGAGCCGCAGCGAGAGTCTCCGGGCCGCAGTGGATGCAGTAAAGGAACGGGTCCGCGGCGGGTCGCTGCTCTCTGAAGCGTTTGAGTCCGTCGGGAAGTTCCCCAAGATCTATTGCGCGACACTCCGCGCCGGGGAGCGCAGCGGGACACTGGACAAGGTGCTGGGCCAGTACGTCATCTACCAGAAGACCGCGCGCTCTTTCCGCAAGAAGTTCCTGTCCGCGCTGATCTATCCGGCCTTTCTGATGATTTTCCTCGTGGGGCTGATCGTTCTGATTGACACCTTCATCATCCCCAGGTTTTCCGAGCTCTATAAAGAATTGGAAGTTCCCATGCCGGCCCTCACCATGTTCGTCATCAGCCTCGGCCTCGCCATCAAGCGAATGGGCCTTTTTGTGCTGGCCGGGATTGTGATTGCGATTCTGGCCCTGCGCGCGGCTGGGCGATCGCAGGCGGCACGCTTGCAGTGGGACAAGCTTAAGTTTCGACTCCCTGTGGTGGGAGGCTTGCTCCTTAAATTTTCCGTCGCAGAGTTCGTGCGGACCCTTTCAACCCTGCTGCAAGGCGGGCTTCCTATTGTTGCCGCGCTCCAGAGCTCGGCGGGCTCAGTCTCGAGTCCCCTGCTGGCTGGAGGCCTTGAGAAAGCCAGAATAGAGGTGATGGGGGGGCGTCCGCTGAGCGAGAGCCTCCGAATGACCGGCTTTTTCCCGCCCATGGCGCTGGACATGATCGAGGTGGGCGAAACCACCGGCGCGCTTTCGAGCATGCTCGAGTCGGTTGCCGAGTTTTTTGAAGAAGACGTTAATATCGACCTTTCGACGCTGGTGGCCATGGTGGATCCCATCATGATCGCTGCCATCGCGATTGTGGTCCTTTTTGTGCTCGTTGCTTTCTATTTACCGCTGTTTTCACTGGCGGCCCAGGTGCATTAATGGAAGAAAACCCGCTTTCCGGAATAGTAATCGATCCTGAAGAGGAGCTTGCGACGGCCCGGCGTGCCGCCGAGCGTTACTGCTTCGAGTTTGTCGACCTGCGCGAATTGCGCCCTGATCCCGATGTCCTGCGGTCTATTCCGCTGGATGTAATGCTGGACTATCAATTTTTGCCGATTGAGGCCCGAAACGGAGAGCTTTCGATCGCCGTGGGTGATCCTTCCAATCTGGCCCGCCTGGACGAGCTGGCCATGCGGCTGGATCGCCAGCTCGTGGTCAAGGTGGCAGCTCCCAGCCAGGTGAAGGAATTCCTCAGCAAGACCGATCCGTCGCAGCGCGTGCTGGACGAAGCCACCGTCGAGTTTCGCCTGGACGTCATCCGCGAGGAAGAGAACGGGCACGAAGATCTTTCGCTCGAGCAACTGGTTGGCGAGCACAACGTCAGCCCGGTCATCCGGCTGGTGGATTCGATCGTTTTCGCGGGTCTGGAACGGCGCGCCAGTGATATCCACCTCGAGAGCCGGGACAATTCGATGGTGGTAAAGTACCGCATCGACGGCGCCCTCCAGCAGGCCATGAATCCGCTTTCCTACGAGCATCAGTCCAACGTCATCAGCCGCATCAAGGTCATGGCAGACCTCGATATTGCTGAGAGGCGAGTCCCGCAGGACGGCCGTTTCAGAGTCAGCTACCGCGGGCGCCCCATTGACTTCCGGGTCTCCATCATGCCCTCCATTCATGGCGAGGACGCTGTGCTGCGTATCCTCGACAAGGAATCCCTGCACGAGAAGTTTCGCCAGCTTCGCCTGGACATCCTGGGCTTTTCGGACCGCGAGATCAAGCGCCTGCGCCGCTTCATTCGCGAGCCCTACGGAATGGTGCTGGTGACAGGGCCGACGGGCAGCGGCAAAACCACCACGCTCTACGCGGCGCTCTCCGAAATCAAGACGGATGAAGACAAAATCATCACCATTGAAGACCCGGTTGAATACCAGATCCGCGGCATCACGCAGATTCCCGTGAACGAGAAAAAGGGACTTACCTTTGCCCGCGGATTGAGGTCGATTTTGCGCCATGACCCCGACAAGATCATGGTGGGCGAAATTCGCGACAACGAGACAGCGCAGATTGCCATTCAATCGGCCCTTACCGGACACTTGGTGTTCACCACCGTTCACGCCAACAACGTGGTTGACGTGCTGGGCCGCTTCCTGAACATGGGCGTCGAGCCTTACAATTTTGTTTCGGCGCTCAATTGCATTCTTGCGCAGCGCCTCCTTCGCATGATTTGCGAACAGTGCAAGCGCCCGGTCACGGTTCCCCGGCAAGTTTTTGAGGAGTCCGGGATCGATCCCATCAAGTGGCAGGGAGTCGTTTTCTACGAAGGAGCAGGCTGCCAGCATTGCAGCCAGACGGGTTTTCGCGGCCGGACTGCCATTGGAGAGCTGCTGGCGCTTTCGGACAGGATTCGCGAGCTGATTCTGGACAAGCGCCCGTCGTCGGAAATCCGCCAGGCGGCCCGCGACGAAGGGATGAAGACGCTGCGCGAAGCCGCGGTCGACAAGGTTCGCCAGGGAGTCACTACACTGAAAGAAATCAATAAGGTCACATTTGTTGAATAAAGCATCACTGGGCCATTTTTTATCTAGGAAAAAAACTTCTGCCGGGAAGCTGAGGTCGTTCCGCGCTCCCGCGAAACGGAAGATTGCGCTGCCCGCCACCGTCTTTGAGTTCCAGCCGGAATATCTTCTGGGCGCGCGCATCTTCAGGTCGTTCCGCAGGGTAGCCAGCGTAGCCGTAGGGGCGCTTGATGCCGGCGCGCTTACGCCCCATCTTGGCCGTCCCAACGTCGCGAAGCTGGATGAGGTTGCGCGAAAAGCCCGCGGCGTGGCAAGCGCTCTCGGGACGGAAAGAGGGCCATTCGGTTTGCTGCTGCCCGACGCGGCCGTGCGCGTGAGCATACTGGAATTTCAGACGCTCCCCGCTGACCACAAGGAGCAGGCGTCGCTGGTCCGCTGGAAAATGAAGCCTTTGTTGCCCTTCCCGCTGGAGGAAGCCCGGATTAGCTTCGAGGTGGCGCCAGGAGAGTCGGGGGGTGTCGAAGCGGTCGTTATGGCTGTGCGCAAGTCAGTGCTGGCGGAGTATGAATCCATTCTGGACTCTCTGAATGGCGACGTGAATCTGGTGCTGCCGGCAAGCGCGGCGCTGCTGCCTTTGCTGAATGAAAACGCCGAGGGGGGCGAAATGCTGCTGAATGTTTCCCCCAGCTACCTGACGGTGGTTGTCGCCAAAGCAGGGCAAATCCGGCTATGGAGGAACAAGGCGCTGCATGGAAAGTCGGAGGAGGAGGGACTGGCGGCGGTTGCCGAGGAGGCCATGCGGAGCCTGGCGGCTTCCGTGGACCATCTGAAAATCGAGATCAGCCGTGTCTGCGTCAGCGCGCGTCCGGCTCTGTCCAGAACTTGGGTCACCGACCTTGAAAAGAAACTCGGTCGGAAGATTGGCAGTGTAGTTTCGCCCGGGCTGCCTCTCAGAATGAAGCTTACAAGCGAAGAAGTCCAGATTTTTAACGAATTCGGCGCTACAGTCTCCGGACTGCTGGTGAACGCAGCTTAGACATGAAAGTTTATTTCAATCTTGCCGTTGCATCTGAACGTCGTGAGCGTTACGCGCTCGCCTGGGCCGTGCCCACGCTCGTCATATCGCTCCTTGTGCTGCTCTGGCTTGCGGGTTCAACTGTCCGTTATATGGGGCGCGCTCGCCAGGCGGAGAAGTCGCTCGCGGACGTGCAGACGCAGGAAGCCGCCCTCAGATCAAAGGAAAACACCCTGCGCAGCCAGATTGACCGCCCTGAATACAGGAGCCTGATTCAGAAGACCGAATTTGTAAATCAATTGATCAGCCAGAGACAGTTTTCTCTAACTGACCTTACGTCGAAGGTCAGCAGACTGCTGCCGCCCAGCGCCCGCCTTAACGGCCTCGCACTGGCCTCCGCATCGGCGGACGACCCGGAGGTACAGTTTGTCGTTATGGGCAAGGACGAGCGCGCCATCGAAACTTTTCTATCCAATCTGGAAGGGTCGAAGGATTTCAGCGATGTGCTCATCAAGAGCCAGGGTGCTCGGGGCGGAAGCGGCGGCGGCCCGCAGGAAATGGCATTGGTCTGTACGGCAAGATATATTGGATTAGCATCGCCGTCGAACAACTGATTACAAGCATGAGAAGAGAGCGTCGAAAGAAAATTTTCCGGATTTTTGAAACTGCCGCCCTCGCGGTACTCGCCATTGACTTGGCGGTTTATTTTGCGGTGGTCCGGCCGCAACGGGCCAGGGCCCTCAGGGCTGAGGAGTCCTACCATCAGACGTTCCTGCGGTTTCAACTGGATAAGCTTAACGTGGCGCGCCTTGAAAAGTTCCACGCGGAGCTTCCTGCCGCCAACGTCAAGCTGAAGGATTATCTCAATGACCATGTTCCGTCGCGGCAGCGGGTTTTTTCAGACGCATTGCAACTGGTCACGGCGCTCACCGAGAAGAGCGGTGTGCAACTGGACAACGTAAGTTATAAGCTGAGTTCCGCAAAGGGTGAACCGTTTGACCAGTTGGGCCTCGATGTCTCCGTGGAAGGCCCTTATTCAAATCTGCTGAATTTTGCGCATTCGCTCGAAACAAGCGACGACCTTATCCTGGTCAGAAACTTCTCGTTTGCTGCCGGGCAGGGAAGCACGGTTAATCTGCGGGTCGGCGGAGTTCTGTATTTGACGCCATGAAGAACAGGAAGAACATCGAAAAGATCGGAATCGCCGCACTGGCCCTGCTGTGCGTGTTTCTGGTTTTCAAGCTCGTCTCAGAGATCACGGGCAATCCTGCCGGAGCGGTGCAACCGATAACCGTTTCCGCGCAGACTCCAAACTCCACGCCGCAAACTGATCCCGCACGGAAGTCGGTCGCATCTCCCAAATCCGCCTCCCAGATGCAGGTGCGCGCGCTCGATGAGTACCGGCCGAAACCCCTCCCGGGCCTTGGCCGCAATCCCTTCAATTTCGGCCAAGCCCCGCTCTCCCCTGCTCAGAGGGCCGTGCAAGCCGCTCGGGCCGCTGGCGGTGGCGCCATGACGGCCAGCACCGCGGGGCCGCCACCAATTCCGTTGCGGGCCATCGGGTACTCCGAAAGGGGCGGCGCCGGACCGGAAGCTTATCTGATGGACAACAACGATGTGTACGTCGTCCACGATGGCGATCTTCTCTCGAACAGGTTCAGAATCCTCAAGATCACTTCTACGAATGTTGAGGTTCAGGACGGAGCTTCAGGTGAAAAAGCTCAACTGCCCATCCCTGTGGTCCAATAGCCCTCGCACCGGGAGCCGGCGCAAGGATCGCTCGGAAGCGGGATACATCCTGCTGATCGTGATGATGATGGCCACGCTGCTGCTGATCTCATTGGCCGCGGCGCTGCCCAGCGTCTACGTTGAAGGCCAGCGGGAGAAGGAGAAGGACCTCATCTTCCGAGGTCAACAGTATGCCCGCGCCATCCTTCTGTTCCATGAACAGTTCAAACGCTATCCCACCTCGGTGAAGGATCTCCTCCACACCAACAACCTCAGCTTTTTGCGCGAGGCTTATCCCGACCCGATGACGCGGTCCGGCAAGTGGCGGTTTATCCATGCCACCGCCTCCGGTGTCATCCTCGATTCCAAGATTCTGGCGCCCCCCGGCAAACAGCCGAACAAGCCGGGCTCCAACGGCGCCAGTACGGATTCGCAGCCTGGATCGGAGGCGACGCAGACCGCCTCCCAGACGGAGCAGGGAAGCTCTCAACAGGGCGGCTTCAGTACCGGAGGCTTTTCCCTTCCAGGCTTGGGGCAGAATTCCGCCCCAGGCCAGCAGTCAGACAGCCGCTCTCCCTTTTTTAGCAACAATCAGACCATGGGAGCCTTCATCGTTGGCGTTGCCAGCACCAGCAATCATCAGTCAATCGCCGTTTTTAACAAGCGGACTAAGTACGACGAATGGGAGTTCCTGGGCATCCCCGGCGCTCCCGGTGCTCCTCTCAGGGCGGGGGCAGGCGCTATTCCCACCATTGGAGCGCAGCCCGGACAACCTTCCGGTAATGGATCGCAGCCGAAGTCAGACAGCGGCTTCCACCTGAGTCCCAGCCAGTCCAGCCAGCCCTCCCAGCCCGGCTCGATCTTTGGCAGCAATTCCAATCAGTGACGTAGTAGCACAGGCACTCCTGCCTGCGGCTCTTCAGGCTTCAGCTCCGACATCTGCGAAGTTTTCCCCTTCGTTAGGGGGTGGAGCTTCAGTTCCGATATTCGCGAAGTTCTCCCCCAAGGGGCTTTCAGCCCCTGAAGCCGCCGCCGATTTACCCGATTTCACTTGACTTGCGTAGGCTAGATATGGTAGCTTTAAGCTGTCGGTTTACGGAAGTGGGAAATGGTTCTTGGGAACCTTGGGCCAGACGAAACCTGCAATCTCAAAAAGCGATTCTTGCATCCCACAAGCACGAAATGAAAAAGTTTCTCAACGCAGGGGCCGCTTGCCGGGCCGGCGGTTCGAGCGTGAGCACTCGTCGGAACCCGCAGCCTCAGAAGACGCGTGCTGTGCTGAATGAGGTGGGCGCTTCTTTTATGGGTTTCGGTGAGCAAAAAACAAAAAAGAATACCTTTTTTCAAAAACAAACCGGAGAAGTTGCTGAAAACAAAGGATCGGCCCTAAAACAAACCGGAACAAACCGGAAAACAAAGCGGAGAAGTTGTTGAAAACACGTGCCTGTGGAAAAAACGAACCGAAAACAAACCGGAAAACAAAACGCGCCAAATTGCTGAAAACACAAGAGAGCTAAAAACCACCATGCAGCCGGATTGAACTTCCGCTGGAAGGCCGGATGCTTTAAGGACCGCCTTTCGCCGCAGCCCCAGGATTCCAGCCACCTGCCCGATCAGGATGGAATCCCGGATCAAGGATGTCCTGACGCTACGGCCTTGACACTCCGGTATAATACGTTGACCAGAGCGCCGGGGCCATCCAGCGAGTTTGGAAGTGAGATACCTTTCGCTGCCCACCCACCGTGCGCCAGTCGGAGAACTTATGATCGACTGCCGAAAGGTTGGGTTTGCAGCAGCGGTTCTGCTGGCGCTAGCGGCTGCTGCGTGCAGTAGCGGCACTAGCCCTGGTAGCACCGGTTCGACGACCCCGCCTCCGTCGAACGTGAGCGTCAGCATCTCGCCCGCCAGTTCCACCGTCGGCTATGGCGCCACCCGGCAATTCAAGGCTACGGTCACCGGCGCCGGTAACACCGCCGTTAGCTGGAGCGTATCCAGCTCTGTCAGCAGTAGCAGCAGCCAGATCGGCGCGATTTCGAGTTCCGGGCTTTACACCGCTCCCGTGGCCGCCTCGGTGACCGCAGCATCTGCTCCACAGCTTGTCACGGTTACGGCCGGAAGCAACGCTCAGAATATCGATGTTGCGGTGCCGGCCCTGAACTCCGTTGATTCGCTAACTGTGACGGCCACCAGCCAGGCTGACAGCTCGCAATCGGCATCTGCAACCGTTACGCTCACCGGACTCTCCATACTCGCGGTGGGCCAGTGCGTGCAGAGCACGGCGGACGCCACCAAACTCGACTGCTCCGCCGGCAGCACAGGAACCGAGATTCAACAAGGCCAGACCGTCTTTCTGTTCGTGGCTGGTTTTGGTATTGTGCCGGGAACGAACTACTGCATCAGCGGCATGGGAACGGGCTGCACAAGCGGCAGTGGAACCGATGTGGTGGTTACCCCGCCTCTCCCTAACCAGTTTCAAATGGCGAGCGACGGTACCCCCGTGGTCTATTTCCAGGTCAGCGTGCTTCCCGGAGCCGCGCCGGGGCCCCGAAATCTGGTGGTGAGAAATTCCGGAAACGAACTCAGTTCGTTCGCCGGGGCAGTGGACATCATACCGTGAGCGAATTCCTATGAAGCTTCGGGCTCTTTTCTTTGCCGTCACCGCAATGTTCTGGCTGGTGCCGACCGCGGCTGCAACAACGCTGGTGCGGATGAGCCTCCGCCAGCTTGTGCAGGCTTCCAGCGTGATCGTTCAGGGCGAGGTGGTGGCCCGGTCAGCGCGCCTCAACGCCAGCCACACCCGCGTCATCACCTACACCACCGTGCAGGTTGAAAAGGTCCTTAAAGGGCAGCCTCCCGCAACCATTGTCATCGAGCAGCCGGGCGGGACAGTCGGCAACGTGCATGTCCACGTACCTGGAGCGGCATCTTTAAGGCCGCAGGCCCAGTACGTTCTTTTTCTGGAGCCGGTGGCGGGCAGCAGCGGAACTTTCCATACGGTGGGCATGATGCAGGGCGCCTTTCGAGTTTATCGGGAAAGAAACAGGGGTCAGCTTCACGTCGGCCTGCCGCTCGGCGCTCTCGCCACCGGCGCCCAGGCTCCCACCCTCAGCCAGCCTCCGTCGCTCGGGGAATTCCAGATGACCATTTCGACTGCTGTTGCGGCGCCCATCGTCATCCCTGCCGGAACCTTGCTGCCGGTAGTGATTGTCTCAACCGAGTTTCAGGGCGCGGGGCAGGCCGTTGTTGTGGCCAGCACAACTTCTGACCTGTTTCCCAGCAAGGCAGTGGTCATCCCCGCCGGCAGCCGGGTGGTTGGCAATGCGCAGCGTACAGGAACGAGCTGGACCATCTACTGGAGTTCCATTTCCGTGCGCGGCAGCCAGGCCCATCTCTCCGCCGTCAGCGGGAGTTCGCAGGCCGACAGCTTGAAGGGCCAGTCCATGATGATTCGGGTGAGGTGAGGCGATGAGTCAGGAACGAGGTGCACGTCGAATTAGGGGGATCGCGGCGGGCGCAGCCGCCGTGATATCGATGCTGTCCGCCGTCCTCATGTTCGGATACAACCCCTTTCAGGATAACCTTGGCACGCTGGCCGCGCCCGTTCCGGCTGTGGCCCGCTGGAATGCAATGCCGCTGGCATGGTTGCTGAACGCCGCCACGCCCAAGAATAATGTCGCAGGTTGCAGCACGCCGGCCACCTGCATTCAGCAATCGCTGACCGCAGGATTTACCACCTGGACAAATGCCCTTGTTTCCGGGCAGAGCCTGACCGACGTGTCGACGCAATTTTCGGGGTCGTCAACGCTGACCATGCCCGTTTTCGACGATTGCCAGAACGTGATTGGATTTTCCGATACCACGAGCAGCGACTTCTCGACCGGGACCATCGCGTTTACAGAGGTTGCAACCGTGACGCGGCAGTCCGGAACAACCGGGACATTCCAGTATCAGTGCAGCAATGGCGCCAGCAAGGTGTGCAACTTTGATGACTGCGTGGCGGATGCCGATATGGAATTCAATCCGAGCGTGAACTTCACAACTGCTGCGAGCCCGCCGGATAATACTTTCAGCCTGCAATCGGTGGTCACGCACGAGGAAGGCCACATGCTGGGCCTCGACCACAGCGGCATTGGCCACACCATCATGTTTCCTTACGGCGATTCCACTGCCGCCGGCCAGCAGACGCAACTTGCCCCCGATGACGCCATCGGGATTTCGTTCCTGTATCCCACCGCCGATTTTGGAACGGCCACCGGAGTTGTTTCCGGCCACGTCACCCTCAGCGGGTCCGGGATATTTGGCGCGCATGTCGTGGCCGTTAACGCCAACACCGGCGATGCCGTCATCGATGGTCTGACGACCCCGGATGGGTCATATCGGTTGACGGGAGTTCCTCCGGGACTCTACTACGTTTTGGCCCTGCCGCTGGCCGGCAGCTCGGATTCCGGTGTGCTGTCCATGGACAATTTCTCCGGGTGGGAGTGTGGTTATGCTGATTCGGCATGCGCAAATGCTCCGCAGAATCCCACCAGCTATACGGGCCGCTACCATTAGTGTCGTGGTCTCAAATTGTGAAACACATAAATGCCCGCCGTCATGCTGAAGCGAAGCGAAGCATCCCCGCATTTCGCCGGAAAGAACTGCAGAGATCCTTCGCGGAGTTTACCCTGAGCCCCTTCTCCCGCTTTGCGGGATCAGCGCCGTTCACAAATTGAGGGCGAACGGGCTCAGGGTGACGGCCATCGAATGTTACGCTTTGTGTTAGACGACAGTAGCCGCACGCGGGGAGCTCTCGTGGGCACGATAGGAGGGGTGAAGGACGTGTGAGACTCGCCGGGCTCGAACCAGCGTGCGGCTGTGTGCGGGCTCTTACAGCCCGCCCGTCACTTCAATGACCTGTCCGGAAACGTAGTTCGCGAGCGGCGAAGCCAGGAAGAAGATGACTCCGGCTGCTTCCTCGGGAGTTCCCGGACGGCCCATGGGGATCGTATGGATGGCGGCCTCGCGCATCCTGGCGGGGATACCCAGCTTGACTTCACTATGCTGCCACTCGATGCTTTCACCGTCCTCTTTCGGCGCGGTCAGGCGAGTGTCAATCAGGCCGAATGCGGCGGCGTTCACCTGGATGTTGACCGGTCCCCACTCGCGCGCCAGGGTTTTGGTGAGGCCGACAATGCCCGCCTTGGCCGCGGCATAATTAGCCTGGCCGAAGTTGCCCCGCGTGCCGGAGGTGGAACTGATATTCACCACTTTCCTGGCGCGGGCGGTGCCGCGCTCTTCAATCTCCTGCTTGGCGGCTTCCCGCATTGCTGCTCCCAGCACGCGAAGGATCCTGAAGGTTGCTGTGAGGTGGATATCGATCACCGACTGCCATTGGTCATCGGTCATCTTGTGAATCACCCCGTCCCAGGTGATTCCTGCGTTGTTTACCAGAATGTCGGGGATGCCGAATATCTCGAACGAGGCTTCAAGCAGGTCTTCCGGAAAATCCGACGCCGTCACATCACCCGCAAACGGCTGCGCGGCGCCGCCGGCGCGACGAATGCTGTCCACCGCGCGTCCAAGCTGGTGTTCGTCCATGTCGTTCAACACGACGCGGGCGCCTTCCCGGGCAAACAACTCTGCCGTTGCGCGTCCGATCCCGCGCGCGGCACCTGTCACCACTGCAATCCGGCCGTCCAGCCATTTGGACATGCCTGCCCCTCCTCACTCTGTTCAGGACCGTCTGAATTGTACACCGTGGATGAAGAACTTAAGCGGGGCGGTCGTTCGCACGAGTTGCGCGCCGATGCTGGGCCAGCACGGCCAGCATGGAACTGCGCTCCATCTTTTCACAATGGACCGTGCAGATCGACATATCGGCAAGCGAATGGATGCAATCATGGATCCTGCACTGGTAGCGTAGGATCGCTGCGGGATCGGCCTCGGCGCGGTACGCCCAAGACCAGTCGGAGACCCAACGCACCATCGATCCATTGCGGCGGATGATCGGCCGCTTGCAGGGGTCCATTTTTGCGAAACGGGAGAAGCAATCGGGGGCCGTCAAGAACACCAGGCGGCTGTTGCGGATAAGGGTCTCAGGGCGCAGCCCATGCTCACCCAGGATTCGAGCAAGCTCCTTGAGCCATGCGGGTCCCGACAGCACTACGATTTGCTGGCCAATTTCTATGCCGCCCACGACAAACTGTATGATCTCACGAGGACCAGGTTTCTTTCTTATTAATAAGCGGCAAGAATTGGCCGAAGGTTCTGGTCGTAATTCAGCGCCCATTCGTACAATCCTAATACCTATATGATGCGGGATAACCTGCCCCGCTGTCAATGCGGTTTTCAGCGAAAACAGCAAGGTTTCCGCAGTATTTCACTGGATTTGTGCCGTTTGGGCGGATATGGCCGCGACGTTATGAAAAATTTCCGGGCAACCGGGCCGCCGCCGGATCCTGTGGAATGACATGACCCAACGGCAATGCTCTCCGGGCTGCGTTCATCCGTGCAGGAAACGCCCCGGATTTACAGGTGTGCCGTGAATTCGAACTTCGTAATGCAGATGAGGCCCCGTCGTCCGGCCGCTGATGCCGATAGCGCCGATGATCTCACCCTGCTTCACCTCTTCGCCAACCACCACGAAAATTCTGCTGAGGTGGGCATAGAGAGTTGTGATGCCGTCGCCATGATCAATCATAATGCTTCGGCCGTAGCCCGCGTCCGGCTCAGCCTCAATGACCAGGCCGTCGCCGGTTGCCACGATGTCCGTTCCGAGACCGTCAGCGATGTCGATGCCTGGGTGGAAGGCATCTTCGCCGCTAAAGGGATCCATCCTCTGGCCAAATCCCGCGGTCAATCTGCCACGCACCGGCCAGATCGCCGGGATTGCGTTCGGGTCGTCGATCATGCCGGGAAACGTGTTGGGGCTGATCCGGCTGCCTGCGCCGTTCAGGCTCACCGTCCGGATAGCGTTCAGTGTGTAGAACGTGCTCTCGCCGTCGGGCATACCTGTGACGCTGGACTGCCTCGCGAGGTTCAACAGATCAGGTGCAATTTGCTGGCGGGGCCCATTCCTGAATCCGTACGTCACCGCCACCTCGGCGGCAAGTGTTTGAAGCGAGTTCAATTTGACATTGGCGCGGCTGACTTTGCTTTCGAGGGTGTGGAATTGCTGCTTCAAAGCCTCGCGCTCGCTCCGGACGTTGTTGTAGTTCGACACTTTGATCAGCATCCGCGCGTAACTGGTCGCGAGTCCGGCCAGCATCATAAAACCGATGATGCTGAAGCCAAGAAGAATGGGAACAACATAGGAGGGAAGTTGGATTTTTCGGACTCTACCATGGGCGCCGGAGGTGATGAGGAGGGTATAGAACTTATTGCTCATGGGCTTGAACCACCACTAGCCTTTCGTAGAATCTTGGGCGCCTTCCCACTTCCCTGTAAAAAGAGAAGCCCCCAAAGGCCGTCCAGGAGTGCAATGCACTCATTCTATTGGACTGGTGCCAGAGTTGTCAACCGCGTAAGAACACGTAAGAGAGGCAACCTACGCGGATTTCAGCCAATTGTCAACAATTTTCGGCCTTTCATGGTCTGATTTGACTAAGAATCTCAACCGCCCCTCAGCACTGCCTTTTCGATAAACCTCGAACGCGCGGCTATACACGGCGGCGAGTTTGCTCTCGGGCAGCGGCATGCCTTCCGGGCTCGTGGCGTTCAGAATCCAGCATGGCCGGGGTGCTAACGTTGCGACCATGTCCGGTAGATCAAAGTACTTCAGGATTCCATAGAGGAACCAGGAGAGTGCCAGCGAGTAAGACTTGGACTCCACCAATGATCGGTATGTAGCCGTAATTGAATCAAGCATTAATGACGATAGCCGGTCGTCTAAGGCTGCGGCCAGCAGAAGGGCAATTGCTCCGCCCTCCTCCCCAAGTGCGCGTATCTTGGTGCGGTCAACGTCCGGTCTCGATTCGAGATAATCGAGGCAGCGGAGGCAGTCCCAAACCCGCTGTCCGAGGACGGGCTTGCCGAGTGTAAAACTCGCCCAGGCGTAGTCCTCTTGGAGATCGTCTCCGCGATAAAAGACGGGGCCGGCGGCTGGTGGTTTGGGAATTGAGAATCCTAGACCCCGTAAATCGACTGAACAGACTGCAAATCCCCTATGAGCCAGGCGAACTAATTCTCCCGTCTCTTCGGGGGCATCCTCTTTGCCTCTCTCTGTGACGTGGAGAACGGTGGGAAAGGGCCCAGAGCCTTGAACGGGTCTAAGAAACCACGCGGTAACTCGAATGGACGGTTCCGACCGGAAGACGACCTCCTCCATCCGCACGTCTTTGCGCGAGCGCGAGGAGAGCGTGGCGGAATCCAGCGGAGTTTTTTCCGCAGGCAAAACGAGCAGCCGCCGGACTGTTTCCCGTGCGCTCTGCCGGAACGCCCCGGTGTCGCTGAGGGTGATTTGAGGGGAATTGGCCGTGTTGAGCTGGTCGGAGTTCAGTTGGACCACCGTGCGTCCGCCCAGGAAGGTGAGCACTTGTCCCGTGGTTGTGCAGTCCAATTCGCCCGACTTCGCTTCATCAAACTCGGCTTCTTCTGTCCCCCGATTCTCCTGCCCGAGCCAGCGGTTGAACCATCTGTACGCGGCCTGGCGGCTGAAGTAGTCGTAATCGTGTGGCAGAGAGGTCGCGAAAAGGCCGACCTTTTCGGCAGCACTCATCAGTTCGTAGGCAGTCTGAACTTCCTGGTAGACTTCTTTCGTCCCTTCAATGTAGGTCGGCGAGTAAGTGGCCCCTCGGTCAATCGGTGTATAGATCATGAGCAGCGGTTTGGGGGCAAACGCCAGCAGCAGGTCTCCACGGTCGATGCCTTCAGGCAGGCTGAAGATCAGGTTCTGCTCTGCATCGGCCACCGCGCCGGGCGGCGCATAGGAAGGTCCGGCGAGGTTCTCAGAGTTCCCATCGACCTCCACGGCGACTTTGATTCTCGGCTCGAGCGCGCAAAGGTACATCGTCATGGTTGCGCCGCCGGATTGGCCGGTCAGTCCGACTCGGTCCGGATCAACCTCGGGGCGCGAAAGTAGATAATCGAGTGCCCTGATGCCGTCCCATGCGCGATACTGCGCGAAAGTTGAGCCAAAGAGCAGCATGGGGCGTCCGGCCTGAGAATGCTCACCGGTCGGGCCATAGAGGGGCTTGCCGGTTCGGAGATCAAGGTATTGATAGCGCTCACCCTGGCCGAAGGGATCGAAAGCCAGCACCACATAACCTTTCCGGGCCAAAGTCTGATAGACGTAGGCGTAGTTGCGGTATGCCTTCCCGTTCGTCGTATGCCCCAGGGGAGCGAGAACCGCCGGGAAAGGCCCTTCGCGGCCGCTGGGAAGGTAGAGATTGGCGGTGACGTAAATTGCAGGATGACTTTCAAAAACAACCTTTTCGACCGTATAAGCGCCGCGGTCGATCGTTCCGGTAATCTGCGGATTCAACGGCGTCTTTTCAAATGGGCCGCCAACAAGTTTCCAGAGAGTGGAACGGACCCTCTCGATACGGGCGCCGACATCGGCCTGGCTCCGCATCGCATGAAGCTGTGCCAGCCGCCGCTCGCGCGCTTCGTTGACTTGTGAGGTCATGTACTCCGGCCAGTCGTTCCAATAGTCACGCCCAGCCTCGCCACCCGGCTGTGAAGCTGCCGGCCCGCTCACGGGCCTGGCGGCCGCGGCGAAGCTATCGGAACCGGCGAGGGGCAAGGCCATTCCCAGCAGGTTGGACTGAATAAACTTCCGACGAGTGATCATAAGCCTCCTCCAGGCAGTCGGAGGGCGGTCGTCCGGCTGCGCGATGAGCCAGTCAGCGCGTGGCGCACGGTGGTTCGTACGCGCGACTGCGTTTCAAACGAAGCGGCTGGGAATCAAAGCTGAATGTATACTACAGCGAAGATGATCTTTCAATCGGAAGATGAATTTGTGCAGTGGCTTCGCGGCCTCGCTTCAGCAAAGTCGCCGCAAGTCAGGATGGGGATTGGTGATGACGCGGCCCTGGTCCGGGTCAGGAAGGGCCGTGACTTGATCCTCACGGTTGATCTTTCGATTGAGGGTGTCCATTTTACTCCCGGCCTGCATCCCGCCAGGTCAATTGGCTATCGCGCGCTGGCGCGCTCGCTTAGCGACGTTGCCGCCATGGGAGGTGTTCCACGCTTTGCGCTGGTTTCCGTGGCCTTTCCGCGTTCCGTTTCACGAGCCTGGATTGGAGAATTCTACGGAGGGGTGCTGGACCTTGCGGCTCGTTTCCACGTGGAGTTGATCGGCGGTGACACATCGGTTGTGAGGCGGACGGCCATGGTCGATGTGGTGCTCGCGGGCGAAATCATTCGCGGCAGGGGACTGCTGCGTTCCGGGGCGCGTCCCGGTGACGTGATCTTTGTCAGCGGCAGCTTGGGGCAATCGGCCCGCGGGCTCGAGATTTTGAGGCGGCAAGCAAGACACCCCAAGCAGGGCCGAAGGTCCAAGCAGGAGAATTCGGAAACCGCGAACGCCGTGAAGTCTCACCTGTACCCCGAGCCGCGCTGTGAGCTCGGACATTGGCTTCAGCAGGCTGGCATCCCCTCGGCGATGATGGACATCAGCGACGGGCTTTCAACGGATCTCGTAAGGCTTTGCGAGGCCAGCAGAACAGGTGCGAAGGTCGATGCCTGGCGGATCCCTCGGGTGGAGGCAATCTCGCCGAAGCATTCCCTGGAGCTTGCCCTTAACGGCGGAGAGGACTACGAACTGCTCTTCACAGTTCCGAAGTCGAGGATTGCGAAGGTTCCCCGCAGCCACTCTGGCGTTTCGCTCCAGCCCATCGGCACCATCAGTCGGCCGCGAGAGGTCCTGTTGGTTCACGAAAACGGTCGCTGCTCGACCCTGACGCCAGCAGGCTACGATCATTTTTCCAGGTGATCATCGCCACGAGCAAAAGTGAGTAGTCCCGAAGGAGCCAAGACGTGAGCCGATCAGTTTGCCTGGCTCTCGCCCGGTGCCTGGGGAGTTATCAAGGCTGGAGGCTGCGCGGCCGGAAATCGGTTGGCTGCTGGTCTGGATGCGGGCGGAATCTGCTGGATTGAAGATACGGGTCTTGATTCCGACAGGCTTGCTGCAAGCGCTCCGAGATTGGATTCTCCGGCCAGCACATTGCCCGAACCTGCGCTAGCCAGAATCTGCTGCACCTGGTCTGGAGTTGACAGCAGCGGAGAGCCGGGGAAATGTTCTACCGGCTTGTCTTTAAGGATCTGAGCCATAAAATCTGACCAGATCGGCAATGCCACGTGTGCGCCTTCCTCTCCTCGCCCCAACGGATGATGATCATCAAATCCAACCCAGACGCCTGCCGTGATTGAGGGAGAAAATCCGATGAACCAGGCGTCGGTGAAGTCGTTCGTGGTTCCGGTCTTGCCCGCCAATTCATACTTGGTCGCCAACGATTTGCTGGCAATTGCCGTTCCTGAATTGAAGGGTTCCCGCAGCATCGAAACCTCAATGCGCGCAATTCCGGCCGGCAACACATCGGTTACCTGGGGAGGGAATTGGTCGATCACCCGGCCGTTGTAATCGGTCACCCGCAGGATTTCACGCGGCGCGATGTGAACGCCGTCGTCGGGGAACGCGGAAAAGGCCGATGTGTGCTCCATCAGGGTCAAATCAGACGCACCGAGAGCCAGGGGCAGATTGGGAACGAGCCGGGACTCTATACCAAACCGGCGGCAAAGCTTGATGACATTGTCTACTCCAACCTTGGCAAGCAGCTTAACTGCCGGAACGTTCTTTGACTGCGCCAGAGCGTTTAGTAGCGTCATGCTTCCATCAAACTTACCATCATAATTGTGGGGCGCCCACAGGCCGGAGGCGCTGGGGAAGGTTATAGGCGTGTCCATGATGGTATCAAAAGGGCCGATGCCGTCCAGCAGGGCCTGCGCATACACATAGACCTTGAAAGATGATCCGACCTGCCGGGAAGCCTGGACTGCCCGGTTGAACTGGCTGGCTTCGTAATTGTACCCACCTATCATCGCCTTGACTTCGCCCGTTGCATTATCAATGGCCAGCAGCGCGCCCTGGACGTCGGGTGTCTGATCGAGTGTGGCCTCGACGGTTTTACCTTCGAACCCCTTGATCTTAAATAGGTCGAGATCGCCGGTGCTGAACACCTTGCGAGGGTCGTTCTGCCGGGTCCATTTGAAATCGGCAGGTTTAATCTGCGCCATCCGCTCGCCAAACCGCACCTCCGCGTAGCGCGGATTGACAGCCATGACGATGCCGTGAACCAGGCTGCCAGCCTCCAGGCTGTCAGACCAATCGGAATCTTCAAAGCTCTTGAGAGTGGCCTGACTGCCGTCTGAGAACTTGACAGGGCTTTTCAGGATGTTGCGTTCCGGACCGCGCCATCCACGCCGCTTGTCATCCTCACGCAATCCTTCACGGAGGGCCTGCTGGGCCGCACGCTGCATATGGGTGTTCAGAGTCGTGTAAACACGAAGGCCCTTCTGCTGGACTGCCTCGAGTCCGTACTTTCGTTGGAGAAACTGCCGGATGTCTTCAACAAAATAGGGAGCAATATTCTCATGCCAGCTACGCACGTGCAGGTCCAGCGGCGACTTGACGGCTGTCTGGTACTGAGCTTTGCTGATCTTTTCATTGTTCAGCATGGCCTTCAAAACTTCATCGCGGCGAAATACTGCATAACGTGGGTGCAGGATCGGCCAGTAAATAGGTCCGCGAGCCATGCCGGCTAGAAGAGCAGCCTCAGGAAGTGTGAGCTGCTCCAGGCGTTTCCCAAAGTAGAATTCAGCCGCCGCAGCAAAACCAAAATTGCCATAACCCATCGGAACTTGGTTGGCATACATGGTAAAAATCTGAGGTTTGGTAAACCGGCGTTCAATTTGAATGGCCAGCAGAGCTTCCTGGATTTTCCGGCGAGGGCTTTTTTCCGGGGTCAGAAACAGCATACGAGCTAGCTGTTGCGTCAAGGTACTGGCGCCCTGAGCATAGCGCAACTCCATAATGTCCGTGACCGCAGCCCGGATCGTCCTGAAAATGTCGATCCCCCAATGACTTTCGAAATTTCGGTCTTCGACGGAAATAACGGCATTGCGCATGAGAGGCGGGATCTGGTTATAAGTCACAAGCACTCGGTGTTGCATCGCAAAGCGCGCGATGGGGGTGCCGTCATCTGCAAAAACCTCCGTCATCACATCAGGCCGGTAGTCCTCGAGCTGGCGAACCTGTGGCAGGTCTGACGAATAGACGAACAGGAGTCCTCCCAGCACGCCGGACCCGGCGGCGAGGAAAACCAGGATGACCAGGACGAGCTGGCCGATAAATCTTCGACTGCCCAGGAGCGGTGCCAGTCCCCCGCGAGCGGGAATCTTCGGGGGCTGCGGATGGCGATCAGCCATAAGGGGTGCCTACCTCAACACCCAATTCTAGGGCTACTTTTGAGGCTAGTCAACACGCCTCCGGTCAGTGCGGGGCATCAGAAGGAGGGGCAATCATTTTGCGGCAGATTCGGATCAGTCTGGCGTGCGGAATCTGAGCCGGCGAAGACAGCATCAGCAGTTCCCCCTGACGGAAACTGCTGTAGTACCACCGGGCAAACAGGCCGAGATGCTCCCAGGATGGTGCGCCTGCCAAAGTGTCTCCGTGGCCCGGCAAGCCTTCGAACAGCAGGCGAAAGCGTTCGTCGAGCGAGAGCGGCGAGGAGACGTTTTCTCCAAGTTCCAAGTACCCGGGCCCGCGCAGTTTGCCCGAGCACATCAGAAAAAAGCACACGGTTTTGGGCAAGGCGCCTGGCAAAACCAGAACCGCGTGGAGGTTATTTATGTTGCGAACGGGCTCCGGCTTGAGAGAGAGCACATCGTGGATCTTTTCAACTCTGCGATGCAATTGGGCGGCGTGCTCGAAATCAAGATTGACTGAGGCTTGGTCTCGTTCGGCTCGCAGACTCCGCGTCAAAGATTTGCCCTCGCTGTCAAGAAGTTCGACGGCGCGCTCTACTTCGTTGCGGTACTCCTCGTCGCTGCAACCCTGGAAACACGGCGCAAGGCACATGCGCATCTGCGAGTACATGCACCCGGGATGGGAGGGGTCCGGATCGAGATCTTCAACACAGCGGCGGATTTTGAACAGGTCGAGAAATTCTCCCGCAAACCGTTCGGCGCCCGCACGGGAAGGGAATGGACCGTAGTAAAGCGATCCGTCATTCATGATGCGCCGCGTGGGGTAGAGGCGCGGGAAGCGGTTTCGGAGGTTCAGCTTGAGTAGCGCCGGGGCCTTCAGCCTCATCCTCGCACGGTATTGACGAGGGTAATAGTGTCGATTCAGGTGGTAAACAATCCACTGCATCTCGAAACCTGACCCTGCGTGTTGATATTGGATGCGGCGGGTGATCTCTCGCAGATTCAAAAGCCTGGAATTCCCTTCAGGCTTTCGCAAGAGCCGTGTCAGCCGCCGATGAAGGTCGTGGGTACGGCCGATGTAGGGCGCGGAGCCGGGTCCATCGCTCGACTCCGAAAAAAGCGCAAACACGGCGGGCCGGTGCTCGAATTGCTCGAAACACGATTGACTTTCCGCCCTCGGGTCAAACTCCAGCGAGTTTTCAAGTTTCATGTTGGCGGCCGCCACTGGAAGCGATTTTAGGTTCAGGGTTACAGATGGGTCAAGGTCGCCCGGCTTGGACAATGACCGATCTGGGAGAGTGGCCGTCGAGAAGATCTCTCACTGTGCTGAGATCTGACCGTGGCTTGATGGGCAATACTATTTGTAGAAGTGGCCGACCAGCTTGTCATACGTGGTGGTAAGGTCCTCCGGCTCAACCCGTGTTTCTCCCACCGTAGTCATGAAATTTGCATCCCCTATCCATCGCGGCAGGATGTGCAGATGGACGTGGTGCTCCACGCCGGCGCCTGCACAGCGTCCCATGTTCAGTCCCAGGTTATAACCTTCCGGATGATAAACATCCTTGAGTGCTTGCTGGAAGTGCTGCGCCAGCGTCATCATTTCGGCCAGAGTTTCAGTCGGAGCTTCGACCAGTTCCGCCACATGCGCGTACGGAACAACCATCGCGTGACCCACCGTGTAGGGGTACAGGTTCAGCACGATAAAGTTCGATTGGCCCCGATAAAGAACCAGGTGCTCTTTGTCGCTTGACGTGTCCGCAGTTGCCCGTTCGCAGAAAATACACTCCTGGTTCCGGGTTCCCGATCTGACGTACTGAAACCGCCACGGGGTCCACAAATAATCCATTCTGTTTTACCTGCTGCGGGATGAGTCACTCTACGGGAGAGGCCGGATTGGAAGGAGCGCCGCTCTCCGGCGGCTCTGTAGAAGCGGAAGCCGGCTGAGGCGCCTCGTGGCCAGTGTTTACAAGATCCTTCAACTCTTTGCTGGGTTTAAAGTAAGGGATATCTTTGGCAGGCACCTCCACGCGCTCCCCGGTCTTGGGATTTCTTCCCACCCGAGAGTTCCGGTGTCGTGTCCTGAAGCTTCCAAATCCACGGATTTCGATCTTCTCTCCACCTCGGAGCGACTTGACGATACCTTCGAAAATGGTGTCAACGACCACCTCGGAATCTTTGCGGCTCAACTCTGTCTTTCGAGCAACGTCTTCAATCAAGTCAGCTTTTGTCATGCTCGACTCCTCAGGCTAAGATTTTGATCCGGGTACTCTCACCAGCGGATATGCGGCTTTCAATGTGAATTGCTCCGCTCCCCCGACGCGCCCGCTCGCGCCATGGCAGGTGTCGTAATGCCCGCGGAAGAGAACGCTTCGGCCATCCTGGAAAGGCCGGCGGGCTCGGCAGCCTTTTCTCGCTCGCGCGTCGGTTTCCAGTTCTCGGCTCGCATGCTCAGGCTGATCTTCTTTTCTTCCGGATTCAACCGAAGCACACGAAAGTCGATCTCATCACCAACCTTCGGCAATCCTTCATTGTTGCCGCGATGGCTGTTCTCGATTTCTGAAATGTGGCAAAGTCCTTCGATTCCTTCTTCGATTTCGGCAAAGACCCCGAAAGAAGTCCGGCGCGTGACTTTGGCGCGCACAGTGTCGCCTACGTTAGTTTTGGCAAAGAAGCTTTCCCACGCGTCAGGCTGAAGCTGTTTCAGTCCCAGCGAAAGGCGCCGGTTTTCCGTGTCCACGTTCAGAACAACGGCCTCAATTTCCTGGCCCTTGCGCAGCATTTCGGAAGGGTGTTTTACGTTCCGTGTCCAGGAAAGATTTGAAACGTGGATCAATCCGTCCACGCCTTCTTCCACTTCGATAAAAGCACCGAAGTCGGTAAAATGCCGGACGCGGCCCTTGACCACGGTCCCAGCACCCATGCGCTCGCTGAGGCCTTCCCAGGGATCGGGCAATGCTTGCCGCAGGCTGAGTGATATTCGCCGCTGCTCGGGATTGATATCCAGGATGGCCACTTCTGCCATATCGCCGGGCTTCAAAATTTTCGACGGGTGCCGCAGGCGCCTTGTCCAACTCATCTCGGAAATGTGGATCAACCCCTCGACTCCCGGATGCAGTTCCACGAACGCGCCGTAATCCGTCACGGTTACGACTTTCCCGGTGACGTGGTCGCCAACGTGAAATGTGGAAGCGGCCGCTTCCCATGGGTCCGGAGCCAGTTGTTTCATTCCCAGAGAAACGCGCTCCTTCTCCCTGTCGAATTTCAGGATTTTCACTTCCACTTCCTGCCCCGGCTGCACCACCTCAGAAGGATGCGCCACGCGGGTCCAGGAGAGATCGGTCATGTGCAACAGACCATCAATGCCGCCCAGGTCAACGAACGCTCCGTAGTCCGTCAGATTCTTTACGCGGCCTTTCAGTACCGCGCCTTCAACAAGATATTCCAAAAGCGCCGCTTTCCTCTGGTTGCTCTCTTCCTCCAGCGCCTTGCGGCGGCTGACCACAACGTTGTCTCGCTTACGGTTCAGCTTGATGACCTTGCATTCGATTTCCTGGCCGATCCATTCATCCAGCGTTGGATGGGGTTTCAAGTCAGCCTGCGAGGCCGGCATAAAAGCATGGACACCGATGTTGACTTCAAGCCCGCCTTTGACCCGCTGAACCACGCGCCCGCGAACGGGTTTCTCTTCATAGAAAGCGCGTTCAATCTCTTCCCACAACTCTTCTTGAACCGCCCTGCGGCGCGAGACGACTGCCGTTCCCGCCAGTTCGTCAAACTTTTCAACCATGACCCTGACGGTCTGGCCAGGCTCGGCATGAATCTCGCCATCTTCAGATGTGAACTCGATGCGGGGGATCACCGCCTCGCATTTCAAGCCGAGGTCGACCACGACTTCTTCACCTGTCACCTTTAGAACTTCGCCCTGGACGATTTCGCCCACGGTAAGAGTGGGAGCCGCTTCCATGCTCTGCATCAGGCTTTCCACTTCGGCCATTCCCATCGTCTCATCTTCGGCTTCGGCATCGGCCGCAGGTGGCTCGGGGCTTAAAAATTCTTGTGTGTTCGCGGCACGGGCGGGCGCTTCATCCGCAGCCGCAGATTCATCAGCGCTCTCAGCGGCAGGGGCTAAACCGGCGCCATCGGCATCATTTTCGGGTTCGCTGGTGACGTCGGCGGAAGGCATGCCAGGAGGGATTTCATCATTCACCGCCGGCGTTTGTGGAGCATCTTGATTGGGTTGGGCTTGGAGTGGGTAGGCGACAGAATCAGCCGCATCCCTGCGCATAGCAGCCCTCTCACCGCTCTGCGCCTCCGGTGAGAGCATAGACTCACCCGAGTTGAGGTGTTTCTCTTGCGACGACATTAACTTACCTCCGTGCCCCTACCCGACGCAACTTCGACTGAGACTGTATTTTACCGTCCTCCGAAAAGCGAAGTCAAACCAATCACGAGACTTGTTGCAAGCATCTTCTATTCCGACTGGAACCGGACGCCCTTCTGCTTGATATCTTTGCGGTAATCATCCGATTTCATCTCAACAATCCTGCACATTTCATAGAGCCGCGACGCGAGTGTAGGGCCTAACTGCGCCAGTGACCGGTCCATTTCCGGGATTGGATCACCGGATGGCGCGCGGACTTCGCGCCGCTTCGAATTCCCGGATGCAAGTGTTGTGGTGATCAGTGTAACTCTCTTTTCGTTATACCGCGAATTGATAATGTGGGCGAGGGTTTCCCGAACCCAGTCCGTGGGGTCAGACGCAGCCAGATCGTCAAGCATCAGGACCTCAACATCCAGAACCGGTCCCAGCACCCGCATTTCAGAAGTGTGAGAAACCGGATTGTAGCTGTCACGGATGTCCTTCAGCAATTTGAGAAAATCGTAGTAGAGGCACGGAATGCCTTTGTTCTTCATCAGGTCACGCATCACTGCAACGCCCAGGTGGGTTTTGCCAACGCCCGTGGGTCCCGCGAACAACAGGCCGAAGTCCGTGGGATATTCCTCCACCAGTTTCTTCGAATAGAGCTTAGCGGCTTCCAGGCTGCGGTTAGGCTGGCCCGTGCGCGAATCCTTTCGGATGTCAAAGTTCACAAGTTCACAGTGCTCATACCGGCGTGGGATTTGGGCTGATTTCAACAGCGATTCGGAATGTCGAGACTTTTCGCACTCGCACGGTGCCACACGTCGAACTCCATCCGTCTCGACCGGCCTCCAGCCGGTCCCTTCGCAGTGAGGGCAATCTTTTCTGGCCATTGAGTAACCTTTAGCCGATTCTAAATCACTTGGGGCTGAAACTGGAAGGGAATAGGGCTGAGAGCGTTGTCCTGGTTTGAGCGTAGCGGCGGCTTTACGGCCGCCAAATGATGCTTTCGATTTGGTGGCACGGCCACTCCTGGCCGTGCTTTTTGAGCGACGCACGGGCGGACGCCCGTGCCACATTTCATACTGAGACACTGCCAGACCGGGAGGCGATTAAATTTCTGGGCTGGGCGTTCGGCGCTGCCGGTTTCATTCCGGAGGTTGCAAGGCGAAGATTTTTGTTTCAGCGGCGCATCCGGATCAGGTAAGGCGGAATGACCCGCACAAGCGCGTTCTGCATCTCTTCGGGCGTTTCGCCGGTACGAGTGATAACTTCCTTCTCCACATACCTGACGAACTCCTGCATCTCCCGGCGCATTTCTTCCATGCGCTTTCGCATGTTCAGAATGATTTCAACGCCTGCCAGATTGACACCCAGATCGCGGGTCAGACCCAGAATGGTTTCGAGCGCCTCCAGGTCCTCGTCGGTGTAATATCGCGTGTTACCTTCACTCCGCGAAGGAATCAGCAGGCCTTCGCGCTCGTAAAGGCGCAGCGTCTGTGGATGGATGTTATACATCTCCGCCACGGCGCTGATCGTGTAGCCGGCCTTGCCCCGGGTTTTTCGGCCTCTTTTTGCCATGTTTTTCGGACCCCCCACTCCGGGAAGCCTGCCTCTACGTCGGGACCTTAAAGTATTTTCGCAAGTCGCTGCGAAAGTCGGCTGGATTCAGCCGGTCGAGTTCCCTCAAGATTTCCTTGCTGCGCTCGTCGGCCACTCGCGGGACTTTAATCTCAACTTCCACGAACTGGTCGCCGCGCTGGCTGGCCCGCAGCGAGGGCGCGCCTTTCCCGCGGATGCGGAGTCTCTGACCGCCCTGGGTGCCGGGAGGAATTCGGATCGTCGTCGGCCCGTCGATGGTCGGCACTTCAACCTTAGTGCCCAGCGCAGCCTCGGTGACGCTGATCGGCACCTTAACGTAGAAGTTGTCCCCCTTCCGTTCGAAATAGGGATGGGGCTCAACATCGGTCAGAATATACAGGTCGCCCGACGGTCCACCGTTAGCGCCAGCGTTGCCTTTTCCCGGCACGCGGACCCGCGATCCCGAGTCCACACCCGGCGGAATTCTCACGTCAAACGTCTCGGGCTTGCGGATGTGTCCCGTCCCGTTGCACGACGGGCAGGGGCTCTGCTGCCGCCCTGTGCCGCCGCACTGTGGACAGGTCGTCGAAAAGCGCATTGCCCCCGCCGTCCGCTGCACCTTTCCGCTGCCGCCGCAGGCCGGGCATGTCACCGCCGGCCCTCCCTGGGTTCCTTTCCCGTTGCAGGAGCCGCAAATTTCTTCTCTGCCAATGGTAATTCGGAGCTGGGTGCCTCGTATGGCGTCCCAGAAGCCCAGGTGCATGTGGTGCTCGATGTCTCGCCCTCGCGCCGGCCCCGTCGCGGTCTCCGGGCCTTCACCGCCGCGTGTGAAGATTTGGGAGAAGATGTCGCGAAAAGTAGAGCCAAATCCCGCCGAGCGCTCTTCCTGGGGCGCGTAATCGGAGAAGTCGAAGCCGGAGAAGTCAACTCGGGGGCCGCTTCTGGCATCCTCCGTGGGGCCTTTCGCATAAGCTTCGTAAGCGCCGGCTGGAATACTGTCGGAGTAGAATCCATACTGATCGTAAATCTTCCGCTTCTTTTCGTCGCTGAGGACGTTGTATGCTTCCTGGATCTCTTTGAATTTTTCTTCCGCCTGTTTGTTGCCGGGGTTGACATCAGGATGATACTTCCTGGCGAGCCGACGGTACGCTTTTCGGATCTGGTCGGGCTTGGCGGCGCGGTCCACACCCAAATCGCCATAATAATCCTTCTGTTTGATTCCAGCCGGCATGCTCGTTTCCTCGCGTAAGGCTGCCCCGCCACGCTGGTGAGTGTGGCAGTAGCTTTTATGTGGAAGGGAAGTTGGTGAAGATCAGGCGCCAAATCAAAGGCAGGAGCTGGAGCTAGGCGATCGAGATGCCGCCCGCGCTCCAGCCCACCTAAGCCGGAAGTGCGCGCATCAGTTCATGCTCGTCTTAAGTATAGGCCCTAAGTGGTCGGGACATCGGGACGCGATCCAGGCTTCAAGTTGCAGCCGGATTTCTTCGGCCGCGCGGGAATTGAGCATCGGGTTGTCGATCTGGATCTCCATGAACTGCCTCGCGTGGCAGGTAGGGCACTCGATGCCCACCTGAGCCCGGTGGCCCACATCCTCTTGCTGCTGCTGTTGTACGTGTTGTTCCATCGGATCGCCCCTTTCTGGCCTCTTACTCGCTTAGATGCGCCTTTTGACATCCTGATTACTTTTTGTTCTTGTCTTCTCCTTCCACAACTTCAGCGTCGATCACTTCACCTCCGTCTTTGGACTCGCCTTCGCCGCTGCCCCCAGCCGCGCTGGCCTGCCCGGATTCGGCTTCGCCTCTCGGCGGTGGCGGGGCAGATGGGCCTGATTGCTGCTTATACATGGCCTCCGCCAGCTTGTGAGACGCCTGGGTCAGTCGTTCCACAGCCGCGTTGATGGCTTCAATCTTGCCTTCCTGAATCGACTTTTTGGCTTCATCAACTGCCGCCTCGATGTTTTTGGCATCCGCTTCTGAGATCTTATCGCGGTTGTCCTTCAGCGTTTTCTCCACGGAGTAGACGAGCGAGTCAGCCCGGTTTTTCACCTCCACTTCTTCTTTGTAGCGGCGATCTTCATCGGCGTGGAGGTCAGCGTCCTGCTTCATCCGCTCCACTTCTTCCTTGGAAAGCCCGCTCGAAGAAGTGATGGTGATCTTCTGCTCCCGGCCCGTGCCCGTGTCCTTTGCAGAAACGTTCAGAATTCCGTTGGCGTCGATGTCGAAGGTTACTTCGATCTGCGGAATACCGCGCGGTGCAGGAGGGATTCCCACCAGATGGAATTTGCCGAGCGTCCGATTGTCTTTGGAGCTGGGGCGCTCACCCTGGAGCACGTGGATTTCGACCGACGTTTGGTCATTCGCTGCCGTCGAGAACGTCTCGGTTTTACGGGTCGGGATCGTGGTGTTGCGCTGAATCAGAGGAGTCATCACTCCGCCCAGGGTTTCAACACCCAGCGTCAGCGGCGTCACATCGAGCAGCAGGAGGTCCTTCACTTCGCCGCCCAGCACTCCGGCCTGAACCGCGGCGCCGATAGCCACCACTTCGTCCGGGTTTACGCCCTTGTGGGGTTCCTTGCCGTTGAACAGATCTTTCACAATCTGCTGGATGCGGGGGATGCGCGTCGACCCGCCCACCAGCACCACTTCATCGATTTTTCCCGGCTCAACACCGGCATCCTTCAGGGCCTGCTTCACCGGGCCCACCGAACGCTGAAAAATGTCTTCGCACATCTGTTCAAAACGCGCCCGGGTAAGCTTCAGGCTCAGATGTTTGGGTCCGGAAGCGTCCGCCGTAATAAACGGCAGGTTGATTTCCGTCTCCAGCACGGTCGATAGTTCCATCTTGGCCTTCTCGGCCGCTTCCTTCAGCCTTTGCAGCGCCATCCGATCCTTCGAGAGATCGATTCCCTGGTCCTTGCGGAATTCCTCCACAATCCAGTCAATCACACGCTTGTCAATGTCATCGCCGCCCAGATGAGTGTCGCCGTTGGTTGATTTCACCTCAACCACGCCTTCGCCCACCTCCAGAATCGAAATATCAAACGTTCCTCCGCCGAAGTCGTAGACCGCGATCGTCTCATCCTTCTTCTTGTCCAGACCGTAGGCCAGCGCTGCCGCCGTCGGCTCATTTACGATTCGCAGCACCTCCAGCCCGGCAATTTTGCCTGCGTCTTTGGTGGCCTGCCGCTGGCTGTCATTGAAGTATGCGGGAACCGTCACCACTGCCTGCGTTACGTTTTCTCCAAGATACTGTTCCGCGGCATCCCGCATCTTTTGCAGGATCATCGCCGAAATTTCCGGTGGAGGGTACTCTTTGCCCTGCGCCACCACCCGGCAGTCGCCGTTGGTCGCCGCAACCACTTTGTAGGGAACCGTCTTGATCTCATTCTGGACCTCATTGAAACGGCGCCCCATGAAGCGTTTGATCGAATAGACGGTGTTTTCAGGGTTCGTGATCGCCTGGCGCTTAGCCACCTGGCCCACCAATCGCTCGCCGCTCTTCGTAAACGCCACGACCGACGGAGTCGTGCGGCCACCTTCCGGGTTCGTGATAACCTTGGGTTCCCCGCCTTCCATCACCGCCACAACTGAGTTAGTCGTACCCAAGTCAATGCCTATAATTTTTGCCATTGCTAATGCCTCCGTTAAATGGAGCTTGAAAAGTCCCGCTCCGCCCCCAAAAGCCCCCTCGGTATCGCGCTACAAGAGCTTAGATGCAGAGTTCTTCTTTTAGTTTCGGCCCATAATAAAAGTTTAGTGCTAAGTTGTCAATGTTAATTTGTAAGCCGCGCTTATAGTGAGGCTTAGCTGCGGTCTCCCAGGGAATGCCGCCAATTCCACCAGAATGCCCCCGCAACCTCCCGGCCATTACGACCGTGTGTCACTCCAATGCTCATCCTGTAGTAAAATAAAGTTTTAAGGAGAGCTTTAAGAAGAGGAGATACTTCGGATGGCAACCAAGAAGGCAGGAAGGGAGTATACGCCTCAGCATGCAGCCTCAGGGGTATCGGCCGACCTGCCAGAGATAGAAACATGGGAAAACAGCTACCGCGGATACGAAATCACTATCACGATCCCTGAATACACTTCGATCTGCCCTCGCACACACCTGCCCGATTTTGGTACAGTCACCATTCATTATCTCCCGGACAAGCTCTGTCTGGAGCTTAAGTCAGTCAAATACTACATCCTTGCCTATCGCAACCTGGGTATCTTCTATGAAAATGCTGTGAACCGCATCCTCGACGACGTCGCCCGTGCCTGCCGGCCCAAATGGGCGGTTGTCCGCGGAGAGTTCACGACGCGGGGCGGCATGCACACCACGGTCGAGGCCCGCTACCCACGCAAATCCGGCTGAAATGCTCGCTCTGTTGGCGGCGTGCCGGGAGCGCCGGACTTTCCGCGACACCTCCGCCCAGCCTTTTTGGCGTGGTAAGATTGATGCCATGCCCTCGGGGACGCCACACGCCATTCTGCTGATTTCCTGCCCGGACCGCAAAGGCCTGGTGGCACGCATCTCTGATTTTGTTTTTCGCAATAACGGGAACATCCTGCACGCCGATGAGCATATCGACGACGAGGTGGGGTTGTTCCTGATGCGCATCGAGTGGGACCTGGCGGGTTTCAAGCTGGCTCGCGACGCAATCCAGAAAGCCCTCAAGCCGTTGGCTGAAGAACTTGAGTTCGACTGGCAGTTGCATTTCTCCGATGAACGGCCACGCGCGGCCATCTTTGTTTCGAAATACGACCACTGCCTACAGGACCTGCTCTACCGGTGCCGGGCGGGGGAACTGACGGCCGACTTCTCGCTTGTAGTCAGCAATCACCCTGACCTGCGGCATCTGGTGGAGGCCCAAGGGATCGAATATCTGGTGTTTCCCGTTACGACGGAAAACAAGAGTGCCCAGGAGTCAGCGGTTCGGGCGGAACTGGGGCGGTGGCAGATCAACCTGATTGTGCTAGCCCGCTACATGCAAATCCTTACCGAAGAATTTGTGCGGCATTACCCCAATCGCGTCATCAATATCCATCATTCTTTCCTCCCGGCTTTTGCCGGTCCCCGCCCTTACCATCAAGCCTACCGGCGGGGCGTTAAGCTGATCGGAGCCACCAGCCATTACGTGACTGCGGAACTCGATGGCGGACCCATCATTTGCCAGGACGCCGTTCGGATCAGCCATCGCGATTCAGTCGAGGATCTCATCCGCAAGGGGCGCGACCTGGAAAGGGTGGTGCTCGCCCAGGCCGTGAGAGCGCACCTGGAACACCGCGTGCTTGTCTACGGTAATAAGACCGCCGTTTTCGATTAGGCGGTTTCGGCTGTGGGACCTGAGATCAATCAGCGGGCGGAGCAGTAGCAGCCGGCGGTGGTGGCACCTCTTTGGGCGCAGTTGAAGGTGGGACTGGTGGGCGCGGGGCGGTGACAACGCCGCCGGTGATTCCCCCGGGCACGCCAATTGCATGTCCGCCTTCGACGCCTTTCACTTGCCCTCCAGAAACGCCGCCAATCTTGCCGCCCGCCACCCCACCCACCACTCCGCCTGGCACGCCTCCTACGACTCCACGGGGCACGCCACCGACGATTCCCGCTGATTCAGGCGATTTTGGAGGGGCCGGTGGAGCGGGAGCCGCTGGCGGCGCAGCCTCCTTTGGCGGAGCTGGAACCGGCTTGGGTTTTGCCGATGGCGCCGGCTTGGCTGCTTTTTGTTGCTCTTTGGCTTCCCGCCGGGCTTTCATTGCGTCCTCCCGGGCCTTTTGAGCCTCCTCCCTTGCGGCCTGAGCATCCTTCCTGGCCTGCTCAACCTGCTTTTTGGCTTCGTCGAGTTGGCGCTGGAGTTCGGCTTTGTTCGCTTGGGCGGCACCGTCCTGCGCGGCCCTCGCCTGCGCCATTGCCTGCTCGAACTGGCGTCCCATTTCCGGCGACTCCAGCTTCTTGAGCCGGTCCATCTGCTCCTGCATGTGCTGACGCATTTCTGACGTGTCCATCTTCTTGAGATGTTCCATCTGCTCCTGCATTTTCTTGCGCATCTCAGGTGTGTTCATCTTCTCGACTTGTTTCATGGCCTGCTCGATCTGCTCTTGTACCTTTTCCTGATCGATTTTTGGAGCGAGGTCCTGGGACATTTGCAACTGTTTCATGGCCTGCTGAATTTGCTGGTTAATCTTCGCTTGGTCGATCTTGGGAGTCACGGCCTCGGCCATCTTCAATTGCTTCATGGCTTGCTCGATTTGTTCCTGGATCTTCGCCTGGTCGATTTCCACAGGAACCTGCTGCGCCATTTGGGCGTGCTTCATGGCCTGATCGATCTGGCGCTGGATCTCGTCCTGATCGATCTGGGTGTTGTGGTTGGTGTTTGTATTTGTGGAGGTCTTGCCGTTGTTCTGGGGCGAAGTAGCTCTTGCTGGATCAGGTTTTTGGGAAGCACTGCTCGTTTCCTGTGCGGTCAATCCCTTGCCCAAGGCGGGACCGAGGAATGCGGCGGCGAGCAAGTTCCTTCCGCTCGGTGAACCATCCTCCGCGCTCGTGCTTGTGCGGAGCTGCTGTTCGATGAGTTCATGAAGGCGGGAATAGGGCAGCGCTCCCACCACTCGAGTATTTCCGATAAAAAAGGTGGGAACACTATGGACACCCAACGCGTGACCGTCGCTGATATCCTGGCGCACTCGAGCGGCCATCGTGCCGCTCGAAAGGCATTGGGTAATTCGCGAAGGCTGAAGACCCAGGTTGGCGGCAAATTGATTGATACCCGAACTGCTGAAATCGAGTGGATGATCGGAAAGATAATCTACCGCCTGCCAGAACTTTCCCTGCTCCGCGGCGCATTCAGCCGCCTCGGCCGCTTTTTCGGCTTGGGGATGAAACCGCGTGAGAGGAAACTGGCGATAGGCAAAACGTACCTTGGGGCCCATACTTTTTCGTACCTGCTCGGCCACGGATGCAGCTTTCCGGCAGGCAGGGCACTGGAAATCGCCAAATTCCACCACAGTGACCGTGGCGTGAGGATTGCCGAAGATATGAGTATCGGGCCGCACTATTGTCGCATTAAGTGAAGTCTCGGAAGAAAGTTGGGCGGCGGAGGTCCTAAGAGGCAGCGAGGTTGCAACGACCACGCCTGCCAGCAGCAAACCCCCGAGGCTTGCGGAAAGCGCAAGAACGAGCTTTTTACGGGACATATTGGTCTCCTTAAGAATGAGCTCGACGCGCCGTTTCAGGTGGCGTTCGGTGAAGAAAAGCAGCGCGGGCGCGTGGCGGGAAGTGCGGGATAACGACGCAATCTCAAAGAGCGCGTCGAGGTATTCACGGCGTGACCCTGCCAGGATGACCACTTCGCGATCGACGACCTGCTCACGACAAAGGCGAATCTGCGCGACGAGCCACGCAACAGCAAGGTGAAACCAGAATAAACATCGGAGAACCTCTTCAACCACGTGCCAGAGCCAGTCGCGGCGCCGGACGTGCAGAAGCTCGTGGCAGAGGATGGCGCGCCGCCGGGCTTCGTCCATTTGCAGAAATTTTTGGGGTAGCAGAACGCGTGGGTGGCGCCAGCCGAAAGTGACCGGCGATGAAATCTGCTCGGATATGAGAACAGCGGGTGAAACGCCGAGCGCTGCTTTGAACTGCTCGAGCGCCGCATGCGAGCGGACCGGACTTGCGCGAAGTCGCGACCGGCGCAGGCGGAGCAGTCCGAGCCCGAGCCCTAACAGGCGAAATGCCAGCCCCGCCAGAAGCAGGATGGCGACGAGCTGATAAATAGAGAAAGATGATGCGGCATGCGCAGGCAACGACGCGGCGGCCTGAATCCCGGCACTTCCAGCGTGCGCCAAGCTTTCCCCGCCCTGGACCATGCCTTGTTCGATTGGCGGAGCAGTCTGCCAGGGCTCGAGCGCGGGGAGCAGCACCCCCAGCGCCAGAAGAACCTGCCAATAGATCAGCCTGAGCCGTGGCTCTCGGAGCCGAGTGACGGCCACCATCAGCGCGCCAGCCGCTATCAGGAGGGCAAGCTGCGCGCAATAGACAGCGAGGTTGCAGAACCAGAGCGGCATGCTCACTCCTCCTCCTCGATCATGCGGGCAATTTCCCTCAGCTCTTTTTCAGACAGCCGGCGGTCCTCAACCAGATGGACCACCAGCGGCTCGGCTGAGCCGTTAAAGACGCGATCCACAAATTCGCGCACCATACTGCGGATCACCTGCTTGCGGGGGCGGGCCGACTGATATATGTAAGCGCGGCCTTCCGCGGGACGCTTCTTCAGGAAGGCCTTCTGCTCCAGGATATTCATCATGGTCATGACGGTGGTGTAGGCGATCGGGCGCTGTTCGCGCAGCTTTTCGTAAACGTCGCGAACGGTGGCCTGGCGGAGTTCCCAGACCACCTTCATGATTTCCAGTTCCTGCCCGGTGAGGGTACGGCTCGGTGTTCGCATACGCAAACGATAGTACTAATAAATTAGTATTGTCAAGCAATTTCTTACTTTGTAACACCGACTCGGCGCTCCCTGGAATTCCAGCTTTGAGGCATCAGGCTAAACCTCGGCAAGCTTTTTGACACGAGGCCCCTCGTGTGTGAAGATATCGGCGGAGAATTCGCTTGAAACAAGACCGCATTCAACGTTACATAGTTGCAGGCATCCTTCTTCTCGTTGTGGTCGCTCCCTTATTCACCGACGGCGTCAACCTGCTGGTCGATTGGCTTTGGTTTGGGGCGCAGGGTTACCGCGTTATCTATAAAAACATCCTTTTTTCGCAGATCGGGCTTAGCGGTCTGGGCGGCATAGCCTTCATCATCCTGGTGGGCGCAAACGTCCTGATCGCGCGCTCTCTGGCGTCCCGTTACGGCTACCGGGTTTTCCACGGCGCGATCGAATTGCCCGGACTCGATCGTTTCGCAGAGGCCTTCCGCTGGGTGGTGTGGCTGGGCGTGCTGCTGGTGGGTTATGCAGTGGGCCAGTGGGCGGCGCTCCATTGGCAGGACTACCTTCTGGCCGAGCACTCGATCCCTATGAATCAGGCCGACCCGATTTTTCACATCGACCTGGGCTTCTACCTTTTCCGCCTGAATTATCACTGGTTCCTCTATCACCTGGCGCTGGCGATTTTGATTTTCTGCCTGCTCGGCGCCGCAGTGGTTTATTTGCTGGAAGGTGGCGTATGGGTAACCCAGCGTGGCCCAAGCGTTGCGCCGGCGGCTCGCACGCACCTGATGGCGCTGGGGTCGCTGCTGTTTCTCCTCCTGGCGTACCGTGCGCGCCTGGGCATGTACGGCTTGCTCTACTCGTCGCGAGGCGTGGTTTACGGAGCGAGTTACGCGGACGTGCACGCCACGCTGCCCGTGCTCAAGCTGATGCTGGCGCTCTGTGTTGTGACGGCGCTGGCGCTCGTGTACGGCGCCGTTCGCGGGCGCCTCCGGCCCGGATTGTATAGTGTCGCGGGGCTGATACTGGTGGGTATTTTAGGCATCAACGTTTATCCCGGCATTGTCCAGCACTTTGTGGTGACGCCGAATGAGTTGGACAAGGAGCGGCCGTATATCTCAAACGGTATCGAGTTTACGCGCAAGGCCTACGCTCTTGATCGCTTCATGGAACACGATTTTACCGCTTCGACGGACCTGACGGCTTCTACGATCACCCAGAATCGAGCCACGATGCGGAATGTCCGCCTGTGGGACCACAGGCCGCTGCTGACGACCTTCGGACAGCTTCAGGAAATCCGCACTTACTATGATTTTGTCAACATCGACAACGACCGTTATCATGTGGACGGCATCTACCGCCAGGTTTCTCTCTCTCCGCGCGAGCTATCCACTTCCAGCCTGCCCAGCCACAACTGGATCAACGAGCATCTTATTTACACGCACGGCTACGGCCTCTGCATGGGGCCCGTGAACGAGTATAGTTCGGATGGCCTGCCGGTGTTTTTCATCAAAGACGTTCCGCCGGTTTCTTCGGTTCCCATCAGCATCAAGCGGCCCGAGATTTACTACGGCGAGGTGCCGAACAATTACTGTTTTGTGGATACCGGCCAGCAGGAATTCGACTATCCCGCTGGTGACCATGACGTCTACAGCACCTACAACGGCACGGGAGGCATTCTTATCAGCAGCATCTGGCGGCGGCTGCTTTTCACCCTGAAATTCGCCCAGAAGAATATT
>DASUJZ010000115.1:0-21514 GCA_036278995.1 Terriglobia bacterium | reverse complement strand
TCGAGAAGAAGACGAAGACCTGGGATAAGATCATTGTGGGCCGCGAGCGCGAAACCAGAACCTGGGTAGATTATATTCGGCAATTCCTCTATCACCGCAGGACTGTCTACGCCTATTACAACAACCATTGGGCCGGATTCGCGCCCGGATCGATTCGCCTTTTTACTGAACTATGGAACGAATTTCGATGACGAGAATGCCGAAACCGTAAAGGTCTAGAGCACGCCACCGTGATACCCTTGATGGCCTGGTAGAAAGTGAGATCGAGCGGATAGTCGGCTCCAGTATTGATGACCGCGTCCACAGGCTCGTCCCATGCTGAGTTTCAGGTGCTGGGCCCTGGGGTTGCGACAGGGCGCTCGGGCACTATCGGCACAGTTTCCTTTGTTGAGCAGGACTTTTGGCCTCACAACACCTCACTTTGGGTAACGTCATTCAAGGGAAATGATCCAAAGTTTGTTTTCTATCTTTACACCTGTATCGGCCTAGAAAGATTTGCTACCGGCTCGGGTGTGCCAACGCTCAATCGAAACGACGTGCATGCTTCCAAGGTGAGAATACCGAGTGACAGAGCCGAACAGAAAGCTATTGCCGCCATCCTTACTGACATGGACACCGAAATTGCCACGCTGGGGAAAAGGCTGGCAAAGGCCCGCATGATCAAGCAGGGCATGATGCAGAAACTGCTGACTGGAAGGATTCGGCTGGTATGAGCGACATCGGCAAACCCGAGCGCGAAACGCAGAACCGCGTCATTTCCCTTTTTCGTGATGAGCTGAAGTACCGCTATCTTGGCGGCTGGACCGACCGCGACGGCAACACCAATATCGAGGAAAGAACAGTTTCGGAGTGGCTGACCAAGAACAAATGCACACCCGCGCAGATCAGCGCCGCCCTGTACAAACTGCGAACAGAGGCAGACAACCATAACCGCTCGCTTTACGGAAACAACCAGGCGGTTTACAGCCTTCTGCGCTACGGCGTGCCGGTGAAGGTTGAGGCCGGCAAAGTAACCGAGACGGTCCACTTGATCAACTGGGACGAGCCGGAAAAGAACGACTTCGCCATCGCCGAAGAGGTTACGCTCAGCGGCAACCATGAGCGCAGGCCGGACCTGGTGCTTTATGTGAACGGCGTCGCCGTCAGCGTTGTGGAATTGAAGAACAGCCGAGTCAGTATCGAAGACGGCATCCGGCAATTGCTCTCCAACCAGCAACCAGAGTTCAACGGGTGGTTCTTCACCACCGTTCAGATCGTTTTCGCCGGGAACGACTCCGAAGGGCTGCGATACGGCACTGTCGGGACAGAGGCAAAGTATTTCCTGAAATGGAAAGAAGAGGAGCAGGACAACAGCCGTTTCAAGCTCGATAAGTACCTGCTCAAACTGTGCGAGCAGCACCGGCTGATCGAATTGATGCATGACTTCGTACTGTTCGACGGGGGCATCAAGAAGCTACCGCGTGCACATCAGTATTTCGGCATTAAGGCGGCACAGGAGCATGAGCATGTGCGCCAGCACAAGGGCGGGATCATCTGGCACACGCAGGGAAGCGGCAAGAGCATCGTGATGGTGATGCTGGCTAAATGGATTCTGGAGAACAATCCCCATGCTCGCGTTGCTATCATCGCCGACCGGGATGAGCTGGACAAACAGATCGAGGGGGTCTTCACCGGCGCGGGAGAGGCCATCTATCGAACCAGCAGTGGCCGCGACCTAATAAACCAGCTCGGCCAGGCCAATCCTCGGTTGCTGTGCTCGCTGGTGCACAAGTTCGGCCGGAAGGGAGTGGACGACTTTGATGCCTTCATCAAGGACCTTGAGGCCCAGCCAAGCTCTACGGTGGGCGAGGTGTTCGTTGTGGACGAATGCCACCGGACCCAGAGCGGCAAGCTGCACCGCACCATGAAGGCGCTGATGCCCAATGCCGTTTTCATCGGGTTCACCGGCACACCGCTGCTGAAAAAGGACAAGCAAACCAGCCTGGAAGTGTTTGGCGGATACATCCACACTTACAAATTCAGCAAGGGAGTAGAGGACGGGGTGGTGCTGGACCTGGTCTACGAAGCTCGGGACATCGACCAGCGCCTTGGCTCCGAGGACAAGATTGATACATGGTTCGAAGCCAAGGCCCGTGGGCTCAACGACTGGCAAAAGGACGAGCTGAAGAAGCAGTGGGGCACGATGCAGAAAGTGCTCAGCTCCAGGTCCCGCATGGAGCGTGTGGTGAGCGACATCATCTTCGACTTCAGCGTGAAGCCCCGGCTTTCAAGCGAACGCGGCAACGCCATTCTGGTGACTTCGAGCATCTACGAGGCATGCAAGTATTTCACGCTCTTCCAGAAGACGCCGTTCCGAGGCAAATGCGCGATTGTGACATCGTACAATCCGCAGGCCAAGGATGTGACACTGGAGGAGACGGGAGCCAATAGCGACACCGACAAGCAGTTCATCTATAACACATACACCGAGCTGCTGAAAGACGTGGAAGCCAAGCCGGGCATGACAAAAACCGAAACCTACGAGGAATGGGCAAAGAGCCAGTTTGTAAAGGAACCGGCGAACATCAGGTTGCTGGTGGTGGTGGACAAGCTGTTGACCGGCTTCGACGCGCCGCCTTGCACTTACCTCTACATTGACAAATCCATGCAGGACCACGGACTGTTCCAAGCCATCTGCCGAGTTAATCGGCTCGACGGTGAAGACAAGGATTTCGGGTACATCGTGGATTATAAGGACCTGTTCAAGAAGGTTGAAAACGCCATCGCAGTCTATACCTCCGAACTGGATCACAGCGCAGGCGGACCCGACCCGGAGGTGCTGCTCCAGGACCGGCTGAAAAAGGGCAAGGAACGGCTAGACCAGGCAGTGGAGTCTCTGGCCCTGCTTTGCGAGCCCGTGGAAGAGCCCAAAGGGGAACTGGAGCACATCCATTACTTCTGCGGCAATACGGAGATCCCGTCAGACCTGCAGGAACGGGAACCGCAACGGGCGGCGCTTTACAAGGCGACTGCTTCCTTGGTGCGCGCCTACGCCAACATCGCCGACGAACTGGAAGCCGCCGGATACAGCAATTTCGATATCAGCCGCATCAAGCAGCAGCTTGACCATTACCTGAGCGTCCGCGAGATCATCCGGAAGGCCAGCGGCGAGAGCCTTGTCCTCAAAGCTTACGAAGCGGACATGAGGCACCTGATAGATACCTACATCGAGGCTGACGAACCGCGTAAGATTTCGCCTTTCGACAATTTGAGTCTGGTGGACCTGATCGTGAAGACCGGCATCGCCAACGCCATCGCCACGCAACTCGGAGGATTGAAGGGCAACAAGAACGCCATTGCCGAGACCATCGAGAATAACGTCCGCAGCAAGATCATCAAAGAGCAAATGAACGACCCGGCGTACTTTGAGCAGATGTCTGCGCTGCTGGAAGAAATTATTGCCGCACGAAAAGCGAAGGCGATTGAGTACGAGGAATACCTGAAACGGATCGCTGAACTGGCGAAGAGGGTGGAGGTTGGACAGCCGGAAGATACTCCCCAAACGTTGAACAGTGCGGGGAAACGAGCCCTCTATAACAACCTGAATCAAGATGAAGATTTGGCGCTGCGGATTGACGAGGCTGTCAGGCAGGCACGCCCGGACGGCTGGCGAGGAATCCAGGCGCGGGAGCAGGTGATCAAGGCTGAGTTGTACAAGATATTGCAGGACACGACAGCGGTGGAACACATCTTTCCCATCATCAAAGCAGCAACGGGAATACTGATGCTCAAACAACTTAAACTTGGCGACATCGCGGTGGATGTAGTGCTGAAGGACATCAAGAACGTACACCTCAGCGTGTATCCCCCGACCGGCAGGGTGCGCATTTCGGCCCCGGAGCGGATGAGCCTAGACACCATTCGCATTTTCGCGGTTTCCAAGCTGGGCTGGATCAGGAAGCAACAGAGAAAGCTCCTGGAACAGGAGCGCGAGGCACCCCGAGAGTACTTGGACCGCGAGAGCCACTACGTCTGGGGGAAACGCTACCTTCTTAAGGTGGTGGAGGAACGCGCTGCGGCAGGAGTTGAATTGGCCCATAGCAAGATGATCCTGCGCGTCGCCCCTGGGACGGATCGGGAAGCAAGGCAGTCCATTGTTGACCGGTGGTATCGGAAGGAAGTGTTTTTGGAAGTGAAAACTGACCAAGAATCTGAGTTGCCATTGGCGCGGCAACTCTATCTAGGCATTGGCCTAATCGCCCGTTTCCGCCTTCTGACTCCATTCAATGGGGCCGGGCGAAGGAGTCGAGCGGCGGAAGTGTATCCCCTTTGCGAAAGTGATTTTCGAAATACTCCAGTCGCTTCTTTACCGTCCACCAGTAATACAACTCTCCATCGAATCTTGCCATGATCCGCCGGAGTCGGTACGGCGTATACTCTTCGAGCCACGCAACCCGATAAGGCTCTTGCAGACTGCCGATAAGGTCCAATAGATCCGCGATCCGGCTGTGGTCGTGGCTATAAATTTCACTGCCATAGAAAGTAAGATCGCTGGCATTCGGCGACTTGCCGAGCTGCTGCCAGAATCCACTGATTTGGTCGGCATAGAGGCACTTCATGGTCGCGTAGTCAGCCAATCGAGCTTCGAGAAGTAGCTCCGGAAGGGCGAGGTGGTTGCCCCTTATCCGGAGTGCTTGCGTCAACTGAGCTTGGGCATCTTCCGCGGCCCGTCGTGCGGCATGAATATCTTCCAAGTGAGCGTGTATTTGCGAGAGCCGGTCGGGCTCAAATGGATCATCCCAGAGTTGGGGGCCCGTTTCCTCGCCAACGGCAGTCGCCAATCGGGATTCTGCTTCAGAAAGATCCCTCAATCCTGAAGATACTTGTGGCGCCATGGCAGTGGGATATTCAAGTTCCGCGTAATTCGAAAAGAACTGTGAGCGGTCTACTGGCAGAGATTGCCAGGAAGCGATCGCACCGTAAGCGATCCCGGGCATGGCTGTTCGCATCAACACCATCACATCATCCGTCCACACGGTATTGATGATCCCCAGAACTCCGTGTGCTCGTCCCGCAGCTAGAAAGTTATCGATATTGTCAAATGACATGTCGAAGTCTGGCAGTACCTGGTCCCAGATGCTTACTCCACTCGCAATGAATCTAGGTATGGAGAGCGAGGCGACTGGCTTCCAATAAGGTTCATATACGGTGTGCTCGTAGCCCCACGGGACGACAATGGTTCCGCGTGGTATTTGTGGGATCAACGCGGGATATTTCGCAAACATGTCGCTCCACACCGTCACCGTCTTTCCGTGACCCCGAACCAGGCTGGAGACTTTCAGAAACAAATCCATGTAAAGCTTGTCCGCGTTGGAAGAAAGCTCCTTCGTCTCACCTGTTTCGTCGAACCCGATATGGAAGAAGGGGCTTGGGAACAATTGCGAGAACTGATCGATCCAATCGGTGAGTACTGAAATAAGCCTGGAACTACTCGGATCAAAATCCCTGCCATATCGAATGAATCCCAGGTCCGAGTAGCGCTCGATGCGGAAGAGATCGTGCTGATGGCCGTACAGCTCCAGGCAGGGAACCACGTCAATGTGGCGCTGGCGGGCGTAACCAATAATCCTCCGCACCTGGTCCTGCGTAAATCGGCCCTCCGGATTAATCAGCGGAAAGCCTTTCAGCTCGATGCTATCTTCGCTGTAGAAGTAATACTGATTGGCCTTCCAGCGTGCCATGAAATCCAATTGCCGCTCGACTTCCTCAACCGTCGGCAGTGGCCCGTGGCTCATGTCCACCATGGTTCCGCGATAAGCCAAGCTCGGCCAGTCGCGGATGTCCACCTCGGGCAAGACGGCCTGCTCGCCCTCGCCTTCTACCAACTGCCGAAGCGTTTCCGCGGCATAGAAGATTCCCGCCGAGGAGCGAGCGCGGATGGTCGCTCCGCTGGGCGTCACCTTCAGCTCATACGACTCGCGCGAATCGCGACCGGGCTTCTCGCCGGGTACGGGCAGAGCATCCACCGCTCCGGTGCGCTCCAGCACGACGGAAGGACCATTTCCCTTACTTCCGCGGATTGGGATTTCAGCGCCAGCGCGCTCTCCCAGCCACTTTGCGAGTCGCTCAGCGGCAAAGCGGTCTTCAGGGGCTGGCGTCGAGGCGAACTCAATTGCCAAGCCGCGCACAGGCAGATGCCCGTCTCCGTAAGTGACCTGCTGCGGCCGCGGCAGTAAAGGGTTGTGAGCAGCACTCGTCGAAACCGAGCACGCAAAATAGACGACGACAAGAATAAGGGATCGGTGATTTCGCATAACTATTCCCTAAACCGAAGAATGAGTCGAGCTGCTGGCTGCGCTTCGGCGAGATCATTGACTCGATGAGCGCTGCGAGTGCGAACGGAGCTTTTGCGCGAAGTGATGGCTCGCTTGCCCTGTCCTGCCGCCCCCGTACGGGCCACGCTGCTATTTCCAGACCCGGAGCATAACTGCCCCTCCCTGAGGCACGGTGACAGTATAGGACCTCTGTAAAACCCCGAGGTCCCTGTGCGCCCACAAATCGCGGACATGAACGGGGCCGTTGAAGCCGACCTCTTTGAACCGCAAGGTGAGCGGTTCCGCTTCATCATCGGTCACATAGTTGAAGAGCGCCACCGCCACGGCGCCGCCGCTCAATGGCTTGGCCCAGATTTGTGGCGGCCCGACACGGTGCCCTTGAAGCCCCAACCTGTCCTGGTCGACCGCAATAACTTCCGTGTTCATCAAAATGCCTTTGGTTGTGTCATCCATCCGGGTCAGGTCATTACCTGCAATCAATGGCGCGGCGAGAATAGCCCACAGGCTCATCTGAGTACGGTATTCGTCTGGCGTCATGCCACCATTGCCCACCTCCAGCATATCCGGATCATTCCAGTGGCCCGGTCCCGCAAATTTTTCCAGCCCAGCCTGCGAGAAACCAATCAGCGCCATGCTGCGATAGGTGTCCCTTATGTCGTCGGTCGTTCGCCAAAGATTCCCTCCCACCGTCGGTCCCCATTCCCACACGGAACCGACACCATATTCGCAGAGGCTGTACACGATTGGTCGATGCGTAGCTACCAGCGCCTGGTGCATCGTCGAGTAGGCTTGTTTCATCATGTCAACTGCCTTTTGCGGGTCCTGGTGAGTATCGTGGAGTTTCATGATGGACATGTAACTGCATAAGTCGTACTTCAGATAATCCACTCCCCAGCCGGCGTAGGTGTTGGCATCCTGCCGCTCATGGCCGTAACTGCCTTCGTAGTTGCCGCATGTTTTGGGCCCGGGGGAAGAATAGATTCCCAGCTTCAATCCCAGGTGATGGACGTAGTTAGCGAGTGACTTCATGTCAGGAAAGTTCGCATTCGGATGAATATAGCCGGCGTCGTCGCGCTTTCCCTCCCAGCAGTCGTCGATATTTACGTAGCGATACCCGGCCGCCTTCATGCCACTTGTGGCCATGGCCTTAGCCTGTTCTCGTATGATGGTGTCGCTTATATGGCATCCGAAGTGATTCCAGCTATTCCACCCCATAGGCGGAGTACGAGCCATAGCTCGGCCCTGGGCAAAGGTCAAAGTACTCGCTCCAGGTACCGCCAGGATTCCCAATAGCAAGGGAATCCATAGAGCTTTCTGACGCATTCTTATCTCCGGCATTCGTGTACTCAGACGGCGCGCACCAATAGGACATCTCAAATGTAATACTGTAGGTACGGACTCTTGTTAAGGCTCAAACTCGCAAGGACACGGCAAGTCGAGAACTGCCCGCGTCGCGTGGCTATTGAATATTGCTCGGCCTCTAGCCTCGCGCGAATTTAAGCGGAGCCAGCAAGCTCAGGCCTTGATGAAAATATTCCTCTTGTACATCCAGAAGAGCAATAGCCAGGCAACGGCGAAGACCGAAAGCGCGGAAAAGAGATTGCCAAAAGAGCCGAGCTCTGCCGCAACCGGGGCTGAGAACACGCCCACGATTCTGCCAATCGGAATGATGCTCATAAACAGGTAAATGAAAATGGCGTTCATCCCAATCACCACGAGGGGCAGTGTCCACCTCTTGTTCCCTTGAACGTCGATGAACCAGAAAAAGAGGGCGAACATCAGGCAGGCCCATCCTGCCGTCATTGCGCCGTAAGATGTTGTCCACATTTTCATGACCACGGGAATGAACGGGCTCAATATCCATCCCAGCGCGATTCCAGACGCCCCGGCGGCAGCGATGATTTTGGCCTTGGCGGTTTTTGAGCGCGAACTCATCAGCAGTTCACCAATCATCAGGCCGAATATCGTGGTCGAGATGGTAGGAATCGTTGAGAGGATCGTACCCCAGCCTTCGGGCGCATAAGGCCACACCTGCCAGTGCGGCCCGAGGTAAACCAGGTCCACGTAGTTGACCAGGTTGTGATTCAGTTCGTAGGTGCCAGCCGGAATCCCCGGAGCACCCACAAACGCCAAAACGAGCCCGTAACCGATCAATATCACCGATGCTACAGCCGCTTGGAGACGGATGGATTTTCTGGAAATCAGGAAAGCCACCAGATAGGCAATGGCGATCGGTTGTAATGCGCTACTCAGTTCGATGAGGTACGGATGTCCCAGGAAAACCGATTCGCGAACCGAACCCAGCAAAAACAGCACGATTGCGCGCCTCACGGCGTGCCACAGAATCTGGCTTTCGGTCTGGCTCTTTGAACGCTTGGCGACTGCAAACGGAATCGAAATTCCTACCATCAACATAAACGAAGGCCAGATGCAGTCGTAGAACCGAAGACCGCGCCACGGGGTGTGGTTGAATTCATATACTAAAAAGTTGAAAATCGGGTTGCTGCCAAGCGGATGAAGCGAGCGAATCACCGCGTCGCCGCCGGCGAGCCATAGCATGATGAACCCACGAAAGGCGTCGAGTGATACCAGGCGCTCTTTTTTCGGAGTCGGCAGCGAAGCGTCGATTACAGTTGACTTACCAGCCTCAGGGCCCGCGCCCTCTTTCCCAAGGTTTGGGTCTGAAATCGTTGTGGCCATTGTTCTGGCCTCCTTTATGTAAATCCTCGCGACTAACTCGGGCACTATCTGCAGTCAGACCCGTGTCCTGTGCCCCACGCGGTTAATCGCCCTATCTTGCTGCATCCAACTTCCAAATGTGCCTGCCCAGCCCCGCGGGTACATCAATTACGAAGGGCTGACGAGATAAATCCTCCGACCCGATTGACTCCGCCGGACCGTTATCGATACTCAGTCTCATGCTGTGCATGTCTCCAAGCTCTTCTCGGAGCGAATCCGAAAGCCACAAACGCCAGGAGGAAGGATGTTTCTCGAAAAATGCGCAATACGCACCTGCATAATCGAAGGTCAGTTGCCACTCGTTGTCCGTGGAGGCAGAATCAATTTGAGTGTGGAGAATCCCGACGTATTGATTTGCGCTAATGGGCTTGTAACCTGCTGGCAGCGCGTTCAGGAAACTTTCAACAAAATCCGGGCGGAGGGAGATATCACGATCGTGAAAAACCACCATGACTGGCCCATCCCGGTGCGGTGGTTTGAGGTCCGTTTGCAGGGTGTTCAGGCGGTCATAACCGGTTGTAAAATGCGGAGAGATCCCGGTCATATCCAGAACCATGCGGTGGTCAAGATAATAATAGAAATCCGGCTCAGCGTGGAAGATCCCGAAGCCCAGTCGCGCCGCCAGTCTGCCGGTGTTATTGAACTGGGACTTGGACCACCCGCCGTTACCCGGTCTCAGTTCGAGGGGCCTTTGGCCGAAATCCTTTTCGATGTACTTGAGGCCTTGCTCGAGATGGAACGTTTGCACAATGGCTGGCACTTCCGTACCGCGGCGATGGTCCGCAAATTCTGAGTACCAGCCATCGGCAGAAGCTTCCCCTTTCAAGTCCGCGGTCCACCAAGGCCCTGGCGGAGATTCGAGGTCCGATTCCATGTGGTCCCATCCGTGACTTTCAATCTGGAGGACGCCGGCGGCGACGGCATCCAGAAGACCTCTTCGAGTGGAGGCGTAGTCCTGGTGAAGACCCCAGGCGTCGGTAAACTTCTGCTCCCACGGTGAAATGATGCGTCTCGAGTTCCTGTCGGCGTACCCGGTTATTACGTTGGCCGCGAAAATAGCGTGATGCTTTTCAAGGGGCGCAATCAGATGGTCGCGCAAAGTCTCTTCGCTCGGTTCCAGATAGTGCCAGTAGGACAGGAAGCCCTTGTCGGCAGTCCCCCAATCGTCCATCTCAATCTCAATGGCGCGGGAATAGTCCAGATTTGGCTGCACCAGGTATTCCAGGCTCCATACGAGCGTGCGAAAGAAAATCTCTCTCCAGTAGGGAGAATCGCGAAGCAAGGAGATATCAGGAGCGCCCAGCCATATCGCCGAGACGTCACTGGAAATCTGGTTCAGAGTGAGCACGGGATGGCCCGCTTGATCGATCAGAACCTTCGCGGAGTGCGGTTCTATCCAGAACCGGGTGGCAAAGTCCCAGTTGGTATTGAGAGCGTTGAGGCCCTCGGCTGCAAGCTGCCGGGTGATAAAGTGCGGCTCGGTTGTTCGTATTGGATCGGTGGCGGTATACTCCTCGCGAAACTTAGCGCCTACTAAGTTTTCGAGGGTTGGATCGAGAAACCGCGATTTGGTCACCAGGAGGCTTGTTCCGGCATGCACTGCTTCCGCGAGCGCCGCTATGTTCTGATCCTTATAGGACGGCAAGTCAGCGAGCCAGATCACCGAACCATATCGGATGTTACCCGCCCGGTCAGCGAGATAAGAAGCGTCGAGGTGCTGCTGGTCCAGGCGCAGAATATCGAAGGGCACGGACCAGGCTTTAAGTAGGCCAGCGACTGGCTGGAAACTGTCCTTCTCATGGTCCACCAACACGCTTTCGGGGTCGCTCCATTTCTCCACAACGAGCAGGACACGGTAGGGTTTTCGAACGAGTAGCTGAGGCTTCACCTGTGCCCAACCACTGGTGGAGACAAGTAGCAAAAATAGAATAACAATGAATGCTGGATTGTTGGCCCATGCCCTTGGATTTTCAGTAATAGTGGTCCTCCCAGGGAAAAGTGGAATCTGCAAGGCCGATCCTGAGTTTGACAAGCAGCAGGCCTTGTCCGGCGCTCCTATGCAGGCGCTCCAGATGAATGATCGTTTCTGGCCGCACTCTCCAATGGTCCTCCCCTTCAATTAAGATAATCCCGCTTAGCACATCAGGAACTGACCCGTCTGGATAAACAATTAGCCGATGTGGTCCTTTGCAGGCGACTGCAGGACAATTACATCCCACCCTTTGACTTGTCAAGGCGCATCTGATACTTTCAAGCCGGTGAGTTCAACATATTGAACACTTTCTGAGAGCACGTATAGTGACCACACTAAGAAATTCCGGCGTACCCTCGGTCGAACGCGCACTTCGAATTTTTGAGCTATTGTCCCATTCGCAAAGAGGACTCTCGCTATCCGAAATCAGTCGAACGCTTGCGCTACCGAAGAGTTCTACGTTCCTGGTGGTTACGACTCTTGAGAAGAACGGTTACTTGCAAAGGAACAAGCAGACCGGGCATTACTGTTTTGGTCTCAAGCTCATAAGTCTAAGCCGAAGCACGCTGGAAAATCTCGACCTGCGCCAGGTAGCGCGACCATTCTTGCAGAGGCTTGCTCAAGAGACCAGGCTTACAGTTCATGTGGCAGTCCTGGAACGGGGAGAAGCGGTCCTCATTGATAAAATTGAGGCGCCGGGGCTGGTCAAGCTTGCTACCTGGGTCGGCCGACGAATGGATGTAAACTGCACAGGCGTGGGGAAAGCACTGATCGCGTTCCTTCCGAAGGAATCATTCGATCAGCAAATCAGGGGAAAGGTTCTAGCGAAGCATAATGATCAAACCATAGTGTCACTTCGTGGCCTTGAGAAGGAACTCGCTCGCGTGAGGGAGTTGGGCTATTCCTTCGACGACGAGGAGGATGAAATTGGGCTCCGCTGCGTAGGAGCTCCTATCTTCGATTACAACAGGTCGGTAATCGCGGCATTGAGTGTGGCAGGAACGGTAAATCAGCTGCCACTGGAGCTGGTGCCGGAGGTAGGTGCGAAAGTCAAGCAAACGGCGGCTGCCGTTTCTTCAAGATTCGGTTTCGCTTGAGTCCTGCGGAAATGGACCACACTTGAATCCAATATTTCACTGACTTATGACGGACATCCCCACGCTCATCTTCTCCTGGCTTGCGCTCTATCTTGAACAGAAGCCGCCAGATCACACGAAAACTTACGGCTACAGCGCGCCGGAGTGCTGGCAGCATTTGTCAATGGCCTTATCCTGGTGTACGGGAGCACCGGGATTTGAACCTGCGCTCAGTCTTTGTGCACTATTTGGGCGATGCCCTTTCCAACGTGGGCATCATTGCCGGGGCGATTCTGATTCGCTACACCGGCCAATCTCTGATCGATTCTCTGCTGGCGTTCCTGATTGCAGGAATGATTTTCTGGGGCGCCTTCCTGCGGACGCTTCAGGAGGCAATAGAGTGCCGCTAAATCGACATGGGGCGGCAGCCATCGCGGGTCTGCCCGCACGCATGGCTCAAGGTCTTTGACGGCGGCATCCAGGTACCCTTGGGCGCGTTCGACCCGTGCCAGCACAAGGCGAGGAAGGACTTTGGGTTGAGCGTAAGTGCTTCATTGAATTGTTGCCTTGCACCGTCGAGCTTCCGCTGATCGTAGTAAATGACGCCAAGCTGGGTACGACGTTGAAGGTTCCGTGGGTTAGCCTTCAATGCCTTCCATTCCTCCGTGCTCTTTTCATCTCCTGAATAGCCATCCAGCATTGCGAGCGTGACATATGCATTGGAGGCGTTAGGATTAATGCAAATTGCCGCCTCCGCGCCACTTCGAGCCTTGTCGAAATCGGTGAGCCCCATGTGAAGAACTGCAGCGAGTTGGTACGCCTCTCCGTTGTGTCCCCGATCCGTACCCTTCTCCACCCGCCTGAGAGCCCCACGCGGACGGCCGGCTCGCGTCAGGGCCATTCCTAGCGCCCATTCGAGATCGAGATTGTCGGGATTGACTTTTTCGAGCGGGTCGAGAAGTGAGACGGCCTCGTTCACCAGATGCAGATGCAACTCGCAGTTGGCCAGCAGTGTTGCAACGCGCACGTTAGCCGGATCTCTGTCATGGATCTCGGCAAACCGCTGGGCCGCCTGCGCGTAGTCGCCTTTCCGGAAGCATGCAAGCGCCAGGTTAAAGCGGAGCGACGGATTGGCGGGCTCTTCCTTGAGTGCCATTTGATATTGTGCAATCGCTTCGTCGAAGCAACCGAGTGAAACCAGGGCGGCAGCGAGATTCGCTCGAGCGGCCACTAATTCCGGATGGGCGTCGAGGAGTTGGCGGTATTCGCGAGCCGCTAGCGCGGCATTGCCCCTTTGCAGAGCCTCATCCGCGTCCTGAGACAGTGCCTGAACATCCAGTTCCCGCCGATCCTGCCCGCAGAGGACAGCGCTAACCATCACCGTCGCGATAACCGCTAAGGCAAGGGCTCTGGAGGCGGGGCGGTGGAATGACATTGGAGGCACCTTTCGCAATACTATGCTTGCGGATCGTCTACGATCAATCCGCTTTGTTCTTCAAGCGGGGAAAACCCGGGGAACTTGCGTCGATTGAAGATAAGGACTCTTCAATGGGCCAAACTGCCCCTCGCAATCCGTCAAAAGATCAAATGTGTTCAATATGTTGAACAACCACGTCATCGGGAGCCAAATCGCGCTTGACTGCTGGAGTGGTGGGCATAGAATGCCCTCATTCTTAGGACTGTTTTGAACAGCATTCGTACTCTATTTCAGCGTAGCTTTGATGGGGGACGTCCCAATCTCAAACGTGAGGCGGAGCACGACCTTCTTTCGAAGCGACTCCTTGAGCGCCGAGTCACCGGTTAAATTCCGATGATCGGGTCCGTCTGATTCCGAGGAGGGCGTGGAACAAAGATTACAGCCTGAATGGAGGGTAAGTCATGGGGCGAGTATTTCTCTCTGGCGGAGCCTCCGGTCTCAAGATCATCGGGAGATTGTTTTCCCTGTCCAGTTTGGCCGTGCTGCTTGCACTTGCTTACCCCACAGCGTGCCCAGGCCAGCAGGTGAATGCAACTTTGAGTGGGACAGTACGCGATGCCAGCGGCGCTGTGGTGCCAGAAGCATCGCTTACGGTTAAAAACGTCAGCACTGGGGGTGTTGCGAGCACGGTTTCGGATGCGTCTGGTAACTATATTTTTCCGTCACTTCCGCCTGCCACTTACATCCTTTCCGCTGAAAAGAGTGGCTTCTATACAACGGCGATTTCCAACATCACGCTGGCGGTCTACGAGAAATCGACAATCGATATCGTCTTACGTGTGGGACAGGTGAGGCAAACCGTGGAAGTCAAAGGTGCCTCCCCACTTGTCAGTACGACGAGTGCCAGCGTCGGCACGCTGATTGGCGAGCGCGAAACACTCGATCTCCCGCTGAACGCCCGCCGCACCAGTGCGCTGGCCCTGCTTGTTCCTGCCGTTGCTAATACTTCGGGAAATTCTCTGACTTCGGCCAACGGAAACGGTTCGGGTTTCAACCAGACCAGCTTTAGTTCGGTGGGAAGCACGTCTGCTAGCAACCTGATATTGATTGACGGGATGCTTAATCGGGCACTCAATAATGGAGGATTTGCTCTGGATCTCGCCCCGGAGATGGTGAAGGAATTCAAAATCCAAAACAATGTCTATGACGCCACCTACGGTGTCGCAGCCGGCGCGGTAATGAATATAGTCACCCCATCAGGAACAAACCAGTTTCACGGCTCGGCCTGGGATTATCTTCGCAATAAGGTGTTGGATGCCCGTAACTTTTTCGCCCTTAATCAGACGGATCCCTCTACTGGAGCAGAGATCCCTGGCTCCGCGCGGCCGGAATTTATCAGGAACCAGTTTGGCTTCTCGGTCGGCGGGCCAATTCGAAAGAACAAGACCTTCTTTTTTGGTAGCTATGAAGCGTTGCGATTGGTCCAGGGCCAGACGTCCACTTCGGTCGTGCCGACCGCCGCTCAGCGAGCAGGAGACTTCAGTTCTTTTCTCACGGGCCAAACGATCAACCTTTGCGGCGCGGGCGGGTCGGCCAACCTTAACTTCGATTCAGGTCAATTGTTTGATCCTGCCAGTGAATACCAATTCACGTGCCCGAGTGGAAGTGCCCTGGCAGGCTCGACGATACTTGCGGGGCAACCAGTGGCCGGTAATATTGTCAGCAGCATAGATCCCGTTGCGCAGAAAGTCCTGGCACTCTTCCCGACTCCAAACGCGCCCGGCATCGTTAACTTCATCAACGGGAAGCCACTGCGCGAGCAGGACGACACGATTCTAATTCGAATTGATGAAAACCTCTCTGCCAAAGATCAGTTGTTCGGCCACTATGTATTCGGCAACGCCAACGTATTTTACCCGGGCAATTTTGATCCGTTCGATACCTTTCAGCATTACCGAGGCCAGAACGGCGTGATCGGGTGGACGCACGTGTTCTCACCGACCTTGCTGAGCGAAGCGCGTGTGGGCGTTTTTCGAGGTTACCTGAAACGAAATTGCGCAGAGTGTCCGCACGCTCCGGGTACGCTAGCCGGCTTTGGAATTCAGGGCGTCGCCGCTTCTTCGCCCCAAACCGAGATCGTGCCCGATATCGGGTTCGCCAACTTCGCCGAATGGGGTGACGGCGGGTACAACCCGGACGTCGTTCCGGACATGCTGGAAAAATATGAAGGGACGCTTACCAAGATACGCGGGCGGCACACTATTGCGGTTGGCGGTGATTTTAATTTTTACCAGCTTATCGGGTATCAGGATCCAGCCCAGCTTAACGGACAGATCTTCTACAACGGTCAGTACTCTTCATTGGCCGGAGCGGTGCCTGACACCAGCACCATTTCCGACCTGGCTGATATGGAGCTAGGTTTTCCCTCCTCTGGGAATTACATGAAGAACGCATTCATCAATGACTATGTTGGCGGAGGTTGGTTCAGCCTCTTTGGTCAGGATACCATTCGACTAAATGATCGGTTAAGCCTTCAGCTTGGCCTGAGGTGGGAATACCGCAAGCAGCCACACGACAGACACGATAAGATCGCAACGATTTTTCCGCTCAGCAACAGCTTCACGCCGGGAGACGCACTTTTGGCGACCGCGCTCCCCGACGCCGAAAACGACGCCCTCTGTTCTCAATCGTACTTCATCTCGGCAACGGGGCAGTGCCTCGTTATGACATCGGCACAGCGGGCGCAATTCGGCCTGACCGGTGGCAAACGCCGGCAGGTCAGCCTGGGTGATAAGTGGCATAATTTCGCGCCGCGGCTTGGCATTTCGTGGCGGCCCACAAATTCCAACAATTTGGTAGTTCACGCAGGGGCCGGCATTTTTTATGATTTACCAGAAACCAATCAACTGGTCGCATACAATAACAACAATCCTGTCGATTCGCAGACGCTCCTTTACGAGCCGGCGATCGGCGAGCCTCCTCCTCTAACGAATGGCGCTCCAACCACCACCGAGACGATGTTTGCCGGAGCCGCGGGTGCGGCAATACCGCTCTCCGCAGTCGGTGGGCAGGTTCAAGCGCTGCCGATGTACTTTACGCCCACGGTTTTTGAATGGAGCTTAATGGTGGATTCTCAATTCGCGCAAAACTGGTCATTGGAAGTTGGATACATCGGCAATCGTGGTGTTCACCTGAGCACGTACTATTCTCCCGGAAATCAGGCCAGACCAGGATTGGGCGATATTGGTCCGCGACGAGTTTGGCCGGATCTTGGCGCCTTTACGTACAACGCCTATAACGGTATTTCGCGATATAACGCGCTGACGGCCAGGGTCACCAAGAGATTTTCGCAAGGACTCTCGGTCCTAGCCGCTTACACATATTCAAAGCAAATGGACTTCAACGGTGGCGACTCGTCTGAAATCACCCTTCTCCAGGATGCCAATAATCCCAGGGCCAGCTACTCTGTCGGCGATATTGACATCCCTCAGGTGCTGTCGATTAGCCCTATTTGGGAGCTGCCATTCGGCAGTGGTCGGCGGTACCTCAATCGCACAGGTTTGGCCAATGCTCTTGCAGGCGGGTGGGAGTTCAGCGGCATCGTCACTTTCCAGAGCGGCAATCCATACACCATTTACTCGCCTGACGATTTCTCGAACAGCGGATCAGCTTCTCCGCAACCGGACCGGACCTGCAATGGTGCCGGTCCCAAGAAGGTCGAACAATGGTTTGACACGAGCTGTTTTACCACCGCCAATCTCGCACTGGCTCTGGCCAACGGAACACCCAGGTTTGGCAACTCTGGCCGCAACATCTTATTTGGCCCAAGCCTCAAACAGTGGGACATCTCCTTTATCAAGCGCAACCAGCTCAGCGAACGCTTTTCGCTCGAATTTCGGGCGGAATTCTTCAACCTGTTTAATCACCCCCATTTTGGCAACCCCGCCTCTACGACGGATACCGGGGATTTCGGTCTGATCGAGGGCGCGGGAAGTCCGCGGGACGTTCAGTTCGGGCTGAAATTGAGCTTTTAGGCAGCAACGCGGAACAGGTGGCAAGTCAATGCAGAGATACTTCGACCATTCTGTTTCCATGACGGAGGCAAGACATGAAACGGTTCTTTCTTTCAAGTAGGAGTCCTCATGCCGCGGAAGTACAAATCCGCCTTCAAAGCTTGTGGCTGGTTTTGGCGTTGACCATTGTTTGCTCACTTCCTGCCGCTGCACAAACAAGTTTGTCAACCATCCGGGGAACCGTGACGGATCAATCTGGCGCCGTTATGCCTGGCGCTCAGGTCACGCTGCAAGACGTAACGACCAACATTCTTGTCAGAACTGTCACGACGGACAACCAGGGCAACTACGAAATTCCGGCCCTGAAACGAGGGGACTACCAAGTGACAGCAACAAAAAGCGGGTTTCAGACCTACGTTGAGAAAGATATCCCTCTATCCAGTGACTTAACTAAGCGTGTGGATATCGTGCTGCGCGTTGGGTCCACGACCACTCAGGTGACTGTCAGCGGGGCGGCCAAGGTCATTCAAACCGAAGGTGGAAACATTTCTTCTGAGATTACGGGACAGCAATACCAGGCTCTCCCCATACCCGCTAATGCCTACTCCTCTCCTCTTCCGGTCGTAGCAACGATGCCCAATGTTCAATTTGCGCGCGGAGACGAATTCACAATGAAAATGGGAGGACAGGGGGGAAATCAACTGGACATGGGCATGGACGGTGTCCTCGAAGAGAACAATAATACCCAGACCGTGAATATGGAAGACGTTGCCGAGGTCAAGTCTATGGGTGTCAACAACAGCGCCGAGTATAGCAGGGCGGCTACTTATGACACCATCACCAAGCGCGGTGCCAATCAATTTCATGGACAAGTATCCTACTACAATCGTAACTCCGCTCTGGCGGCCCGAAGCTTTTTCGAGCCCAGCAAGCCACACCTTATCTACAACACGTTTAATCTGGAGGCCTCCGGTCCCATCATCAAGGATAAAACCTTTTTCTACGCGTTGTGGAACGGCGAGCGAGTTTCCCAAGGGACCTTTTACCTGGACGATGTGCCGACAGATGCGATGAGAACCGGCGACTTTTCGCAATTGCTTAATCAGAGCAATCCGATTGTCATTCAAGATCCTCAAACGGGGGTGCCGTTCCCCGGCAATATGATTCCGAGTGATCGTTTTTCAGCTACCGCGTTAGCAGTCCAGAGCAATTTCATCCCGCAGCCCAATCTTGGCAGTCCGAACGCCTTAACTCAGAATTACGGATTTGTTCATCCGTATCCGCAGGATCAATATCACGCTGACGTTTACGTCGTGCGCGTGGATCATAATATTTCTGACAGAAATTCCATTTTTGGACGGGTTTCTTGGTATTACCCCCGGTACATCCTGCCTGGCGACAACGGAGAGTTCGAAGCCTTGGCTTTTACCAAGGTGCGCCAAAGCTATTCATGGGCAGTCACAGATACCAACAGCTTCTCTCCCAACCTTGTCAACGCGTTCACCTTTGGGGGCAATATCGATAAAGAAGAGTACGGAATTAAACTCAATGGCTTTCAGCCTTTAAACGGAGCCGATGTTGTGAGTACAATCGGGCTTCAGGGCGTCAATCCGCAAAACTTGTCAGGAGAGGGGTTCCCGACAATGGCCATTTCTGGATTGACTCCCTTGGATGTTCAGGCTGGCGGGAAAGACACGCCGAACAAGGACTTCTCATTTACTGACGACGTAACATGGTCAATCGGACGCCACGTTGCGAAGCTAGGAGCCCAATTCAGAACATTCAATACTTTTAATGGCCTGCTTCCGGCTGACAGCTTTGGCAACTTCACCTTCGACGGGCGGTTTACCGGCTATCCTTATGCCGACTTTTTGCTGGGCTTGCCCGGCACGAGCACACGGCTCAACCCTATTGTTAATAGAACACAGCGGACCCACGAAGTAGGACTGTATGCAACGGACAGCTTTAAACTGAGCAAGCGCCTGACCCTGACTTATGGACTGCGATGGGATTATTTTAGCTCTCCCACTTTTGAAGACGGTTTGCAGTACAACTGGGATCCAAGTACCGGAAATGTCATCGTATCTCAATCGGCGCTTGCCAAGATCAGCCCCTTGTACCCCACTTCCATCACTGTCGTAGCCGGTCATCCTGTACCCAATGCGGATCGAGGAAATTTTGTGCCTCGAATTTCAGCGGCGTATCTCATCAATGAAAAAACAGTTGTCCGCGGCGGGTACGGAATCTTTAACGAAGCCCTCGGGCCATACACGCTCTCTATGCTTCAGGGCGAGGGTCCGTTTGAACTCAGTGAAACCTTCTCCAACGTGATCCAAAATGGGCAGCCGCTATTCAGCTTTCCAGATCCATTTCCTCCTGGCACGGGGGAGGTGCCGTCTCAAAGCGTCACAGGGTTCCCCCGCAACATCAAGAACGGGTTTATCCAACAATATAACCTCAGTGTGGAACGGCAAATTGGCTCCGTGGGTGTGCGGGTTTCCTATATCGGCTCCAGGGGAAGCAATTTAAATTACTTTCTCAACGTCGATTTACCAAAGCCCAGCCTCACTCCGTTCTCTCCAGATGCCCTTCCTTACCCCCAGTTCGTGAGTGCTTACGATCTTCGCGAAAACGCAGGCTCAAAATACAACGCCCTGAGTGTAGAGGCGAAACGTAGAGTGGGAGAAGTTACCTTCGATTGGAACTGGACCTGGGCTAACAGCCTCGAAAATGATTTGAACCTGGAGAATCCGTATGCTCCACTCCAGTGGAGCCACGATGACATCACGGTTCACCACAGAGTCGCTTTGAGCACTATGTGGGAAATTCCTCTAGGGAAAGGGCGCCGGTATTTGGGAAATGCCTCGGGGGCGGTCGATCAAATCATCGGTGGATGGAGGCTGTATTGGCTGGGATTTTTTGAGACTGGACAGTACTTCACCCCTTCCTTCTCCGGTTCCGATCCTTCGAATACCAATACGTTCGGTGGGATTCCGGATCGTGTTTGTAATGGGAATAAGCCCTCAGGCAGTCGGACGATTGACAGTTGGTTTGACACTTCCTGCTTTGTCGCCCCGCCGCCTGGCAGATTCGGAAACAGTGGAGCGAACATCTTGGAAGGTCCTGGCTTGCAGTCACAAAACCTTAGCCTTTCAAAGACATTTAACCTGACCGAACGTTTCCACTTGGAATTTTCAGCTATGATTTCGAATCTATTCAATCACCCTAACTTCTTGAACCCTGATTCCGACATCTCTGTACCCGGCGCAGGAGTAATAAGCAGTCAGCCTGATTCCTTCAGCCCGCAAAGGGCCGGACCACGGCTCATCGAAGGAAGATTGCGTGTCATGTGGTAGATTGATTCGAACGCCCGAGCAGGGTCGTAGTTTTCACAAAGAAGTGTGGCGTCTGCCGGGTCCTGGTAGGCAGCGCTTCCGCACATGCGGTGCGTGGCTCGTTCTCTTCGGCAATATACGCCGATGATGCCGCTTGACCGATGGGGAATCGGCTTGCCTCATTAAGCTCTTTTAGCGCGATGCAGGAGGGGTTTAGATGGGTAGGCTCACATGCACTGTCCTTATGTTGCTCTGCCTGGTTCCAGCTTGGGGGCGTGCTGCTCATAATCCTTTGTTGCCGCGGCCGCAGCAGGTCACTTACGGGGCCGGGCATTTGGCAGTGCGCGGCCTGTCGATTGAGTTCGCGTCGGCGCCAGCCCCTGAGGATCGTTTTGCCGCTGAGCAACTATCCAAGTGGCTGGGAGAGCGCGCTGGCGATGAAATCCCAATCCGCGAAGGTAAGGAAAATGGTCCTTCCGTCGTGCTGGAGCGCACCGGAGCGGTGGCTGCTCTGCCCGTACCCGGCGAGAAGCCCGGTCGCGATTCGCGCGAGTCGTATGAGCTGAAGGTGACGCCCAGCGGAGCGACCATCCGCGCTCGCTCCTCGGCGGCAATCTTCTATGCCGCGGAAACGCTTCGGCAGTTGGT
>DASUJZ010000114.1:0-62295 GCA_036278995.1 Terriglobia bacterium | reverse complement strand
GCCGAGATTAATGATGCCCTGGCGCGGCTGGCAGTCTGGCGTAACCTGGCAAATCTTGCGGCCGCGGAAGGGGATCTCGAACCGTTCTTTGGCCTGGTCCGGGCAGGAGGTCATTGAGCATGTGGCTGATCCGCACGGCGCTGCGCCGCCCCATCACGATTCTAAGAGCCGTCATTGGGGTCGCCCTCTGCTCCATTCTGGCAATTTCGCGGATGCGCATCGATATCTTTCCGAATCTCAACCTGCCGATCATTTACGTGGCACAGCCTTACGGCGGTATGAGTCCGAGACAAATGGAGGGATACCTCGTCTATTACTACGAATACCATTTTCTTTACATCAATGGTATTCAGACCGTCGAGGACAAGTCGATTCAGAGCAATGGCCTCCTTAAGCTTACATTCCACCCTGGCACCGACATGAGCCAGGCCCTGGCGCAAACTATTTCCTACGTGAGCCGCGCGCATGCCTTCATGCCGTACGGAACAGTTTCACCTTTTGTCATCCGTTTCGATGCCGGGACCGTGCCCGTGGGGGACGTCGTCTTCTCAAGCCCGACCCTGAGCGTCGGCGAGATTCAGGACCTGGCCCTCAACCGGGTGCGGCCAGTCTTTGCAACCTTGCCCGGCGTTTCCGCGCCACCCCCGTTCGGTGGAAACCAGCGGACAATCGTCATCACCGTCAATCCTGAACGGCTGCGATCCTACCACCTGACGCCCGATCAGGTGGCGAAAGCCATCAGTTCCGGTAATCAATTGACGCCAGCCGGCAACGTGCGTACCGGTAACCTGCTGCGCATTGTCACCAGCAATTCGATTGTTTCCGACATTACCCGCCAACTCGACGATCTGCCGATTCGCACTGGATCCGGCCCTTCGGTCTACTTGCGGGACATCGGATCTGTAACCGACAGCACCGATATCCCTACAGGGTACGCCCTGGTGAACGGCCGGCGTGCCGTTTATGAGCCGGTCACCAAGCGCCCGGACTCTTCAACGCTTTCGGTTGTAAACGAAGTGAAAAAGAGCCTGCCGTTTTTCCGGTCTCTCGTCCCTTCGGGCATTCAAATCAGTTACGAATTCGATCAATCTGGCTATGTCAAAAACTCTCTGTTCGCCGTTGTGCGGGAAGGTCTGCTGGGGGCGCTCCTGACCGGCCTCGTGATTTTCCTGTTTCTGCGTGACGCGAGGAGTTCGTTGATCGTCTTGACGACCATTCCTTTTGCGCTCCTTACTGCAGTGGTGGCGCTTTGGATCAGCGGTCAGACGATTAATATCATGACGCTCGGCGGCTTGGCGCTGGCGGTGGGAATCCTGGTGGACGAAGGCGTGGTTGCGATTGAGAACATCGATGCCACACTGGAGCGTGAGCCCGACATTCCACTTGCCCGCGCCGTGCTTCGCGCCGTGCAACAGACTGTGGGGCCGCGGTTCCTCGCCATGCTGGCCGTTGTGGCGGTCTTCGTTCCTTCCTTTTTCATGACCGGCGTGAGCCAGGCCTTATTTGTGCCGCTTTCTCTCGCGGTCGCCTTCTCCATGATTGCTTCTTTCCTGCTCTCAAGCACCTTGCTGCCGGTGATGTTTTTGTGGATGCACAAGAGACCCGGGACGGACCGTTCCGCTCGCCCCGAACGCTACGGAAGATTCGACGCTTTTAGAGAGAAGTGGAAGAGAGGCCTTCATCGTGTTGCCGGATGGCAATGGCTGCTTGTGGGAGCTTACGCTGTAATAGTGCTGGTCATCATCCTGGTCTTAGGCCCTCGCCTGGGCCAGGAGCTTTTCCCACAGGCAGCCAATAATCAATTCCGCCTCCGCATTGAGGCGCCGGTCGGCACGCGGGCCGAAGATACGGCCAGTTTGACAAGGGAAGCCTTGCGCCAGATCCAGGACGCGGCGGGGCCAGGCAATGTCACTACAACGCTGGGGTACGTAGGGACGCAAGCCGCTTCCTACCCGATCAATACCGTGTTCCTGTGGACCAGCGGCCCGCATGAGGCCGTCATCAACGTAGCCCTTCGGCCCGAAGCCCACATCGACGTAGCTTCGTTTGAAGAAAAACTCCGTCGCGTATTACCTCCCAAATTCCCTGAGTGTTCCTTTTCCCTCGAGCAAGGAGACATTATCAGCCAGATTATGAACTTTGGCGCGCCGACGCCCGTCGATGTTGCAGCGATGGGGCCCGATTTTGGCCAACTTCGCGCGTACGTCGCGAAATTGCAGCGCCAAATGGGCGAGATCAAAGGCCTGCGCGACCTGCGAATCGAACAGCCGCTTGATTATCCCACTGTGAACGTGGATATCCACCGCGAAATGGCTGGCCAGCTCGGCGTCACCGCCGGGCAGGTTGCCACTTCGTTATCTCATGCTACATCTTCCAGCCGCTTTACGGTTCCAAACTACTGGGCGGACTCGAGGACCGGCGTTGCCTATCAGGTCCAGGTGCAATATCCGCAGCCGCAGATGATTTCTCTTCAGGATGTAAAAAACGTCCCTGTGATGCCGGGCGATACGGAGCATCCGCTGCTGGGGGACCTGGCGACTGTGACCGATGGCACAACCGTAGGAGAATACGACCGGGAGAACGGCCGGTGGAAACTGGATTTGGTGGCCAACATATCGGGCCAGGACCTGGGAAGCATGGCCAACAGCATCCACACTGCCATCCAGCGAACAGGCGCTCTTCCGAAGGGAGCAAATGTGAGCGTGCGGGGACAGATTGCCCCTATGCAGGAGGCTTTTACGAATCTCGCCGTGGGACTGCTTCTGGCTATTTTGGTGATCTTTCTTCTCCTCGCCGCCAACTTCCAGTCGATGCGCCTTTCATTCGTCATATTCACGACCGCGCCCGCCGCCGTCTGCGGCATGATCCTGATGCTCCTGATTACCCATACGACCCTCAACATCGAGTCCTATATGGGAGGCATTATGGCGATCGGCGTGGGCACCGCCAATGCTATCCTGCTGGTGACCTTTGCCGAAGAATATCGAAAACGAGGCGCATCCTCACTCGACGCAGGTGTCGAGGGAGCAAGGGAGCGAATGCGTCCGATCATCATGACCAGCGTCGCGATGATTGCCGGAATGGTCCCCATGGCCCTGGCTATTGGAACAGGCGCGGAGGAAACAGCTCCCTTGGGCAGGGCCGTTATTGGAGGGTTGCTGGCGGTCACGTTCGTCAATCTTACGGTGTTGCCTTTCGTCTTCTCTCTGGTGCAGCAACGGGCCGGAACCGCGTCACCTTCACTGGACCCGGACGATCCGGCAAGCCGCTTTGCGGAGCACTGAAAATGGTATTGAAAGGTTCGTACAAGGAGGCAGCATGAAATCCAGAACTCTGGCAGGCGTGATCGCGCTGCTTTCTGTTCCCGCCTGGTTCGGTTCCTGCGCGAAGCAAGGCCAGGGAAGCCCGGAAGGTGGCGCATCGACAACGGGCTCCCAGATCAAAGTGGAAGTTACTCCGGTGATCTCTCAAAAGCTCAACACTACGGTTCAGCTTCCCGCTCAGTTGACGCCTTATGAAGCCGTGGACGTCTACGCCAAAGAAACAGGGTTTGTAAAGTGGATTGGGGCCGACAGGGGCTCCCGCGTAAAGACGGGCGAACTCATCGCTCAATTGGAAGCCCCCGAGCTGGTGGCCCGGCGCTCGGAAGCAGATTCCAAATACCAGAGCGCCCAAGCCCAACTGCTGGCCGCAGAAGCTAAAGTGTCGGCCGGTGAGGCAACCTATAAGCGCATGGCTGATGCCGCCAAGATACCCGGTGTGGTCGCCGGGAATGATCTTGAAGTCGCTGAAAAGACCGTCGAAGTTGACCGGCAAACGGTGGCGGCTCTCGAGAAGAACGTCAAGGCGGCCCAGGATGCCCTCCAGGCCGTTTCCCAGCTCGAATCCTATCTGAAGATCACGGCGCCTTTTGATGGTCAGATCACCACGCGCTACGTGCATCCGGGAGCGCTGGTTGGTCCTCAGGGAGGAGCGGGCGCCTCAACCCCGATTGTCCGCATCGAAACGCTAGGCCGTCTTCGGCTTGTCGTACCGATACCCGAATACGATGCAGGAGACGTCCCGCAAAGGACGGAAGTGAGTTTCACCGTCCCCTCCTTCCCCGGAAGAACTTTCCGGGCGCCTATCGCCAGGATCTCGCATGAAGTTGACATCCGCACTCGCACAATGCCCGTTGAACTGGACGTGAGGGATCCTAATGGCCGATTAATCCCCGGTACGTTCTGTCAGGTAGAATGGCCCGTCCGCCGCAGCTATCCAACGTTGTTCGTTCCCAGTTCTGCAGTGGGGACGAACCTTGCGCGTACTTTTGTAGTCAGAGTCCGGAACGGTCGCGCCGAGTGGGTCGATGTGAAAACGGGCGCCATCGTGGGAAAACTGACCGAGGTGTTCGGGGACTTGCATGCGGGCGATCAGATCGTAATCCACGGAACAGACCAGATCGAGTCCGGCACGCCGGTTACGCTATCTGAGAATTCCACGGCGCTATAAGAGAACGCATTCCTTCATGAAGTCGGAAGCTCCCGTGAGGATTGGAGGCGCGGGGGAGAATCGAACTCCCGCATAAAGGTTTTGCAGACCTCTCCCTTACCACTTGGGTACCGCGCCGGAAGATTGGAGCGGGAAACGGGATTCGAACCCGCGACTTCGACCTTGGCAAGGTCGCACTCTACCACTGAGTTATTCCCGCTTGAAATCTGACACTCTCCACTTACCAAAAAATTATAGAAAGCGGCAGGGCGCCGTGTCAAGCAACGGGATTTTGAGGCCTTCCGCGGCAAACTGACGATATCAGTGGGAAATCCTACGCCCATTTAGCCAAAGGGATTTTGCGTCGTCATAACATGAGCCGCACAGCAACCTTACGCCAAGTCTCTTCACCACTTCCGGCGTCCAGTCACCTCCTGCCTGGGCGCGGGCTTCCTCGCAGGCCGAGCACCAGGCGTCGGGATGAGGGCCAGCTTGTTCTGCCGGCCAGTGAAAACCAACTGGAATGCCCGTGTGCAGCGATTGGACAATGTGCTGGCAAACGAAGGTTTGTTCCTGCCAGCCGTGAGTGCCGCACTGGACCTTGCCCGATTCAAGCATCGCGACACCGGAACCTCAAGGTGAAAACTCGCCCTACGTTAGAAGTCCCTCGTGATTGCCTGCCGAGTTTCCGGCGCGCAGGTTGAGGCAGGTGATTTCCGGAGGGCAGTTGACCCTGAGGGGAACCAGCACCTTGCCGATCCCGCGGCTGACGTAAATCTGAGTGCCATCCAGCCGATTCCATCCGGCGATGAATTTCTTGCCCAGCTTGGACCTTGTATACAGACCGCCCACAACGGGCAAACGGACCTGTCCGCCGTGGGTATGGCCGGACAGAACCAGATCAACGTGTTGCTCGGCGGCCATGTGAATGCCAACCGGATTGTGGCACAGCAGGATTTTGGGATCGTGGGGCGGGACATGCCGCATGGCGCCGTCGAGGTCGTCGGCGCTCCACCAGAGGTCGTCAACACCAATCATCCAGAGACGGTCGCGCCCGGAGGTGAGCGCAAAATGCGAGTTGCGCAAGACGTGGATGTGATACGCCTCAAGGGCCCTTGTCATTTCTTCGGCATCCACCTGGAAGTCATGATTGCCAAGAACGGCGAAAACTCCCAATCTGGCCTGGAGCCGGCCCAAGACCTGAGCAACCGGCCGGATATAATTGGGAGAAAACGTCACGTAATCGCCGGTGAGCGCAATCAGGTCAGGCGCAAGATGGTTGGTCATTTTCACAGCCCTTTCGACATCTTCAAGCGGCGTATAGAGGCTGTGGTGAATATCAGTGAGCTGGACGATCCTCAGGCCGTCATAGGCCGCGCCAAGCCGGCGAATGTGAATGTCCATCTCTGTAATTTCCGGATCCGGTGAAGCCGGTGGTGGAGAAAGTGGCGGGTGGTCCGACAGTGAGAGCGTGATGAGCCCTCGGCGGCGCCTTGCCAGACGCCTTGATACCAGGTGTGTTCTCATATTTTTTCCCGACGCAATTACTCGGTAATGACTCAGTCTCCCTCTGCGGCACAGAACCTGCACACGCAAACCAGACTGAGTGACTACCTGTTATCCAAAGGCCTTAACGGCCCCCAGTAAAATTCAGCCCTGGCCGCACTTGACTTTGCCGTGCTCTTCCAGGATTTCCGAAAAGACTTCAATCAAACTCTCATGAATCAGCCCGTTTGTCGCGCAAATCTCGTCACGGTGCAGCGAGAAAGGCCCGCCTGAAAGATCGCCGACTCGGCCGCCAGCTTCAGTAACCAGCAAAGAGCCTGCTGCCTTGTCCCAGGGATTCAATTTCAGCTCCCAGAAACCTTCAAAGCGTCCCGCCGCCACCGAGCAAAGGTCCAGCGCAGCGGCGCCCGCGCGGCGAATTCCGTGAGAAATCTGAGTGAGTCTGAAGAACAATTGGGTGTTCAGATCGTGATTGGATGCGAACGGCGGAAATCCTGTACCCAGCAGGCTTTCAGCAAGATCGCCGGTGCGCGAGACGCGAATGGGCTTGCCGTTCAGGGTGGCCCCGGCGCCGCGCTCGGCTGCAAACATCTCTTCGCGGTTCGGATCATAAACCACGCCGGCAATCACTTCATCTCGGTAAGCCAGCGCCAGAGTGACGCAGTACACCGGAAAGCCGTGAGCAAAATTGGTTGTACCGTCCAGCGGATCAACGTACCAGCAGTAGTCAGAGCCGGTTTCCTTGCTGCCGCTTTCCTCAGCGACGATGGCGTGATCAGGGAAGTGACGACGAAGGCGTTCGAGAATCATGGCCTCGGAACGCCGGTCGGCATCCGTCACAATGTCTGATTTCCGTTTGTACGAAATCTCGTGCGGCTGGCCGGCAAGTTGCGCGAGCAGGGCGCCCGATTCGCGAGCGATTTCGAGTGCAACATCGAGATAATTATCCATAATGATTTGACTACAAATCAATCCTTTCGCAACAAACAGGTCTGGAACATCAGCGCGCCGTTAACGGGATGTCCCCGGCCAGCACCCGAGTCTGGCCCTCGCCCTCCACCCACACGGCGCCGTCATCAAAGTACTCTTTTTTCCAAATCGGCACTACCAGCTTCAGGCGGTCAATTAGGTACTGGCAGGCTTCGAATGCGGGCCGCCGATGCGCGGCCGTGACGACAATGGCTACGCTGGTTTCTCCGATTTCCAATCTTCCTGTACGATGGATGATGCCGATGGAGTGAATGTCAAATTTCTGCCTGGCTTCGGCTCCAATCTCCTGCATTTTGCGGACAGCCATGAGCTCGTAAGCTTCGTACTCCAGATGAAGCGTTCTTCGGCGGTTGGAATGGTAGCGGACAACACCCTCGAAGGTGACAACCGCTCCGTCGGAATCGCTGTGCAGGGATTTCACCAGGGCCGATGCTGAAATCTTTTCGACGGTGAGGCGATAGAAGCTATCGTCCGTCCCGCCGCTGACGGGAGGCATGAAGGCAACCTCGTCGCCTTCGTGCAAAACTGTTAAAGGTTCTGAAATCTGCTGATTAACGGCGATAAGGAGGGCGCCTGCCAGCTCGCCAATAGGAGGGAATCGACGTTCGTAAAGTGAGCGCAGCTCCTGGAGTGTCTCCCCTTCTCCAAGTTCCACGTGCTCTTCCCGAAGCCCTGTTAAATCGTGTATGAATCCGAAAAATAAGACTTTTATTTTCATCAAGCACTCAGCACGCACTATTAGTATACACCCAATGGGAAATCCCGGCATGGTTTAGGCTCATGAATGTAGGCCAGCAGCCGTTTTTTTAGGTAAGGCTACTAGGCTAAGGTGTTGGTCGCTACGGCGCCGGTTGCTGCTGGGTGAGGCAGTGTAGGGTGCCGAGGCCCCAGACCAGATCGACGGCGTGAATGCCGATTACAGGCCGGTCCGTGAACAACTCGGCGAGGGTTCCGAGCGCGACGCGATCTTTGGGATCGTTGAAGGTGGGCACCAGCACTGCCGCATTGGCAATGTAAAAATTAGCATAACTTGCCGGCAGGCGCTGGCCCTCGAAGAGGAGCGGGGCGGGCATCGGAAGCGCAACCACCTCGATCCTGCTGCCGTCCTCGATGCGCATTCCCTGAAGCCGCTCGCGATTTTCGTGCAGCACGGTGTAATTGGGATCGGCGGGATTTTCCTCGCAACAGAGAACAACCGTCTTCGGATTGACGAAGCGGCACAGATCGTCCACATGGCCGTGAGTATCGTCACCCGCGATGCCGCGCCCGAGCCACAGAATGTTCTGCGCGCCCAGGTTCTGTCGCAAGGCGGCCTCGATTCCATCTATACCGAGGCCGGGGTTCCGCACCTGAACTTCCTGGTCCAGCAGGCACTCCTCGGTGGTCAGAATGGTGCCCCGGCCGTTGACGTCAATTGCGCCGCCTTCCAGCACAAAGTCACGGCCCGCGGTGCCGGCCTGAATAAGGGACAGCTTAAGAGCGCGGGCCACACGGCCGGGTATGGCATCATCCTTGCGCCACTCAGGATACTTGGCCCAGGCGTTGAAGCGGAAACGAGCGATTCCAATCTTTGGGCGCGGTCCGGTTTTCTTTAGGAAAATGGGCCCGAAATCGCGAGTCCAGCCGCGATCCGTGGGGAAGCGGAAAAACTCGACGCAGGCGAGATCGATGCCCGCGCGCAGGAGGATCTTCCGGGCATGTGATTCGTGCGCGGTCGATTGAACCAGGATGCGGACAATTTCTCCGGGCGTGAGTTTGCGGACGATTTCACTGTAGACCCATGGAATGGGCGTGAACCGCCCCGGCCAATCCGTAACGTTGTGCGGCCAGCCGATCCAGGTGGCCTCATGCGGCTCCCATTCCGCGGGCAGACGATATCCGAGGGATTGGGGAGTGACGGCCACTAGTCTCGTTTGCCCCTTTCGGGCGCGCCGAGAAACCTGTGGCCGATGCCCTGGTAGGCGTCAGTACGGCGGTCGCGAAGAAACGGCCAGTTGCGGCGGACGTCCTCGAGGTGCTTGAGATTGACTTCGGCGATCAGGACTTCTTCGCGGTCGCGGGAAGCTTCTGCAACCACCACGCCCTGCGGGTCAACCATAAACGAAGAACCCCAGAATGCGATTCCTGCGCCCTCAGCGGTTTTCTCATGTCCGACTCGATTGACAACAGCCACGTAGACGCCGTTGGCGATGGCGTGGCCGCGCTGGATGGTTTTCCAGGCGTCGAGTTGGGCCGCGCCGTAGCGCTGCTTCTCGTGGGGATGCCAGCCAATGGCGGTGGGATAAAAGATGACGTTGGCTCCTTCGAGTGCCACCAGACGCGCGGCTTCGGGAAACCATTGGTCCCAGCAGATGAGCGGCGCTACCGGGCCGACGGTTGTGTCGATGACGCGGAAACCTAAATCGCCAGGCGTGAAATAGAACTTCTCGTAATAGCCGGGATCGTCCGGGATGTGCATTTTTCGATAAAGCCCTGCGATCTTGCCGTCACCGGCGATGACCGCCACGCTGTTGTGATAAATGCCCGCCGCCCGGCGCTCAAAAATGGGAGCGATGACCGTCACGCGGGCCTTCCGCGCTACGGCACCGAGGGCCATAGTGATGGGGCCGGGGATGGATTCGGCCAGATCAAAGATGCTTGCATCTTCGCGCTGGCAAAAATAGGTGGAAGCAAAGAGCTCCGGAAGGCAGACGACAGCCGCGCTCTTGCTGGCCGCCGCCTGAATTCCCTTGATGGCCCGGCGAAGATTCTTGCGGGGCTCGGCGCCACACGCCATCTGGACCAAGCCTACTTTAAACCGGCTCTTGGTTGATCTGGACATCGCCCAACAGGATACATGAGTCCTGATTTTCCTCCAAGGTTCTCGTCCGCGAAGCATCCGCGAAACTAAGTTGTACCCTGATGCCTGCCATCTTCATCCAAATAGTAACCGTACCTGGTTGGGGGGACCAAGCAACAACAGGGTGCTCCTGGCGTTGAAAATGGGGGAGAATAGTCCTTTGGCCGCTGTTAGAGGCAAGAGAGTGTTCCCGAATGGATGAGACGATTCGGTTTCTGCTGCATCACGGTTACGTGGTCCTGGTCGCCTGGGTTTTTGCCGAGCAGATGGGGCTGCCGATTCCTTCCATGGCCGGGCTGCTGGCCGCCGGAGCCCTGGCTGGCAGCGGAGACCTGAAGCTGGGCCTGGTGGTTCTGCTTCCCGCACTAGGAGCGCTGCTGGCGGACGTGATCTGGTATGAGCTTGGCAGGTACCGAGGCGCGAAGATTCTGAACCTGCTTTGCAGGATTTCACTGGAACCGGACTCGTGCATTAGAAATACCGAGAACCGGTTTGCCAGGAGCGGCGCCAACGCGCTGATGATAGCGAAATTTGTTCCCGGGCTGAGCACGGCGGCGCCTCCGCTGGCCGGCATGTTCGGCATGCGATTCAGTCGCTTCCTGGCTTTCGACGGGGCTGGCGCCCTGTTGTATAACGGCGTGTTTGTCTTTTTTGGGTACGTGTTCAGCCACCAACTGGAAGACGTGGCGCAGATTGCGTTGGGACTTGGAGCAGGGCTTTTGGGGTTGGTGATGGGCGGACTGCTGCTCTACATCGCCTGGAAGTATTTCCAGCGGCAGCGTTTCCTCCGGACGCTGCGGGTGAACCGCATTACGCCGGAAGAGTTGAAGCAAAGAATGGATGCCGGCGAAGATGTCACGGTGGTGGATCTGCGGCACTCGATGGACTTTGACGCGGATCCGAGGACGATTCCAGGGGCATACGCTCTACCCTCGGAGGAATTGGACAATCGCTATCGGGAAATTCCCGCCGACCGTGAGGTTGTCCTCTACTGCACTTGACCAAACGAGGCGACCAGCGCCCGTGTGGCGCTGATGCTGAAACGGCGTGGGATCACGCGCGTGCGTCCGCTGGCCGGGGGACTGTCAGCGTGGAAGGAAAAAGGGTATCCTCTGGATGTCCGGCAGACTGCTCCCAAAAACACTGCCCTGGAACAGACAGCCGAGACGGCTTAAGCTGCGACACACCCTGCCAATCCATCAGGTAATTTTAAAGCGCCATCAGAATGGGATTCTCCAGAATTTGCTGGAGCGATTGTAAGAACCGCGCGCCCGTTGCGCCGTCAACCACGCGATGATCGCATGAGAGAGTCATTCGGCACCGGAACCCGACGGTGATCTGGCCGGTTTCCACCACGGGCTTCTCTTCAACCGAGCCAATGGCCAGGATGGCGCCTTCGGGCGGATTGATGACCGCCGAGAATTCCACGATCCCCATCATGCCCAGGTTTGAAACGCTGAAAGTCCCACCCGTGTATTCTTCGGGCTTCAGCTTGCGGGTGCGGGCGCGCGCAATGAGGTCTTTGGATTCGGCGGAGATTTGTTGCAGCGTTTTGAAATTGCAATCGCGCACCACCGGCGTGATGAGGCCGCCGCCATCAATGGCGACCGCAATGCCGAGGTGGACGCGGTTGTGATAGCGAATGGCATTGCCAGTGAAACTGGCATTGACGTCGGGATGCTGCGTGAGCGCCACAGCGCAGGCCTTTACGATGATGTCGTTGTAGGTCAGCTTCAAATCGGGGTTCAGCTTGTTTGCCGACTCGCGCAGTTCCTTCGCCTTCTTCATGTCCACGTCAATCGTCAGATAGAAGTGGGGAACCGGGCCCAAGCTCTGGGCGAGCCTCTGGGCGATGGTTTTGCGCATCTGGCTGAGAGGCTCATCGCGATATTCGGGGCCTTGCGGAGCGAACTGCGCCGCCCGAGTTGCCGCAGGAGGGCTAGCGGAGCTGGCGGATTCCACATCACGGCGGATGATGCGCCCTCCGGGGCCGGAGCCCTGAATGGCAGACAAATCCAGTCCAGCATCGCGCGCCATGCGACGCGCTAGCGGTGAAGCCAAAAGGCGTCCACCTTCTGTCTGCTGGGGTGTTGCTGTTGGCGCCGGTCCGGGAGCAGGAGTCTCGGCTCGCGCTAACGGCTGAGGCGGCGCAGCTTGCTTCGATTCGGGCTGCGGCTTTTCCGGCCTGGCGGGCGGCTTGGCTGCTGCGGCCCCGCCGTTGGAGGAGATGAGCGATGAAATATCCTCTTCCGCTTTGCCGATGACGGCCAGCATCTGCCCGACCGGGACGGTTTCTCCGGCCTGTACCAGGACCTTGCGCAGGACGCCGGAAGCCATCGACTCGACTTCCATATCCACTTTGTCGGTCTCAATTTCGACCAGAGCATCGCCGTTGGCGACCTGCTCGCCTTCGTTCTTGAGCCACTTCAGGACCTTGCCCTCGGTCATGGTATCGCTGCCCTTGGGCATGAGAACTCGAGATGCCATGCGTAACCTCTTGAGAAAAGTTGGCCGGGCTAATTCTTGTACGTCACCCGGTGAACGGCGTCAATCACTCGGGCCTTATCCGGCGCGTGCAGATGCTCGAGCGGCTTGGCGTAGGGCATGGGAACGTCAATGCCCGTTACGCGCAGGATAGGAGCATCGAGATAGTCGAAAGCCTGATGCTGAATGGTGTCCACAACCTGGGCCCCAATGCCGCAGAAAGGCCAACCCTCTTCCACAATGACGGCCCGATTGGTTTTCCTGATGGACTGCAGGATGGTTTCAGTGTCGAGTGGGCGAAGCGTCCGCGGGTCGATGACCTCGGCATCGATGCCTTCCTTTTCAAGCTCCTCGGCGGCATCGAGCGCCACGTGGATCATCTTGGCGTGGGCGACCAGGGTAACGTCGCTGCCCGGTCGCTTGATTTCCGCGACACCCAGCGGGATCGTATACTCGCCTTCCGGAACCTCGCCCTTGAGACCGTAGAGGACTTCCGATTCGATAAAGATGACCGGGTTATTGTCGCGGATGGAGGACTTCAGCAAACCCTTGGCGTCCGCTGGCGTACCGGGGGTCACTACCTTGAGTCCCGGAATATGGCAGAACCAGGCTTCGAGGGCCTGCGAGTGCGTGGCGGCCAACTGATGGCCCGCGCCGCCCGGCCCACGGATGACCATGGGAACGCCGAGTTGCCCACCGGACATGTAGAGCATCTTGGCGGCGCTGTTCACGATTTCATCGAGTGCGAGCAGGGAGAAATTGAAGGTCATCATCTCGACGATGGGCCGCAGCCCTGTCATGGCCGCGCCAACGCCGAGTCCCGTGAAGCCGAGCTCGGTGATGGGCGTGTCGAGAACGCGCTTGGGGCCGAATTCGTCCAGCAATCCTTTGCTGACCTTATAGGCGCCGTTGTACGCACCCACTTCTTCGCCCATCAGGAAGACGGTCTCGTCACGCTGCATTTCTTCGCGCATCGCCTGATTCAGCGCCTCACGAAAAGCTATAACTGCCATTGATGCTCCTCACTTTTCTTTGTGGCGGCGGTTGAGTGGCTTGGCCTTATCCGAGGAGGTCCAAGGCACGAGCCGCCGCAGATTGTCGCAGCTTTGAAAACCTGGCTCAGCCCGATCTACGGACGATAAACATCCTTATACAGATCTTCGGGGTCCGGATCGGGGCTTTCATCTGCAAAAGTTACCGCCTGGTCGACGACTTCGCGGATCCTGCTGTCGAGGTCGTCCATGTACTCCTGATTGATGATGCCAAGAGATTCCAAAGTGGAAGTAAAGCGTTTGATAGGGTCGCGCTGCCGATGCTCAGCCAATTCTTCGCGGGTGCGGTAGGTGCCGTGGGCGGGATCGGACATCGAGTGTCCCATAAAGCGGTAGGTTCTTGCCTCGATGAAGGTGGGCAGGTCCTCTTTACGCGCCCGCTCGATGGCTTCGGAAAGCCCATCGTAAACCGACAGGACATCCATTCCGTCCACCACAGCTCGTGCCATGTCGTACGAGCCGGCCTTCTCTGAAAGGTCGCGGATGGCGGAGGTTTTAACGATCGGCGTCCCCATACCGAACTCGTTGTTTTCACAAATAAAGATGACGGGCAGTTTCCATAGCTGGGCCAGATTCAGGGATTCATGAAACGCCCCAATGTTGACCGCCGCCTCGCCGAAGAAACAGAGCGTAACCCGTGGCTGGTTCAGATACTTGGCGGAAAACGCCACGCCCGCCGCCAGCGGGATGTGCCCGCCGACGATGGCATGGCCGCCCAGGAATCCCAGCCGCTCGTCGAACAGGTGCATCGATCCGCCCTTGCCCTTCGAGCAGCCGGTCTTTTTCCCGAAAAGCTCGGCCATGATCGGACCCGGCTCCATGCCGCGCGCGAGCGCCTGGCCGTGGTCGCGATAGGAGCAGAGAATCGCATCCTGCGGTTCGAGCGGTACGATGGCGCCGACCGCGATGGCTTCCTGCCCGATGTACAGGTGGCAAAATCCGCCAATCTTTCCCAGCGTGTACATTTCAGCAGCTTTCTCTTCGAAGCGTCGTATTAAAAGCATCTTCTCCAGAAGGTCTTTCAACAGTTGCGGGTCCTTCTGGCGGGCACGCTCCTGCTGGTCGGCCAGTTGGGCATCGGCCATGCTGGCGTCTGGAACATGCACGGCGCCTCGGCTGGAATTGCCGGATTTCATATTAAGCCTCCTGCTCTTTTCCTGTTCACCCCAAGTTGTGCGAGATTGGCTAGTGTAATCTCTCGCGGCATGCAAGGCAAACGGCCATTAAGACAACCCAACATTCTACAATAAGCATAGGATTTTGGGCAGAGTTGGTCAATGCAGGGCATCTATCGACGCTATAGAAAAAATTTATAGAAAGCAGGGATTATGAAAGCTCACACGCGATACCTTTGGTTTAATACGAAGAAAAAGCGCGAGTTCATCAATATTACCGCCGAACTTGAAAAGGCGTTAGAGACCGCCAAAATACAGGAAGGTCTCGTGCTGGCATCCGCCATGCACATCACGGCCGGGGTCTACATTAACGATGCTGAAGGCGGCCTGATCGCGCCGATATCGAGGAGTGGCTGGAACAGCTTGCGCCGTTCCGTACCGATTACCGCCACCACCAGACTGGAGAAACCAACGGCGACGCCCACCTGAAAAACTTGCTGGTTGGGCACCAGGTATTGGTACCCGTCACTAAGGGTCGGCTCGACCTCGGCCCGTGGCAGCAGGTCTATTACGCCGAATTTGACGGCCAGCGCCGCAAGCGTGTTCTGATCAAAGTTCTGGGAGAATAGGCGCGGCCCAGCCGTGTCTACTCAATTCGTTTGCCATTCGTGTCGTAGACCTCGACCGGCCCGTATTTTTTCAGCGCGTCCTTGATGTCTTTACCGCTGCCGACGCAGACCACCTGGAGATGATCGAGATCGATATATTTCTGGGCAGTCTCTTTGACCACCTGCGGCGTTACCTTGGCCACTTCCTCCGGATACTGGTCCCAGTAATCCTGAGGGAGCTTGTAATAGTCCACAGTCAGCCAGGAGCGGAGGAGCGCGGCGGGACTTTCCAGCGAAAGGGCAAAGCTGGAGACGATGGCTCGCCGAGACTCGTCGAGCTCTTTTTCCGGTACGTCCTGATCGCGGATCTTGCGGAACTCATCCATCAGCGCCTGTATCGAGCCATCGGTCACCTTGGTGCGGACTTCAGTGGAAGCAAACCACGGACCGGGGTAAATGTCCGCCGTGATCGAGCTGTAGGCGCCGTAGGTGTACCCCTTCTCTTCTCGCAGGTCCAGAAACAGACGCGCCGCCGGACCGCCCCCCAGGATGTGATTCGTTACCACCAGGGGAATGTAATCGGGACCGTTGCGCCGCAAGGCTTGATTGCCGGCGAGGATGTTGGTTTGGACAGAATCGGGCCGGTCCACCAGGACCACCTTCGCCGCCGCGGGTTGAGGCAGCGGAGGGAGCTTGGGATCGGTGACCGGATGGTTTTTCCAGTCGCCGAAATACTTCTTGATCAGCGGCACGATGGAGTCGTAGCTGATGTCGCCCGCCACGCCGAGGATGGCATTGTTGGGGGCGTAGTATTCGCCATGGAACTTTTGCAGTTCGGCGCTCGTCACCTTGTTTACCGAATCCAGTGTCGCGGAAACCTCCGACGCGGGGAAATCTCCATAGAGCAGGCTGTAGAACCTTTCGCGGGCAAGGAAGCCTGGATCAGACCGCATCTGCTGCAGGTCGGCAAGCTCCCGTTTCTTATACTTGGCCAGTTCATCGTCCGGGAAGGTTGCGTTGAGGACGACGTCGCTCATCAATTCCAGTATGCGATCAGTGTTTTCCACCAGGCCGGATGCCGAGACGTTTGAACGATTGCTGCCAAAGCCCGCCGAAGCGCTGAGGCTGGCGCCGATATCGTCAATGGCTTTCGCAATCTCGGCGCTGCTGCGATGGGTGGTGCCTTCGCGAAGCATATCGGCCGTAAACTTTGCCAGCCCGGGAAGATCGCGAGGATCATCAAGGGCTCCCGTTTTGACCCAAAGCATGAAGGCAACTGTCGGCAGTTTGTGGCGTTCCAGCACCAGAACGTCAAGCCCATTGTCCAGCTTGATCTCCCGCGGGCGGGGCAGCTTGACGCGCAGGATTTCCTTATTGACGGGGGCTCGATTGAGCCGCACCACCTGGCTGAGCGGGGTGGATTTGTTCTCCTCCGGACCTTGGCCCAGGAGGGTGATGCTGCAGGTTCCAACCGTCAGCACAAAGGCGATAAAACTGAGAAATGTCCGTTTCACGTTCACCCTCCTCTAACGGCTTGCCGCCGTGATTTGCTGCTCGGCAGGCAAGTCAATCACGATGGCCTGCGCTTGTGGAATAAGATATTTTTCCGCAACTGCTCTCACCTGAGCTGCCGTCACGGAATTGAATTTATCAAAGATGGTGTTGATCAGGTCAGGATCGTTGAACTTGACCGCGTACTCGCCGATGCGGATGGCTGTATAGAGGTCCGACTGCCGGGGCTGTATCTGCTGGCGGCGGAACTGGGCGCGCGCCTTATCCATTTCAGCGTCGGTAACCCCATCCTTCTTAACGGCCGCTATTTCATCCTCGATGGCCTTTTCCACGTCCTCGGGTTTTACACCGGGACGCGGCATCGCGAGGATATAGAAGAGGCTGTCACCCGTCCGCGCGTCCGCCTGCACCTCCACTGAAGTTGCCAGTTGTTTTTCCTTGACCAGATGCTGATAGAGCCGCGAGCTTTCCCCCGTGCTCAAAATGCTGGCCAGCACCTGGAGCGCGTAATTGTCCGCGGTGTTGCCCGGCGGGGTGTGATAGGCCATCAAGACCATCGGCAGGCGTGCCAACGGGTCCATCATGGTCTCCCGCCGCTCGCCGAAATGTTCGGGCTCGGTGAGGTCCGGTTTGGGGGGCGCCGGCTGGGATGGAATATCGCCGAAATATTTCTTAACGCTTTGCAGGGTTTCGGCCGGGTCAAGGTCACCCACAAGGGTGAGCACGGCGTTGTTCGGCGCGTAGTAAATTCGGAAGAAATTCTGCACGTCCGATACTGTGGCCTCGTTCAGGTCCGCCATAGAACCGATCACCGAGTGCTTGTAGGCAAAGTTGTCGTACGCCAAGTTGTCGATTTCGAGATACGCTTTGCCGTAAGGCTGGTTGTCAATACCCAACCGCCGCTCTTCCTGGACAGCATTGCGCTGGTTGTTCAGATTGGCCGTGTTGACGGCGAGGGAGCGCATGCGATCGCTCTCGAGGAAGAGCGCGAGGTCTAACTGGTTTTTCGGCAGCATCTCGAAGTAGTTGGTGCGGTCCTCGTTGGTGGTTCCGTTCATGTCGCCGCCATTGTTTTCAATCAGGATCATGTGCTCGCCCTTGCCCACGTTCTTCGAGCCTTGGAACATCATGTGCTCGAAAAGGTGCGCGAATCCCGTCCTGCCGGGATGTTCGCTATGCGAGCCCACATTGTAGGTCACCGCGATGGCGAACACCGGCGCCGTGTGATCGGGCGCAATAATCACCCTCAGCCCGTTATCAAGGCGCTGGTCGGTGAAGTTCAGATGCGGGACACGGAGTTCCGCCGCAGCCAGCGCCTGCGCCAAAAACAACACAGACGCCAGCAACAAAGTACCTGCTCGGTATCTCTTCATTTGCACGCTCCCTGGAGCCTCAAAAGTCTGAACCTGTTAGGAGGCCGGAACCTTCCTCTACAATTCGGGCAGTCAACGGCCGCCATTGTCCTGCTCGCATGGAAAACTTGACATGATTGTATCAATGATTCCGACTGCTCAAGATTATACCTCAGCTTTGCGCGGGCGGCGGTCGGCTCAACAGGACGGAGAGTCGTTGATTATCTTTCAGAACCCGACAGCGACACACAGCGCGGCGACGTCGCCGATCCGCTCCCCGAGTTGTGCCGGCACAGTCTGGCAAACGGCAGTCGAATAAGGAAGGGCCTCACATAATAGGACTTCGCGGGCCGGCCCCAGCAACGTGTCGCCCAGGCGCATGGCCAGCCCGCCAATGACAATCCTTTCCGGGTTGAGGATATCCACGAGTATTGCCAGCACCGCGCCGAGGCGCTTGCCCGTCGAGCGAAGAATGCTTGCGGCAACTGCATCTCCTTTGCGCGCGGCGAGCGCCACGTCGCGCGCGGTGATCGGTTTGCCTTTTCGCAAGAGTTCGCCAAGCGTGGTTGACTGACTTCGCTTAAGAGCGGCTTTGACCGCCCTCGCTGCTATCTGCGGCATGGCGCCGCCACTGGCCCATCCTTCCACCGAGCCAGCCTTGTGGTACCCGACAGGGCCGGAACGCGTGAGGCGGATGTGGCCGATCTCGCCCGCGAAATCGTTAGTGCCGTGATAAAGCAGGCCGTCGATAATAATTCCTGCGCCCAGTCCCGTTCCCATAGTCAGGAAAATCATGTACCGGCAGCCGCGCCCGGCGCCGAAACGGTGTTCCGCCACCGCGCCCGCATTGGCGTCATTCTCCACTCGACATGTGACGGCAAACTCAGATTCGAGCATTGCTTTGATGGGCACATCTACCCACGTGGGGAGATTGGGCGGCGCTTGAATAACGCCTCGAATGTGGTCGAGCGGCCCGCCGCAGCTTACGCCGATACGCGCCGGCTTTAGGCGGTGCTTTGCAAGCAGGTCGCGGATTCCTGTCTTGATCAGGCGCAGCGCGGGCTCCGGCCCTTGTACGGGCTTGGTGGGAAATTCGATCCGATCCAGAACCGATGGCGCTTCCAGCGAGATCACTACGGCGCTCTTGGTTCCTCCAATATCAACCCCGACCAGCGCGTTCTTGGGCATCAAGGCAGGCCTCTGATGAATCGTTATGGATTCCTGCTCGTCTAATCTACCGTGCGTGATTCGCTGCGTCTGCTGCTTTGCAGCGTCTCCCGGACCGCAACAGCATTCTGCGACGCTTGTTCAGAATCCCTGCGGTTGCTAGAATCATAGGTTGAACCACTGACGGTTTGTTGCCCCGCGAAGTTTTGTCGCTCTATGCAACCCATCATCGAAGTGCAGGACCTGACGAAGGAGTTCCGTTCCTTCCGGCGTCGCGAAGGCGTGTGGGGCGCCATCCAGAACCTTTTTGTGCGCGATCGCATCACTGTCACCGCCGTTGATCGCGTGAATTTTACCATCGCGCCGGGTGAGATTGTGGGTTACATCGGCGCCAACGGGGCGGGGAAGTCGACCACGGTGAAAATGCTGACGGGCATTCTGGTCCCGACCAGCGGCAGGATCGTAGCCAACGGCTTTGTCCCCTGGCGCGACCGCCGCCGTTACACCAAGCACATTGGCGTGGTGTTCGGCCAGCGGACGCAGCTCTGGTGGGATATCGCCGTGGTGGAATCCTTCAAGCTGCTAAAGGAAATTTATGAAGTCTCTGACGCTGATTATCAGCGGCGGCTGGGCGTGTTCTCCGAGATTCTCAGTCTCAAAGACTATCTCAGCACTCCGGTTCGCAAATTGAGCCTAGGACAGCGAATGCGATGCGACATTGCCGCTTCGCTGCTGCACAACCCTCCCGTGCTTTTTCTGGACGAGCCGACCATAGGCCTGGACGTGGTGGCCAAAGACCGTATCCGCGAGTTTCTGAAGGAAGTGAACCGTATCGAACGGACCACAGTGCTGCTCACCACTCACGACCTTTCGGACATCGAGGAGCTTTGCAGCCGCATCGTCGTGATTGACAAGGGGAAGATCCTCTTCGACGGCGCTCTGCGCGAGATGAAAGGGCGGCTGGCAAAATACAACCAGGTGAAATTTCTGCTGAAAGACCGATCCCAGTCCGCGGCGGTGGAAAAGATTGCCACTGACGGAATTCTCTGCGACCTGGTCGATGAACTTACCTACCTGATGCGCTTTGACCGCGAGCGCTATTCGAACGCGGAGATCATTCGCCACATTGTAAACACCCTGGAGGTCACGGACATTCTGGTGGAGGAGGAGCCGATCGAGGATATCGTGAAGCGCATCTATCTGCGGGGTGAGGTCGGGTAATGGCCTCCACCGACTTTGCGCTTCCTGCCCGGCCCCGAAACCAGTTTTCATTAGCGGCCACGGCTCGCATTTATGGCGGATTCCTGCGCGTGGGCTTCGTCAACACCATGGCCTACCGCCTGCGCTATTACACGGGCATCGTTACCTACTTTCTTTATGTCTCCGTTTACTACTTCATCTGGAAGGCCATCTATTCTCATAGCGTCAGCATTGAGGGATTTGACTTCAGCCAGTTGCTGACCTACGTCGCCGTCGGCTGGACCATACGCTCGTTCTACTACAACAACATCGATCAGGAGATGGCCGGGCAGGTGCTGGAAGGCAAGCTGGCCATGGACCTGATCAAGCCGGTCAATACGCAATGGATGTACATCGCGCAGGCTCTCGGCGAGTCGGCTTTCCGCCTGACCATGCTGACCGTGCCCACCGCCATTGTGCTGCTGCTCGTCTTCCCGGTGCGAAGGCCGGCGAGTGTTGGGAGCTTCATTGGTTTCCTGTTCAGCGTCTTCCTCAGTTTCTTCCTGGTGGCGGGCATCAACTTCGCAGTGGGAACCTTCGCCGTGCGCCTGAAATCCATTCTGGGATTGCTGCGGGCCAAATATTTCCTGCTCGAACTGTTCTCCGGGCTGCTGATCCCCATTTCCTTTTTCCCACACATTTTTCAGACGATGTTTGCCTTCATGCCATTTGAGTATATCAGCTACATTCCAGTGCTGATTTACCTGGGGAAGATCAGCGGGCTTGGAATCCTGAAGGCGCTCGGCATGCAGGGTTTATGGGTCGCGGCGCTGGTGGCAATCGGCCACGCGCTGTGGGCGTTGTCGAGCAAGCAGATCACAATTCAGGGAGGTTAAAAGAAAATATGAAGTGCCAAGGATGAAGGAGGGGGGCGGGCTGCGCGATTTGTGATTGATTGTTCTTCGCCATTAAGATTTCACCGTTGCTCTAAAACGAGGCTTGGAACGCTCTTTTCATCCTTCATCCTTCACCCTTCATCCTTCCATATGAAACGTCATCTGCGCTTGTTCGCCCTCTATTTCGCCCAATACGCAAAAGTCCGGCTGGAGTATAAAGCGGACTTCTTTATCGCCTTTTTCTCCTCGATGGCGGCGACGGTCCTGGGCTTTGGTTTCGTGCTCGTGCTGTTCACCAAGATTCCCAAACTGCAGGACTGGTCGTTCTACGAAATCCTGTTTCTCTATGGTTTTTCTCTCATCCCGCTTGGCTTCTTCAACGTGGTTAGCTGGAACCTCTATCAGTTTGGCGATATCTATATCATCCAGGGCAAATTCGACCGTCTCCTGCTGCGACCGGTCGACACGCTTTTCCAGGTGCTGTTTGAAAAATTCCGGCTTGAATCGTTGCAGGAAGTCATCACAGGCATCTTTGTTGTGATCGTCGCGGTCAAGCGCCTCAACGTCCCCTGGCCGGCCGTCGATTATTTCTGGTTTATTTTCATGGTGGCCTCGGGCGCGCTGATCTACCTGGCCGTATTCCTGATGCTAACCGCGGTGTCATTCTGGTTTGAGGATCGCGTGGGCATCGTCCCTCCGGTATTCAACATGCTCACCTTCGGCCGCTATCCGCTGACCATCTATAACGTCTTTCTCCAGTTCATGCTGAGCTGGATCATCCCCTTCGGGTTCGCGTCTTTTTATCCCACCACCCACTTCCTGGGTCGCGCCAGCTTCGATACTTATTTCTACCTGGTCCCGGTAGTGGCGGCGTCATTTTTCGCGCTGGCGCTGTTTGTCTGGAACCGCGGAGTCGAGAGTTACAGCAGCACCGGGTCTTAAACTGCGGCCGTTGCAATCAAGGTAAAGATACTCTAGGCTTTCTCTCAATGAGTACGGAACGCTTGCGTGATCGAAATCCGCTGATGGGTAGCTGCGGGTCTTCCGCGGCAGGCGGAATGTAGCTAGCTCCTTATTTTTGACCACCCTGCAAGCTTCAGGTAAAATTGCGGTTTCTGATTCGTGACGGGAAAGCTCTGCAACAGCCACTATGCTTCGCTTTTACACGGCGGGTGAGTCGCACGGACAGTCGCTGGTGGCGACCCTGATGGGGTTGCCCGCGCACGTGCCGGTGGACTTTGATTACGTAAACCGTGAGTTGAAGCGGCGCATGGGCGGTTATGGGCGCGGCGGCAGGATGAAAATCGAATCCGACACGGCACAGTTCCTTTCCGGCGTCCGCCACGGTGAAACGATTGGTTCGCCCATCGCCATCCTCATTGAAAACCGCGACTGGAAGAACTGGCAGGAATCGATGTCGGTGGAAGACCTGCCTGAGACCCGTGAAAAGTACAAAGCGGTGAAGTCGCCGCGGCCTGGCCACGCTGACCTGGCCGGCTGCCTGAAGTACGATTTCGCTGACGCGCGCTACGTGCTGGAGCGCGCCAGCGCACGGGAAACGGCTGCTCGCGTTGCCGTGGGAGCGCTGGCCAAGCTGTTCCTGCTGCAGTTCGACATCAGGATCGCGAGCCACACCGTGGCGCTGGGCAGCGCTGTGCTCGGAGATGAAGAGGTTCCGTTCGATAAGATTCTCGCCCTGCGTGAGGTCCAGGACATCATGCTCAGTTGCGTGGATCCGGATACAGAAGCCCGCATGAAGGCGGAGGTGGACAAGGCCACCGAGAACCGAGATACGGTGGGCGGCACTTTTGAAGTGATCGCCATGGGTGTCCCGGTGGGGCTCGGCTCCTGCGCGCAGTGGGACGAAAAGCTTGACGCGCAACTGGCCCACGCGGTGATGTCCATCCAGGCCGTGAAGGCGGTCGAGATCGGGACGGGAATCGGAAATGCCGCCACTCCCGGTTCCGGCGTGCACGATGAGATTGGATACAGCCGGCAGGATAGAAAGTTCACCAGAAAAACCAACAGGGCCGGCGGACTGGAAGGAGGAATGACCAACGGCGAGCCGGTGGTCGTTCGCGGATACCTGAAACCGATTTCCACGCTGCGCAGGCCGCTCGAATCGATCGATTTTGAGACGCGCGAGCCGGTAAAGGCCGCGTACGAGCGCTCAGACGTTTGTGTGGTTCCGGCGGCGGCAGTTGTGGGTGAAGCCATGGTAGCGCTGGTACTGACACGGGCATTCCTGGAAAAATTCGGGGGCGACTCGTTGCAGGAAACTCGCCGGAATTTTGACGCTTATCAGGAACAGGTGCGCCAGTATTAGCCACCGGCTTGACAGTGAACCGGCTCGGCGCCGCTGAAAAGCTTAGCAGGGACTCGATAGGAGTAATTGACTGGCGCATTTGGAGGTGCTTATGGATTCTATTATCCGAATTTGCTCCCGCCTCTGTTTTTGCCTGATCGCAGCGCTCACGATTCCGCTTGTTGCCGACGCAGCCCGGCCCTCGAAAACTTCTGCGGCCGTAAATTATCACATCATCAAGAGAGTCGTCCTCGGCGGCGAAGGCGGCTGGGATTATCTCGGCTTCGATCCGCAGAATCGTCACCTGTTCGTTTCACACGCTACCCAGGTGCTGGTGATAGATCCTGACACCGATAAGGTGATCGGGAATATTCCGGACACTGAAGGCGTCCACGGTATTGCTGTGGCGCCGGAACTCAATCGCGGATTCACCAGCGATGGACGCGCCGATCAGGTGACTGTCTTTGATCTGAAGACGCTCAAGACGATTGGCACCGTCAAGGTGACCGGCCATAATCCCGACGGCATCACTTACGATCCTTCTTCGCAGCGGGTCTTCACCTTTAACGGCCGCAGCGACGATGCCACCGCCATTGACGCGAAAACGCTGAGAGTGGCGGGTACCATCAGCCTAGGAGGCAAGCCCGAATTTGCCGTGCCTGACGGGCGCGGGATGCTCTATAACAATCTGGAAGACAAGAGCATGGAGCTTGCGATTGATACGCACACACTCCAGATCAAATCGCGCTGGCCGATGGCGCCCTGCGACTCACCTTCGGGCTTGGCCATTGATGTGAAGCACGATTTGTTATTTGCCGGTTGCCACAATAAGATGATGGCCGTCATCAGCACCGCCAGCGGCAAAGTGATCGCGTCCGTTCCCATTGGCGGTGGCGTGGACGCCAACCGGTTTGATCCGGAGACGGGTCTGGCTTTCAGTTCGAACGGTGAGGGCACGCTGACGGTGGCGAGAGAAGAGTCGCCAACGAAATTCAAAGTGGTCCAAACCGTGACAACTGAGCGCGGGGCGCGCACCATGGAAGTGGACCCGAAAACCCATGACGTCTTTTTGGTGACGGCAAAGTTTGGCCCGACTCCGCCCGAAACCAACGGTCAGCGACGTTCTCGCCGGCCGCCCATGGTCCCGAACAGCTTTACTTTGCTTGTGCTCGCGCCATAAATATGCGATTTTTGAAGCAAGAAAGCAAAACAGAACTATCTGTAGCATGATTCAGGGGAAGTTTTTGATTGCGGAACTCGACTGCGCGAAGCTCCCAAAAGTCGACGGTCGTACGCTGGATATGATCTATCCCATCGTGAAATACGGACAGAAAGTTCTGGAAGACGGCACGAAGCCGGTGACGGATTTCAACGCCCACCTCGAGAAGCTGGTCGCCGATATGTTTGAAACTATGTACGCCGCCAATGGCGTGGGCCTCGCCGCCCCGCAGATCGGCCTGACGCACCGGCTGGCCGTGATTGACATCACCTGCGGCCAGGACCCGAACTCCAAGCTGGTGCTGGCCAACCCCGAGATCATATCAACCGAAGGACAACAGGCGGAGGAAGAAGGCTGCCTGAGTCTTCCGGACTTCCGCGCCAAAACCCCCAGGCCCCTGAAAGCCACGGTCCGCGCACGCAACCTGAAGGGAGAGGAATTCACCATGACGGGTGAAGGCTTGCTGGCCCGCGCCTTCTGTCATGAGACGGACCACCTGGACGGCAAACTTTTTATCCATCACCTGACTCGCCTGAAGCGCGAGTCCATCAAGCGTAAAGTCCGGAAGCTGGCCAAGGCGGGCGAGTGGTAGGATGTCTTTCGGCGCGCCCCGGCGAAGCTCCGAGGGTTGCTGAGGTCGGAGCTGGCGGATGAAACTGATTTTTTGCGGCACACCTCAATTCGCCGTACCTACTCTTGAAACGCTGGTCGCTGCAAAGTTTTCAATCCAACTGGTCATCACCAATTCGGATGAGCCGCGTGGACGCGGGCAGGCGGTGCAGCCCTCGGCCGTGAAGCAAGCGGCGATGCGGCACGAGCTTCCTCTCTATCAGCCCGCCAGACTGAAAACCGATGAAGCGCGTGAACATCTTTCGCAATACCATCCTGATGCCATCGTGATTGCTGCCTACGGCCAGATCGTTCCGCAGTGGATGATTGACATTCCGCCGCTTGGCTGCATCAATCTGCACGCCTCTATCTTGCCCAAGTACCGCGGCGCGGCGCCCGTCGCCTGGGCGATCATGGGTGGAGAAGCTGAAACCGGCGTCACCACGATGAAGATCGACGCGGGCCTTGATACCGGAGGCATTCTGCTGCAGCGGCGTGAACCGATCCTGCCAGATGACACGAGGGAGACCCTGGAAGAGCGCCTTAGCATTATGGGCGCGGAACTAATGGTGGAAACCTTGCGCGGGCTGGAGCGGGGAGAGATCACTCCGCGCCCCCAGGATTCGAGCCAGGCTACGATGGCGCCGAGGCTCAGGAAAGAAGATGGTCGCATTGACTGGACCCGGCCAGCCCCGGAGATCGCCCGGCGCATTCGCGCACTCACGCCCTGGCCGAGCGCCTACACGTCCTTTCGCGGCAAGATGCTGAACATCTCGGCGGCCGAGCCTATACCTGCGGGTGAGGAGTCGCGGATTCCCGGCAGCATCGCGGTTGGGCCGGACCGGTTTGCAGTAGCGTGCGGCGAAGGCACCCTACTGGTCATCCGCGAAGTTCAACTCCAGGGGCGCAAACGTCTTTCTGCGCGTGAGTTCCTGAACGGCGCACGCATCATGAGCGGTGAAACCCTCGGTTCCTGAGGTCGACAGCCTTGGCACAGGTGTCGCCAGCCCGCAAAATCGCTTTCGAAATCCTCCTCCAGGTTGATGCCGGGCAGTCGTTTGCTTCCGACCTGCTCCAGAGCCGGAACTTCTCGCAACTTAGTGAGCGCGATCGAGGGCTGGCTACAGAACTCGTGTTCGGAGTCCTTCGGTGGCGTGGTGAGATCGACCACCGCCTCGACCAGCTTTCCGGCAAGCGCCCGCAGTCGCTCGACCGCGAAGTTCTGACCGCCTTGCGAATGGGCGTTTATCAGACTGCCTTCCTCGAGAAAATTCCTAAATCTGCTGCCGTGAATGAGTCGGTGGAACTCACCAAGCTGGCGAGCAAGCGGTCGGCGGCAGGGTTCGTGAACGCTGTGTTGCGCAAATGCGAGCCGGAAAAGCTGCTGCAACACTCTGGCGCGGCCCAACTGGACAACCCGGAGTTTCTGGCGAGCGTGCGGCGGACGATTCCGGAGTGGATGCTCGAACGATGGGAGAAGAATTTTGGGAGCGACGCCGCGAACCGGCTGGCGTGGTCCGCCACTCGCGTGCCTCCGGGCACGCTGCGGATCTGTTCCTGCACGCCCGAGCCCGATGAAGTCGTTGGGAGGTTGGCGGAGAAGGGAAGTAAAGTCCGCCGTGGACGGTACACTTCAAACGCTCTCATCGCCGAGGCCGGCGAGGCCACTCTCGCCCGGCTTGCCGAAGAAATGGGACTGGCCATCCAGGACGAGGCCTCGCAAGTCGTCCCTGAGCTGCTTCAGGTGCGCTCGGGAAATAGCGTGCTCGACCTCTGCGCCGCGCCGGGAGTAAAAACCAGCTTGCTGGCAGATAGAGTGGGCGAGGGCCTCGTGATGGCCTGCGACCGGAGCGCCCGCCGCCTTAGAATGCTTGAGAAACTCCTGCCGAGGTTCACGTCCAACGCGACGGCGGTCCGCATCGTGCGGCTTGATGCAACGCAGCCGCTCCCGTTCTGGCAAAGTTTCGACCGTGTTCTGGTGGACGCGCCGTGCTCCGGCACGGGGACGCTGGCGCGCAATCCGGAAATCAAATGGCGGCTGAGCAGCGACGACATCGATCGGCTGACGGTGGTGCAGAGAGCGATTCTTTCCGCGGCGCTGTCGGTGCTCGCGCCAGGAGGGCGGCTGGTCTACGCGACGTGCTCGCTGGAGCCGGAAGAGAACGAGCAGGTCGTGGAGAGCGTGCTGGCCGCGACTGCAGAGTGTCGGCTGCTGAGCCGTTCCGAACTAACGGAGGACCTGCCCGAAATTGCGCCGCTGATTGATGAGCGCGGCTACTTTCACACGCGTCCAGACTTCGACGGCATGGATGGTTTTTTTGCGGCGGTGATCTCGAGGCTGTCGTAGCGAACGTGCTGCCCAGAGATGCTAAACAACCCACCCAGGCAGCCCGCCCGCGCCAAGGCGTAAAGGCGTGAAGATACAAAGGTGGCGCCATGCCGAATCAACGCAGCGCTACAAACGCCTCATCGCGTTTGATAACATACCCGCAAAGGTTTCGAGGTTCGGAAAGGAGCTCGCAATGGACCTGAAAGGCAAAAAGATTGCAGTACTGGTGGCAGAGCAGTATCAAGAGCTGGAAGTTTGGTACCCGCTGCTGCGTTTCCGCGAAGACGGCGCGGAGACGGTTGCCGTGGGCGCCGAGGCGGGGAAGACCTACGGCAGCAAGAAAGGGTATCCAGTGGTCGCGGACAGATCGGCTGGGGAGGTGAGCGCGTCGGACTTTGACGCCGTGGTGATTCCGGGCGGCTGGGCGCCCGATTTTCTTCGCCAGGATGAGCGCATGGTGGCGCTGGTGCGCGAGATGCACCGCGCCGGCAAAGTGGTGGCCGCCATTTGCCACGGCGGCTGGCTGCTTTGCTCGGCCGGCATTGTGGAGGGGCGAAAAGCCACTTGCTTCACGGCCATCAAGGATGACATGATTCACGCCGGCGCGAAGTATGTGGATGAGGAAGTGGCCGTTGACGGCAACCTGATCACCTCACGCAAGCCGAGTGACCTTCCAGCCTTCTGCCGGCAGATCGCCGTGGCTCTCAGCGGCCAGGCGGTGGCGCAACACGCAGGCAGAGCCTGACGGGCAAGGCTATCGGCTTGGGTTGTGAGTGCCGGGACCTGGTGTGATTTCACAGTCCGTTTCGCAGAGAGGAGTTGAGATGCGCAGATCTCTTGTTCTGGTCTGGTCCACCATTGTTCTGAGCGGCCTCGGATTTTTCGGACTCGGAGGGCAGGCGCTCGCAAAATCAGGCAAGGGACATCTGCTCTATATGACCCTTTCGGCCGGTTACAAACACGCGAGCATTCCGACTTCCGAGAAAGTGGTGAAAGAGATGGGCGAGCGTTCCGGCCTTTTCGATACCACGGTGACGCAGGACGTGGGAGCTTTTACGGCGGAGAATTTGAAGAAATACGATGTGGTGATGTTCTACACCACGGGCGAACTGCCCATGACCGACGCGGAGAAGAGCGCATTTATGAATTTCGTCCGCTCAGGCCACGGATTTGTGGGCGTCCACAGCTCTACCGACACCTTCTATAAATGGCAGGATTATCTGGAACTGGTCGGCGGATATTTTAATGACCATCCCTGGCATCAGAAAGTAACAGTGGAGGTCACCGACCCGGCGAGCCCCATCGTCAGCTTCCTGGGCAAGTCGTTCCAGGCGAACGATGAGATCTACCAGACGGCCGATTTCCAGTACAGAACGTCGCACGTGCTGCTGCGGCTCGATCCGAGCTCTGTGGACGTTCACAAGCAAGGCGTACACCTGCGCTTCTACGGCTGGCCGCTCGCCTGGACCCGCCGCTATGGCAAGGGTAGAGTGTTCTGCACCGTGCTCGGTCACGAAGACGCTGTCTGGAACAGCAGGTGGTACCAGGAAATACTGCTGAACGGCATCAAGTACGCCATGGGACGATTGAAGTAACGAGCCAAAGGGCAGCGGCGGACTGCCTGAAAACAGCGACATCGATCGCTTGCTGTGCGGTTTTCAGCGTTTTCTCTTGACAAACTTCAGGGCTGTTTGTATCAAGGTTAATAGGCACTTTTTCTGTGCCTGGAGGCGCGAGCGAACTAGCAAAGCATGTGCAGACCTCGTTAGGCGAGGTTACCACGCAAACACAAGCCACTGCCCGGAAACGCGGAGACGCGCCAACGGGTAGAGCAGGCATGGTCGGATTAAGGCTCTGCCTAAGGTGGCTATCCTCAAATGGGATGGGGAATGTACGTTGTGTGGAGCTGAAGCTCAGACCAGGAGGTTGTCCGGCCGATAATAATTTCGGCCCGGACGGATTTTTTAGCCCCGTGGGAGCAACGGCTCACACGGGGTTTTTGTTTTCCGGTTGGATTCAGGCCTTTCGGCTTGCCCGGCATCCGGAGACGCGGCGCTGCTGCGAGCTTATCAGGGAGAAAGCAATGATTTACTTTACCGAAATTCAGAACCTGCCGACGTACGACGTGATGGGCGCCTACCTCGGGCGCGTGATCGACCTCGGGATTGATCCTAACCAGAACGCCCTGCGCGTGGCCGTTTACTTTGTGGAGGGCCCGGACAAGAAGCTGATCTATGTCACCCGCGAGCAGATGCAGTCGATCACGGTGCGGTCAGCACAAACCTCGGTGACCCGCGCCGGAATCTCCAGCAACAAACCCGTTGGCGACTTGTTGAGGGTAAGGAAAGACGTGCTGGACCAGCAAGTGATTGATGTCGATCACCGCAAGGTGGTTCGCGTAAATGATGTCGACCTGGAAATCCAGCCTACCGACGGCCACACCGAGTTGCGCGTGCTGGCAGTGAACGTAGGGCTGGCGTCCGCCGTGCGGCGCCTGCTACAGGGACTGACCGCCAAGCACACCAGCCGGAAGATATGCAGCTTTATTCCCTCTAAGACCATTCGATGGGAATTCGTCAACCTGATTGAGCCGGATGCCTCGCGGCGGCTGAAGCTCCGCATTTCCTACGAGCGGCTGGCGCGCCTGCACCCCGCCGATATTGCCGACATCCTGGAAGAACTGAGCCGCGATGAACAGCGGTCGGTGATTGAGGCCCTTGATCACGAAACTGCCGCGCAAGCCATCTCCGAGATACCCACCGAGATGCAGGCGCAACTGCTGCAGAGCATTCCGGTCGAGACGGCTGCCGACATTGTGGATGAAATGGCGCCCGACGAAGCCGCCGATGTCCTGCAGAAGTTGCCACCTGAAACATCCGCCAAGCTGCTCGCAGATATGGAGACGGAAGGCGCGCAGGAAGTCAAGGAACTGCTGGGGTTTGAGGACAACACTGCGGGTGCGTTGATGACCACCGAATACATCGCTCTCGATCGGACGGCGACAGTGGAGGACGTGATTGAAGCGATGAAAGGGTTCGAAGGATCGGTCGAATCCATCCACTCCGTTTATTTGATTGATAAGGACGAAACCCTTCTCGGCGCCGTCCCCCTGGCGCGCATTCTGCTGGCGCCGGCTCATACCCCGCTGCAAGAGCTTGCCCGCGATGAGGTGCTCAGCGTGCGGACGGAAACTGGTGCGAAGGTGGTGATTGATCAGTTCAGAAAGTACAACCTTCTGTCGCTTCCGGTGGTGGATGACCGGCAACACCTGCAGGGCGTGGTGACGGCGGACGACGTCCTCGATTTGGTGGTCAACCGCAGATAATCGAGCGGAAAAGAGGCGGCTTTGCTGAAGTGAGGCAGCTTGCCGGTGCTCGGTCGCCGGCGCAGGTTACCGATGGACCGCGATCGCCTAAAAACTTACCAGAACAGGCTGCTGATCTTTATGGCCGTCGTGGGACCGGGAATCATCACGGCCAACGTGGACAATGACGCCGGCGGCATCTACACCTATTCGGTGGCCGGAGCGCGCTTTGGCTATTCGCTGCTTTGGACGCTGATTCCGGTCACCATCGCGCTCATCGTGGTACAGGAAATGGTGGCCCGGATGGGCGTGGTGACCGGCAAGGGCCTGGCCGACCTGATCCGCGAAGAGTATGGCTTTCGCGCCACCTTCCTCCTGATGATCTGCCTGCTGGTGGCGGACCTTGGCAACACCATTTCGAGCTTTGCCGGGCTCGCTTCCAGCCTGTCGGTGTTCGGCATCAGCCGTTACATCATCGTTCCGGTAGGCGCCATCATTGTCTGGGCGCTGGTGGTGAAAGGCACGTACGACTTTGTGGAGAAGGTGTTTCTGGTTGCCTGCGTCTTCTACATCGCTTACCCGATCTCCAGCGTTCTGGCTCGCCCTTCCTGGCCTGAGGCCATGCTCAACACTGTGAAGCCGAGCTTCCAATTGGACCGCAGCTACCTCTTCATGATCATTGGGCTGATCGGCACCACCATCACTCCCTGGATGCAGTTTTACCTGCAATCGGCGGTGGTGGAGAAGGGCATCAAGATCAAGGACTGGATCTACTCGCGCTGGGACGTAATTGTCGGATGTGTGGTTACCGACGTGGTGGCATTCTTCATCATTGTGGCTTGCGCGGCCACGCTCTATGCCAGCGGACATCACGATATACGCGACGCTGCGGACGCAGCCCTGGCGTTGCGTCCTCTGGCCGGCCATGCGGCAAGCGCGCTGTTTGCTTTCGGGCTGGCCAACGCATCGCTATTTTCCGCCTGCATCCTGCCGCTCGCTACGGCCTACTATGTATGCGAGGGCCTGGGGCTCGAGTCGGGTATCGATAAGCGCGTGGATGAGGCTCCCACATTTTACTGGCTCTATACCGGACTCATTGTGCTGGGCGCGCTGGCGGTGGTGGTCCTGCGCGAACAGATGCAGGTGCCCATCATTCTTCTGTCACAGGTGCTCAACGGCATCATGCTGCCCTTCGTGTTGATCTTTATGCTGCGACTCTCCAACCGCCAAGACCTGATGGGCAGTTATCGAAATACGCGCGCCTTCAATGCCGTTGCCTGGATCACTTGCGTGGTGATGATTGTCCTCACCGTGCTGCTGTTGGCCTCGCAGTTCTTCCCCGGTGTTTCAGCCTGAGGTGATGCGCCGGAAAGCGGCATTGGTGAAGAAGTTGTAAAATCTACCCGGTGTGCCAGAAGCAGACAATCTTTCACGATAGGATTGCAAAAAAAGCTCTATGATAGATATAAACGTTGTATTATGAATAAGATACATTTTTGATGAAAAAGTGGGGCGAAAATCCCATACGTCCCATTTTTGAGGCATTTTGCTTTGATAGTAGCCTACGTACGGCAGCTACATCCTCCTTCAGCCGGCGCTGGGAGCCTCCCGCGGCGCGAGAACGCAGAAACGACCAAGCACGTACATCCGCCAGCGGCCTGAAGAGATCAGTGGTTAGTGTCAGCGATGAGTAACGAGCGAGTGGGTGGGCAGGCCAGAGTCGATTCAAGGTTCAAAATTCCAGATTCAAAAATGAAAGACATTTTGCGGAGTTGCAGAGGCAGAAATCGTCTCTGCGCCAGCCGCGGATAAAAAGAGAAAACGCCAGGCTGAAGCTCGGCGCTACAATTCTCTCGCCCCCCGTCATATCCCGCACGGCGGGAAACCCTCTCTTCTCGTAGAGGGCAATGATTTTTTGAAGTGCCGCGGTGTGACGGCTGGGCTGAAGCCCAGCCCTCCTAAAGAACAAACCACGGCCCTCCTACCGAAGGCCCGCGCTGCCCTTCATTTGAGCGAGGCCGGGCGACTAGTTGACTCTGCCGGGATATTTGTCCAGCCAGGCGAGGACATCATTGACGAGTTCGGCGCGCCGTGCGGTAACGTCGTTCGGGGTGTCGAGCACGATGTGGCGCTTTTCCGAGGGCGGAGTGCCGAGCATCTGAAACAAGAGGCGGAAGGCCGGGACGGAGAAGGAGGAGTCGGAAATCAGTTGCAGCTTGAGAGCCTCGAGGTCAGTCTTCAGTTCGCGCGAGGACTGGTAACGCTTAGCCGGGTCCTTTTCCAGGCACCTGGCGATGATCTTTTCCAACTTTACCGGCAATCCCGGATTCAGAGATCGCGGTGGGGGAGGCTCTTCCTTCAGAATTTGCGCGAAGACCACTGCGATGGTGCTGCCGTCGAAAGCCGGCCGGCGGCCATTTCATAGAGCACCGCGCCGAAGCTGAACAGGTCCGTACGACGATCCAGTTGCTCGCCCCGTGCCTGCTCGGGGCTCATATAGGCAGGCCGTACCCAGAATCATGCCCGGCTGTGTAGCCAGCGTGGTCAGCGTAGGGGAATCCTGATAGGTGCCATGGGCATCTTGCCCATGCATGGGCGAGACGCCCGTGCCACTAAGCACCTTCGCCAGGCCAAGCCGGAGTGATCTTGATGTTGGCGGGTTTCACGTCGCGATGGATGATGCCGCGCTCATGCGCGTATTCGAGCGCCTCGGCAATCTGCGGGGCAATGCAGAGCGCGTCGTCGGCCGCCAACGCCGAACCCTCACCCGGTCGCTGGCGCGCCCACCCTCTCCCCAGGAGAGAGGGCTGTGAAGTTACTCGAGGATGCGGGTTTCGGCAGGGATGAATCCGTGCCCCAGGCGCTACCGCAGTCCATGGTGCGGGCTAATCTTCGTCCGGGGCTGCGGCAGCTCTCTCGATGAGTCGCTCGACCAGGGGCACGCGGTGGGGCGGAGTGGAGCCTGCAACGCGGCGCGCCTGCGAAAAGAGCAGGCGGTCAGGAATTTCCGCCATGCCAGCCAGAGTATCGGCGATAAACATCTGAGCCAGCCAGTCCCAGGCTTCGGTAAAACCGGCAGCATTCAGGCGGTCTGCGAAGTCCGGGTCGGAAAGGCTCAGGATTTGGCGCCACCGATCGAGGACCTGCCGTCGCGCCTGGGCAGGGTCTTCGGAGTAACCTGTCCTGCCGAGCGTGGCGGGAGTTGTCCGGTTCAGGCGGTGGTTGACGTCGCCGAGAATGAAACCGCCCCAGACTTCCGGCAGATGGGGAACCAGCGAGCGCGGCAGCTTGAGCCCGGGATCGAAAGCGGGGCAAGTGCAAGACCAAAGCAGGGCCATCAGGGCTTCGTCCACCAGATCGCTTCGAATGGCTGACGTGAGGCCGATGCCGGCTTGCGCCGGATTGCGGTGCTCCCTGAGATACGATTCGAGGGGCCCGATGAGCTTCTTCTCGACCTGCTGGCGGAGGAAGTCGTAAGCGCACAAGGTTGTGGCGACGGTGCGGCGGCGGCGCCTGTCGAGCCGCGAAGCCTGGTGCCAAAGCCGGTTCGAATACCTGTCGAGTAGCCACATTGTTCTTGCGTGCTCTGCTTGTCCGATGCGCGATGGGCGAGCTGGGATTCAACTGCGCTGGAGCGGCGCTGGCAGGTTATGGTGGGCAATACCAAAACCGCTGTGGCATCGTGTTAGAGCTTTATGATCGCAAAGAATATCCGGCAGGGCAAAAAAGGGCGCCTTTTTTTGAGGCGCCCCATCACATTGTTCGGGAGGAGTAAAGCCAGTTCACGGATAAAATCTGGTTACCAGATCGCCCGCCACGCGGATATAGCACCGTGGGCCACCGTGTGCGGAGTGCGCTTGGCGCCGTAGTAGATGAAGGCGCCGCCGTCCTTGGCCCCATTGGTGGTGGCATTACCCGCATGGGCCAGCGTGCGCTTGAACGAATGGCCGGCCCTTGCGGTGGCCGGCACGGCATCCGTTTGAAACTTGTTGACCGCCGCATGGCTTCCCGAAGCCGTTGCAGATGCGGCCGCCGTGGTCCCTTTCGCTACCATCTTTCCGGCGTAGCGCAAGGCACCCGCGCGGGCGGTGGGCACCGTCCATGCAAACATGGTGGCGGCAAGCGCCAGCAGTCCAGCCTTAAGACAAGCACGTGAAATCGCATTCAGCGACATCGTCACTTCACCTCAATCGTTTTTCGTGCAACCATCCCCGCCCCCGAACAGATCATGTCCGATTATATCATTACGCACAATCGGATGGTTCCAGGTTTTCGATTACTGAAAGTCGCAACAGCCGTTCAGGCCCTCCCGAAGCCAGCGCCCCCGGCCCCAGCGTTGCTGAATCTATCCAGCACCCCACGCGCACCTGAAATGTTATAGACGATTGCAAGCGCGCCTGGGTTGCCCGGTACGCCTTGGTTCGATACTCAGCGTCGAGCGCAGGTTGCCTGTTCCATTTCCATGAGGAGCAAAATCATTGGGTTGCGGGCGACCTTGACAATCGCGGACGAAATCACGTAGAGTCGAGAAATATGTTGAGGGGAACGGACATTATTCCTGCTTTTGGTCGCGCGAACCGCACGGTGTGCGGCATCACTCCTTTCTGTTGTTGTCGCTGATTCCATCCATCCGTCCATTTTGAGTCCAACAGGGTTGTGCCTTTAACAGCCCTAAATAGCCATAGTCAGACCTGACCGAAACAGCTTTCGGCCTGAACGCGAGACCTGGGCGATGGGCCATTTTGATTATTATGCTTTGGCATTGGCCTCCCAGCAGCCAGACCTGCGCTGTTGTTGAACCCGCCTCTCGATGCCCATAGGCGCGAGGCAGTGGATGATCCTGCCCGCCGCAAACTATCAGAAAAACCCCATCAGCGTGAAGACGCTCAGCAACCCTATGCCTGATTTTGAAAGGAGTTGACCAATGGAAATTCACGGAGATTTTCGACGGGTGGAGAGAATGACCTGGCCGGTGCTGGTGTTTGCGGCCGCGATCCTGTTCGCAGGCGCGCCGGTTGTTTGGACCCAAAGCGAAGCCGCCATCACCGGCGTGGTGACGGATACCACAGGAGGCGTGATCCCCGACGCCAGCATCACCATCATCAATTCAGAAACGGGCGCCAGACGGAGCGTCGTTACGGATGCTGCCGGCCGGTATGAAGCTCCGTTGCTGGCTGCGGGAACATACGAGGTTACGGCGGACAAGCAGGGATTCGATCAAGCAGCGCTGAAGCTCACACTCGCCGTTGGCCAGCGCGCGGAGGCGGATCTGAAGCTCTCCATCGCCGCCGGGCACCAGGCGGTTGACGTCCAGGAGATTTGGGGGATGACCCACGTGACGACGGCCGACACGTCCGGAGTTGTCAGCAGACAGCAGGTGAGAGAGTTGCCGCTGAACGGGCGCAGCTACGATCAATTGATCACCCTCAACCCTGGCGTGGTGAATTACACCTCGCAGCGCGCGGGCGGCATCGGGACCAACAATTCGGTGATCGGCAACATGTTCTCGGCGTCGGGCCGGCGTCCGCAGGAGAATCTTTACCTGCTGAACGGGATTGAATTCACCAGCGCATCCGAGATCAACAACACGCCCGGCGGGGCCAGCGGGCAACTGCTGGGCGTGGATGCCGTGCGCGAATTTTCCGTGGTTAAAGACGATTACGGCGCTGAATACGGCAAGCGGCCGGGGGCACAAATCAATATCGTGACGGAGTCCGGCACCGATCAACTGCACGCCAACGCTTACGAGTTTCTGCGCAACAGCGCGCTGGACGCGCGGAATTTTTTTGACAGGGGAAGCCTTCCAGCGTTCCAGCGCAACGTTTTCGGCGGGTCTTTGGGTGGTCCCATCAGGAAAGACCGAACCTTCCTGTTTGGAAACTACGAAGGCTATCGGCAGCACCTGCGCGTGAGCAACGTGGCGTTCGTTCCAGATGATGCCTCACGGGCCAGCGCCGCGCCGAGCGTCCAGCCGTTCCTCGCTCTGTGGCCGGTGGCCAACGGACCCGAGCTATTGACCTCAGCCGGCAGGCCCAGCGGCATCGCGCAGGCATTCAGCAATCCGCGGCAGGCGATTCGTGAGGACTTCGGCACCGCCAGACTCGATCACACGTTTTCAGAAAAGGACACGCTTAGCGGCGGCTACACCATCGACGACAGCGCGGCCAACACCCCAACCGCGAATCCATTGAGCTTTGTCGACATCACACTGCGGGAGCAGGTGGCCAGCGTGAGCGAGACGCACATGTTCTCACCCAACGTTCTGAACCGGGCGACCTTTGGCTTTTCCCGCGGCGCGTATTATTACACCGGTCGATCGCTGGCGAGCCTGCCGGGATTCGTCGAAGGCCGTCCGATTGGCGCGGTGGTGATCGGCGGAAGCACGGCAAACAATGCGGCCACGCAGATTGCCGCGGCCGGCTCGAGCGGCAGCAGCAATCTTACGGCAGTGAGAAATCTGTTTACCGCGGAAGACCAGGTGGCCATCACTCATGGCATGCATCTGTTCAAGTTCGGCGTCTGGACGCAGCGCATCCAGGCCAACGACAATCTGGCGCAGAACCAGTACGGCCAGGCAACGTTCTCAAACCTCGAGTCATTCCTTGATGGCACGGTGTCCGCATTTACGGTGACGCCATCGTCAACGCTGCTCGGCTGGCGGTCATTCGAGGGCGCGTTTTATGCGGAAGACGTGCTGAAGCCCACACCCTCGCTCGAACTGCGCTTTGGATTCCGGGCCGAGTCCACCAACGGCTGGAATGAGGCCCACGGCCGCGCCGCCAATTACCGATTCAATCCAGCGGGCGTTATCGACACGCAGCCAACCGTGGGCCGCTCCGCCCTGACAATCAACAACGCAAAATTTCTTCCCGCACCGCGGGTTGGAATTGCCTGGTCGCCATTTGCCTCGAGGATAACTGTAATCCGCGCGGGCTTTGGCCTCTATTATTCGCTGCTCGATAACCTCAGCTATCGCCTGGACAACCTCGGGCCCAACAATCAGTCGCTGGTGATCAAGGACGCGGCTATTGCGAGCATCCACATCATCCCGGAAGCGGCGCCGCCGTCCAACGCTGTGGTGCCGCCGAGCGGCGTGCAGCCGAGCGTCGAGACGCCGACTGTGGAGTCTTACACTTTCGAAATCGAGCAGCAGCTTTCCGCGAATAGCTCTTTGCGCGTGGGCTATGTGGGTTCGCACGCTTACCACGAATTGCTCAGCGTCGATGCCAACGTGCCGCTTCCCACCATCTGCCCCGCGTCGCCATGCCCCGCGAACTATCCGGCGGGAACCTGGTACAACCCGCCCGGCTCGCCGCTTGCGAATCCCAGGGTGGGCGCGGCGACGACGTGGTTCTCGGAAGGCGTCAGCTCGTATAACGCTTTGGAAGTGGACTTCAGCCGGCGGTTCAGTCGCGGGCTGCAACTTCGGGGTGTTTATACTTTTGCAAAGGCGCTCGACAATGGCGATACCTTAAATACAACGCTCGCCACCAACTCGCCGTCATTCGTCAGCAATCCGCTCCTGCCGGCTTCCGACTACGGCCGGGCGTCTTTCGATGTGCGACATTCTGCCGTCGTCAACGCCGCCTGGGAAATTCCATTCGCCTCCGGGCAGCCTGACCAGGGCATCTCCCGGCTGCGGCGGCTCGGTGGTAACTGGCGGATCAGCGGCATTGCAGCGTTGCAATCGGGAATCCCCTTCACTCCTCAACTGTCGTACAATCCCTCGAACGACGGCGACACTCGCAATCCGGTGCGGCCGTCATGGAATCCCAACTTTGCAGGGCCAGTAATGCTGGGCAATGCCAGCCGCTACTTTGATCCGAATGCGTTCATACAGCCTTTGCCCGGCACCTATGGCAACGCCGGCCGGAACATTTTGACGGGACCGGGAATGATTGAGGCCGACGTCTCGCTGGCGAAGGATTTCATTGTGGGAGAAAAACGCGAAGTGCAGATTCGGGCTGATTTCTTCAACGTGTTGAACCATACCAACCTGAATACGCCGAATCCGGTGGTGTTCACGGGGGCGGCGGGGGCAGCTTCGCCAAGCGCCGGAGTGATCACGTCAACGTCGAGCAGTTCGCGGCAGGTTCAATTGGCGCTGAAGCTGTCGTGGTAGCGCGCGGCGACATGGAATTTCTGCGGGTGATGGACCAACATAATTGGGTCGTCGCGCGTTTAACAGGATATGAACAGAGAGTGCGTACTCATGACGCTTCCGGTCGTCGCAGATGCCAATCCCGTCGAGCGGCTGGGGCGCTTGTTCGACGCGCACCACGAGCGCCTCTATCGCCTGGCCCGGCGGCTTGCGCCGAACGCCGATGATGCTCTGGACCTCGTCCAGGAGACATTTCTAAGGGCCGCCAAAAGCCCAAAGCGCATCCCAGCAGGGGCGTCGAATGAAGAGGCGTGGCTGGTGAGAGTGCTGATCAACGTCCGCCGTGACCAGTGGCGACGGGCATCGGTGCGCGCCAGGCACCAGGACGCGGCGTTCGAGAATGCGCGCAACGAGGACACCAGGCGCAGCCCGGAAGCAGGACTGATCGCCAGGGCGGCGGTGTGGCAGGCGCTGGATGTTCTGCCTCCCCGGCGGCGCGCCATCGTGGTGATGCACGAGCTTGAGGAACTGCCCATCCAGGACATTGCATCACTTTTAGGCATCAGCGCCATAACGATTCGCTGGCACCTCGCCATGGGCAGGCGCGATTTGGCGCGTGCGCTTAAAACTTCCGGAGGAACCAACTCATGAATAATCTCAAAGAGCTTTTGCGAGGCGCCGACCCGCTTCGGCACGAACCGGCACCGCCGCCGGGCCAACACGCTGTGCGCCGCCAGGCGGTGCTTGCGGCAGCCGGCCGCGCTGATGTTCCCGCGAGTGAGAGGCCGCGATCGCGGAGGGCCTTTTTAGCGACTTCCACATTGATGCTGGCCGCCATCCTGGCCCTCGGGGCGATCGTGTGGTCAGTCTTCAACAGCAATCTTCGAGCGGCCATTCGGTTCGAAATCAGGATGGCGGAGACCAATCCTGCTCCGGGTTTGCAGAAGGCAAAGGTGTCGGACTCCGGTCGCTACATTTACCTTCATCCCGAGGTCGTTGTGAGCAATAACGATATTGCTGCGGTCGAGGTGGTCGAGGCGGGCGGGCCGTCGCAATATGGAATCAGCGTGAAGCTGAATGCAGCCGGGGCTGGCAAGATGCGCCGGGCAACTGCGGCCCACATCGGGAAGCCGCTCGCCATCCTGCTCGATGGCCAGGTGATCATGGCTCCAGTGGTGCGCGATTCTGTTGGCGGGGCTGCAATGCTGACCGGCCACTACACCAAGGCAGAGGCGCAAAGGATCGCCGACAGGATCGTGAAGGGAATTGGAATGCGATAGCTCATTGTCAGGCTGGTCTAGACGAGCTCCCCCAAATTGACACCCTTTTATCGCTGTGCTACGTTGAAGATTCAGGTGGCTGGCCCGCGCGAGACTCGCCTCCACGTTTAGCAGACTGCGCTGAAAGCCGATAAAGCAGATCCGTCGCTTTGCTCAGTATGACGGGCAGCAGGGCTTTCCAGCAGCCTCAAAAGATCCACTCGACAGGCAGAATTTATGGCAGCGAATGACCGATTTTTCTTTGAGCGTTACGGACTCGACCAGGCAGACCTGGAACGGTATCTGGCGGAAGCGCTTTCCGACGGCGGCGACTATGCCGACCTCTATTTCGAGCACACCACCTCCACTTCGCTGGCGGTGGATGAATCGCTGGTGAAGTCGGCGCTGGAAGGCATCTCGGTGGGCTGCGGCGTGCGCGTCCTGGCGGGAGAGCAGACGGGCTACGCCTACACGGATGACCTGGCGCCGGACAAAATCCTGAAGGCGGCCCGGACGGCGGCGAGAATTGCCAGCGGACCCTCGAGCGTTTCAACAGTGGGCCTTACAACCCGGCAGCCGGCCAGCGACCTTTATCCCGTGGTGGCAGCGCCGACGGACCGCGCGCTGACGGACCGTCTGCAACTGGTGCGACGCGCCGACACGGCCGCGCGGGCTTACGATCCCAGAATCTCGCAGGTGCGGGTGAACTATGCCGACCAGAGCCGACACGTGCTGCTGGCGGGCTCCGACGGCCGCATTGTGACCGACTTCCAGCCGCTGGTGCGGTTGAGCGTTTACGTCATTGCCCAGGAAAATGACAAGCTGCGCTCCGGCACTTACGGCGGCGGCGGGCGCGTGGGCCTGGAATTCTTTGCAGGCGAGAGCAGTCCCGAAAACTTTGCGCGGGAAGCTGCGCGGCAGGCGATTGTGCAGCTTGACGCGCGGGAGGCGCCGGCGGGCGAGATGCAGGTAGTGCTGGGGCCGGGCTGGCCGGGCATCCTGCTGCATGAGGCGGTGGGACATGGCCTCGAGGCCGACTTCAATCGCAAGGGCATTTCAGCATTTTCGGGCAGGATCGGCAAAAAAGTGGCTTCCGATCTTTGCACGGTGGTGGACGACGGCACCATTCCGTCGCGGCGCGGCTCGCTGAACGTGGACGACGAAGGCGAGCCCACTAACAAGAATGTGCTGATTGAGAAGGGCACGCTTGCCGGATATTTACAGGACAAAATCAGCGCCGACCAGTTGAAGACCACGCGCACCGGCAACGGCCGCCGCGAAAGCTACGAGCACATCCCGATGCCGCGCATGACCAACACTTACATGCTGGCCGGGCAGGACGATCCCGAAGAAATCGTGCGCAGCGTGGACCACGGACTCTACGCGTCGCATTTTGGCGGCGGGCAGGTGGACATCACGAGCGGCAAGTTTGTGTTTTCGGCTTCCGAGGCTTACCTGATCGAGCACGGGAAAATCACCGCGCCGGTGCGGGGAGCCACGCTGATCGGCGACGGGCCCACCGTGCTGACCAATGTCACCGCCGTCGGCAACGATCTGGCGCTCGATCCGGGAATCGGCACATGCGGCAAAGACGGCCAGAGCGTTCCCGTTGGCGTGGGCATTCCCACCATCAAGATCAGCAAGCTGACGGTGGGCGGCACAGCGGCGCGCGGCATGCAGTCGTTTACGTAAAAGGCATCAAAGCATTCTCACGCAAAGGCGCAAAGGCGCCAAGCTGCGCATTGCGGCGAACGAACGTAGCTGCGAGTTTACCTCGCCATCCTGCGGCCGATTGATAGACGGCATGCCCGGCGTAAAGCCCGGCGCTACAGTTGAACCCTATGCCAGAACTCGACCTGGAACAAATTGCCAAAGACCTGGTGGACAAGGCAACGGCCGCTGGCGGCACGGCGGCGGACGTGGTGGCGCTGGAAGGCGAAGAATTTTCCACAGCGCTGCGGCTGGGCGAAATCGAAAAGCTGAAGGAAGCCTCATCCAAGGGCCTGGGGCTGCGCGTCTTTATCGGCACGCAGAGCGCTTCCGCCTATTCCAGCGACTTCTCTCCATCGTCGCTCAAGATGCTGGTGGAGCGCACGCTCGAGATGGCGCGCGAAACTTCCGAAGACCCGGCCAGCAGCCTTCCCGATTCCGCCCTGCTGGGCCGCTACGATGGCGACCTGCAGCTCTATTGCCCCGATATTGCCGCGCTTTCCACCGAGGACCGCATCGCCTGGGCTCGCCGCGCCGAACAGACGGCCATGGCCGCAGACGCGCGCATCCGCAACTCCGAGGGTTCGTGGTACGAATCGAATGTGGGCACGAAAGTTTACGCCAGCTCGGCGGGATTTGTGGGCAGCTACCGGGGCTCCTACTGCTCGGTGGCCGCTTCGCCCATCGCCCAGGCTGAACCCGGCGGCCCTATGGAGCGTGACTACTGGTATTCCGTGGCGCGGAGCGTGGCGGCGCTGGAACCGGCAGAATCCGTGGGGCGCAAGGCGGCGCAACGCGCCGTGCGGCGCCTGGGGGCGCGTAAGATTTCAACGCGGCAGGTGCCGGTGGTGTTTGACGCTGAAACCGCCTCGTCACTGGTAGGCCACATTTTTGGCGCCGTGCGCGGCGACGCCATCTACCGCAAATCGAGTTTCCTGACGGGCAAGCTGGGCCAGCAGGTGGCGGGCGAAAACGTTACCGTGCTGGACGACGGCCTGCGGCCGGGCGGCTTTGGCTCGCGACCGTTTGACGACGAGGGCATCCCGGCTTCCACCACCACCGTGATCGAACGCGGCGTCCTGAAAAATTATCTGCTGAATTCCTACGCGGCCAACAAGCTGGGCATGAAGACCACGGGCAACGCCTCGCGGGGACTGGCCGGAGCGCCGAGCGTCGGCCCCAAAAACCTCTACCTGAAGCCCGGCGAACATTCTGCGGAAGAGATCATCCGCAGCGTCAAAGACGGTTTCTATGTGACGGAACTGATCGGCTTCGGCGTGAACGTGGTGACGGGCGACTATTCGCGCGGCGCCGCGGGCTTGTGGATCGAAAACGGAGAATTGGCCTATCCCGTCCACGAAGTGACCATCGCCGGCAGCCTGCAGGAGATGCTAAACCACATCGAGATGATCGGCAACGATCTGGAATTCCGGCGCAGCGTTACCTCGCCCACCTTGCGCGTCGGCGGCCTGATGGTGGCCGGCGCCTAGCAACCCGATTATTCATGTACAGCCCCGTTTAAAATCGTGTCCTTTCACAACCCCGCGCCGTTTCACGAAACTTGGGCCCTGTAATGGTGCCCTACGGCGTGATGCACAATCCGGCCTGGCACCATCCCCGCAACAGCATTCCGAACCCGTGGCATAATACAGGCGTATGCACAGAAGCTCACGTTTCACTTTATCAATGAAGGTTGCGCTGCGGAGCCTGACGGCAGCGGTGGCCGGGCTGGCCATCGCAACGCTTGCCGGATGCGGCGGCGGACCCAAGCAGGCCGCCAAAGCCGCTCCCGGGACGGAAGAAACCGCTTACCTCCAGAACATCCAGCTCACGCCCGGCCGGGTTGAGGCCGCCCAGAATTTCCTGAACCACACCGTCACCAGCGTCTACGGTGCCGTTACGAATAACGGCAAGAAAACCGTCCGCAATCTTGAGATCAATCTGACGTTTTCTGATATCGAAGGGAAACCGATCGAGCAGAAAACCGCCACGCCTGTTGGAAACAATGATCCTCCACTCAAGCCAGGCGAGACACGCCAGTTTCAGCTTTCATTCGATCAGGTGCCCGACATGTGGAACCAGGCGCCGCCCCGGATGGCGCCGGCGAAGGTGACTCTCGATGGAAAGTAAGGTTTCCTGCCCCACAATGGAACGTGCCGGGCTGAAGCCGCGGCGCTACAAGATCAGATAAGTTGATGATGAATCAGCGGCCGATTTCGAGGCGCGCGATCAGCGGTTCCGGCAGCCCGGCGGTGCGCATCTTCTCCTGCGTTTTGGCCAGATCGTAGGGTGTGCGGTAAAAGTTCACGCGCCGCTGCTCGAGGTCCAGGATGGCAAAGGCCGCGCGGAAATCGCCATCGCGGGGCTGGCCGATGGAACCGGGATTGAGAAGGTATCGCGCGTCATCGCGTAATGAAATGGCGGCGGGTTCGTCATCCATGATAGGGGGCAGTGAGATGGACTGGAGCCGCTTGTCCTCGGCCAGCAGAAAGCCTCCCTGGTGATGGCTGTGCCCGAAAAATACCAGCGGAGCTTCCGCCGACTGGAATGCCTGGGCCGCCCCCATCGAGTCAACGATATATTCATCCTCGTCAAAGGGCGAGCCGTGAACCAGTTCGATGCCGTCAACGCGCACGGGTCCGGCCGGAAGGCTGCGCAGGAATTCGTATCGATCGGGCGTCAACTGCCTGTGCGTCCACTCGGTGGCGAAGCGCGCGAGAAAGTTGAAATCCTCCGCATCGGTCAGGCCGCAGCAGGCCTTGTCATGATTGCCGCGGACGATCGCTTTGGCGAGAGGCCGGATGCGGCTGATCACGGAGTTGGGATCGGGACCGTAGCCGACCAGGTCGCCCAGGCAAAGCACCTGGTCATAGCTGCCCGCGGCAAGGGCGAGGCTCTTCTCAAGCGCTTCGAGGTTCGAATGGATGTCACTCAGAATCAGGTAGCGCAACAAGGCCTCCGGATACCCTGACAGCCGCCATTGCTTGCAAACGTCGCGAGCCAGTCCCTTATGTCACGAGGGATTCTGCACAAATTATAACGCACGCCATGGCGGTGCGTCGGACGGTCAACTGCGGCCGAGGGAAGGCTCGAGAGTCACCTGTCCTGCCCCTCATTACAGTCTGATATACTCTGGAATCAGTGTCAGTACCCTGTTCAATCCCGCGGCTCGCCGAGGCCGGGAAAACGAGGAGCGAAACTGAATGCAGTTCCGGAGGCCGCCAAAATGAACTTCAGCCGCAAAACGGCTCTGCTCTGCGCCTTCGCCCTGAGCGTTGCAGCCGGCGCTGCCGCGCAGTTCGGGCAACGGGCTCCCCAAGTGCCGAAAATACCGACGCCCTTCACGCCTGTGGTGGGTTCAGGCGCGCAGTATCAGGTGACAACGCGAGACGGGAACATGACCTTTACCTACGCCGTGGTCGGCAAGGAGCAGGTGGAGGGAAACGATGCCTACTGGCTGGAGATTCGCTCCGACGGCGCCATGCTGAAAGGCGAAATGGTGATTAAAGAGCTTACGTTGGGCGTCGGAACGCATCCTGAAATAAAGCGCATGATCATGCAGACTCCCGGCCGTCCTCCGATGGAAATGCCCGCCGGGATGATGGACATGATGAAAGAGCACATGGCCCAGAATGGAAACGCGCAGAAGAACGGTATGGGCGAGAAAATCGGGACGGAGAGCGTCACGGTGCCTGCCGGCGCCTTCGAGTGCGACCACTTCCGCAGAAAAGAAAACGACATGGACGTGGATTATTGGATTTCTTCCAAGGTCCCTCCTTACAGCCTGGTCAAAATGTCCGGCCCGAATACTTCAATGGTGCTGGAAAAAGTTCTGACCGGCGAGACCACTCACATCAAGGGCGAACCTCAGAAAATGCAAATGCCGGACTACTGATGTGCGCCTGACGTTGCGATGCTCTCAATTCTTCTTGCTCTCCTACTATCGATCAGCGGTCCACAGGCCGACGCGCAGGCGCGCGATGCCCGGGCCATCGCGACGGCAAAAAACACCAGCGTGCACCGGCTTGACGCGTCTTTGCCAGACAAGGGGCTGGCCAAATGGCTGCGGGAGGTGGTTGGACCGCATGCCCCCATCGCCTGGGAAGTGAATGACTGCGGCGAGCAAACGGGAAATCCTGAAGCCGATAAAGGGCGGGATTTGCCCATTTGCGTCGAGGCGCAGGTTACACTTCAGAAAAAAAGTAAGCTGTCCATCTCCGTCAGTGTGGGCACAATCAAAACAGGCGTGCAGCGGGACGCGGTGGGTTTGGCCTATGTGGTGATCGTTGGGCCGGACGGCTTGGCGCGATCAATCAAGAAGCTGTCGCAGGCGCCGGAGGCAATGAAAGCGGCTCCATAGAACGTGGTGACTCCGTCCGATACGTGACACGGGCGTCCTCGCCCGTGTTGCGGCAATAAGACACGACCAAGATGGCCGCGCCACAATATAGGTGCAAAACTGAGGCACCAGCCTCAGCCGAAGAAATTGATTTCAATTCCGTCGCGGTGTATCTTACCCGCTGGGGATTCAACTTCAAACTTCTGGGATGCAGATCACGGCATCTTTTGGCAGCCGGGAAACAGGAAACCGGCGGAGGAGGAAGGTTATGGCATCAACACCGCAGACGGCTGGACAGCCAAATCCCGGGCTGGTATTTGAAACTCTGACCGCCCATCAACGCTCGGCGGCGCTCTGTGCGGCAATTGAACTGGGCCTGTTCCGCGCCATCGGCGAGGGGCCGGGCGACGTGGCGTCGCTGGCAAGGCAGTGCTCGGCGTCCGAACGCGGCATTCGCATCCTGTGCGATTATCTGACGATCATCGGCATCCTGAGCAAGGAAGGCGGCCGTTACCATCACACGCCCACCAGCGCGGTTTTTCTCGATCCGCGTTCTCCGTCATCCATAGCCTCGACGGCGCGCTTTATGGGCAACCCCGCGATGCGCGAACCCTACGAGCACCTCGCCGAGATTGTCCGCACAGGCAGGACGGTGCTTCCCGGGGAGGGTTCGGTGGATCCGGAAAACCCCATCTGGGTGGAATTCGCTAACAACATGGCTCCCATGATGGCACCATTGGCCGCGCCGCTCGCGAACATCGCAATGGACGGCCACCACGGCTCCGCGACGGTGCTCGACATTGCCGCCGGTCATGGACTTTTCGGAATTGAAGTGGCCAAACAGAACCCGCAGGCGCAGATCGTGGCGCTTGACTGGCCGGCGGTGCTCGAAGTGGCGCAGGCCAACGCAAAGAAGGCCGGCGTGTCGGACCGCTACACAAAACTGCCGGGCAGCGCCTTCGAAGTGGACTACGGCGGGCCCTACGACGCTGTTTTGCTCACCAACTTTCTCCACCATTTTGATCCGCCCACCAACGTCGGCTTGCTGAAGAAAGTGCACGCGGCGCTGAAGCCGGGCGGGCGCGCGGCGACGCTTGAATTCGTGCCCAATGAAGATCGTGTTACGCCGTCCATCCCAGCGGCGTTTAGCATGGTGATGCTGGCCAGCACGCCTTCGGGTGACGCCTATACCTTCCGCCAACTCGAGTCGATGTACCGCGAGGCCGGTTTCAGCGATGTGACCGAGCATCCGATTCCGCAATCGCCCCAAACCGTGGTGGTGGGACGCAAGTAGGTGAGGCGGTCGGACCTTCAGATCGGCAAAAATAGCGAGCGTAGAAGCCTTCAGGGGCTGAAGCCCATCATTGGCCAGGCCTCGATAATGTCGGAGCTGAAGCTCCGACCTCCTAAAGATAAAGGCTGGGTGAGTGGACGCTAAAGCTCTGACCCCCTAAAGATAGGACCGCCGGAGGGGTTTTAGGAGGTCGGACCTTCAGGTCCGACGATTGAAGCGTCCCCAAAAGGGCTTTCAGCCCCTGAAGTCCGGAACCGGAAGTATCGGAGCTAAAGCTCCGACCTCCTGAAAGAACCAGGCTCTGCACCCGAAGGCTGCGGCCACGATCCGTTGGGGTCGCTCCCAAGATTTCAACGCACAGGCCGCTTAGGAATCACAGAGTACATAGAGGCTCCGCGCCCGGCCAGCCTTGCCCCTTTTTGAGGGGATATGTTAACGTCAATAGGTTCAAGACATGGCTGGATTTCCGGCTGATCAGGCGAGCCCATGATGATAAGTTACAAGGGCGTATTCCCTCGCGTCGCGGAGTCGGCGTTTGTTGCCGCGAGCGCCGACATCATCGGCGAGGTCGAGATTGCGGAAGACGCCAGCATCTGGTATCAGGTGGTGCTTCGCGGCGACATCGGCCCAATCCGCGTGGGGAAGCACACGAACATTCAGGACGGCTCGGTTCTGCACAGCATCACCGGGGTGCCGGTGGAGGTGGGCGAGTGGGTGACGGTGGGGCACCGCGCAATCCTGCACGGCTGCACCGTCGAAGACCGCTGCCTGATCGGCATGGGCGCCATTGTGCTGAACAGGGCCCGCGTGGGCGCGGGATCGATTGTGGCGGCGGGCGCGCTGGTGCTGGAAGATACGGTGATTCCGCAGGGCAGTCTCTATGTGGGCGTACCAGCCAAGCTCCGGCGCAAGCTAACCGAGCGGGACCAGGCCTTCATTGACGCCCACAGCAGCAATTACCTGAAATACAAGGACGCCTACCTGGCCGAAAGCGGCGGCAAGCAAGCTTTTTGAGGCTGGCAACAGCAGGCTCGTTAGAACGCGGCCGAGCCAGCCGGTGCGGGACCGAAACTAAACTGTCGTGTCAAAAAAGAGCGAACCCATCCAATCCGTCAAAGGTACGCGCGACCTGCTGCCGGGCGAAACGCCCCTGTGGCAGCGCGTGGAGGATGAAGCTCGAAAAGTTTTTGAGGTTTACAACTTCCGCGAGATCCGCACGCCCGTGCTGGAACAGACAGCGCTGTTCGCGCGGAGCGTGGGATCGGATACCGACATCGTGAGCAAGGAGATGTACACCTTCGATGACCGCGACAGCGGATCGCTAACGCTACGTCCCGAGGCTACGGCGTCCGTGGTTCGCGCGTACATCGAGCACAGCCTTTATAACGAGCCCGGCATCCAGAAGCTCTATTACTTCGGCCCCATGTTCCGCCGCGAACGCCCGCAGAAGGGGCGCTACCGGCAGTTTTACCAGATCGGCGCGGAGGTGCTGGGCTCTGACCATCCGGCAATCGACGCGGAAGTGCTCGAGATGCTGGTGCTGCTGCTCGAACGCCTGGGACTGAAGGAATTCAAGCTGCTGGTGAACTCGGTGGGCTGCGCGAGGTGCCGGCCCGAATACCTGAAGGTCCTGCGGAAGGCGCTCGATGAAGTTAAGGCCCGCCTGTGCGACGATTGCCAGCGGCGCGCCACCACCAACCCGCTGCGCGTGCTCGACTGCAAGGTTGAGGCCGACCAGCCCATCATCGAGGGGCTGCCGAAAATCATCGATCACCTGTGCCCGGAATGCCGGCAGCATTTTGATTCTGTCACCATGGATTTGAATGAGCGCGGCGTCGCCTTTGAGATTGTGCCGCGCCTGGTGCGCGGGCTGGACTATTACACGCGGACAACGTTTGAGATCACCAGCGGTTTATTGGGCGCGCAGAACGCGCTGCTTGGCGGAGGGCGCTATGACGGCCTCAGTGAAATGCTGGGCGGGCCGCCGGCGCCGGGCTTCGGATTCGCCATCGGGCAGGATCGCCTGGTCCTTACCGTGGAAGCGACGGCGGCGTTGACGCTTGCAGAGCCGCTTGCCGTCTACATCGCCTGGATGGGCGAAGGCGCGAGGCGCGAGGCTACGCTGATGGCCAGCAAGCTGCGCCGCGAGGGCGTCGGAACGGAAATCAGCTACCAGCCCGTCAAGCTGAAAAAGGCGATGGGCGCCGCCAGCAGGCTCGAGGCGCGGTACGCCATCATCATCGGCGAAGAAGAAGTTGCGAGCGGAAAGTACCAGGTAAAAGACATGGCTACCGGCGAACAGCAGAGCGTCAGCGCCGGAGATCTGTCGGGCTTTGTAAAGGAGAAGCTGCGCGAGCCGCGGCCGGCACTGCAAGGCGGGGTGGCCGGGCACAAGTGATGGAAAGGCAAGGGACAACTTTGGCACTCGATCTACTCGGCGATCTGCGGAGGACCCACCACTGCGGCGAATTGCGCAAGGCTCACAGGGGCCAGAAAGTTTTTCTGGCGGGCTGGGTGGCGCGCCGGCGCGACCTGGGCAATCTGATTTTTCTCGATCTGCGTGACCACACTGGCGTGGTGCAGGTGGTGGTGAACGCGGAATCCAGTCCCGAAGCCCATGACAAGGCTGAGCAGGTTCGGAACGAGTACGTGGTGGGCGTGGAGGGCGAGGTGGTGCTGCGCGCGCCGGAAACCGTGAACCCGCAGATCGCCACGGGCGAGGTGGAGGTAAAGACGGCGCGACTACTGCTGCTGAATGAAGCCAAAACTCCTCCTTTCCCCATTGAAGACGAAACGCGCACGGCCGAGGACACGCGCCTGCGTTACCGCTATCTCGACCTGCGCCGCGGCCGCATGCAGCGCAATATCCGGCTGCGCCATCAGGTTTGTCTCGAAACGCGCAAGCACATGGGCGACCACGAATTTATCGAAATCGAAACGCCTTTCATGACGCGCTCGACGCCCGAAGGCGCCCGCGATTATCTGGTGCCCAGCCGCGTCCGCCAGGGACATTTCTACGCGCTGCCGCAGTCGCCGCAGCTCTTCAAGCAGTTGCTGATGATCGGCGGCTTCGACCGCTATTTCCAGATTGTCCGCTGCTTCCGCGATGAGGACCTGCGTGCCGACCGCCAGCCGGAGTTTACTCAGGTCGACGTGGAGATGGCGTTTCCGACGCGCGAAGAGCTTTTTGAAATCATCGAAGGCTTGATGCAGAAGCTGCTGGCGCTGATAGACGTGAAGGTGCAGCTTCCCTTCGCGCGATTGAGCTACGACACGGCGATAGAGAAGTATGGCTCCGACAAGCCCGACCTGCGGTTTGGCCTCGAATGGAAACGGCTCGAACTGCCCGGCTGCCCATTGAGCGCGGTGAAAGGATTCCAGGTGACGAAAGCACTGCGCGTTCCCGGTGCGGCGGCAAAAATCTCTCGCAGCCAGTTCGATCGCTACCAGGACACTCTCAAGCAGATGGGGGCTGCGAACTCGGCGTATCTCACGGTGACTGAGGCGGGCGCGCAGTCACGGATGAAGAACGCGCTGGGCGATGACGGTCTCGCGGCGATTGTGGCGGCAACGGAAGCGAAGACCGGCGACCTGGTGATCCTGCTGGGAGCCGAATCAGAATCGATGGAAAACCTGCGGGGACTCGGCCAGGCGTCAGGCTGGCTGCGCCTTGAGCTTGCCAACAAGTTTGAGCTGATCAAGCCGGGCCTCTGGAGCTTCGCCTGGATTGTCGATTTCCCCATGTTCGACTACGACGCAAAAGAGAGGCGCTACGCGGCCATGCATCATCCGTTCACTTCGCCGCGGGAAGAAGACCTGGATAAGCTGGAATCGGACCCCTCAAGCGTCAAGGCGCTTGCCTATGACCTGGCGCTGAACGGGCAGGAGATTGGCGGCGGCTCGATTCGTATGCACCGGCCCGACATCCAGAAGCGCGTTTTCCGCGTGCTGGGCCTGAGCGACGAAAAAGCGCGCGAGCGGTTCGGGTTCTTTATGGATGCGCTCGAATACGGAGCGCCGCCCCACGGCGGCATCGCGCTGGGCGTTGACCGCATCGCCGCGCTGCTGGCGGGCGAATCGAGCATCCGGGAAGTGATCGCGTTCCCCAAGACCGCCAGCGCCACAGACCTGATGTGCGACGCGCCGGCTGCCGTCGATCCCGAACAGCTCACTGAGCTGGGATTGAAGATTTTGAAGTTTTAGGCTGAAGCTTCAGGGGCTGAAGCCCCTCATTCGCCGGGGCCTTGAAATGTCGGAGCTAAAGCTCTGACCCCCTAAGCGGAAAGGTTCGGTGTCTGGAGGCTAAAGCCGCGATCTCCCAGGGAAGGGCCCGGCCTTGGGATAAAAGGTTCAGAAGGTCGGACGTTCAAGTCGCCAATGTCGGAGCTAAAGCTCCGACCTCCTAAAGGGAAAAGGTCTGACCCTGGATGAGTAGTTCAGGGGGGGCGGACCTTCAGGTCCGAAGAATAAACAGCCGAAAAAAAATGGGGGCCGACGCCCCTGAAGCAAACTCAAACTACCGCGAATCTTCATGTCTCAAATTCGCATTCTTCCCGAGGCCATCGCCAACAAAATTGCGGCGGGCGAAGTGGTGGAGCGGCCGGCTTCGGTGGCCAAGGAGCTTGTCGAGAACTCGATTGACGCCGGCGCGAGCGCGGTGGAACTCCGCGTGGAGAGTGGCGGCAAGCGTCTGGTCCGCGTGGTGGACGACGGCTGCGGCATGACGCGCGACGACGCCATGCTGGCCTTTGAGCGACACGCCACCAGCAAGATCAAGACCGCCGAGGACCTGGACGAGATTTCGACGCTGGGATTTCGCGGTGAGGCGCTGCCGTCCATTGCCGCCGTGTCGCGCCTGAATTTGGAGACCCGCCACGCCTCGGAGGAATCGGGCACGCGAATGGAATTCGCCGGCGGCAAGCTGCGCGACGTGAAGGAAATCGCCCGGCCCTGCGGCACCACGATTGAAGTCGCAAGCCTTTTTTACAACGTTCCGGCGCGCCGCAAATTCCTGCGCTCAGAGTCTACAGAGCTGGGCCACATCGCCTCAATGGTGACGCACTATGCGCTGGCGCATCCCGAGAAATCATTTCGCCTGGAATCGGTTACGAACGAAATCCTCAAAGTCTCGCCTGTGGCCGGCCATCGCGAGCGCATCTATCAGGTGATGGGCGGGCAGCAGCTCGCGCAACTGGTGGAATTCGGTCCGGTGGAGCGCCCGCTGCTTCCCGTAACCGCCGACCTGAGCCTGGATGAGGAAACGGAAGCGAATGCCCAGCAAGAGGCGCCGCCGATTTTCAGGATTTCCGGTTTTGTTTCGCGCCCGGAAGTCCACAAGATGAACCGCAACCAGATTTACTTTTTCGTCAGCCGGCGGCTAATCCGCGACCGCCTGGTGCTGCACGCTCTCAATGAGGCTTACCGCAATATTCTACCGCCGGGAATTTTCCCCGTGGCGCTGATCTTTCTGGACCTGCCGCCGGGCGAAGTGGATGTGAACGTCCATCCGTCGAAGGCGGAGGTGCGCTTCCGCCACTCGGCGTTTGTTCACGACCTGATTCGCGATAGCGTGCTCCAGGCGTTGATGGCCTCGCGCCCCGTGGCGGCTTTTCCCATGCCGAAACGCGCGGGCGCGGGCGAACAGCCTGCCGGATCGTACCGCAGACCGGAAGGTTCGCCTGCGCTCGAAACGCCGCGAAACTGGGCGCCGCCAGACGATGCCAGCGGACCCTTCTCCTCCGGTCCAGTCAGAAGCTTTCAGCTTTCCGCCCCGCGACCAGCTCCTTCGCCGGGATATCTGCCGCTGGCGGAAGCAGCGCTGGCTCTCTACGCTCCGGCGGAGCCCGCGTCCTGCCCGGCCGCCTATCCTGAGCCGGCGCCCTTCGCCCCGGAAAATCGCGCGGGCGAGCTGCCATCCAACCTGCTGCCGCTGGGCCAGGTTCAGTCGAGCTTTATCATCGCAACCAATGCCGAGGGGCTGTGGATCATTGATCAGCACGTGGCCCACGAGCGTGTCCTGTTTGAGCAGCATCTGAAGCGGCGCCAGTCGAGCCATCTTGAAGGACAGCGGCTGCTGATCCCGATTGTGGCGGACCTGCAGCCGGAGCAACTGGTGACCTACGACAGGATCGCCGGGGAGCTGATGGCCAACGGCTTCGAGGTGGAACCCTTTGGCCAGGCCAGCGTGGCCGTGAGGGCGGCGCCGGCTGATATCCGGGCGGAAGAGGTGGAAAAACTGGTGCGCGAAATTCTGGACGGCGTAGGGCGCGAAGAACGCGCGCTATCGCTCGACGAACTGCGGCGTAACATTGCCGCCACCGTAGCGTGCCATGCGGCAATCAAGGTGAACATGCCGCTCGATCAGGAGAAAATGTCGTGGCTGCTGCTGGAGTTGAGCAAAACCGAATGCCCCATGACCTGCCCGCACGGCAGGCCCATCGTTCTGCGGTACGATATGAAGGAAATCCAGAAGGCGTTTAAGCGGATTTAACGGCCTAACGAACACGTTGCAAGCACGTCATGCTGAACATAGCGAAGCATCCCCGCATTTAATGAACAGAGCAAATGCCGAGATCCTTCGTCGTCCCGATAAATCGGGGCTCCACAGGATGACAGGATCCGATGTAGTCAATCACACGCATGAGCGAACCTCTCATCATTGCGATTGACGGTCCGGCTGGCGCCGGCAAAAGCACCGTGGCCCGGATGCTGGCCCGGCGGCTGGGACTGATCCACGTGGACAGCGGCGCCACCTATCGTGCCGCAGCGCTCAAGGTGATTGAATCGGGCGTCTCGCTCGAAGATGCAAAAGAGATCGTTCGGGTTATCAGGAGGGCCGAAATCGCCCTTATCCCCAGCCACCACCATGCGCAGGTGCTGCTCGACGGCCAGGATGTCACCGGGAAGCTCCGCACTGCTGAGGTAACGCATGCCGCATCCGTTGTCTCACGCCTGCCCGCTGTCCGCAAGAAACTCGTGGCGGTGCAACGGTTGCTGCTGAAGCGGCCGGGAGTAGTGATGGAGGGCCGCGACATCGGGACCGTTGTCTTTCCCGGCGCCGGGCTCAAAATTTTCCTCAAGGCCCACCCCAAAGAGCGGGCCCGCAGAAGGGTCCAGCAGGACGGAGAGCAGGGTCGCCGCTCAACTTTGCACGGGACTCTGGCAGAGATCTCGAGCCGCGATCAGCGAGACGCCGAAAGGAAGGCATCGCCGCTGGCGGTCGCCGGCGACGCGGTAATCGTTGACACGACGCGCCTGTCAGCCGATCAAGTTGTTGAACGGATTCTGAAACTGGCCCGAACGAAGAAGCTTCTCGAGCCTGAAATGCCTGCGTGATGGACCAGCAGAGCCGACGTACAGCTTACCTTGCACCGGCGCCGCCATTACTCATTGAGGCAAGAAACTCCCCGTTGGTCTTGGTCTTTGAGAGCTTGTCGATGATGAGTTCCATTGACTCGACCGGCGACAGCGGATTGAGGACTTTGCGCAGCACCCAGATGCGATTGAGCTCGTCCTTGGGCACCAGCAATTCTTCCTTGCGTGTGCCCGACTTGTTGATTTCGATGGCTGGGAAGACGCGCTTGTCCACCAGCTTGCGGTCGAGGTGTACTTCCATGTTGCCGGTGCCCTTGAACTCTTCAAAGATCACATCATCCATGCGGCTGCCCGTATCGATCAGCGCGGTGGCGATGATGGTGAGGCTGCCGCCTTCTTCGATGTTGCGCGCCGAGCCGAAGAAGCGCTTGGGACGCTGCAAGGCGTTGGAATCGACGCCGCCGGAAAGCACCTTGCCCGACGGCGGGACGACGGTGTTATAGGCGCGCGCCAGGCGGGTGATGGAGTCGAGCAGAATCACCACATCGCGCTTGTGCTCCACCAGCCGCTTGGCCTTCTCAATCACCATTTCGGCCACCTGAACGTGGCGCGCCGCGGGCTCATCAAAGGTGGAGCTGATCACTTCACCTTCCACGGTACGCTGCATGTCCGTCACTTCTTCCGGCCACTCGTCGATCAGCAGAACGATGAGGGTGACTTCCGGATGGTTGGTAGTCACGGAATTGGCGATGGTCTGCAGCAGCATGGTCTTGCCGGTGCGCGGGGGAGACACGATGAGGCCGCGCTGGCCCTTGCCGATGGGCGTCAGCAGATCGAGCACGCGCGCTGAAATGTTTTCCCTGGCGGTTTCCAGGCGCAGCCGTTCCTGGGGATACAGCGGCGTGAGGTTGTCAAAAAAGATCTTGTTGCGCGCTTCATCAGGCGGCTCAAAGTTGATGGCTTCCACCTTGATCAGCGCAAAGTACCGCTCGCCCTCCTTGGGCGGACGGATCTGGCCGGAGACGGTGTCGCCGGTGCGCAGATCGAACTTGCGAATCTGCGACGGTGACACGTAGATGTCATCCGGGCCGGGCAGATAATTGTAATCGGGCGCGCGCAGAAAGCCGAAGCCGTCGGGGAGGCATTCCAGCACGCCCTCGGAGAAGATGAGTCCGGCCTTCTCGGTCTGCGCCTGGAGGATCTTGAAGATCAACTCCTGCTTGCGCATTCCGGTGGCCCCGACGACTCCCAGGTCTTTGGCGACCTGGGTGAGCGTGGCAATATTCATTTCCTTCAACTTGGCAATATCGAGGATTTCGCTGTCTTTTAATTCCTCGATCTTTTCTTCCTGCACATCAATTGGCTTTTCTTCCTGTTTTTTGGACGGCATGTTACTCTCTCAATTCAAAATTAGTTTTGATTCCATGTTTGGGGGCCGAGAATTTTACCCACTGATTTGGGGCTGAGTGTCAAGCCCGGGGAGTTGAGCGGTTTATTCAGGCAAGTCAGCGGATTTCGAACGGTATCTTCCTTGGCTGTGTTTGAGATTAATCAATCCGAATTGGCTTGGATCAATAGGTGTCAATAACGGGCGCAGCGAGCTATACTCACCTTCCATTCCGGGCGGGTGCGCAACTTCCGGACGATGCCTGGCCTCTCCTTTTTACGGTGACCACCCTCAGATGCTGACAGTGTTTCTCTGGTCGGTGGTTCAGTACCAGCCCCGGCGGGTAAACGGCCTTTACTCACTCCCGACGCCTGTTCTTCCAGCAAGCTTGCGGAGGGAGATGCCGTCAGTTCGTTAACGACTCCCGGTCTGACTCGATGGTCGCGTCAAGCCTCCGAGCCTCTTCCGGCTCAGTTGCAAGAGCCGAAATGCCTTCGATCTTCCTTTCGAGCGCCAGGTCGAGCACCTCGTCCATCGTCTCGACAAACTTGATGGCCAGGTCCTCCTGGATGTTTTCCGGAATTTCTGAAAGATCCTTCTCGTTATCTCGCGGCAGCAGCACGGTCCGGATGCCGGCGCGGTGGGCTGCAAGAATTTTTTCCTTGACGCCGCCGATGGGCAGCACCTTGCCCCGCAGGGTGATTTCGCCGGTCATGGCAATGTCGCGGTCCACGGGGATCTTGGTGAGGGCGCTCACCATGGCGGTGGCCAGAGTGATGCCCGCCGAAGGCCCGTCTTTCGGTATGGCGCCTTCGGGAATGTGGATGTGGATGTCCACCCGCCGGTAAAAATCCGCCGGGAGTCCCAGCCGCGAAGTTCGGGAGCGCACGTAGCTCAGCGCCGCCTGCGCGGATTCCTGCATCACGTCGCCCAGCTTGCCGGTCAGGGTCTGTTTGCCCTTGCCCGTCATCACCGTGGCCTCGATATTCAGAATCTGTCCGCCCACCTCGGTCCATGCCAGGCCGGTGACCAGGCCGACTTCGTTCTTCTCTTCCGCCTTCGTATCGCGAAACTTGATGACGCCCAGGTATTCGCGAAGGTCCTCTGCTTTGACCGCAATTTTCAGATCGCGGCCTTCCTGTACCACCTTCCGCGCGACTTTGCGGCTGATGTTTGCAATCTCGCGCTCGAGGTTGCGGACGCCCGACTCCCGCGTGTAGTTGCGGATGACGCCCACGATGGCCTCATCTTCAAACGCCAGGTTCTCTTCCTTCAGTCCCGTCGCTTCGCGCTGCTTGGGCACCAGAAAGCGCTTGGCGATTTCCAGCTTTTCCTGCTCCGTATAGCCGGAGAGCCGCAGGATTTCCATGCGATCCTGGAGCGGCTGCGGAATGGTGTGGATCACGTTGGCCGTGGTGATGAAGAAAACCTTGGAAAGGTCGTACTCGACATCAAGATAGTGGTCGGAAAAAGTGTCGTTTTGCTCGGGGTCGAGAACTTCCAGCAGGGCCGCAGAAGGATCACCGCGGAAGTCCATGCTCATCTTGTCCACTTCATCGAGTAGGAACACGGGATTGACCGTACCGCTCTTCTTCATCATCTGAATGACCTGGCCGGGCAATGCTCCGATATAGGTGCGGCGATGGCCGCGGATTTCGGCTTCGTCCCGGACGCCGCCGAGCGACAGGCGCACAAACTTTCTTCCCGTCGCGCGCGCAATCGAGCGCCCCAGCGAGGTTTTGCCCACTCCCGGAGGACCGACAAAGCAGAGGATCGACCCGCGGGGGGTTTTCACAAGCTGCCGCACCGCCAGGAACTCCAGAATACGTTCCTTAATCTTCTCCAGACCATAGTGATCTTCGTTCAGGATTTTTTCAGCGCGGCGAATGTCCCGGATCTCCTTCGATTTTTTCTTCCAGGGCACGGCCAGCAGCCAGTCGAGATAGTTGCGCGAAACGGTGGACTCGGCCGACATGGGAGGCATCAGTTCCAGGCGCTTGATCTCGCCCATAGCCTTGTCGTAGGCGTCTTTCGTCATGCCCGCCGACTCGATCTTCTTTTTCAGCTCGTCGATCTCGCTCTTTTCGTTCCGCCCCAGCTCTTTCTGGATGGCCTTGATCTTTTCATTCAGGTAATACTCGCGCTGCGCCCGCTCCATTTGCCGCTTGACGCGCCCCTGGATGGAGCGATCGACGTTCAGCTTTTCGATTTCGATGTCCAGAATGTCTGCTAGGCGGGTGAGGCGGTCAACGGGATCGAACAGTTCCAGCAGCTCCTGCTTTTCTTCGATGCTGATACTGAGATTGGCGGCCACCGTGTCGGTGAACTTGCTGATCTCATCCACCTTGGCGGCGGCGATCATCGTCTCATAATTCAGGCTCTGCGAAAGCTTCACATACTGTTCAAACAGCGAAATGACGCGCTGCACGAGCTGTTCCAGGCTGGGCGTGCTGACCACCCGATAGGAGGCGGTCTTGACCGTGGCGCGGAAGTAGCCTTCCTCGCTCGACACCTTCAGGATCTTCCCGCGCTCGCTGCCTTCCACCAGCACCTTGATGTTGCCGTCGGGCAGCTTTAGGCTCTGAATGATGTTGGCGATGGCGCCCACCTGGTAGATGTCATTCGGCTTGGGATCGTCCACCGAGGGGTCGTGCTGCGTGGCCAGAAAAATTTTCTTGTCGCCGGCCAGTGCCTCTTCGAGTGCCCGAATGGAGCTTTCGCGCCCCACCACAAACGGGGTCATCATGTATGGAAAGATGACCACGTCCCGAATGGGCATCATGGGAAGTGCACGGCTATCGCCTTTTTCTCGGCCTGAAAACATAGAAGAATCCATTAACTTGCCTTTTCGAATAGAGATGGGTCAAAGAGAATCTCGTGCTTCTTAACCATTTCCTCTGTCACCACAAACTCGCGAATAGTCCGCTGGCTGGGTAAATGATACATCAAGTCCAGCATCAGGTCTTCGAGGATCATGCGCAGGCCGCGGGCTCCCAGCTTCCGTTGAAGGGCCTGGAACGCAACCTCTCTCAGCGCTCCCTCGGTGAACCGCAGTTTGACGTTCTCGTATTCAAACAGCCGCTGATACTGCCGCACCAGCGCGTTCTTGGGTTCCGTCAGGATTTCCACCAGCGCTTTCTCATCCAGGTCGCTCAGGACGCTGACCACCGGCAGGCGCCCCACGAATTCCGGTATCAACCCGTAGTGGATCAGGTCGACCGGCTGGGCCTGTTCCAGCAGCTCGATATTGCGGCGTCCGCCCGGCAGCGCTTCAATTGATTCCTCGGGACTGTGGAATCCCAGGGACTTCTTCCCGGTGCGCCGCTCGATAATTTTTTCCAGCCCCACAAAGGCTCCGCCGCAGATAAAAAGAACATTGGTGGTGTCAACCGGAGTGAATTCCTGGTGCGGGTGCTTCCGCCCGCCCTGTGGCGGCACGTTGGCCACGGTCCCTTCCAGAATCTTCAGCAGAGCCTGCTGCACGCCCTCGCCTGACACGTCGCGCGTAATCGACGGGTTCTCGTCCTTGCGCGACACTTTATCAATCTCATCAATATAAATAATTCCTTGCTGGGCGCGCTGGACATCACCCTGGGCGTTCTGAAGCAGCTTCAGGATGATGTTCTCAACGTCTTCTCCGACGTAGCCTGCTTCGGTCAGCGTGGTGGCATCCACAATCGCAAAGGGAACGTCCAGCAGCCGGGCCAGGGTCTGGGCAAGCAGTGTTTTTCCGGTGCCCGTGGGACCGATCAGCAGGATATTGGACTTGGTCAGCTCGACGTCGTTGCGCACCTTGGCCAGCATGATGCGCTTGTAATGGTTGTATACGGCAACCGCCAGCTTCTTTTTGGCCTTTTCCTGACCGATCACATACTCATCGAGAAAGCGTTTGACTTCTGCCGGACGCGGCAGCTTGGCTTCCGCCGTCGGGACGCGCTCCACCTCATCTTCTTCCAGAATGGTGTTGCAGATTGCTACGCACTCGTCACAGATGTAAGCTCGGGGATGGTCGCCGGGGGAAGAGATCAGTTTTCCTACTGCATCCTGCGTTTTCTGGCAAAACGAACAACGAAGTATTTCTTCTGAAACTAATCGTTTCAAGTAAGTTCGCCTCCGTTATTTGTGCTTCTCGATAATCTCATCAACAATGCCATATTCCCGGGCCTGCTGTGCGTTCATCCAGAAATCTCGTTCGACGTCGCGCTCGATTTTCTCGAGGGGCTGGCCGGTGTGTTTGGCCATGATTTCATTCAGGCCTGCCCGGACGCGCAGAATTTCACGCGCGTGAATATCAATATCGGTGGCCTGCCCGGACAACCCTCCCATGGTCGGCTGGTGGATTAGCACCCTGGAGTTAGGCAGCGCAAACCGCTTGCCTTGGGTGCCGGCGGAAAGCAGCAGGGCTGCAACGCTGGCCGCCTGTCCGATGCAAATGGTGGCTACGTCGGGCCGGATAAACTGCATGGTGTCGTAAATCGCCATTCCTGCCGTCACCACTCCGCCGGGGGAGTTGATGTAGAGCGAAACATCCTTCTCTGGGTCTTCGGCTTCCAGGAACAGGAGCTGGGCCGTGACCAGATTAGCCACGTTATCATCAATTGGGGTGCCGATGAAAATGATATTATCGCGGAGCAGGCGGGAATAAATATCGTAAGCCCTTTCGCCACGGTTGGTTTGCTCAACCACCATTGGAACCAATGTCATCGCTGGTCGGTCCATATTCACCTGCACTCCCCTGCCTTACCCTTCCTCCTGCTCTGGAACGGCTTCGGTTTCTGGTTTGATCTTAGCGTTTTGATAGATGAGGTCAAGAGCCTTCTGATTGCGGAGCCTGCGTTCAATTGTAAGAAGCTCCCCATCACGTGTCAAGCGGGTTTTGACAGCGGCCGGCGCTTCGCGGCGTTCCTGGGCAAGCTCGCGGATGAACTCGTCAACTTCTTCTTCCTTGACTTCGATGGCCTCAGCCCCCGCCACCTTCTCCAGGATCAGTGAGCCTCGGACTTCCTTCTCGGCCTCAGGTCTTGCGTCGTCACGCAGTTGCTCCCAATTAAGTTTGACGGCCCGGGGATCGATGCCCTGTGAAATCAGACGGCTTATAAACCTGTCCAGCTTGCCTTCAACCTGTCCCTCTACCAGTGTATCAGGAACGGGAAAGCTGTGCGCAGCCACCAACTGGTTCAAAAGGGTCTGCTTTGCCTCGCTCTCCACATCGTACTTCTTGCGGGCGGACAGGTTGTCTTTCACCCGCGTCCTCAACTCATCCATGGTCTTCAACTCGCTGACCGATTTGGCAAATTCATCGCCCAGCTCGGGGACCGCCTTCTTCTTAACGGCCACAATCTCCACGTGGTAGGCGAGAGATTTTCCCGCCAGCGGCTTGGGGGCGTAATCGTCGGGATAGTTCACATCGAATTCCCGCGCATCGCCCGGCCTGGCGCCCCGCAGGTTTTCCGTAAACTCGGGCACAGAGCCTTCACCTGCAAGGTGCACCATGGCATCCGTGGCTTCAATCGGCTTGGCACTGGCATCGGCCTTGTCCACGCCCCGGTAATTCACCGAAACGTAATCGCCGTCCTGGGCGGCGCGGTCTTCCACCGGCTCAAAAGTGGCCGACTGCTGCCGCAGTTCCTCGATGGCCTTGGTCACTTCTTCCTCAGTGACTTCAGACGACCGCTGCCCGACCTCGAGCCCTTTATATTCCTTCAGCTCAAACTCAGGAAGAATCTCGAACCTGGCCGTGGCAGTCAGCGGACTGTCCTCCTCAAACTTTAAATCGGCAAATTGAGGGTGGCCGACCACCGACATATGCTGTTCTTTGATCGCACTGTCAAAATATTTGGGCAGAAGCGCCTGCACTACTTCACTGCGAATGTCGTTGTGAAAGTGCCGCCGAATCAATGAAGCGGGCGCGCGTCCGGGCCGAAAGCCCGGAATTCGAGCCAGCCTGCGGTAGTG
>DASUJZ010000113.1:0-4731 GCA_036278995.1 Terriglobia bacterium | reverse complement strand
CCCCGTCAATGCTGATGTTCTCCAGCCGATGGCCGGTAAACGTGCTGCCCACCTTCACTCCATAGCCGCCGTTCCAGAAGCTAAATACGCGGTCGAGCGAGACGTTGGTTATCCAGCCCTGTCCCGCTGCGTTACCGAGGTAGTCGATGTAGACTCCGATGCCGCTGAAGTTGGCAACAAAGACGTTTTTCAGAGTTACCCAAGGGAAAGCTATGATGTCCACGCCATCATTGCCGCCGCCGTCTCTCGCCTTGCCAGCGCCGCCATAGACGGTCAGATTTTCGAGGCTGTAGCCCGATGCAAAGTTGGTTGTGAACGAGCCTGCCTTAAAGCTCACCGCGCCCGTCGCGAGCGACGCAGTATCGAATTGCAGGACGGTCCCTACATTCAGGTTGTAGGGCGAATAGCTGTTAAGGTAGTTGCTCTCGGTGTTGGACGCTCCGGGAGCGCAGCCGAGAATCCTGATAGGCTTGTTGGGAGCTATGCTCAGCGCCTGCGTCAGGACGTAATTCCCGCATGGAGCGTACACGATGCCGCCCGGAGTCGCCTGAGCCGCTGTGATGGCGCTGGAGAATGCGCTGTCATCGTTCGTACCGAAGTTGAACCATAGCCCGGTTCCCGCCGAGCCGCTGTCAAAGCTGGAGCTAAGCCCAACTTGCGAACTCGAAACAAAACTGGCGATGGTGCCGCAAATCTGCGCTCCGCTCGCACCAATTCCTGCCACACAGATTGGATCGCCAACCTGAGAGGCAGAGAACGGCGCACTCGCTGAAGAAAACGTTAATCCGCCCGTATCAATGTTCGTATACGCCGCCGCAAACGCGCTCATACCGAAGCTGGTCATCGGCGATTCTGTCCATGAATAACTTGCTGGCGGGGTCCCGACTACCTGGTAGTAACAGTTGATAGAACCAAATCCATTGGGGTCTGTGCTGCTAAAAAGCAGCGTCATACCCGATGGAGCAGACGAGATAACGTTGCTCGATGAATGCGAATAACCTACGCATCCGATGACCACCTGTCCAGTTGCCAATCCTGCTGGTGCGGTCACCGTAATGGTTGCCCCGGACGCCTGTTGATTATCTGAAACAGAAACAAAACTAATTGCATGCCCTGCGGTTGGAGCGGCAAAAATCGTCGAGGCATTCCATTTGAAAGCGGAAGATATGGTCCCGGACACCGAAGCAACTAAACCGGGCGGCGTGATATTCTCATCGTGAACGGTGAAGTTGAACATGCCGCCGCCCAATGTCTCAGTCAATCGGTTGTTGCCTGTCGCGGGGGCTGCGGACCATGTTTGAGGAACCAACCATACCTGCATGGCAAGCGAATTGTCCGCTGTGGTAGTGACGCTAGGCGCCGTAGCGGTCGTGGATGTTCCGGTATGATCGAATTGAGCGGCGCTGCCAAATCCTCCAGTGGCTAGCACCCCGTCAAAGTAGCTTTTCCCGTCACCCTTCGCGCCATAAGCCTTGACGTTGTAGACCTGTCCGCCCTTGTCCGCCGCCGCGAGCGTCGTCAGGCTGGTGGTTGAATCGTAAGTAAGATTTGCCGCCCCGCCAAAGGCCCCGGCGCTGTTAATCTGCACCTGCCCACTTGACCCGCCAGGTGAACCTCCTGCTGGAGTCCCGCAGTTGGCGTTTCCGTTCGCTGCTATTCCAGTTGCGAACTGGCTTCCGGTGCATTGCGTAGGAAGAGTCGCCAATGCTGTAGCTGTTGCCGCGTTGCCGGTGTAACTCGATCCGGTGATTTCAAATTTCCAGTCATTGCCGCTCGGATTCGACGGCGTGACCGTCAGGCCGACGGCGTTCGCGGTGCTGGTGGCGGCATTCAGGCCTGTCTGGGTGGCATCGTTTGTGCCGTTCACCGAAAGCGTCAAGCTGGATCCTCCGCAGTTCACGCCGGTGACTGTAAGCCCGGATCGCGTGAAGCACTCGCCATCGCTCGGTACAGTTCCCAGGCTCAGAGCCGTTGCGCCGAAGTGCCAGCCAACGACCGAGGTGGCTGCGGATCCGGCGGAGCTCGTCACGTCGCCGGTCAAGGCAGGCAGCTGCGACGCCGTCACCAGCGCCGATGGTGAAGAGAGCGTTGCCGAGCGCACGTCTGCCAGCGTCACGGGCCCGGAGGCGGGAACTACCCAGGTCTCATTTTTATAGGCCACGCCAGCGAGCTTGTAAGTTGCCAGGTAGCTAGTTCCGGCCGGGCTCGATCCCGCGTTGGGGACCAGGCCCACGCTGAATGCGCCGCTGGTTACAGTGGCCGTCGCCACTGTGCCCTGGAAGACCACTGTGCCGTCGGCGGCGGTGAAGGTGCTGGTTGCGGAGATGACGATCTGGCCCGAGGGCAGCGAGCCATCGGGAGCGTGGACCGTGTCAGCGACGGTGGTCTCCACCTGCGCGGCAGCCGATCCCGCGAGCAGGAAGAAGGCGCAGATTAGGGCCGCCGCGTAGCCAGCCATTCGCTTGATGCTTGCCATTCGCGTCTTCATCTATTATTCTTCCTCCGCTCGACCGTCCGCCCTGCTGTCCCTCTCGGAAGGGCGGCATTTCGGCGGATAGTTGCCGGAACGGAGGAGCGACCCCATCCGGCTCGCCAACCGCCCTTCCGAATCCTTAAGGCCTAATCGCTCCACAACCGCCATCAGGAAGCTCGGAACATCGGCTGGCCAAGGAAGTCACTGAGCCGCCGAAGCCGGCTTCCCTCCATATAAAACGAATGTTGCGACCTGATTTCGAAGGCCACATGCGGCCCTTCGATCTCCTGAAGGGCAGCCGCTACCTCTTGCTCCAGTGAGCGCCGCTTGTCGGCCACGCGGGCCAGCGCCTCGGCTATCCTGAGCTCTTCGGCCGCTACATCCCTCTGATGCCGCGCTGAATCCAGATCACGCTCCGGCGCCGCAATCTGCTCCCGTGCAGCCTGCGCAGCGCTCTCGGCATCTGCCAGTAACATCTGCAGGCCTTCGACCCTTGCCCCGACCTCATGCGCCCTGAGCTTGCATTCGACCGCGTTCGATTTGCGGCCCGAGGCCAGCTTTCGGCACTCTGCCCGATACTCGCCCTCCGCTGTCGCCAGTTCCGCTTGCGCCTCAGTGAGAGACTGGGAGTGCCCGTGCACTTCTGCCTCGGCATCCTCAACGACCTTTCTCAGCGGAGCTATTTCCGCCTCCAGATCGGATATCTTCGCGTCCAGGCCAGACAAGTTCTTTGCTGCTTCCTCAGTTCCGTGCATCGCTCCTCCTGGTCATGCATTGAACTCCTTCCATCTCGCTCGCAACGAAAATGCGGGCGGCCTGTCAAGGAGGTGAAGCCGGCCGCCCGCGGGTGCAGCCACTACACTTTAGGGCACTACGTTCTTGCCAACCGGCCGGAAGTCGATGATGTCTCCGCCGAAAACGAATTTGACCTTGTACTGGATCTGGTCGTTGGTGAACATCGTTCCCTGAGTCGCTAGATTGGCCAGCAGGATTTGCGGCTGCTCGATGCCGTCGAGGAACCCGATCTCAAGGAACGGAGCTTCTGACGGAAATGCTCCCCAATACCAGTCGTTGGCATCGCTCAGCAGCTCGTTCACAATGATGCCGGCTGGCGCCTGGCCGTTGTTGACGACGCCTAATCGCGAGAACCAGCTGTTAGTTCCATCGTCGTTGTTGTTGATCTGGAACGCCGTCGCTTTGAGTGCCGGCGGCACCATGATCCACTGCAGCGGGAGGCCCAGGGCTTTCCCGGAGTCCTTTTCGGTCTGCGTCATCAGCGCCACTTCGCGTGCGTCCAGCTCCGCAGAGCTCAGCGCCACGCTGCCCAGATTGGCATGTGTGGCATGGAACCATGCAACAGTGTCCGGATCATAGTTCGGATTGTTGACGAAGAAGTCGGTGATGAACTGCTTCAGTGTTCTTCGCCCAGCCCTCGCCAGCCTCGATGGGAAGTTGGCAATCTTGCCGAGGTCGTCGTTGCGGATGGTCTCTTCCGAGATGGTCAGCAGCCCGCCGAACTTTGATGGCGCGTAGCTGATCTTCTCGTCAGTGGGCTTGGTGATCTCTGCGTAAGGCCCCGCTTCCGCAACCGCCGCCAGATCGCCGAGGTAGCCCATCCTGACGCGGTCCTGCGTTTTGAAGTCACCTAGCCGCGTGCTGGTGAAGAGTCGCTCCATGCCGCCCATCCCAAGCGCCGCATAGTCCTGGATCAGCTTCTTGGTCATGCTGTTCAGCAGGATGTTGGGAAAATCTGAAGTTGCGATGGCCTCCGACGTTCGGTAGAAGCCGCCCCGGTCCGTCTGAAAATCCTGATCCCCAGTGATCCACGTATAAGCCTCACGCGGACCTCGGAAGGGCCGCACGTTCCTGTCGGCCAGGGCTTCTCTCACGCCCAGCATGGCGTCCATAGCCAGCTGAAGTTTCTCTTGCGTTTCGCGTCCCACTGTAATGTCCATGGTTTCTCCTGTTCCTGAAGTCGTTCCTTTCGGTCCCGAGATCCTCTACTGAACCTGCTGGCTGCCATTCGAATTCCCGGCCTGCAGTTTCTTCAGGGCATCTGCCAGATTCCGCTGAGGCAGCAGGCTATCAATTTCCCTGCCACGCCTGTCCAACAGTTGCGCCTGTCCCTTCTCGAATTCGTCGTCGTCAACCTCCACGCCCAGCATGCTCAGTGCAATGTGAAAGGCTCGCGCGTTCGTGGAGGGCTGAGTCCAGCCGCGGTCTTCGGCCAGCGCAAGCGCCTGCGTAATCGGCCCAAT
>DASUJZ010000112.1:0-3939 GCA_036278995.1 Terriglobia bacterium | reverse complement strand
TGCACAGCGAATGACGGGGTTTTTTCCTGGTGAAAGGGGCACAGGCCCATCATGTTCGCGCCCCCCTTCCGAAGCTGAACGTAATCGCCTACGATTTTGACGATATCGGCGGCTGCGCGAACATCTTCAACCTGGTTCATGGTCGTTCAGCAATGGCCGTTGCCGCACAGGGTGTGCCCGGTGAGCACGGCAACGTTTCTAAATTCGGCGTAATCCGTAACGCAAATAGTCGCGGAGCAGCATCCCCCTTACGGAATCACCAGGAGCCCCGGCGAAGATTTCTGGAGTTCGTCGGATTTGAACTGGCTGCGGAGAACATCAAGGTAAGCACGGCCTTTGGGGCGGCCGTTAGCACGCGAGGCCCCCAGTTGGGTAAGGAAGATCAGCACGTCGCGCACTTCGCTGTCGCGGGGCGTTTCAAAACCCGGATCGGCGCTCCCTGCCTGTTTGTAGTTTTTGATGGCGGCTTGCAACCCTTCATAAAGCCCGCGCTGCAGCAGATAGTCCGGCGGCTTCTCGTAGTAGATGCCGCTTGAAAGAGTCTGATAGGTCTCGGCAAGCGACTTCAGGCTGGCGATGATGTCGGAGTCGGTAACCGGCGGATTCTCTCCGGCGTATTTGCAGATGGCGTAGGCAAACTCTGTGAATAGCGGTTCGTGCCGGTTGACCGTTGATCTGGAAACCTGCACATCGCTGAAGGGCATCGTCTTCCAGTCAAGCTCGCGGCGGCCGAGGTCGTGCTTGCGGCTCTCCATCAGATAGGAGCAGTCAGAAGGACAGTCAATCGTCACTTCACGCTCAGTGCCGCAGCAAACCGTGCAGATGCTCTCCGCCTTCGCCGGGCAGTAACGTTTTGCTTTTCTCTTCTCACAGATGGGGCAAGCCAAGCGATGGTCCCTGTGAACGAATTGCCGTCCCCCGGGGCGGCTTCACATCATTTTATGCAAAACCCATCACCGTGGCAAATTCAAGGTGAGGCCGAAACCAGCGCGGAACACGGATACAATTCCCACCCAATGTCGAGTTGCAATTTGATCGATGCCCCAACTAAAGTGAAGAGTTACATCCTTACTGTTTTACATGCTTTCTTGATGGTGGCCTACCGGCACCAGGTATCAGAATCGCGGATGGGAGGATCGACAATAGAAATGGCGCAGTCAGTCGATTCAGCAAACAGATCCGACGTTATTATCATCGGCGGCGGAATAATCGGAAGCGCCATTGCGCTTCGCATGGCCCGGTCCGGAGCCAGCGTCACTGTCATTGACCGAGGCCAGCCTTGCTCTGAAGCCAGCGGTGCCGCGGCGGGAATGATTGCGCCCCAGGGTGAAGTCATCGAGCCCGCCGTTTTCTCACAACTCTGCCACGCCAGCCGCGATCTCTATCCGGAGTTCGTTCAGGAGGTGGAAGAGCTCAGCGGCGATCGCGTCAACTACCGCCGTGATGGCAGCCTGCTGGTAGCCATTGATCGGCATGAATGTGAAGAGCTGGAACATATCTATCGAACGCAAACCGCGCTCGGCATGCCACTCGAGCGGCTGTCGAATGACCACGCCCTCGAGCGATTCTCCGGACTCTCACCGCGCATCAAGCTGGCCCTGTTTGTCGAGGGCGACCACTGGATTGACCCTCAACGGCTCACCCGCGCGGTCATCAAGGCGGGTGAACTCTCGGGCGTCACCTATCACTGGAATTGCGCGGTGACGGGCTTCAGTGTCAAGGGCGACCACATTGAAAATGTCCGTACCCTGCCGCAGGGCAATTCCGTGGAAACCGTGTTTTCTGCCGGGCAAACAGTGCTTGCGGCCGGCTGCTGGTCCGGAGGGCTGGCAGAAACTCTCGGCCTCTGCATTCCCACCATCCCGTGCCATGGAGAAATGATCGAATTCGATACGCCCACTGACGTTCCTTACGTGGTTCGCGCAGGCATCAATTATCTCGTTCCCCGCGGCTCTCAGGTTGCCGTGGCGGGCGGTACGGCAAAGTCGGGCACGTTTGAAAAGGTGGTCACCGCAGGCGGATTGCACTCCATCATCCAGGGGATCGATCGCATTCTTCCCATGAGCAAGGATTTCAAATTCCGCCGCGCCTGGGCTGGGTTGCGGCCCGACACGAAGGACCATCTCCCGATCCTCGGCTTCGGCCCGATGCGGAACATGGTCTTCGCTACGGGCCATTTCCGAAACGGCATTCTGCTGGCGCCCATCACCGCCAGGGTAATTTCGGAGCTGGTGCTCACCGGCGCGCCATCTCACTCCCTGGAGCTTTATAGCCCCGAGCGCTTCAGCTTTGCCGCCCGGAGCGAAATCGTTTAGGATGGCTGTTTCAGGCGCGACCGCATCACACATCTTCAGATCGTGAGACTCTTCTCCGCTTCAAGTTCGACCATGGCTGACATTCGCGTTCGATTCGCACCATCGCCGACCGGTTACCTGCACGTCGGCGGAGCGCGCACGGCTCTCTACAACTGGCTTTTCGCACGCCGCATAAATGGCGTTCTCATCCTGAGGATCGAGGACACCGACGCCGACCGTTCCAAACCTGAGCTGACCAAGGCCATCCTCGACAGCCTCGAATGGCTGGGTCTCAACTGGGACGAAGGCCCGTTCCATCAGTCCGACCGGCTTGATCGTTACCGCGCGCTGGCTGCGGACCTTCAGCAAACGGGCCATGCCTATCCGTGTTTCTGCACGCCGGAAGAGCTGCAGGCCAAGCGCTCCCTCGCGGCCGGCGGCCGCCCATGGAAGTACGACGGAACCTGCCGGAAGCTTTCTGAACTGGAACAGCAAACGCGCCTTTCTGATGGCGTCCCGCACGTCGTCCGCTTTCGTGTTCCCGAATCCGGTGAAACTGCGTTTGACGATCAGGTGTTCGGCCGCATCAAGGTTGAGAACCAGGAAATCGAGGATTTTGTTCTGCTGCGTTCAGACGGGCAACCCACGTATCATCTGAGCGTTGTGGCCGACGACATCGACATGCGGATCACGCACGTTGTCCGCGGAGCCGATCACCTTTCCAACACTCCCAAGCAGATCCTGGTTTACCGCGCCGCCGGCGCCAATCTTCCGGTGTTTGCGCACCTGCCCTTGATTCTGGGTCCTGACAAGCAGAGGCTTTCCAAGCGGCACGGAGCAACTTCCGTCGGCGCCTATCGAGACCAGGGGATACTGCCGGAAGCTATGATCAATTTCCTGGCGCTTCTGGGGTGGACGCCGCCCGGAGGCGAAGAAATTCTTTCGCGCGAAGCCATGGCTCAGCAGTTTGACCTTGCTGCCGTCTCAAAATCCAATGCCGTCTTCGATCCTGAAAAGCTCGCCTGGATGAACAGCCAGTATCTGCGCGCGCTTCCGATCGACCGGCTCGCGCCTCTGGTCGAAGCAGAACTGCAATCGGCCGGCATCAGGTCCACAATCCCGGCTTCACCCGCCGAGTTCGAGCAAACAGTCGCCCTGCTCCAGCCGCGCATGCGCACTCTGAAGGATTTTTCCCAGGGTGGACGCGCGTTCTTCACCGAGGAGTTTGATTACGACCAGGAAGCCCGGAAAAAATTCTGGAAGGACGCTTCCCTGCCCGGCCTGCTTCACACACTGGCGGAACGCATTGAAGGAATCGATCCATTTACTCCGGAGAAGGCAGAAGAAGGCTTGCGGGGCCTTGCGGAAGAAACGGGAACCAAGGCGGGACTGCTGATCAATGCAACCCGCGTTGCGCTCACCGGGCAGGCCGTCGCACCGGGTTTGTTCGACATTATGAATGTGCTGGGACGGGCAAGAACGGTGGAAAGGCTTCGGCGGGCCGTCAAGGTTCTGGGCGAATCCGGTGCGGCCAACGCATAGACAAGCCGCAGCCGGCCGGAACGCGCCTCCCTCACGACACCTTCTCAAACCTCTCAATAATCACAATCGCCACTGCGATAACGGTTGCCGTTGCTTCCAGTAT
>DASUJZ010000111.1:0-41722 GCA_036278995.1 Terriglobia bacterium | reverse complement strand
TGGCCGTCTCGATCCACTCCTGGATGACGACTTCAACGCTGGCGAGGGCTTCCCGGTAGGTTTTTCCGTCGGCGGAGCAGCCGGGAAGCTCGGGAACCTCGGCGATGAAAGCCTGATCCTCTTCGCTCCAGTACAGGATCACTTCATACCTCGGTTTTGACATTCAGCTCGCCTCCCATTCGGTATTTCAGTATAACATGGCGGACCTGCTTCACTTGATACGGTTTCGCCTTGTTACCCTTGGGCTGCAGGTTCAGAATCTCGTCCACTCCATCGCGGGAGAAGATGTGGTGACTCCCTCGAATCCGCTCGCTGAACCCAAGCCCTTGCAGCACGCGCCGCAAATCATCGAAGAAAATATTGGCGTCAGAGGTTCCGCGCAGAATCTTTTCAAGGGCCTTCTTCGCCGCCAACCGTCTCTCCTCCTGCAAGTGCGCATCGGTCGCACGTCCTGCAATCTGTGAGGCCGACGATAACCGCAATACAGCGTGCCAATATATAAAGCTTATCGGCTTGAAATGCAAAGAAATTTGCGAGAAAGGCTTCCCCGCTAAATGCCGGGATTCTTCTCCCGCACTGCGGGATCAGAATGACGCGATTGGGGGTGACGCGGTGCTAAGGCCCGGAGGGCCGAAAGACTTTAGCCCATGGCGTGAGCCATGGGAAGAGAAAGCGCAGAAAACAAGTCAGCCCCGGACGGGGCGAAAGAAACAGTCGACCCCCGCGAGGTAGCGCAGAGCCCGGCGGTTTTGGACTCTGCCGTTCGTCCTTTGAAGAAAGAGCCGCAGACTTTCTAAGGTGCGAAAGTCTGCGCTACCACGGCTCGCTTTGTTTTTGGGGAGGCGTTTGCGGCACGGATCAATCCGTGTCCTTTCGCCTTGGTTGGTTGGCCTGCGGCGCGCCACGAGATCGCTTATTCGTGGTGCGGGCGTCAGCGAAGCTGGAAGTAGACCTCCACATCAGTGTGTACAGGAACGGGTTTGGCGTCAACGATGGAGGGCTTAAACCTCCACGTTTGGATGGTCTGGGCGGCGTTGTCATCCAGGCCCACGCCGAGCGGCGTGATGATGGATTCCTTTGTGACGCGGCCCGTTGCATCGATCTCGATGGAAAGAAGAACGATTCCTTCAACATGGGCTATTCGAGCCTCATGGGTATAAGCCGGCTCCGGCTTGTAAATCGGTCTGGGTGGAGTCACGTCCTGCTTCTCGCCCGCGTCTGCGGCTGGCTTTGCCTCGTGGATGGAGGTCACGGACGACCCCGGTTTTTGTGTTGAGGCTGAAGGAACGGCGGACATCTGTCCCGGCGGCCCGGTGGCTTGCCGGGTGGGATGAAGCAGGTAGTCCTTCCAGTAGTCGGGCATGAGAAGCACAGGATTTTCAGTGCCGGTGACAAACACCTCCGCTATGGCCTGCTGGAGAGCGGAAAGGCTGGGCGAATCGTGGCCGATAGCGATTTCAACGTTGATGTCTGGACCCAAATAGGGCCGTAGGGCTTGCAGCTTTTTGTCGTACAGGAAGTAGAGGCGCTTGCCCTTGATGACGAGGTCCTTGCGCTTGAACTCGACTCCGGTGCAGCGGATGTCGGCATCGAGCGTCCAGGGGCCCGGCTGGCCGCCCTTGATCAGGCGGCCGTCCGGCGAGTAACGGACGGTGGCGCCGCTGTTGAAGGTCCGGAGCACCATGTTCTTGCCCTTGTAAGCCTTTTCGAAAAGCGAGCCGATGAGTTGGCGGTCGGCAGCGCGGAGTGGCGCCGCAATGGCCAGGATCAGGAGCGGGAGGATTGAGCGTTGCGCATGTTTCATCTTGCGGCTCCAAATGGAGCACAAATATACCACGATCAAACGAGCGGGGCATTCGCGCCCCCGCCTGTCTGGGCTCGCGCCCTGGGCTAAAATCTTTCGCCCCTTGGCGGGGCTGGGAAGCCGCCCGTGCGAATGGTTTTGTAGGGGAGTCCTCCGGGCTTCCGCGCAGTTCGGCTCAGGCAAAAAACGGGAGGGCAAAGCCCTCCCCTACGAAAAGCCTTCCCTTCAATCACCCAATCACAATTCGGCCATTCGCCAATTTCTCGGCGGGTGGCGCATACGTTCCGCACTTTGGAATGTGTGCGGCACGTTATTGATGGAGAATGGCCCGCGGGTGGCCTTAGCTCTCTGCGCCTTCGCCCGCAGCCTCGGGTACAATGGAAATTGCGCGAATCGCAAATTGCGAGTTGCTGGCTCCTATGTCACTGGCGCGAGCCGGGCGCAGTTTTCGACTCATCACCGAGAACCCATCACGCAGAGCCGCTCCTGGGCAATTCGCAATTTGTCAGAACCATCAGCGCGGTTCAAGGGTCAGGTCATGGCGCTAACCAGTGATGTAGGCTACATGCGGCGCAGTCCCTAAAAATGGGACAAATGGGATTTTGCCGATTTTCTCATGTTAAAAATTTAGCTCCTCTACTTTCAATCACTTGCGAATTTTTTTAATCACTGCAAATCAACGCCGCGCAAAAAAATGCTCAAAATTCGTACAGCGGGTAAAAATTGCCCTCACGCTTCGCAACCGGCTAGTGCCGCCTTCTCTTTCGAGGTAAGATAGAGACGGCAGCGTGCCATGAAGTCCACCGACCTTCCCATTCCGCGCATCCTCATCGCCGACGACCAGGTTGACGTCCTCGAGTCCCTTCGCCTGCTGCTGAAGAGCGAAGGCTACCAGATCATCAGTGTCACCTCTCCCTCCGCGGTGCTTGCATCAGCCGAGCAGTCGAACTTTGACTGCGTCCTGATGGACCTCAACTATGCGCGCGACACAACGTCCGGCCAGGAGGGTCTCGACTTGCTCGCGCGGCTGCAGGCATTGGACAGCTCTTTACCCGTGGTAGTGATGACGGCATGGGGAAGCGTGGAAGTGGCTGTAGAAGCGATGCGCCGCGGCGCGCGCGACTTTATCCAGAAACCCTGGGATAACGCGCGACTGCTGGCCATCGTGCGCAGCCAGGTGGAACTGAGCCGCGCGTTGCGCGAAGGGCTGCGGCTCGAGTCGGAGAATCGTCTGCTGCGGCAGCGTTCGGCTCCGATGATCATCGCCAACTCACCGGCCATGCGCGCGGTGCTGGACCTCGTTCACCGCGTCGCGCCGTCAGACGCCAGCGTTCTTATCACCGGCGAGCACGGTTCCGGAAAGGAAGTGGTGGCGCGCGCCTTGCACGGCTTTTCCAACCGCGCTGACGGACCGTTGATCACCGTCAATGCGGGCGGCATTCCGGAAGGCGTTTTCGAGAGCGAGCTTTTCGGGCACGTCAAGGGCGCCTTCACCGATGCCAAGGCTGACCGCGTCGGTTATTTCGAGCTGGCCAGTGGCGGCACGCTTTTTCTTGATGAGATCGGCAACGTGCCGCTCAGCCAGCAGGCCAAGCTGCTGCGCGCCATCGAAACGCGCGAAGTCAGCCGGGTGGGATCTTCGAAGACCTACCACGTGGATGTGCGCTTCCTGGCGGCGACGAATGCCGACTTGAACGACGAAGCTCTCGCCGGCCGATTTCGGGAAGACCTGCTCTTCCGCATCAACACCATCGAGGTCCGCGTGCCGCCGCTGCGCGAAAGGCGCGACGATATACTTCCGCTGGCCCACAGCTTTCTCGGACAGTTTGCATCGCGCTATAGCAAGGGCATAACTGGGTTCGACTATGCAGCGGAGCAGTCACTCAATTCCTACGCCTGGCCAGGCAACGTGCGCGAACTGAGCCATGCCGTGGAGCGCGCCGTCCTGCTGGCGCCGGATTCCACCATCCGCGCCGCCGACCTTGGCCTCACGCAGCCACCACACGGCCAAGCCCGGCTGGAGGAACTGCCTTTGGAAGACGTCGAACGATTGCTGATCCACAAGTCGCTCGACCGCTACAGGGGAAACGTCAGCCGCGCAGCAGAAGCATTGGGCCTCAGCCGCAGCGCGTTATACCGGCGAATGGAGAGGTACGGAATCAAGCCGGTAGCGACCGAAGAAGAAACAGCTCCCCGGCGCGACTGAAGATCCTCAGATCAACAGCCTGAGTAGCCATGGCCTTCGTTCACAGGATTGATGTTGATGGAATCCTACGCAGATCACGGCTCGCCGCTGTCGCGAGATGACATCACGGCTGTCGATCTGACCAGGCAAAGCATGTTGGCCGCGCAACCGGACTCAAACGTCCAATCTTCGAATGTGACACGCCGGAATCACAGATTCGGTTTTGTGCAGCGCGTATTGGGACTGGCTCTGCTGGCCGCAATTCCTGCCCTGGCCCTGGCGCTCGCGCTGCTCTGGACGGGAAACTTCGCCCGGCAGTTGCAGTGGACGCTCACCGTGTTCATCGCGCTGTTCTGGGTTGTTGTCGCGCTGGTGTTGCGTCACCAGATGGAAATGCCGCTGCGGACGCTCTCCAATCTCATCTCAACTTTGCGAGAGGGCGATTATTCGTTTCGCGCGCGCGGTTCCCAGGGTGACGATCCGCTCGCTGAGGTCATGCGGGAGGCGAATGCCCTCATCGACATTCTGCATGAGCAGCGACTGGGGGCGCTCGAAGCCACTACTCTGCTGCGCAAGGTGATGGAGGAAATTGATGTGGCCGTGTTTGCGTTCGGCCCCGGCGAACGGCTGGAACTGGTGAACCGTGCCGGGGAGCGCCTGCTGGCCAAGCCTGCAGAGCGCTTGCGCGGCCTGACGGCCTCAGAACTTCGGCTTGAACACTGCCTGAGGGGCGAGCCGCGCCGGATTGAGCGCACCTTGCAACTCTCCCTTTCGGGAGCGCAGGACGCCTCCGGCCGCTGGGGAATCAGCCGCAGCAGCTTCCGCCAGGGCGGGCTTCCCATGGAACTCCTGGTGATCACCGATCTTCGCCGTGCCCTGCGGGAAGAAGAGTTGCGGGCCTGGCAGCGCCTGGTGCGAGTGCTGGGGCACGAGATCAACAACTCGCTGGCTCCCATCAAATCGATTGCCGAAAGCCTGGAACATCTGCTTGGGCGCGAACAGCCGCCGCCCGACTGGCAGCAAGACCTCAGGAGCGGCCTGCAGGTGATCAGCGGACGCGCCGAATCGCTCAGCCGCTTCACCCGCGCCTACGCCACGCTCGCCAAACTGCCTAAACCGAGATTGCGGCCGGTCGAGGTTGATGCCTGGGTGCGCCGAGTGACGGCAATGGAGACGCGAGTCCCGGTCGCGCTGGCTCCCGGTCCCACAATCACGGTTCGCGCTGACGCCGACCAGCTCGATCAATTGCTCATCAATCTGGTTCGCAACGCCGCGGAAGCCTCCCTCGATACGGGCAGCGGAATCGGCGTCGGGTGGAAAAAGAACGGCGCCAGCCTCGAAGTATGGGTTGAGGATGAAGGCCCGGGCATTGCCAACCCAGGCAACCTGTTTGTCCCGTTCTTCACCACCAAGCCCGGCGGCGCCGGCATCGGACTCGTCTTCAGCCGCCAGATTGCGGAAGCTCACGGTGGCACTCTCACCCTTGAGAACCGTCCCACGGGACGCGGCGCCACTGCCCGGCTGCTCCTTCCCCTAAGCGCGTGAGGCCTGTTTCAATCCTGTAAGATGCTCTTGACACGGTCGGCTCCACGGCAGTAGACTGTCTACATCCATATGGCAAAAAAGACCCGTTACCAGAACCGGATTGAACTCCTTCAAGGGACCCTCGACATGCTGATCATGCGGACGCTGCAGTGGGGGCCGCAGCACGGCTATGGCATTAGCCGGGCGATTCGGACAGGCTCAGACGACGTGCTGACCGTCGAAACGGGATCGCTCTACCCGGCCCTGCACCGCATGGAAAAGCAAGGGTGGATTGCATCCGATTGGGCGCTGACTGAAAACAAGCAGCGGGCAAAGTTTTACCGGTTGACGCCGGCGGGCCGGAAGCATCTGGTTAACGAGCAGTCGCGCTGGGACGAATTCGTAAAGGCCGTAAGCGGCGTGATGGGAAAGGCCGTGATCAGTGGTTAGGGGTTAGGGACTAGAGTTAGGTTTCAGGTGTCAGGTGCCGGGGTTTTCGGAAAATCTCATGGCGCGCCATAGCGTTATGATCAGCCCGGTAACCCTGAAGCCTGTCGCCTGTAAGCTGTTACCTGTAGCCTAACACCTGCCGTGAGGTGGACTCGTGAAGTTCCTCGCATCATTCGGATGGAAAACTCGGCGCGAGCGGGAGCTTGATGAAGAGCTCAGCGCGCATCTGGCGATGGCCGTCAGCGAGCGAATCGAGCAGGGCGAAGCTCCCGCCGAAGCCGAAGCAAATGCCCGGCGCGAGTTCGGCAATGTTCCGCTGGTGAAAGACGTCACGCGCGATATGTGGGGCTGGCGCTGGCTTGAAACGTTGCTTCAGGACGTCCGCTACGGCCTCCGTCAGATTCGCCGCAACCCCGGCTTTACAATCACCGCCGTCCTTACCCTGGCCCTCGGCATCGGCGCGACAACCGCAGTTTTTAGCATTCTTGACAACGTCTTGATCCGTCCCTGGCCGTATAGGAACGCGGACCGCTTGACCCGTTTCATGATTCACGACCTAAGTCAGGCCGCGGAGAAGATCGCCCGACGGCTATCGGTCTCTGAGTTCTTGGAATTTCGAAAACAAAATCATGTATTCAGCGAAATGATTGGTATCCGTGAGCATGATGTCTTCTTAACCATCGGGAAACAGATCCTCGATGTGCTGGGGGCTGATGTAACCGCTAACACATTCCGGTTCCTTGGCGTGAAGCCGCTTCTCGGCCGAACGATCATGCCGGGAGATGGCAATCCGTGGGCGCCACCAGTGTTCATGATGAGTTACCGGCTGTGGAGACAGCAATTTAATGGGGAACAAAAAATCGTGGGCACTGTGTTCACTTTGAATGGGGAGCGCAGAACACTTGTTGGCATCATGCCGCCACGGTTCCAGTATGGCGAAGGCCGATTGAGTCCTTCTGTTTGGATGTCTATCGCGATGGTCGAGAACTCGACAGCTATGACCGACATAGGGCCTTTTGATCCAGACTTCCAGCCGATGGGGCGACTAAAGTCAGGCGTCAGCCTGCAAGCTGCGGCATCGGACCTCGGCGTCATTGCCGGAAGGCTCGCCAAGGCAGATCCAAAAGCCTATCCGAAGCGGTTTAAGGTGTTGACGATGACGCTTACGGATGCAACCGTCCCACCACCGTTCAAGGCTGCGCTTTATACGCTTCTTGCCGCCAGCGGATTGCTGCTTCTCATTGCTTGCAGCAACGTTGGGAATATCTTGCTGGCGCGGGCAATGGTGCGTGAAAGGGAATTCGCCGTCCGGGCAGCACTCGGTGCAAGTCGGGGCAGGTTACTCACGCAGCTCATTGTAGAGAGCCTAATGCTCGCGGCCATCGGTGGCATTCTTGGCGTCGCATCAGCATATGGTGGTTTGCACGTTCTGCTGGCCGTTCTGGCTCCCTTCGCTAACTTTTTTATGCAGCAGATCCCTGCCGAAGCAGTGATCGCCCTTAATCGGACAGCGCTTGTTTTTGCGGTGTGCGTTACTGTGTTGACCACACTCCTCTGTGGGCTTGCGCCAGCGCTCTACACCCTGCGCGGCCACTTGGGGTCGCACTTGAAGGCCGGCCGTAAGGGCGCAGGTTGTGCCTTCCGGCGCGGCATGTTTCGCTCTGTTCTGGTGACAGCAGAAATGGCACTGGCAATCATCATGCTGGCTGGTGCAGGCCTGATGATGCGTACGTTTGTCGCGCTTCAGTCCGCCAACTTGGGATTTGACCCGGCCAAGGTCCTGGAAGCGGGATTGGCTACGCCTCCTGGGCGTCATCTTTCTTTCGAGCAGGAAAGAGTCGTTCTCCGACAAGTTCTGCACCGTGTGGCGGCGCTGCCGAACGTGATCGCCGCCACCCCCAGCAGCTGCGATTTGGTTCCCTTCGTCGGGGCGGTAAGCAAACTGCAAGTGATTGTCCCAGGGACAACAGATTCAGAGGATCGATATGCCATGTACCAGATGGGCGGAGCGGGCTGGTTCGAAACGCTGGGGCGACATCTGATAAGAGGCCGTCTGTTCTCTGATGCGGAGGTTGATCTGGGGCGGCGAGTAGCCGTCATCAATCAGAGGTTTGCACGGCTGTTCTTTGGCCAGGAGAACCCGATCGGGAAAATGGTCGAGTTCAGTGCCCTCAATGACCTGCCAGAAACCCCTCATGGCGGCTCGTTCGAGATTATTGGCATCGTCGGCAATGCTCCCAATCAGGGCATTAAGCAGCCGCCAATGCCGGAGGCGATCCTTCCTTACAGGGTCTCTGGATTCGGCCTCCCCGCCCTCCTGGTCAGAACCAGGGGAGATGCCCTTGCAAGCTTGAAGAGCATTCGCCGAGAGGTCCGGGCGGTGGACCCTGACATGACTTTGAGGGAGGCTGTCTCAATAGCGACGATGCTCGAAGAACAATCATACGCTCAGCCGCGGTTCGTCCTCTACACCCTTGGCATTTTTGCAGGAATTGGCCTCGTATTAGCCGCGATTGGCGTCTTCGGCGTGATGACCTTCTCAGTTGCACGGCGAACACATGAGATTGGCATTCGGATGGCACTGGGGGCGGAGAAGAGCGACGTGCTCCGGATGATCATTCGGCAGGGAATCAAGCTGTCGCTGGTTGGTGTGGTCATAGGTATTGCCGGCGCGCTGGCTCTAACACGATTCCTGTCAAGTCTGCTGTATGGCGTGACGCCCACCGACCCGCTCACGTTCATCATGGTCTCCCTCATCCTGATTGCGGTGGCTCTGCTGGCGTGCTACATCCCCGCCCGTCGCGCGGCCAAGGTCGATCCCATGGTTGTTGCACAGATAGGAGCGAGGCCTTCTGACCGCGACCGGCGGGCCATCGAGACCGCCTATGTGCAACTCGATTCCGGCCGCACCGGCATCTCCTACCTTCGATACCTTTACTCGGAACCTCTACGAATCCTGATGGGCATTGTTGCTCTCGTCCTCCTGGTGGCCTGCGCCAACGTGGCGAACCTGCTGCTCTCACGCTCCACTGCACGGCAGCGGGAGATCGCCATGCGCCTGACAGTGGGAGCGAGCCGCACAAGGCTGGTTCGCCAAATGCTGACAGAAAGCGCGCTTCTTGGGATTTCTGGCGGGGCAGCAGGGCTACTGCTTGCCTATTGGGGTGTCCATTTGCTCTCAATGCTGGTGAGCCGCGACTTGGTGATGAGGGTCACAACGAATCCGGCAGTGCTGGTGTTCACACTGGCCGTTTCGATGGTCACAGGGCTTGTGTTTGGTCTCATTCCCGCGATGCGCGTGAGCCGAACCGAACTGAGCGAGGCGATGAGAGGTGCGAGTCAGAGTGGCGGACGGCTGCAATCCAGCCTGACTCGGGCATTGGTTATCGTACAAGTCGCATTCTCACTGGTTTTGCTTGCAGGGGCAGGACTGCTGGTGCGCACGTTGATAAACCTTGAGAGTCAACGCCTGGGCTTTAACGGCGACAACGTGCTTCTGGTCCAGACGGACCCAAGCCTTGCGGGCCACAAAGTTGGGGAACTGGAAGATCTCTATCGGCGGCTTCTCGATCGCCTGAACGCGCTGCCCGGCGTCCGTTCCGCTTCGATCGCCTATTACAGTCCGATGAGCGGGCATCGCTCCTCTACTGACCTTAAGGTTGAGGGCTACACGCCACATTCAGGCGAGGTCATGTTGGTAAACGAAAATCAGGTCTCCCCGAACTTTTTCGCGACACTGGGTATTCCAGTCAGGCTGGGGCGGGAGATCGGGACGCAGGACACCGCCACTTCGCGGAGAGTGGTGGTGGTGAACCAGGCCTTCGCCGACCGTTACTTCCACGGCCAGAATCCAGTGGGCAGGCACATCTGGGTTGGCAGCAGGACCCCGACGACGCCTCCGCAGGAGGTGATCGGAGTTGTGGCCGATTCAAGAAACCATGAACCCGGCGAAAGCCCGGAACCGTTCGCATATCTGCCTCTCAGCCAGGACCCCGAATTTTTTGCCGGCAATATCCAGATTCGAACGGCACGCGATCCGTCGGGAGCGGCGGCGGAGGTGCGGCAAGCGACCCAGAGTGTCGACAGCGCGCTCCCTGTCATTTCTGTGGAAACGCTCCGTGGGCAGGTGCGCGGTCGTCTCAATCAGCAGCGGCTGGTTGCACGGCTTTCTGTTCTGTTCAGTCTGCTGGGTCTGGTTCTGTCGGCGGTGGGAATCTACGGCGTGATCTCCTATTGGGTAACACAGCGCACCCGGGAAATCGGAGTTCGGATGGCGCTTGGCGCGCACAAACACGATGTATTACGGCTCGTGGTACGGCATGGATTGACCATGACCCTGGCCGGTATCGGACTGGGACTCGCAGCCGCGTTTGCCTTGACTCGCCTGATCAGGGGTTCGCTCTACGATATCACGCCCACCGACCCGCTCACGTTCATCGTGGTCTCGCTCATATTGATCGTCGTGGCCTTGCTGGCCTGCTACATCCCCGCCCGTCGCGCGGCCAAAGTCGATCCCATGGTGGCGCTGAGATATGAGTAGGGCAGTGGTAAGTGACGAGTGACGAGTGAAGAGCAAGAGTGCAGGCTGTAGCGGCGCGTTTACCGCGCCACCTTTGGCGGCGTAAAGCCGCCGCTACGGGTTTCAACGCCTGAAGGCTGTAGCAGGGGGGTCGATCCTGAGATTGGTTGATGATTGATTTATGAGGAGAGGAGCGCTTCCCATGCGACGATTGCGGGCCGGATTGCTTTGCCTTGTCGGCTTGTTCCGCAAGCAGCGGCGCGAGCGGGAGCTGGATGAAGAACTTCGCGCACATTTGGCGATGGCCGTCCGCGAGCGAATCGAGCTGGGCGAAGCTCCCGCCGAAGCCGAAGCAAATGCCCGGCGCGAGTTCGGAAACGTTCCGCTGGTGAAAGATGTCACTCGCGACCAGTGGGGCTGGCGTTGGCTCGAAACCTTGCTTCAGGACGTCCGCTACGGCCTCCGCCAACTTCGTCGCAATCCCGGATTCAGCCTGGCGGCAATTGCCATAGCGGCGCTGGGAATTGCCGCAACCTGCGTCGTTTTCAGTTTTGCGGACGCGGCGATCTTTGGCGCTTTGCCATACAAGAATCCCTCGGGCCTGTTGGAAGTCGGCATAACCGACCTGAAGAACAATCCTGGCTGGAGCGGCGTTCCGGTTCCGGTCTTTTTAAGCTGGCGCGACCACGCCGGCAGCATTGGGCAGTTTGTAGCAAAGGGTTCGCCCTTCAAGAGCAAAACGCTGGTTGGCGGCGCCGAGCCGGTGCAGGTGTTCGACAATCAGGTCTCCCAGGGAACTTTTCAGTTGCTTGGGGCGCGGCCGGTGATGGGCAGGGGTTTCACGGCACGCGATTATGATTCTGGTGGTGGTCGTGCCGCAATCCTGAGTTATCCACTGTGGCAGCAACTATTCAACGGACGCCCTGATGCCTTGAGCAAATCGATCACGCTGGATGGCGTGGGTTACACGGTTGTAGGAATCATGCCGCCCGGTTTTCAGCTTCCCGGATCTTCAGCAGCGTTGCAGCCGGCGTGCTGGACTGCTTTGGTTTTCGACGCCAAACAGAAGTCTGACACTGGAGACTTGTCCCTGACCGTCTGGGCGCGATTGAGGCCCGGACTATCGGGAGCGAAAGCGGAGGCGGCACTGAGCGTTTCAGCTCTCGGGGTTGTGAATCGGACCGGCGCGCGCAAGAAATCGGACTGGCGCATTCAGGTGATGCCGCTGATGGACAAGTTAATCGACCACTGGCATTCGGTTCTGGTCTTTCTGTTTGGGGCCGCAGGCTTTCTGCTGGCCATCGCCTGCGCCAACGTGGCGAATCTGCTGCTGGCGCGAGCCGAGACCCGCGAGAAGGAGATCGCCGTGCGTGCGGCAATCGGCGCCAGCCGCGCGCGTGTCATTCGCCAGTTGCTGACCGAATGCCTCATCCTGAGCGGGGCTGCAGGCGCAGGGGGGATCCTGCTGGCGCACTGGGGAATTGGGCTGGTACGCGGGCTGCTGCCTCGGTCGCTCGATACAGCCAACTTCCAGCAGATGGGACTTGATCCGCGAATTCTGGCGGCGACAGTGGCTGTGTCGATGGCGGTCGGACTCATCTTCGGACTCGCGCCCGCTTTCCAAGCCTCAAAGGTTGATCTGATCGAGTCACTCAAAGAAGGGCGTTCGAACGCTGTCCCGCGTAGAGGGCGGTGGAACACGCAAAGTGTGCTCGTGATTGCTGAAGTGGCGCTGTCGCTGGTCTTGCTGACGGGAGCAACGTTGATGTTGCGCAGCTTTCTGAAAATGGAGGGTGTCGAGCCCGGATTCAATCCGCAGGAGACGTTGACCATGCGCGTGCTCCTGCCGAAATACCGCTACCCCAAAGTGGACGATCAAAACAAGGCGTACCAGCAGGTTCTCCGAAAGATAAACGGGCTACCAGGGATTCAGTCGGCCGCGCTGGTAACGCCGCTGCCGATGGCTGGAATCAACGCCACAGTATCGATGCCGGCGCAGCCCGGAATGTCAAACGTCCCTGAGAACGGAAGGCTTGGTATCGGCTTTCATGCCGTGAGTCCGGGATACTTCAAAACAATGGGCATTCCCCTATTGCGCGGCCGCTTGTTTACGGACCAGGATACCCATGATTCCGAGCCGGTCGCAATTGTGGACAAGGCGTTCGTTGACCGCTACTGGCCTGGCCAGAATCCGGTGGGGAAGCAATTCTATCCGGCCTACCCGAAGACGACTCCGGCGGTGGGGGTGGTGGGAGAAGTAGACAGCGTTAGAGACCTGGCGCTGGCGGACAATCCGCGCCCGGAATTGTACAATCCCTTCACGCAATACTTCCTTGCCGCGTTCGCAGGGACGCTGGTTGTGAAGACAAGCACGCCCGCGAGCGCTGCGGTTGAGATGGAAAGGGTCATCCACTCGGTCGACCCGGAAGCGCCGATCTCCCAGATTGAGACGATGCGGCAGGTGCTCGGGAAGAGCGTCGCGGAAAAACGCTTGTACCTGATCCTGGTGGGCGTTTTTGCCGCGCTTGCCTTGCTGCTGGCCGCCGCTGGCATTGCCGGTACGGTTTCATACGCCGTCAGCCGGCGTAAGCACGAGGTGGGGATCCGTATGGCGCTCGGCGCCCGGCGCTCGGACGTGCTCTCAATGATCTTGGGCCAATTCGCAGCGCTTGTGGCGGTGGGGATTGCGTTTGGAGTGGCAGGGTCGCTGGCGCTTACCCGATTCCTCGCGGGCCAGCTTTACGGAGTCAGCCCCACCGATCCCGTAACGTTTGTCTCCGCCTCCCTGATCCTGGCTGTTGGAGCACTGATTGCCTGCTACCTCCCTGCGCGCCGCGCCACAAAGCTCGATCCCATGGTTGTTTTACGCTACGAGTAGCGGTGTTTTTACCGCGCCCCGCAACCGTCTGGTACGGGGCCGCGCCACATCTGTAATTGGCGGCCAAAAGCCGCCGCTACAGGAGTTGGATAAAGATCAGTGGATAGTGAATAGTGGATAGTATTTCGCAATGGACGATTACCAACTCTGAAGATGAGCACGGAGACAGCAAAGCAATCGCAGCAGCGATGCCGGAGAGGCGGATGGCGGAGTTATTCCCCATATTCCTGAAGCTGGACGGACGGAAAGCTCTGGTGGTAGGTGGAGGGAAAATGGCTGCCGTGCGCACGAAGCAATTGATCAGCGCGGGAGCCAGGGTTACGGTGGTCTCGCCGAATGCCGGAAGTGAAATCGAGAGGCTGGCCAAGACAAAGTCAGTCGTCATGGTCCGCCGCGGATTCAGGCGGGCTGACCTCAGCCGGCGCTACTTTATCGTCATCGCTGCAACCGATGATCCCAAGGTCCAGCAGGCAGTTTTTGAGGCGGCGGAGCGCCTTGGCATCCTTTGTAATGTGGTGGATAGCCCGGCCTCCTGCAACTTCTATATGCCGGCGATTGTCCGCCGCGGCGACCTGAAAATTGCGATCAGCACCAGCGGCCGCAGTCCGGCGCTGGCCGGCAAGCTGCGGCAGTACCTTGAGGAAGCCATGCCCGAAAATGCCGCTGAGTTGACGGAGATGGTGGGCCGCTTGCGTTCGAAGCTCCGGCTGGAGATTCCCGGCGACCTGGCCACTCAGAAGAAGCTGGTGGACGAGTTTGTCGAGAGGGAACTGACGAAAAAGCGGTCCGGCAGAGATAGCAGGGGGGCCCTCGTAGCGGTCCAGCCGTATCGGCCAGGTCGGCGTCCGGCAGGGGTCCGTCTGGGCGTAGCTGGCGGGTCTAAAGGCGTTGCCTTCGCCCGCTGATCGGCTGCAAATTTTCCTATATGATGAGTATTCCTTTCGCAGTGGTGGATTTCAGTCCCAGCACGATTTGTTATCAAGTTGCTGATTATGAATGGCTTATCAAATTTAACGGCATGGCACCCAACGTGCGAAACGTAAGGTGGGGAAAGCCCTGCCAACCTGGTTAAACTAACTCCGAATAGCGGAGTTGTCTCTGGCAGGGCCCGGAGGAGGGTCTATGGGTCCAGTTAAAGAGAAATGGAGCGTGGAGTACACACCGCCAGAGTACACACCGCTAGACGACACCGAAATCCATTCCTCGGGAGAATGGGACAGTGAGCAGTCCGTCGATGCGGTGGTTTATCACAGACGGGGGACGGCAGGTCTGTGGACTGCGCTGGCCGTCCTGGCTGTGGCGTTGCTCGTGTTGGCGGGCTACGGGTATTCAGTGGTTAGCCAGCAGAATTCAGAATTGTCGTGGTTGTCCGGGCGCATGAGTTCGCTTGGCCAGCTTCGTAGCCGTGCGGACCGAATGGAAAAGGGCTTTCAGGATTGGCAGGCAAAACAAGCCGGCTTGGCCGACCGGGTCCAGAAAATGGACTCCGATTGGAAATCCGGGTTGGACGATGTCCGCCAGCGCGCCGCCGCGATGTTGGGAAGTGCGGTTCAAAAAGAGAATAAGGATGTAAGCCTGCGTACGGCAGCGCTTAATTCGCAGATTAGCCAGATTGCTTCCCGGCAGCGAGCGGACCAGGTGCTGGTCGCGCAGCTTCAGCGAGAGCTGGCGAATACACGTCAGGAACTGGCGTCCACCAGAGCAGCTTACAATCACGAATTGGCAGCGCTCCGCCAGCAGCAGGTGGTAAGCCAGCAGGCAGTTGCAACCATAAGCGATGAGCTCTCAACCAGCCAGGTGAACTTCGAAGTCGCGAAGAACCGCGACGAAGAAATCGTGCAAGGGGTCTCATTCCACCTGAGCGGGACGGATCTCGCGCATCAAAAGTTCCACGGATGGATATGGATGGCCGGCAGCGGGCGCAGGATATGGTTAAATGAGCAGCCGGCGGCGCTTCCTGTAACTTTCTATCCCAAGGCCGACGGACTGGCTTATGAACTGGTTGTGACGCAGGTGAAACCGGACGACATTGCCGGCTATCTCGTCGTGCCGAGCAGCGCGAACAGCCCGCAGGGAGATGTCGCTTCGAACAACAAGCCCGCAACCAGGCTGGGAGAAGGGGGATTTTAGCGCGCAACATCACGGATCGATTTGTGCCCGCCAATCATCTCTCTCCTGGCCTCCTGAGAGCGGAAAACTGAAAATCTAAAGTGGGCGTGTCGGAAGCTCAACATTGTGCTTGCCGCGCGCCCAGAACATTGTAAGAATGTTACGCGGCGCCTCCAATGCGGGAGAGAGCACTTGCGATCGATAGCTTTATCTCATGACGTCCTATCGGGCCGCTATGCCCTTTGCTTTTCTTGTTTAAGGATCATGGTCCGGTGAAGGTCACGCGCGTCTAAAGTGCTTAAGAACACGCCTTGCGGCACTCCAGCCTGAGGAACGCAATACCGCCTCTGCAAGGATATCCGCTCTGCAATATAATTAGGTTAGCGAGTTAGCGCATGGTTCCTGAGAACTACGAGGCCGTTCTCCGCAAGACGCAGCTATTCGCAAGCCTCAGCGAACGCGAGATGCGCACCTTGTGCGTACGCGTGAGTAAGAGGCATTTCGATCGCGGCGAGATGCTATTTAGCGAAGGTGACCCATGCCGTGGCCTCTTTGTGGTGGCGGCGGGCAGAATACGGATTTTCAAATTATCTCCGTCCGGTCGGGAACAGGTCTTAGCAATCGAAGAGCCGGGGAGCTCTTTTGCTGAGCTTCCTGTTTTCGATGGAGGCGCGTACCCAGCCTCAGCATCCGCCTTGGAAGATGCGAATGTGCTCTTTATTTCACGCCAGGATTTTCAGGAATACTGCCGCGAGCATCCCGAAGTGGCACTCAAGGTGATTGCGGTTGTAGGCTCCCGCCTGCGCCGCCTGGTTGGGATCATTGAAGAGTTGTCCTTTACTACGGTGAGGCAGCGATTGATCTCCCTTCTGCTGCGCTTAGCTCAAGAGGGCGGGACCAGCACAAAACAAGGCGTCCGTGTCGAATTGGCAGCCACGCATCAAGATCTGGCGGCAGAACTGGGAACCGTAAGGGAACTCGTGTCCCGAAATCTGAGCCGCCTCCGCGCTGAAGGACTTCTGGAAATAGATGGTCGTACAATCATCGTAAAAGACCTCGCCGGTCTCAGGCGTGAACAAATTACGTCAGAGTAGTCCATAGAAATCCCCTCATGGTGAAGTCAGCCTCAAGTGACTTTAGTCACTGGCAATGTTTTATGAACGATGGACAATGGATATTGCGATGGAGGTCACCATGGATTTCAATAGCGGAACTAAGATAAAAGATATTGCGCTTGCTACTTCAGCAGCCAGGCAGGTGTTGGAGGACGCGGGCGTGGATTATTGTTGTGGAGGGGGCGACTCGCTGCACCAGGCATGCCTTCAAGCGAATATCTCGCCGGAGGAATTACTGAAGCGTTTGCGAGAGAACGCAAACGACACGGCGCCGGAGGACCAAAACTGGGGGGCGGCGCCCTTGGGCCATCTGACACAGCATATTCGCGAAAAGCACCATCGGTATATTCGCGAAGCGATTCCTGGCACGCAGGCATTGGCGGATAAGGTCATCAAAAAGCACGGAGAGACGCATCCGGAGCTGGCGGACATCGTCACACTTTTCGTGAAGGTTGGCCGCGAGATGATCATGCACATGCAGAAAGAAGAGCAAATTCTTTTTCCCTACATCGATGCGCTGGAGCGGGCAGAGAATGTGCATGGGCAGGTCGAGCCTCCATTCTTTCAGAGCGTGAGAAATCCAATCCATACCATGTTGCAGGAGCACGATGCAGCGGGGGATTTAGTGCGACGAATTCGCGTTTTGAGTTCGGACTACGCGCCTCCTGGCGATGCCTGCACCAGCTTCAAAGCACTCTACGCAGCCCTCCGAGAATTTGAGGCCGATCTTCATCAGCACGTACATCTCGAAAATAATGTTCTTTTCCCTCGCGCGGTGGAGTTGGAAGCGTCTGTCACACGCGCTCAGGGCTCTGACTAACGCGTACATTCAGCGCAGTTCGTGGAGGAAGGCATGGTTCGGTTCGATGCAGCACATGCGGCTGTTCATTATCCGCCGGATCGTCGATTTCGAATCTGGATTCGCCCCTCCATCCTGATCGGAATCGGCATTGCCATTCTCTCGGTTGTCGCTGCGGCTTGGGTCGAAGTGGCGATAGCGGGATTGCCGGGTGTTCCGGCGGTGCCTCAGATATATCCGAACAACTTCGCGGGGCCGCACGGATTCCCCGTCTGGGTACGATACTGTCACTTCTTCAATTTTCTTTTTGTGATGATGCTGATTCGCAGTGGGCTGTCAATACTGGTGGACCATCCGCGACTCTATTTCAATGACGGCTGCACTCCGGGAAGCGAATGGATACGATTTACACCTTTGAAAGTCCCTCGCCACCGCCTTTGGACCGCGAAAGATGACGCGCGCTACATTTCGCCACTTGTTGGCACGCCGGGCTACCGGCACACAATTGGTCTTGCGCGGGCCTGGCATTTCATCAACGTACATGGCTTTATCGTCACGGGTATCATCTTTATCTCCATGCTCCTGGGTACGGACCAATGGAAGCGCATCGTGCCGACCTCGCCTATCGTCCTCCTGCAAGGGTGGAGCACATTCGTCCATTACGCGACGTTCCACCTGCCCCCAGAGCCGAACGGGTTTTATGGCTACAACGCATTGCAACAGATCGCATATTTCACGGTGGTTTTTGTGTTCGGCCCGCTTGCCATTGCCACCGGCGTAGCCATGTCACCTGCGGTAGTGAATCGGTTCCCATGGTACGCCCGAATATTTGGTGGCAGACAATCCGCCAGATCGATCCATTTCCTCACCATGTTCAGCTTTCTTGCATTTTTGGTAGTCCATGTGACTCTGATCGTGATGACGGGATTTGTGCGAAATATGAACCACATTGTCATGGGTACGGACGACCTGCGCCACATCGGAATGTATCTGGGATTTGTGGGCATAGGCGTGGTTGTTTTGTCGTGGGTGTTTGCACACTACATCTCCTGGCATCATCCGCGCGGATTGCAGCACGCGCTCAAAGCCGTGACCTATCCGATGCAACTCCTTACATTGAATCGATTGCTTCCACAGCAGAAATATACCGAGAAGGAAATTTCTTCGTATTTCTGGCCCAACGGCAAAGTACCTGTCCGGGAGGACTGGAAGCGGCTGGCTGAGGGCGGGTTCGCGGACTTCCGGCTCAGTGTGGGAGGACTGGTCAAAAACCCGGTGGAGCTCTCTCTCGCGGAGCTGGAGCGCCTGGGTGAGGTCGAGCACATCACAATGCATCACTGCATCCAGGGCTGGAGCGGCATCGCCAAATGGGGCGGTATCCCAATGAAAACTCTGATAGATCTCGTCCAGCCAAAGCCGGAGGCGAAAGTTGTAGCGTTTTTCTCGTTTGGCGAGGCCCTTTACGGCGGTCCCTATTACGATACACAAAGCTTGGAGAACGTTCAAAAACCGCAATGCCTGCTGGCGTCGCGGATGAACGGCGAACGCCTTCCGCAAGTATATGGAGCGCCGCTGCGATTACGCGTTGAGAACCAGCTTGGCTACAAAATGGTTAAGTGGATCGAGCGGATCGAGTTCGTTGAATCGGAAAAATCTCTCGGCAAAGGAGAGGGCGGCAAAAATGAAGACGACGAATACTTCGACTTGCTGCCCAATATTTAATGAGGAATCCCGATTCAAAGGAGCATGCGGGCAACGATCACGTTTTTCATCTGCTGGGGCGCTTCCGGCTGGATTGGCTGTTACAACATTTTCCGGCAAGGCTCGTCCGATCTATCTACGTGTTTGTGAACGGCTTCGTTACCATTGCCGTACTTGCTCTGCTGGCGCTCGTGAGCCGCAACCCATTTGTGTTTCCTTCGCTTGGCCCCACCGCGTATCTGCTGTTCTTCTCTCCGCTCGGAAAGACTTCAAGTCCGCGGAACACTATTTACGGCCATGCGATTGGACTTGTCTGCGGCTACGCGGCATTTGTTTTTACCGGAGCTGGAGCACTGCCTTTCGGAGTCAATCAGGGGATCTTCTGGCCTCGAATTCTGGCAGCGGCTTTTTCACTTTCCGCGACAGGTGCTTTGATGGTTCTTCTCGATGCCAGCCATCCTCCTGCGGGTGCTACCACGCTGATTGTTTCTCTGGGAATCATCTCCACGCCGCGTGAGCTGATTATCATCGAAGTCGCGGTGTTCCTGCTGGTTGCTCAAGCACTGATCATCAATAGGCTGGCCGGATTGGAGTATCCGTTGTGGAAGGCCAAAGAGGTGGAGTACTACACTGATTAACCAACCCATTCGGCTGGCCGGCAAAACAAATTCCCTCATGGATCGTGCAATCGCGCGCGAGCGATCCCTGTCACATTTGCTGTTGACGTACATCGTTACCGGGCTATTTTTCATGCTTCTGCCCGGCACATTTCTGGGCGTTTGGAATCTTATCAAGATCAGCAGCCGGGAAGCGGCGGAATCCGTCTCGCCAGCCTGGATCCAGGCTCATGGCCACGCTCAGTTGTTCGGCTGGGTAGGCACTTTCATATTGGGGATTGGATTCTACTCGATCCCAAAATTGCGCAAGCTGAAGCCGTTCGCGCTCTGGTCAGCGTGGCTTGCGTGGGCGCTCTGGGCGATCGGCGTCACCGCCCGCTGGTTCACGAATATTTATCCGCGGCACTGGCGGATTGCGCTCCCCTTGTCCGCTGCGCTTGAATTGATTGCTTTCCTGATTTTCTTTCAGGCCGTCGCGAGCCATCGCGCGTCAAGCCGCTCGGCAAAGCCGCTTGAGCCCTGGACCGTCATGGTAATCACGGCAACCCTGGGTCTGCTCGCAACACTTCTGCTGAACTTCGGCGCATCCCTTCAACTGGCGCTGAATGGTGATTCTCCGGCGTTCCCCCACTTCTTTGATCAGCGTTATTTGATGGTTTCTACCTGGGGCTTTATTGTTCCCATGGTCTGGGGTTTCAGCGCGCGCTGGTTGCCGGTGTTCATGGGATTGCGACCGTTGCGGAACTCGTTTTTGCTATTGGCTCTGGGTTTGAACACCTCAGGTGTGATCCTGGGGTTCCTGGAATATTTTTTCGCCGCAGGTATGCTTCTGCTGGCTGGAGCAGCAACGGCTGTTGCGGCCATTCGCTTCTTCGAACCCGCAGTCAAACCAGCGAAAACCGTTAACGTCCACCCAAGCTTTCCGATATTCATCCGAATCGCGTATGGTTGGTTGCTCGTGGCCGCCGCCCTTAGCATCTGGGCTGCGCGCGCTGGTGCGGCACCGGGAATTTGGGGTGCCTCGCGTCACGCACTCACGGTTGGCTTCATCGCCGCAATGATCTTCTGCGTGGGGCAGAGAATTCTGCCCTCGTTTTGCGGAATGCGCACGTTGTGGAGCTCGAAGCTTATGTTGGTAATGTTAATCCTACTGATGAGCGGATGCACGCTGCGCGTTGCGTCGGAGGTGCTTGCCTATCAGGATTACGCGACATGGGCGTGGAACGTCCTGCCCGTTTCAGCGCTCATCGAGTTCACGGCAGTGGGATTGTTTGCGATCAATCTCATAGCAACGTTCGCGCGCCCACCTGTGGTTGTACCCTCTCCACTGACTATGATGACCGAATAGCGAGCTGATTCATTCGCAGGATGTGGCTTAGCGGGCATTCAGCGGCGCTTCCCGTTAATCTTCTATGCGAAAGCCGACCGAGTTGACTTAAAGTGGACGCGTCGGAATCATCAACATCGTACTTGCCGCTGAGGCAGAACGTTGTACAATGTAACGCGCGGTGCGGGGCAGAGGACAGACCTTGCACCGAGGAACGATCGCCGGACGCCCCCCGGGACGCGACCATTCATTCGCGGGGGTCACGCTTCGGAGAACTTGGCAGAGATTCGAGCAGACTGAGGAGTCTTCAGGGCATTGGGTACAGAGGTACGAAGCACCAGGCATCTTTTTTCCCGGTATCGTCAGTTCACCACCGTCGGGCCTGGGGTTCGTGCCTCAAGGTTAATCAGTGCAGTCGCGCTGGCCTTGGCCCTGATCCCCAGCGGGGTTCCGCGGGCCGCTGCTGCCACCGGGCCCACCGAGGTGGCCACCCGCCCTCTCAGCAGGATTGACAACGACCTGCTGGACGATATTTCACGCCGTTCATTCCGCTATTTCTGGCAAAACACCGATCCTAATACCGGGCTCGTCCTGGACCGCGCTCGGTTTGACGGCAGGCCGGAGGACGCATCCTGGCGCAAGAACGTCTCGAGCATTGCCGCTACCGGCTTTGGCTTGACGGCGTACTGCATCGCCGCTGGGCACCGCTGGATAAGTCCGGATCGGGCCCGCAATCGTATTCGCACGGCTTTGCGTTTCTTTGCTTATCATGCTCAGCAGAAGCATGGGTGGTTTTATCATTTCATTGACGCCACCACTGGAAAGCGGGCATGGAAAAGCGAGATTTCCTCAATCGATACCGCGCTGCTGCTTTCGGGGATTCTGACCGCGAGGCAGGCCTTCTCCGACGATCCCGAAATTGTCCGGCTGGCGAACTTGATTTATGACCGGATCGACTTCCCGTGGATGCTTAACGGTGACCAGTTGATTCTGTCCCACGGTTGGAAACCGGAGACAGGCTTTCTCCCATATCGCTGGGACACCTATAGCGAAGCCGGGATTCTTTACGCGTTGGCGATCGGGTCGCCGACGCACCCCATTCCTCCAGATGCCTGGTTCGGGTGGAAACTCCCAGTTGTTCATGCTGGTGGTTACGCCTACATCGGCGGAGGACCTCTTTTTATTCAGCAATATTCGCAGGCGTGGCTGGACCTCAGGAATCGCAGTTACGCGGAGGTCCCGGTGGGAGATCGTGTTGTCCCGCGGGTAAATGTGCTCGAGAACGCAATCGTGGCTACGCGGGCGCAGCAGGCACTTGGCATCGATCTCTCTCAGCGGTACCGCGGGTATTCGTCAAAGGTTTGGGGCATTTCCGCGTCTGACAGCGTGAAGGGCTATGTCGCGTGGGGAGGTTCAGCCAACGATTCCCGAATTGATGGAACGGTTGTCCCCAGCGCCGCCGCCGGTTCCGCCATGTTTACTCCTGATATCTGCATTCCCGCGCTACGGGCCATGCTGCTGCAATACGGCAGGAAGGTTTACGGACGGTACGGCTTCGCCGATGCGTTCAATCCTACCACCGGGTGGGTCAGCCGCTACGTCATCGGCATCGATGTCGGCATTACTCTTCTAAGCGCTGAAGACCTGCGTACAGGAAACGTGTGGCGCTGGTTCATGAGCAATGCCGACGTTGAACGGGCACTGGACATGATCGGGCTTGTACCGAACTCGCCAGTCGAAGATCCGCAACCGACCAGGATATTTGCTGATCCTCAGGAAGAGATTTCAGACCAGGATAAGCAAAAGCCCGGCCCGGGTGTGGAGATTGAAACAGAAATCCGGATAGGCACACGGCACCAGATTCCGGTCTCGGCTTTTAAATTCAAGATACCTATTCCGCCACAGGAACAGAATAGGTCGTTATCTGATTGAAAATGGCCGATAGTCCGGCGCGCGCCTCTGTCAGAGGAAGCGGCTGACGGCTGGAAATTCGGAGAAGCCCTCGCGGGCAATCGCAGCCGAATCCCCTGCCTACCCTGACTCGTGAGCCGGTTCCGAAAGAGCACTTCGAGCCGAGGCTTCCTGTGCCGGGAACCGGAGAGAGCGCTTCGAGGGGTTTGCCGGTCCGAGTTCCTCGGGCGCTGCGAGGGCAACTTTCTCATGCAGAAGAAGCTCGGTTGCCATAACCCGGCTTTCCAAATGAAACCACCGCTGTAGTGAGAACCTGGTGAGCAGATTGCAGACGGCCAGCAGACTCATGCCCTCGTGATGAGCCATCCAACACCGAACCAGTTCGTAGGTCTTCGTTCCAGACGCATCGCTGTTTGAGTAATCAGCGGATTCATAGAACCCGAAACGCCCGAACCATCCCTTTTCCCTCATCAATTTTAAGTTACGAACGGCGGATGTGGGGTCAACCAGAAGCGCCAGGAAACTCGCATAAGGAGCGATAACGAGATCGTCCAGCGCATTCGGGTCCGCTGCCAGGCCAGGCAAGCCGAATGCGGCGTATTGATAAATGCCTTTGTGGTCCCGGGTACTGAAGGCCGCTTCTGAAATGCCCCACGGAACTTTTCTCTTCCGCGCATATTTCTGCTGGCAGAGCACCGCTGAGTGCATGCCCTCGCTCAGCATTGTGCCTGAATACGAGCGCATCCAGAGCAACGGCATCAGGTACTCGAACATTGTCCCGCTCCATGATGCCAATACTGCTTCGCCTTCCTCAAGGGCTTGCGTCCTGCCCAGATGAAACCAAGCTTCCTGTCTGATGTCTCCTTTAGCAATCGCAATAAAGGTTGCGATCCGGGCTTCGGAAGCCAGCAGATCATAAAGGGCTCTTGTCCCCTGATGGGCGTCAACATCGTACCCGATGCGCAGAAGCCTCCTTCTCTGGTCGTACAGAAAACGGAAATCCATTTCTCTCAGAAGTTGGTCGGCCTCCCCAGCGAGGCGTTGGAGCCTGATGGAAAGCTCTATCGCTCGATCAATGCCGGCTCTGAGACGCGAGTATAGTGACTTCATGCTTTCTGCGGCCTCAGGTTCGCCGGTCTCCATTGACCGGCCCTTCATCTCTGTTTCAATCTGTGAGACAATGGCGGGTAGTGAAGCCACGGAGACATCATGCCCCTGGCCGTACAATTGGAATTTTTTGTACTCTGGCAAGAGCCATGGCGCAAAGCGTTCTGCAGTGCGCTGCACGCTCTCGATCCGCTCAAGGGTTTCGGCAAGCCACCACGCCAGGTCGTCTGCGGCGCCCTGGTCTTCGCTTTGGTCATCCGTTTTGTTGTTGCGAATGACATTCAAGACATCCTGAACTTCGTTGCGAAGCTCGGGCAGAGAGTGGATCCAATCCGAGAGGTCTTCTCCGGTTCGGTCGGCTCTTGAAGCTAACTCCTGAATCCGCGATATAACGTGTGGCGCCAGATTTTTCTGATTCGCAAGTTGCTGGACAATTGAAAGATGGTCGCGAATGCCTTGACGTTGTTCCCCGGATAGAAGCGGTTCTTTGAGCAGCCCGAGGCATGCCTGCTTCATTGTCCAAAAGCAGGCCGCCAGGTTCCCGCTGTCTACCGTGGAAATAAATCTTGGAGGCAGTGGGCTGAGCGTATGCAGGTCATACCAGTTGTAAAAATGACCATTGAACCTTGGAAGACGCTTTGCGGAATTGATCGTTTCTTCGGTTTGCTCGATTAACTCGGTGAGCGTGAGATAGCCAAGGTGGTGCGCCGCCAGGCGCGCGTTCAACAGCATTCCGAGATTTGTCGGCGACAGGACGTTCACAACCGCAGCGGGCTCTTCCTGGACGCGGTCGGGAATCAGCCAGTTGACTCCGGCATTGCTGAACTCCCGGAAGTATCTCCAGGTGGCGAGAGACGCAGTCCTCAGGAAGGCGACGTCCTGTGCCTCCAAAGGTTTCTTGCGCCGGCGAGGGGGGTGATTAATCCATTTCGTGAACAGAGGAGCCAGCAGCCAAAGGGTCAAGAAGGGTGCGGCCACCGGTAACGCAGAAGGCCGAAGAAATCCCAAGGCGACGCCCGTTGCCAGGGCGAACCACGGAGTCACTGCCAGGTAGGTTTCAACAGCCGATTTTTTCCGGGTGCCTGATTCTGCTTCAGCAGCCGTTTCCCATTCAAGCAGATTTCTGCGTGTAACGATGAGGCGTGTTAGAGTTCTGACAATGGCGTCGAGCATCACAAACGCCTTGTGGGGCAGGAATGCCAACATGACAAACACCTGCAAATGCCCCGTCACGAACGCGTTCCTACGCTCCTTCAAAAAGCCCCTGAGATTGTCAGTCGCCCACACCTGGGCAAGCGATATGAGGGTCTCAACATAGGCGGGCATCAGCAAAAGCCCAACGATGATAGCCGTCCAGTAGAGAGCCCCACCAGGGAAGGCAAACCAGCCGGCCAGTAAGATGAGAAACAAATTCAGCTCGATCAGGCTGCGCCGGAGATTATCGAAGATTTTCCAGCGGGACAGCAATGTGATAGGGTTTGGGACCCTCGTGCCAAAGAAGTTCGGCACGGAGGGCAAGAGCCACCGCAGAATCTGCCAGTCGCCTCGTACCCATCGGTGCATCCGGCGTGAGTAGGCGCTGAAGTGCGATGGGTAATCATCGATGACTTCGATGTCGGAAACGAGTCCAGCTCTGCCGTAGATGCCTTCAATCAAGTCATGGCTCAGCAGAGCATTGGACGGAAACCGATTGCCCAGCACTCGCTGGAAAGTTTCAACTTCGTAAATTCCTTTGCCTGTAAAGCTGCCTTCGCCAAACAGGTCCTGGTAGACGTCGGAGACGGCCCGCGTGTAAATATCGAATCCGGTTTCGCCGGAATAGATGCTGGCCAGGCGTGATTTGCGCGCAGATTCAACGCTGATCCCCACCCTGGGTTGCAGGATGCAGTACCCCTCGACAACTGTGTTCGTCTTTCTGTCAATCACCGCGCGATTGAGCGGATGGGCGAGCGTCCCGACCAGCTTATAAGCGGTATCCCGGGGCAGGCGAGTATCTGAGTCGAGGGTAATCACGTACCTGACTCGAGGCAAAATCGAGAGGTCGCCGACTTTCACCGGGAAACTGTCTTCTTTGCCAAGAATGAGCCTGTTCAGGTCGAGTAACTTGCCCCTTTTCCGTTCCCAGCCCATCCACCTGTTTTCCTGCGGGTTGAAAACGCGGTGACGATGAAAGTGGAAGAAGCCGCCCTTTTGATCACGAGCATATTTCTCGTTGAGTTGTTCGATCAACGAGCTGCACAACGCCACCAGTTCATCATGCTCGTCGGTAGGTTTCGAGGCGTCGGGGGAGTCCGTCAGGAGAGCGAAATGCAAATTGGGGTCGCGATTACCCAGGTACCGGACCTCAAGAGCCTCCACAATATGCCGCACCTCCTTTTCATTCAGCAACAGGGAGGGGACTACGACAAGAGTTGAGAACTCGTCTGGGATGCCACCGGAGAAGTCCAGCCTCGCGAGCCGGCGCGGCCGCACAAAGCGCACGGTGATCTGATTCATTAGACCAACCGCTGCCTGACTTGCCGGAATCAACAACAGTAGGCCCGGAATGAGAGGAATTACCGTCCCGAGATGCCACAGCAACAGGAAGACAGCAACCAGCGTTGTGAGTTCGACGCCCGCAACGTAATAGACTTCCGGCCATCCAAGAATGAGGTCCCTTATTCGCCTCGGAAGTGACGGGCGATAGCCGATAACTCTCTTCAACTTCAGGCTGCCGTGATCCGTCAGGTAATATCCGACGCTGCCGCGGCGATCTGTGGCACGCTGATTTACTCCCCATTTTCGATCCTTGGCTTTCCGCGCGCAGAGGACGGCGCCCCGGGCCACGTCGGTCTCGCTCAGTTTCGTGTGCCCAGCCAAATCGGACACTGCATTTCGGTAAAGTTCTCGGCTTTCAAAATCCATCCAAGGGTAAGCCCCGGACGGGTCTGACCGAAGAATGCGGTCAACGACGCAGTTAGCCTCAAAAAACTCTTTCCACTCCAGATCAGAAATATCACGAAGGCTGGTGATGATCGTCGAGGGAAGGGGAGGCTGAATTTCTGCAGAAGCATCTCCCGACCGAGCGGCAGTGATAAATTTCTCACCCGCTGTTCCAAGCTCTTGCAACAACGCGAGCTGAAGCAGAGATTTCAGCACCCTGAGTTCACCGATCTCCAGGGCGACCACCTGCTGAACTCCGGTGATATACTCTCCGAGTGCTTCTTCTTCAAACTTGAACTCTGCCGCGCTCACAAAGCTGCTTGCGATCTGATAAACGCGCGGAACGATCTCATCCTGTTCTGGTGAGGGTTGGAGACCGGGCAAATCCCGCAACGATTTTAGAGCATCGCGAAATTCTTTTAGAGCGCTCCGAAGAAAGCGCACATTGTCCTGAAGCCAGCGTTGTTGCTCAGCGGCCGGGCTGCCTTCGGGAGTCGCATTGTTGCGGAGCAGCAAAGTTCGCTCAACCGATGCACGGGTCCGGTGCCAACGCGGATTGAGGACCTTGGGTCTCTTCAGGCGCCTGGCGGCAACCCATTTCCGAGCCTGGTGCGTACCGAGCGCCCGCAGCCACTCATTCCGAGATTCATTTGAACTTTCTCGCGCCTGCCCGCTGTTTTCCGATGGAAGCTCGCAGGGGCTGTTGACGGCCTCCGGAGCCTTTGGGCAGTCATTAGAATGCTCATTGAAACTCGGGTTCATAACAAAACTCTTTTTATGTATTACCGGTAGCTCGCAGCCTGGAGTTCGAACATTTTTGAGTAGCGCTCTCCGCGCTCCATCAACTGGCTGTGGCACCCGTCCTCAACGATCTTGCCGCCTTCCAGGACAAGGATGCGGTCCGCCATGCGGACAGTGGAAAAGCGGTGTGAAATCAACAGCGCAGTTTTTCCAACCGTCAGGTCGGAAAAGCGCTCAAATACTTCTCGTTCAGAACGGGCATCAAGCGCCGCCGTCGGCTCATCAAGAATCAGCAACTGAGCATTCCGCAAATAAGCTCTCGCCAGAGCGATCTTCTGCCACTCGCCTCCCGACAGGTCCACGCCGCCTTCAAAACGTCTTCCGAGCATCTGCTCGTAGCTCTCCGGCAGCTTCTGCAGAACGGCATCAGCAAGGCTCTTGCGAGCGGCCGTCAATATCCGGTTGAAGTCATCGCGGTCGTCGATTTTCCCCATGGCTATGTTGTCGCGCCCGGTCATTTCGTATCGCATGAAGTCCTGAAAGATCACCGCAATTTCCCTGTGCAAGTCTTCCAGGTCATAGTCCCGAAGATCGACTCCATCCAGCAGGATTCGTCCCGCCGTAGGATCATAGAGCCGTGTGATCAGCTTTACGAGCGTCGTTTTCCCCTGCCCGTTCTCGCCCACCAATGCCACCCGCTGGCCTGGCTCAATCCGAAGATCAAGGTGGTCAAGCACGGCACGTCTGGTTCCGGGGTAGGCAAAAGTCACTCGGTCAAATTCAAACCCCTGTCGAATGGGGCGCGGAGCCGGTATCGCATTCGGTTTGGACTGCAGCTTGGGCTCGAGCCGGAAGAGGTTCAGGAAATCGGTGAGGAAGAGCGCCTGATCGGCAATGCTCGTAAAGCTGGAGAAGATCTGCTGAATGTTGCTGCTGGCGCCCGCAATCGCGGCCGCCAGGTAGATCAGAGATTTCAGCGATAGATCGCCATGGATCGTTCGATAAATCACAAAGGCGTATGCGCCGTAATAGGCGGTCGCACTAAGCAGCGAGAACAATGAACTGGCGAGGAGTCGGCGTTTCGAAAGCGAAACATTTTGTGTATAGATGTCATCGGAAATCCGGGCATACTTGCCCGTCAAGTAGGGGCTGAGCCCGAACAGTTTAAGTTCCTTTGCGCTTTCCTTGCTTGCCCCAAGCTGTCGCAGATAGTCGAGTTGACGGCGCGCAGGGGTCTGCCGGAATCTCAAGGAGTATCCGAGAAACGCGAAGTGGCTCTCGCCGACAAAAGCGGGCAGAACGCCAATGACCAGGAGCAGGAGAATCCAGGGAGAAAACAGGCAGATGCTAATCGAAAAAGTCAGGGCAGTGACGAATTGCTGGAGAGCCCGGCCCACGGACGAAATCATGCTGACCCGGTCAGTTGCCTGGACTCTTGCCCGTTCCAGCTTGTCGTAGAAATCCGGGTCTTCGTAGGTCTCCAGGTCCAGCTTTGAGGCATGGCTCATCACCTTGATGCTGACATGCCGGATAAACTTATCACCAAGGAGGCTCTCACAGTAATCAATCATGCGCGAGAGAACGCTGCCCCCAAGCGCCAGCCCGAATTCCGCCACCACCAGCCACCAGAAGGTCGGAGTAAGACTCTGGTGAGAATTAACAACGGCGGCGACTTCGCCGATGATCGCAGCCGAAACAGCCGCAATGCCAATCGGGATAAGCGCCGAAATTATCTGCAGCGCCAGGCCGGCGAGCGTCACCTTCGGCCCGGCTTCCCATACAATGCGCAGTCCCGGCGGGACGTTTTTAAGCGCCCGCAGACGGTCCCTCCAGGCATCCCCGAAGGACTGTTTTGATGAGTTTTGCTGCATTTGGACCCTAAACTACGTCACAAGCTCAAGCAGTCAGGACGGGCGAAATGCTCTCCCCTGATACACGTCACGATGATTGGCAATTCAGTTGCCTAAGCGTCGTTCCATGCCCGTAGATTATCCGCCGTATTTTGAAGCGATTGCGGCAGCCAGTTGACGGCGTGGGCGGATACCGTATCTATAATTCAGTAAAAACTACAGACTGCATGAAATAAGAACCTGATTTCCGTGCGATTGTTGGCTGCACCGTTTCGTCATTCCGAACCTGGGAATTCGCATCTGGACAACCGAGAGCGTCAATACCTGAAATGAGTGGCGGAGAGGGTGGGATTCGAACCCACGTGCCCGCTTTTGGCAGGCAAGACGCTTTCGAGGCGCCCCCGTTATGACCACTTCGGTACCTCTCCGCAAAAGCGTGATCCTGATGTTTGCGGATGAAATTGTATTTTGGCACGGCCCCGGCCGTTTTCAAATTCCGGACCGACTCGTTTTTCGGCGCTCGCGGAAGAACTGCTGAAGAATGGCCGCGCACTCCGACCGGAGTACTCCGCTTTCAAACACGACCTTATGGTTCAGTTTCTCGCTGTTTAGCACTGGCAGGACCGAGCCACAGGCGCCAGCTTTGGGGTCCACGGCCCCCACAACCAGCCTTTGGACGCGCGCCTGGACAATGGCTCCAACACACATCGCACAAGGCTCGATTGTAACATACAGGCTGCATCCGGACAGGCGGTAGTTCCCAAGCCTGCGGCCCGCGCGGCGCAGCGCCAGCACTTCCGCGTGCGCGGAAGGATCGCTGAGATGTATGGGGCGGTTATGGCCGCGGGCGATGACCTCTCCACCGCGGACAATCACCGCCCCCACCGGGACTTCGCCTTCGCGAAAGCCGCGGCGCGCCTGGCGCAGAGCCTCGCGCATGTACCGTTCGTCCACGTCCTCCACATGCTCACTTTTCCGGGTGCGCATCCCTGTATCCTAGCATTTTAAGGCGTGGTATGATCGGCGCTGCAAGCGGGGAACTCCCGAGATTACAAGGGCCTGCGAAGGAAAGCGGGTTTGCACCCTCGTTGTCTCCCGCTGCTTGTTCAGTGGCTGGTTTAACCCTGGGAGCTGAATTGATCTACGTTCAATAAGGAGGAACTGTTCTCAATGAGCTTAATCAATCGACGCGATTTTCTCCGGACTGGCCTTGCGGCGTCTGCCTGTATGACGGCTGCGGGCGCGGGCCTGAATCTATACGCTGACCCTTATGGAATTCCGGTCGGTTTGCAGCTTTACACGGTGCGGAAGCAGCTTGACCAGGATTTTGCAGGGACGCTGCGCAAGGTGGCCTCGGTGGGCTACCCGCAGGTGCAGTTTTCAGGCTTTCACAACCAGCCGGTGCCGAAGATCAAGCAGCTTATCAACCAGATTGGTTTGAAGACTGCCGCCGGCCATTTTAGCTATGAGCTGCTCAATTCCAGCCTGTCGCAGGTCACCGACGACGCGCACACTCTCGGCATGAGTTATGTTGTGCTCTCATCGGTGCCGGAAATCTACCGGCACTCGCTTGACAATTATAAACGCGCCGCCGAGTTTTTTAACAAGACGGGCGAAGGTTGCAGGAGAGCGGGCCTGCATTTCGGATACCACAACCACAACCGGGACTTCGAAAAATTCGGCGATACCATCGCGCTTGACCTGATGCTGAAAAACACCGACCCAGCTTCCGTCTGCTTTGAGATGGACTGTTTCTGGGTCACGCGCGCCGGTTACGATCCTGTCGCCTACATGAACAAGTACCCTGGCCGCTTCCCGGTCCTGCACATCAAGGATGAAAGGAAGCATTATCCGCCAACCGTTTCCGGCCGTACGCCTGACGAGGCCTTTGCGCCGGTTGGCAAGGGGGTCATTGACTGGAAGCGGATTTTCAAGGCGGCGCCCAAGGGCGGGCTGAAGTATTACTTTGTCGAGCAGGACCAGACCCAACTTCCGGTGTTTCAAGCCATCAAGATCAGTTACGATTATCTTCACGCCCTCAAGGTTTAGGGCGTGGAAGGTGGTGACGTCCCATGGCGGTAAACATCAGTCGTGCCTATGACAAGCCGGGCGCGCGCGAAGGCATTCGAATCCTGGTGGACGGCCTGTGGCCCCGCGGAGTGAGCAAAGCTGATCTCAAAATCAGCGCGTGGGAAAAATCCATTGCGCCGTCCAAAGAACTCCGAAGCTGGTACGGGCACGACCCTGAGAAATGGCCGGAATTCCGCAAGCGGTATCGCAAGGAGCTTCATGAGCCGCCGCGCAAGGAGGTGCTCGACCGGCTCATCGCCATGGCGGGAAAGGGAACACTCACGCTTGTCTTCGGCGCCCGCGACGCCGAACACTCCAACGCCGCCGTGATTGCGGAAGCGATTCGAGCCAGGCTGAAAGACCGCTAGCGCGCCCGGGCGAAATCGGCGGGCCTTGCACCGCTTGTCTCTGGTTCCGGGGGATGGTGTTCCTAGCCCGGCGCATCGGTCACCGCGCTAGCTCGGCAGCCTTGGTCAGATACGCAAGGCAAGTATCTGCCCCACCCAACCTCAGGGAGCATTCCATTCGAGGGCATAGATTTCAGGGGTCTCGTTGTCGAGCAAGGTGAGGAGGGATTCATCAGGCGTTAGACCATGCTCACGAAGAGACGTATTTTGCTAAAAGACCGGATAGGTCGTCTGGGTATCCGCAGAACTGGGAATCCAAGTCCTCGAATGCGTGGCCATCTGGGGAAATTTGCAGAAGCAGATCCTGGCGCGCAACGCGGTCCTTTGGGGGCATCCCGTCTGGAAACTTCCCAGCTGCTCTCCTGAGAATCTCAGCCATGCTGGACGCACCGATTGCCTCAAGAGCTTGGATGGCCTCCTCTGTATTGTCCCCTGTCGAGTTGTAGAAAAACTGGTCGAAGCCGCCGTTATTAACTTCGGCCTCTAAATTCTCTACTAAGGTCGTGATTTGCTTCGGATCCATTGTCCCCACTCTGGTTCAGTTCCCCCGATTTGCACAGCTCGCGGAACATCGAGACTCACCCCCGCACGTTCGGTCCGGGCACCCAATGAGCATTTATATAGAGCTCATCCGGCACACGCGTAAAAGTTTACTCCTGTTAGGTGAGCGTCCCTAATTCTCCTGTAAAGAACGCCGGATACTATAGTCATCTTGAGGGGCGGGTGGGCGGGTGGCGCAGGCGTGCCGCAGTTTGGCATGTCTGCGGTCAACGCGCAGTCTACCGGGGCCGCAACCTTCGTGCCAAACCCGAACTTAAAATCATGCCGGAAGCCTTGCCGCACACATCGCAAAGATCGCGACGTGTGTGCCACCCACGGGCTGTGGCGGCTGGGCTGAATCCCAGGCCCTAAAGAAGAACCGCGGACTTCAAAAGCTGGAAGTCCACGTACCTAATTTGTGTCGCTCTGCATCTGCTTCAGCAGGGCTACGGAGCGTTTGGGATCGATGTTGTGGCGGCGGCCGTCTTTGCTGGTGGTGGCGCCGGCGACGATCAGATGGATGGTCTGCTCCGGTGTCAACTTCGGCTCGAGCGCGATGAGCTTGGCAGCAAGATTTACCACGTTCGGCGAGGCCATTGAGGTGCCGGACATGCGCAGATTGCTGCCGCCGGGCGCTGTGGACTGGACTTCATAGCCGTTGGCGTCAACGCGAACGGTGGGGCCGTAGCTGGTAAAGCTGGCCTCGTCTCCGGCCTGATCGACGGCGCCGACGGTCAGCAGGTTGGGCAGCCTGAAGGACGATGGGATATCCTCGTCGAATGTGCTGTCGCTATTCGAATTGCCCGCAGCGCAAACGAAGAGAATATCCGGCGCGCTCTTGATGGCGGTATAGAGGCCGGCGCGCTCGATGGCAAAGAGCTTGGCGGCGATGGCCTTGCGGTCGGCGGCATCTTTGCCCATGCCGTTCTTTTCCAGCGCCACCTCGTCGTCGCGCGGACCTCCGCCCCAGCTCATGTTGACCACGCGGATGTGGTTGGCGCGGAACCAGTCCACATACGCCTGATCGTCTTTGGCGGCGCGCTCGGAGAGTTCCTTGCTGGGCGGCAGCGGAACATTGTGCCAGTCAAAGGTGATGCGTCCGACCGCCAGCCGGATGGCGGGATTGCCTCGAGCGGTAATGCCCGCTACATGGGTTCCGTGAGAATAAATTGCGAAGAGCTCGAGGTTCTCGATGAACGCCGGAACCTCGGACGACGGCAGGTGGGCGAGCTTCTGGCGCAGGGCCGTAGCTTCAGGGCTGTCGATGGAGGCCTGAAGATCGGAAAAGCCCTCGAGCTCGCCGAGCATCGAGGGAAGCTCCTTCTTCTGGTCCGGCTTGAGAGGAAACAACTCGCCGTGCGTGGGAAAGCCTTTCAGGTCGAAAGCAATGTCGTGAGGATCATCTTGCGGCCCCGGGTTTGAAATGGTGTAGACGCGGCCCGGAAACAGCGCGAGATCGGTGCCGGAATCCCAGATGGCGACGTTGACCGGGGCGAGCTTGTCGGCGATGGTCAGCGTCACGTCGCGGGCTGCCCATATATCAGGCTTCTCGACGTTGTTGGCGGCCACCTCCTGCTTGAGAACGTCCATCATGGCGGGCATCAGGGGAATCTCGCGCTGGAGCAGGAAACGGTCTTCCACCAGGCCCCAGGCGAGGTCGTTGCTGAGGCTGTGCGACCTGGCGACGGCGGGCTCGACGTTGGCCTTGATGCTGCCCAGGACCAGCGCCGGTGTGAGAATTTCAAAACTGCTCTTCTGCTGCTTGATTCTGGTGCCTACCACGGGCCAGGGAAGCGGCTTGATTTCGGCCGCATAGGCTTTCTGGAAAGCGGAGAGGTAGTCAGGCCCGGAGGTGCGGCCGGTGGCTTTTTGCGCTTCGACCATGGCCCTGATGGCGAGTCCGGTCATCAGTTTGGCGTCAGGCTTGTCCTCGACTGCGCGGAGCTTTTGAACAGTTCCAAGCGCGCCCTCGTTGTCGCCGGCCAGCATCTGCAGATCGAGATCCACGCCCAGCAATTCGCGCAGCGCGGCGTGGTCCTGGATGTCATAGTTCGCGAGCACCGAGCCGACGTCAGCCTTAACCCTGGCCGCAAATGCGCCGAACGCGGCGTCGCTCGACTGCAGCAGATCCGTTGCTGTTCCGGTGAGCCGGTAATTGAACCGGGGAAGGTCCGCCTGGGTCTTCACCACCTTCTTTGCCCCGGCTTGAGCGAGGCCAGGCAGCGCGGGAGCGGAAAGAGCCACGACGCAGACGATTGCCAGGAATGCCAGCAGAATCATGCGGCAAACAAATCGGTTCTTCATTGGCTCATACCTCTGGGCTTGGAAATTGGGCCTCTGCTGTGCGCAACTTCAGACGGCCACAGTCCACAACCCACGCAATCAAAAATTCAGGCGCACAAGCGGGTTCGTGCAGACTCAGACGCCGGGATAAACCGGAATTCGCCTGATTAACTTTTAGTCCATCCTGCAATCTACCCTTGGCTGAGAACGAATGCAACTGGCATTCGGGTTTGCAGGCCGATAGACTCGGCGGAATTCCCTTCGGCGCGAGGAACTAGCGACCTAAAGTTAGATATGGATTTTCGCGACAAACACTCGCGTCGCCTTCCACTTGGCCGCCTGATAACCGCCTCGCTCCACCTGAATGGAATTGTGATAAACTGGTCCCATCAATGGAAAATGGGGCGAAAACAGACCGGAAATCCGCGGCTTCCTTTCCGGCGGGAAGCCTTGCGGCCTGGCCAGGCGGCCACAATCAGCTCCGGGCCCGGCTTCAGGAACCACCCCGGCGCGACTCTGAGCTCAACCGCCGGGACTTCATCAAGCTGACGGGCGGCCTCGGTTCGACAGGGATTGCCGAATTCCGATTTTTGAAGGAGGTTTTCATGGGATCTTCACCTACTACAGCTAAAGGAGGCGCAATGCCTTTCACTCTTCCTGCTCTTCCATATGCAAGCGATGCACTGGAACCCTACATCGACAAAACCACGATGGAAATTCATCACGGCAAGCACCATGGCGGGTATGTCAACAACCTGAACAAGGCAATCGAATCCGCGTCCGATCTGTCCGGCAAGAGCGTTGAGGAACTGCTGGCCAACAATTGTGCGCTGGCGCCGGAAAATATCCGGACAGCCGTCCGCAACAACGGGGGCGGCCACGCCAATCACTCGATGTTCTGGACGATTATGGGCCCCAAGAAGGGTGGCCAGCCGAGCGGTACCCTGGCGGAAGCCATCAAGAGCACTTTTGGCGGGTTCGATCAGTTCAAGGAGAAATTCAACGCCGCCGCCACCACGCGTTTTGGTTCGGGATGGGCGTGGCTGGTGAAGAACAGCGCGGGCAAACTGGACATCTATTCAACGGCCAACCAGGACAGCCCTCTTATGGAGGGCAAATTCCCGGTGATGGGGCTCGATGTGTGGGAGCACGCCTACTATCTGAAATACCAGAACCGCCGGCCTGAGTACATTCAAAACTGGTGGAACGTGGTGGACTGGGGAGCCGTGGAAAAACGGTTCACAAGCGGAAGGTAAGTCGGAAAGCACAGGCGCGGGTTATGGGATAAAAGGTCCTGTAACCTGCTTGCCTTTTCCGATCGTCCAAGTTAGGTTGAAAGTCGCTGCTGGTTTGCCATGGCCAGGATTAGCGAAATTCACGTAAACGGGAAGCGCCGCGCGATTGACGCCGAGGCGGAGGCCACCCTGCTGAGCGTGCTGCGTGACGATCTGGGCCTGACAGGGACCAAGTTTGGCTGCGGAGAAGGGCAGTGCCGCGCCTGTACGGTGCTGCTGGACGGAAAGCCCGTCCACTCCTGCCTCACCTCCGTGGGCAACGCCGCCGGAAAGCAGATCACCACGATCGAGGGACTGGCGGAAAACGGCAATCTCCATCCCGTGCAGCAGGCATTTCTGGATGCTGAAGCCTTTCAGTGCGGCTACTGCACTTCCGGCATGATCGTGACGGCTGTGGCGCTGCTCCGCCAGAATCCCAATCCCAGCGAAAAAAACATTCGAGAATTTATGCAGGGCAATATCTGCCGCTGTGGCACCTATCCCCGGATCATTGAAGCCGTCCGCAATGCCGCATCGACCATGAAGAAGAAGTCTCGCGCATGAGCAAGCGGAACATTCCGGAAATTGTTATCGAGCCCGAGCGATACGAGTTGCGGGAGGCGCCGCTCCATCATTTTGAGCTGGACCGCCGCGATTTCTTCAAGCTCATGGGCGGTGGTGTCGCCGTCTTCCTGCTGCTGCCGAAGGGCTTGGCGCAGGAATCGGGCCGGAGAGGCTCTCGACATAGCGAGCCGCTGCCGGAGAATATCGGCGCCTGGCTGCACGTGGGCGAACATGGCGCGGTAACGGTCTATACCGGCAAGGCCGAAATGGGCCAGAACATTCGCACTTCGCTGACGCAGGCCGCAGCGGAAGAGCTCCACGTGAAGATGGACTCGATCAGCATGGTGATGGGCGATACCGATCTCACGCCGTTTGATATGGGAACCTTCGGCAGCCGCACCACTCCCACCATGAACAAGCAGCTCCGCCGCGTGGCCAGCGTGGCGCGCGATACGCTGGTTGGCCTCGCCGCCCGGCAGTGGAACGTTCCGGCTGCAGGGCTGGTTGCGAAGGATGGCGAAGTTCGGGAAAGCAAGGGAGGCCGCTCGGTCTCCTATGCCGAGCTTGCCCAGGGGCAGACGCTGGCCCGGGCGATGGTTGAAACTGATCCTCTGACTCCGCCGAGTGAGTGGACGGTGGCCGGGACTCCCGTTCCTAAAGTCGATGGGCGCGCGTTTGTGACCGGCGAGCATCAATACGCTTCCGACATTCGGCGGCCCGGGATGATGTTCGGCAAAGTTGTGCGCCCGTCAGCCTATGGAGCCACGCTCGAATCGCTTGACGCCTCGAAAGCCCAGGCCATGCCCGCCGTCACGGTGGTTCATGACGGCGATTTTGTGGGAGTGGTTGCGCCGAGCGAGCTTGAAGCGGGGCGCGCCGCCGCCGTCATCCGCGCCACGTGGAAGACCTCTCCGCAGCCCTCCAGCGCGGAACTGTTTGACTATTTGAAAGCACACGCCGAGCCGGGCGGCCGCGGCGAATATGAAGCAGGATCGATGCAGGACGGATTGGCGGCCGCCAAGCACCGGTTGACTGCCACCTACACGATTGCATACATCCAGCATGCGCCTCTTGAGCCGCGCGCGGGCGTGGCGGAATGGGAAAACGGCAAGCTGACCGCGTGGACAGGGTCGCAACGGCCGTTCGGCGTGCAGCAGCAGTTGGAGGAAGCTTTCCACTTATCGAAAGGCAAGTGCCGCGTGATTGTTCCGGACACCGGCGGAGCTTACGGCGGCAAACATACCGGCGAGGCGGCGATTGAGGCCGCCCGGCTAGCGCGCGCGGCCGGAAAACCCGTCAAGCTGGTGTGGACGCGCGAGGAAGAATTCACCTGGGCGTACTTCCGCCCCTCCGGCGTGATCGACATCTCAAGCGGTGTGGATGGCCAGGGCGTTCTGACCGCCTGGGAATTCCACAATTACAACTCGGGCGGGGCGGCCATCCGCACGCCCTACGACGTCCCCAACCAGCACATCCAGTTCCATGAAGTGGATGCGCCCTTACGGCAGGGATCTTACCGCTCCCTGGCCGCCACCGCCAACCACTTTGCGCGCGAATCCCACATGGACGATCTGGCGCACCGGGTGAAGATGGATCCGCTGGAATTCCGGCTGAAGAACCTGAAGAACCAGCGGCTGAAGTTTGCCTTCACGGCGGCCGCGGACGCATTCGGCTGGAAGACGCGAAAGCCCGCCAAGGGACACGGCTTTGGAATGGGCGGCGGTGTCGAGAAGGGCGGCTACGTCGCAACCTGCGCCGAAGTAGCCGTGGACCGTTCCAGCGGCAACGTTCGCGTGGTGCGCGTGACCAGCGCGTTCGATTGCGGAGCGGTGGTGAATCCCAATGGCCTGCGGAACCAGATCGAGGGCGCCAACGTCATGGGCCTGGGCGGCGCGCTGTTTGAGGCCATCGAATTCAAAGACGGCCGAATCACCAACGCCACGTTTACCCAGTACCGCGTCCCTCGATTCAGTGATGTTCCCCAAGTTCAGCCGGTCCTCATCGACCGCAAGAATCAGCCTTCCGCTGGTGCCGGCGAGACGCCCATATGCGGGCTTGCTCCTGCCATCGGCAACGCCATCTTTCACGCCACCGGCAAGCGCATCCGCTCCCTGCCGATGGTTCCGCACGGGCTGAAAAAAGCATAGGTCTACTCCCTGATCACTCCCCCGCCACGAAACGGTGCAGTCTTGGGTGAAATCCGCGAGTCGACATTCTGAGGTCGACTTGACCGAAGAATCTGCTTCTCCGCATCGAAACGCGAGATGCGGATTCCTCGCTGCGCTCGGAATGACGCGGCCAACGAAACAGGCAAAGCAGGGTCGCCGAAGCTCTCACTACTTCTCTTAGGCCTGGGCCACCAGTTCCACATCAATCGTGATCTTGATCTCGTCGCCGACCAGAATGCCGCCCGTCTCGAGCGCCTGATTCCACGTGAGGCCGAAATCTTTGCGGTTGATTTTCGTGTTCGCCGAAGCTCCGATGCGGGTACTGCCCCAGGGATCTTTGGTTGGCGGCGTCGGACCTTCGACCTCCAGCGTAACCTCGCGCGTGACCCCGTGGATGGTGAGGTCTCCCCGCAATTTCAGGCCGTCCGGACCCTTCTCTGCGCTTCTGGACTTGAAGGTGATGGTGGGATATTTTGCCGCGTCGAAGAAGTCGGCACTCTTCAGGTGCTTGTCGCGGTCGGGTTCGCGAGTGTTGATCGTGCTCACGTCGATGGTGGCTTCCACGGAAAATCCTGCGCTGGGCTTTTCTGGATCAAACTGGGCCTTGCCGCTGACCTTGGTGAACTCTCCCCTGACGTTCGAAATCATCATGTGGCGCACGGAAAATTGCGCGTTTGAATGCGCCGGATCAATATTCCACGTTGTGATTGCCGGCTTGACCGCCGAAGCTTGATGAGTCTGTGCCATTTTGCACCTCCTGAAGCGTAAGATGCAAGGCAACGAATATCGTTACAACGAATATCTCGGAAAGTAAACTTATTTTTCGGGTGACCGCACCTGGTCGAGCAGGGATGAAAGCTTTCTGAGGTCGCGCTTCGGTATGTGCTTGAAAAGACTGCGATGCAGTTCGGCGAGGGGCTTATCCAGCGAGCCCAGGACCCGAATGCCTCCCGGGGTGATCCGGGTTGTGACCACGCGGCGATCCCCGGCGTCTCGTGAGCGGGCAATCAGCTTCCGCTTTTCCAGCCGGTCCAGCAAGCGGGTGACGTCAGGATCGTGAGTCACCATGCGCTCAGCCGTTTCGCCGCAGGTGAGCCCCTGGCGGCCGGCCCCGCGCAGAATCCGCAGGACGTTGTACTGCGTTGCGGAAAGGCCGGAACCCCGCAGCAGCTTTTCGACCGGCTGGGAGAGCGCGTCGCCGGTCTTCAGGAGATTGAGGTAGACTTCCTGCTCGATGCTGGTGAAAGGCGCCTTCTGCTTGATCTCGGCCTGGAGTTTTTTGGCCACACCTACAATATAGTTGTTACAACGAGCATTTTCAACGGCGCATGGCAGTGACTATGGCGTCGGCGAACCCAGTTTTCAATTTAGCGGTGTAGGTTCGGCACATTCCGTGGGGTCGTAAACGGTGGCGTTCCGGCCTTGGGTAAGCCACCAGTTAACCCATATTTGAAAGGTCGAGGCAGGGTCGGCCTCGGCCGGCAAAGCATGCTGCGAAACCGAGCGGTGAGTTAGTTGAGTGAGGGCGAAGCTTGCATTCTCGCGGACGCTTGCGTCGGAATCTCCGAGCTCCTGGATAAGCGGACCTACGGCATTGCGGCTTGCGGTGCCCGCCAGCCCGCGGACTGCGGCGCCGCGTACCAGCGGATCGGGACTGCGTAGAAAATTCAACAAGAAGGACACGGCCTTGTCCCCACCGAGCAGCCCAGCGCTCTCGATAGCCATGGCTTGTTCATACCCCTTGAGGGTTCGTGCCAGGCGGAATAACAGGGGAAGATAGCTGGTGTCGCCGGTCGCAGCCAGGGCCTGAACCGCTTGCGCACGAATCCCGTCCTCGCTCTGGCTATGCTCGGCCAGGTCTGCCAGGCGGCTGCGAGTCTGGGGTGTGTTGATTCGGTAGAGTCCCTCAATTGCGGGCCAAACGTCCTCTGGGTTCCTGCTGAGGTCGAGAATTGTTTGTTCCAAGAACGGCTGCGCCTGTTCCGTTACCGCCTGCAGGGATTGTCCCCTAATCTCATAGTCTGCGCTTGCGAGGTCTCGCAGGACGGGCTGAAATGCTGACTCCAATTCCGGCTCGGTACCCTGCACAACTCGGATGTCAACGTTGCCCATCACCTCAACTGTTTCGGCAGAAAACGATGGTATCGGGCCGTCCGACATATGAATATTCCAGTCGATGTCAATCTCGTAGATTCCCGGCTGGTCCAGTCCATAGTAATGGTTGGCGTAGATGCGTCCTGAGTGCGTCTGGCCCGGTTTGATTTCGACTTCACTGGAAAGGCAGGATCCTCCGAATCCAGTCGGACCGCAGTCAAGGGCGGTTTTCCATCGGTGCCTTGCTGGGCTAGCATTCTCAACCGTGATCGGTGACTGGTCAAAACAGGGATCGTCCAATCGGCCATCAATCCACAGGGGCTGAGGCCCCGTATTCAGCAACTCGTAGGTAACGAAGATTGGTTCGCCGACGAGGTAGGTGTTTTTGGGGGTAAAAAAGCGACCTTGCAGGCTCTGTCCGGACATGACAGGCGGCAATAGGGCGCACCAGCACAGGATAAACGCTGCCTTTCCAGCCATCGCCCATCGGCCCCGTGCGCCCATGTGGCACCTCAACAACTTGTAATCCCGGCATTATGATGCCGCCATTGTCTGGCAGGTTTTCCTTTCCCTAACGGTAATGGCGGTCGAGCTCGGAGGCGTAGCGGCGTCCCACGCGGTCTGCGTTCTGCTCGAGCCAGCGCGCGAGCTGCGTGGTTCCGAGCGGCGGCTGGTGCGAAACCAGGAGATTGGCCATCAGCCCGGCAATCTCTTCCCGAGTCAGGATCACGTCGTGGACCGCCAAGCCCAACGCGCGAGTCAT
>DASUJZ010000110.1:0-18297 GCA_036278995.1 Terriglobia bacterium | reverse complement strand
AGATTTTTGCAATTCCAATGACTTCCTCCGTTATAGTTTTAGGTCATGTTTCCGGAATATCCAGCGGCCCTGGTGACGGGCGGTTCGCGAGGCATCGGCCGCGGCATCTGCCTCAGCCTGGCGCGAGCAGGGTTCGGCGTGGCGATTAACTACGCAGCGAATGCCGCGGCTGCCGAAGAGTGCAAGCGGTTGTGCATTGAGGCTGCTCCCGACGCGACGAAAGTAAAGTTTGAAATCGTCCAGGCCGACATTGCGCACCCGCAAGGCCGCACCCGCCTCGTGGAATTTATTAAGAACTCGCCAGGCTGGATTGATGTATTGGTGAATAACGCCGGCGTGGCTCCGAAGGTGCGCGCTGATCTGCTGGAGGCCAGCGAAGAGAGCTTTGACCGGCTGATGGCTGTCAACCTGAAAGGGCCGTACTTTCTGACTCAGGCCGTAGCCAATTACTGGCTCTCCCGGCTTCAGAATCTTCCGCCTAGTCGTGCAAAGCCCATGGTCATCAACATCTCTTCGCTCTCGGCTTATGCGGCCAGCATCAATCGAGGAGATTACTGCGTGAGCAAAGCGGGGCTCGCGATGGCCACGCAACTCTATGCCGCGCGTCTGGCCGAGTTCGGCATCAGCGTTTATGAGGTGCGCCCGGGCATCATCCAGACTGACATGACGTCCGGCGTGAAAGAGAGATACAACCGCATGATCGCCGAGGGCCTGACGCCGATTGCCCGCTGGGGAACGCCGGAGGACGTGGGCCGCGCGGTTGCCGCCATCGCGCAGGGCTCGCTGCCATTTTCCACCGGTGAAGTGATCAACGTGGACGGAGGCTTCCATCTCCGCCGCCTGTAGAGGTTGCGATCTCCGATGATCCAGATCGATTTTGAGCTCTCGCCTCAGAAGCTTCGCCCCAGCATCGAGCGGTTGTTTGAACTCTCCGCCGCCAAAATCCGCTCCATCGAGCAGGCGTGGGACCCCGCTTCCGGGCCGCCGGTGGTGACGGCGAAAGGAAAGTATCAGCCCCGGGAGTGGACCGACTGGACGAGAGGCTTTCAGTACGGGTCGGCACTGCTGCACTTCGACGCCACGGGCGAAGCATGGTTCCTCGAGTGCGGGCGCGAGGGCACGCGGAAGTGGATGGAAAGCTACATCACGCATATCGGCGTCCATGATCACGGCTTTAACGTCATCAGCACCTTCGGCAATCTGGCGCGGCTGGCAGGCGAGCGAAAAACCCAGGCGACGCAGCCGGAGCTGGATTACTACCGGCTGGCGCTCAAAACAAGCGGCGCGGTCCAGGCGGCCCGCTGGTCGCGCATATCCGGCGGCGGCGGATACATCTACTCTTTCAACGGCGCACATTCCATGTTTGTGGATACCATCCGCTCGCTGCGGTCGCTGGCGATTGCGCACCAGCTCGGCTATGCGCTCCATGAGGAATCGGACCGGCGCGTCTCGCTGCTGGAACGCCTGGTGCAGCACGCCGACGCCACAGCCCGGTATGCCGTCTATTACGGCGAGGGCCGCGACCACTACGACGTGCGCGGGCGCGTGGCTCACGAATCGCTGTTCAACGCCAGGGACGGACGTTATCGCTGCCCGAACGTTCAGCAGGGGTATTCGCCCTTCACTACCTGGACGCGCGGCCTGGCGTGGGCCATCCTGGGCTTTGCGGAGCAACTGGAATTTATCCACACGCTGCCCGCGGAAGAGTTTGATGGACTTGGCGGGCTCGGCAAGATCGAAGCCATGATGCTGCGCGCCGCGGAGGCAACCGCGGATTTTTATCTCGAGCAGACGCCGACTGACGGCGTGCCTTACTGGGACACGGGCGCGCCGGGGCTTGCAAAACTCGGTGACTACCTTTCGCGGCCGAGCGATCCTTTTAACGGCCATGAGCCGGTGGATAGCTCGGCGGCTTCGATTGGCGCCCAGGGATTGTGGCTGCTGGGCCGCTATCTCGAACAGCACGGCCAGCGCGCCGAACAGGGCGGGCGGTACTGCCAGGCGGCCCTGACAGTGGCCAGAACGCTGCTGGCAGAACCTTACCTCTCGACTGACGCTGGGCATCAGGGGCTTATTCTCCATTCCATTTATCACCGGCCGCGAGGCTGGGACTACGTGCCGGAAGGGCGCAAAGCGCCGTGCGGCGAGTCCTGCATGTGGGGCGATTACCACGCGCGCGAACTGGCGCTGGTGCTGCTGCGTGAAGCCCGGCAGGAGCAGAAACTCTATTTCTTTAATGTTTAGCATATTTGAAGAACCCTGATGACCGTCATCCTGAGGATCCGCAGGCGACGAAGGATCTCCGCATTTCGCCTGGGGTTGGAATGCAGTGATCCTTCGCTTCGCTTCAGGATGACGTTGGGAGTCCATCGTCCCCGGTGAGCCAGGGGACAGGATCAGGCTTATTTTTATTTTTGCCGCGTGATGGGGTCGTACATTTCAGGGCGGCGGGCGGCGATGCGGTCGTACTCCCATTCGCCCGCAACTCGCACCACGCGGTTCACGTCCGCCTGCGCAGGTTCAATATCCGCGTAGAGAATGGTCTCTTCCGTTGGACCCGCTTCCACCAGCACGGCGCCGGTGACGTCAATGATCTGCGAGTGGCCGGCAAATCGGAAGCCGCGCTCTTGGCCCACGCGGTCGGCGGCTACAACGTACATGTGATTTTCAATAGCACGAACTTTGGGGATGTGCGCCCAGGTGTCGGAACCCACCGGCCAGTTGGTAGGGATGGCCAGAATTTGCGCGCCATTGAGCTTGAGCACGCGGCCGGATTCGGGAAAGCTGCAATCGTAGCAGATATTGACGCCGATCTTCGCCTGCCCGGCCTGGAATACCCTGAACGGAACGTCGCCCAGCCCGTTGTAGCGGTCAATACCCAGATACGGCAGGTGCATCTTGCGATGAGCTCCCTCGAGACCCCCCGGAGTGATCACCGCCGCGGAATTATAAAGTTCGTCGCCAGCGCGTTCCATCATGCCGATCACAATGGATGTGCCCAGGCGCTTGGCCGCTGCCGCAAGCTTGTCCGTCGATGGGCCGGGAATGGTTTCGGCGGCAGGCAGGGCTTCCTCGCGGCTGGTGAAGCAGTAGCCGGAAAGAGCGCACTCGGGAAAGACAACCAGTTCCGCCCCTTCCCCGGCGGCTCGCTCCAGGTGCTCAACCACCCTGGCGAGATTTCGGTCGTTCGCGAGAATCTTGACGTCCATCTGCACAGCGGCGACTTTCATGTTTGCTCCTGGCAAAAGTGAATTCAGAACCGGCCCATTGTAACAAGGTTTTGAGCGCGGCGGGTTCCTTGTTCTAAAGGTATGGCTACCAAAGCATAGGCTTGGGAGTATCCACCGGGGCCGAATACTTTCCGAGGAGCCATTTTAAGATGCTAATCTTTTCAACAACATCGCTGGATTGTTTTTTCGGTTTGTTTTCGGTTTGTTTTTTCCACAGGCACGTGTTTTCAACAACTTCTCCGCTTTGTTTTCCGGTTTGTTCCCGTTTGCTTTTCGGGCCGATCCTTTGTTTTCAGCAACTTCTCCGCTTTGTTTTTGAAAAAAGGTATTCTTTTTGTTTTTGCTGCCTCCAAATAGGCCCCAAACATCCCCACTTTTCGTCGCCGTACCCGGCCGTTTTGAACGCCAACCCCGCCTGCTGCTGAAGCTCAAATCGCCACGACCATAGAACGGACCTTGAACCTGAAAATCAAATCCCCATCGCTTGCTGCTGGTTTGCCGCATTGGCAATCAGTCCCCTTGGCAGGCTTTGCTGTCGCGCAGCGGACGGTCCTTCGAACGGGCTATCATGAGGCTACCACGGTAGCCGACAGAAGTCAAGCGAAATCGGCCAAAGATCGCTGCAAAGTGAGGAGTTCCTCTATGAGCAAAGTAGAAGGTTCCGCTGGGCGTGGAGGTCGAGCAACGGCTGGACGCTACGATCTGGCTGCGCTTCAGGGTTCTTATCTCAGACTGACACCCTGCCCGGCGCCGCTGCCGGCAAGTCCTTCCCGCCTACGGCCTCCAGGTCTTGCCGCCAGCAAAGCTCACACCCCTCCCCCAAACCACCCCTGGAAGAGGAAGTTTCTATCTGGCTAAATACCGAAACTTTATACTTTGCGTTGACAGCTTTTTGTGCCAGTTCGGCGGCCAATCGCCCGCCAACGACTGCTTCCATTGTAGCTCCCAGCATCAGCTCGGCACCCGCTCACCTGAAATCGAGCGCTAGAATAAAACCTCCGCTGGAAGGGCCGGAGATAGAGGACGCTGCTACATTCTCCGGCTATCCAGGGTGGCGCGGCGAGCCGCCACTGCGGATACCGCAGCGCGTCACTGGCCGCTGTCGCCGTCGGAAGAGATGATAAGAAACATTCCCGTTCCCTGGCGATTGACCCGCAGCAGGACGTGTCCTTTGACGCCGGCTGCGAGACGGTTGAAGTCCTCGACATTGCGCACCGGCTGCCGGTTGACGCTTTCGATAACATCGCCCTCCTGGAGATACTCGGCCGCCGGGCTGTTGGGGTCCACTTCCGTAATTGCGACTCCAGCAACGCTGCTGGGCACTCCCAGTTGGTCGCGAAGGGCAGGCGTCAGGTTCTGGACCGAAATGCTGCCGAGAACTCCTTGGGATGTTTCGGGGCTCTCGCCGGGCGCGTTGCTGCTATTGACGGGACGCTCGCCCAGCGTGACCTGCACGCTCGCGGGTTTTCCGTTCCGGAGCACGTCCAGCGTGACCTCGGTGCCGGGATTTGATTCCGTCACCTGGGAGATCAGGCTGCCGGCATCGGATACGGGCTGCCGATTGAACTTGCGGACCACGTCGCCATTTTTGATCCCTGCTTTCGCCGCTGGTCCGCCGGATTCAACATTTTGAATCAGCGCGCCAGACGTATCCGGGATACTAAATTCCTTTGCCAGGTCGGCGCTGAGGCTTTGGACATAAGCGCCCAGATAGCCTCTTGAAACCTTGCCGGTCTTGATCAGATCTTCCGTCACATGCCTGACGGAGTTCGATGGGATGGCGAAACCGATGCCCAGGAAGCCGCCTTCGCCTCCCGGACCCGTGTCGCCGCTGAGGATGGCAGTGTTAATTCCCACAACCTGGCCCCTGATGTTAACCAGTGGGCCGCCCGAATTGCCGGGGTTGATGGCTGCGTCGGTCTGGATGTAACTGTCGAGATTGTCCTGGTCTACTCCAGACCGGCCCAGCGCGCTGACGGCGCCTCGAGTGACAGTGAAGTTCAGGCCGTAAGGATTGCCGAAGGCCATCACAATGTCACCCACCCGAAGGTCACGGGAATTCCCCCACTTGGCCACGGGCAGATTGCCGGCGTCGATCTTGAGCACCGCAAGGTCGCTGGACTTGTCCGAACCGACAATCCTGGCCTTGAAGGTTCTCCTGTCGGAGAGCATCACCTCGATGTCCTTAGCCTTGCCCCAGAAGACGACGTGGTCGTTGGTGATAATGTAGCCGTCCGGTGAAACAATGACGCCCGTGCCCAGGTCGTGTTCTCTTTGCTGATGCGGGACCCCAAGACGGGGATCGTTGCCGAAAAATTGGCGCCACATGGGATTTGAAGAAAACGGAGACTGGCTGGCATGAACCAACTGCGTAGTTCGAATGTTGACTACGGCGGGCAATACGGCATCGGCAACCTGCTCGTAGGCCTTGTTCAACTGCTCGAGGTGATCGATGCCGGGCCCATCCACCGTCTGGCCTGCGGCAAGAACAAAATTCGAGGACGGCCGCTGGCCAAAATAGACTGCCGAAGTGAGGGCCAGGCACACGACGCCGATGAGGGCCAGACTCAATCCGAGAACATTGTCGCGAAGAAACTGCTTGGAAAGATGTTGCATAAAATTATTTCTCCTTTCGTTAAACCTTTTCTGGGAGCTGAAGGCATTTGCGCACACTACTCCCGGCGCATGTCAGCCCCTGGTTGCCGGTTGCGAAGTCAGTGCCGGGCTAGAGGTGTGACAAGCTTTCAGAAGCCGAGGTGCATTGGCCGGACTGCTCCGTCCTGGCCAGTGCGCCCCCTTGGGCTGAATTTGACATCGCCGCTCGGGCGTTATGGACTAAGGGTCTCCAACCCTCCTGTTGCGGATATTCGGGATTGCCTGATATGACCTCGACAAATGTGTAGGAGACGTCGCCGGAATGAATCGTGATCTCCAGCGCCTCTAGCGCAGTTTCATGCCGGGCCCGGCTCCAGGTTCCACTGATCAGCACAAAATGGTTCCGATTACTTTCGGCGTCCCGGACCATCCACCCGGCGGCCGAAAGCCGCGCCGCGCCGGGCGTAAGGAAGAAGGCGGCCGTCACAACCGTCACATTTTTGTAAGCTACCGAAGGGAGCCTTTCAGGATGGCTTTCGATGCTTCGGCGTGAAGGCCGGGCGCGCGAAGGCTTTTTGTTCGGAGCCTTCCGCACAGCAGCGCCTGGACGGGCATCACTTTTATTGACGGGCGGAGGCGATGGTACAGAATTTTGGGCCGCCAGCACGGGGCTGGCCGGCTGCTGGTGCGGCGAAAGCTGCTCGACCACGGACGTGACGCCATCGAACATCATTGTGTTAGCCAGCAGGCCCAGCGCCAGGGCGAGTGCGGAAACCGTCGCAAAGACCGGCTTGCGCCGCGCCTGGCGTAATCCCGCGCGAACTTCAGCGGCCATATCGTCGATGAGCCGTACGCCCCAGCTCCTGCGGCACTCGTCCTTCACCTGGTCGAGGTCGCCGAAGTCGAATCGCGCCCGCCTTTCTGCTTCTTCAGGCGATAGACCTGACCGGATGAGCTTCTCCGCCTGGTGTTCCAGGTGGGCACGAAGCTCCTCATCCAAGTCCGCTTCCATGGCGTGTCGCCGGACGAGCACCCGCACGCGAAATAAAAGATCATGGATCATGCAGCACCCGCTACGCCGTTTCCAGCACCTGGCCGACGGCGGTGGTGAGTTGTCGCCAGGCGCTTTCTTCAGCCTCAAGCTGCTTCCTACCGGTATTGGTCAGTTCGTAATATTTGGCGCGCCGATTGTTCTTGGATGCGCCCCACTGTGCCCTGATCCAGCCGCGCCGCTCAAGCCGGTGGAGCGCCGGGTAGAGCGAGCCCTGCTTGATGCTCAGGACCTCTCGGGAAACCTGCTCGATGCGGTCAGAAACGGCCCAGCCGTGCTGCGGCCCCGGAGCCAACGTCTTCAGGATCAAGAGGTCCAGCGTGCCTTGCGGCAGATCGATAGTTACGTTTGCCATACATTGCCCCCTTGTACTTCTACAGGAATCATCTTATACCTTCTTGTGTCGAAGCGCAAGGGGGAAAATTAATTGTGGAAGTTGGATCCCAGGATGAGGGTTTTGAGTGATGAGTTTCCTACGGTGAAGGAAGGCGAAATTATGAATTCTGAATTATGAAGGATGAAGGGCGAAGCCGGCTTGCTGTCTGGCTCCCTGGCCCCACCCACATTCATACTTCAGAACTCACAATCCATAATCGTTTTCAATCGCCAATCGCCAATGGCGCGTTAAACGCGCCGCTACTCGTAGCGCAGCGCCACCATGGGATCGACTTTGGCGGCGCGACAGGCGGGGATGAAGCAAGCCGCGAGGGCCACGGAAATCAGAATCAGCGAGAAGGCGGCGTACGTGAGCGGGTCAGTGGGCTTGACACCGTAGAGCAAACTCGACAGGAAGCGCGTAAGCGCCAGCGCCCCTGCGATGCCGACCATGACACCGAGCAGCGCCAGCCTGAGCCCCTGGCCAACGATCATGCCGAGAACATCCCGTTTCTCCGCCCCCAGCGCCATGCGGATGCCAACTTCGTGTGTGCGCTGGGACACCGAATAGGACATGACCGCGTAAAGGCCGATGATGCCGAGCAGCAGGGCCATGCTGCCTGCCAGTCCGAGCATTACCAGCGTAAACGAAGTACGCGCGATCGACCGCTGGCAGTAGTACTCGAGCGTATGAACCTCGGCGAGCGGAAGATTGGAGTCCACAGACCACACGGCCCTCCGTATCTCGCCTATCAAGCTCTGCGAGCCCGCGCGCGGACTGCGGATGGAGACGGCGACGTCGCGGCGCACACTGACCTCATCGCCCTCAAAGTGATCCATCAGCAGGGGCCAGTACACCAACGAAGTCGCATCCTTATCAATGCCCTCGTCGCGAACGTCCTCAACCACTCCAACCACCTCGCGCCAATCATCCTTCGTGCTTACGCGGATTTGTTTATCCAGTGCGCTCGAAGGATCGTGCCAGTATTCGCGCGCCAGTGTTTCAGAGACGATGGCCACCGGATGCCTATCGTACAGGTCGCTCCAGGTGAAATCGCGTCCGGCGAGAAACGGCGTTCCGAATGTCGTGAAATAGCCCGGCGCGACGAACTCAAAAACACGGAGCGGAAGCTTCTCTGATGTATAGGTTCTATCTTTTGCGAACACCGGATCGCTCCAATGATTCCCGTCCATGGGAACAGACCTGGAGATTGCGGCCGAGGAGACACCCGGAATGGCTTCGATCTTGCGCAGGATCTCCTCTTGCCTGTGGACGACCTGCTCCGGGTCCTTTACGTCGTTCTCGGAGATGCCCAGACGAAGCGTCTGGAGTGTGGCAGGATCGGTAAATCCAGGGTTTACCCGGGTCAAGGGGAGGAAGGTGCGAATCATCAGGCCCGAGCTGATCAGCAGAACGAGCGCCAGCGCAACCTGGGCAATTGCAAGCGTGTTACGGGCGCGATGCCGCTCGCGGCTCTGGCTCATTGAGCGTCCGCCATCACGGAGCCGGGTTACGAGGCGAGCGCCAGTATATTTCAGCACAGGGACGGAACCGAAAAAAAGGCTTGCAACCACGGATATTGCGAGCGCGAACAGCACGACGGTGCCGTCAATGCCGATTTCATTGAGCCGAGGCAAGCCGGTCGGCGCCATGGCAATGAGGACGCGCAAGGCGCCCCAGGCCAGGCCGAGGCCGATCAAGCTCCCGGCCAGGGCCAAGACGAGGCTCTCGATCATCAGCTCCGCGGCGATGCGGCCCCGGCTTGCACCCAGCGCCGCGCGGATGCTGAACTCCTGCTCGCGGCCTTCGGCCCGAACAAGCAGCAGATTGGCCACGTTGGCACAAGCAATCAGCAGGACCAGCCCGATACCGCTCATCAGGACCCACAAGACTTTGCCAACGTCACCCACCACGTCCTGCATCAGCGGCCGAACGTTGGGCCCAATGCGAGAGTCTTCAAACAGCTTCAGGCTGAAGCCCGGCGGCGGCGGAAAACTTCTCAGCATGATGGGGATCATGCGCGCGACATCCGCATTTGCCTGCGCCAGTGTCACACCCGGCTTGAGCCTGGCGATGGCCTGATAACTGAATTGACCAAGGACCATTTTCGCGCGATCGAACTTCAAGGGCAGGATCAGGGCTATGCCGGGCCGATCGAGAAATTGGAACTCCTGCGGCAGCACTCCAATGATTTGCCGCGGCTTTCCATCCAGAGTAATAGCCTTCCCGACTACCGAGGCATCGCCGCCGAATTTGCGCATCCAATAGCCGTAGGTCAGCATGACCGTCTCTGGACTGCCAGGTAAATCGTCTGCACGCGTGAATGACCTTCCGAGCTTTGGTGAAACGCCGAGGAGGGGAAGCAGACCGTCCGTCACATCCAGGGCCTGCACGTGCTCAGGTTGAGCCGAGCCGGTGACATTCACCGAATCGCCTTGGTAGATACCAATATCCTCGAAAGTGCGGCTCTGCTCACGATAAATAAAATAGGTTCCGGGAGATGCGTCCAGATCGGTAATATTGATCCCGGGAGCTGTTTGCCAAACGCCTACAAGCCGGTCTGGATGCGGATACGGCAGAGGCTTGAGTAGAACTCCGTCGACCACACTGAAAATCGCGGTGCTTGCACCAATACCCACCGCGAGCGTAAGAACGGCTACTACTGTGGACCCGGGATTGCGACGGAGCTGGCGAAGACCGTAGCGGAGGTCCTGCCCGATGGTTTCGAGGAAGCCTTTCATCGTTCAGCATCCTTGCGAAGTGTGCCGGTGAGGGACCACGCGGACTCGCAGACAATCCCGTCGCTGACGCGAGTGTCAATCGGTTATGCTTACGCCCGTGGACATGTGCGGTTCAGATCGACGCGATGCGGATGGAGCCGCCGCTGGTGTGGAGTTGAAGCGTTTGCCCGCCGGAGCCGAGCGTGCCGTGCAACTTTGATCCAGAAATCGTGCCCTGGACGCGCAGGGGCATGTCGGTAGAGACTGAGCCTCCCGAAGTCGAGGCGTCAATATCGAGATTTGCCGCGGGATCGAGGCTCGCGTGAATCGAGCCGCCGGAAGTTGAGAGCTCGCCTCCCTGGTTGTTGCCTCGCGCGAAAGCCGCCTGAATGGAGCCTCCCGAGGTGTGGGCGATGGCGCGGCCGGTCACACCGTCAATGTGAATGGGCCCACCGCTGGTCCCCGCCTGTAGCGACCCCTTCAAAGAGTTCACCGTAATGCCGCCTCCGGAGGTCCCCAGGTCGGCGTCGCCCGTCACATCCCGGACGCTGATCGAACCGCCCGAGGTGTGGGCGACGAGATTGCCGCGAATTCCGGAGGCATCAATCGAGCCTCCCGAAGTGTGCAGGTCCTGTTCGCCCTGGAGGGAGGCGACCTTGACCGACCCGCCGCTGGTTTTGATGCTGAGGCGCGTCTGAGACGGCACCGTAACCTCGAAGTGCAGGTTGACGTTCGAGAACCAGTGGGAGGTCTTTTTTCGCGCCGTGACCTGCGCCAGGCCATCGCTGGAATTGAAATCGAAGTTGAACAAAGATTGCAAATCACTCCGATTTGAGGTGATCACGATTCTAGCGTCCGATGCGCTCGATCCCGTCACGGTAACGCTGCCCGCGTCCGTTTGGAGCACAAATTTACCGCCCGGAGCCAAAGTCAGCGTTTTTTCAATCCGCGATTCGGCATTGGCACACGCCGTAATGCTGATTGCCATTAGAGCGATCATCAGTAAGCCTGTACTTTTTGTTTTCATGATCTCCTCCGCGTCAGATGACGCTTATGACCTTAATACGCAGAGGTGCCGGCAAATGTTCTAAGTTTTTTCGAATTTGAAACCGGCAAGCGGCAAAGGAAAGCGCCGTCTATCGCGCTGCGCAACTCATAACCAGCGGCGCCCGGGAATAATCCCGACCTACCCTTCGTCTTCTTGGGAGGGAAATGAGGAATGCGCGACAACCTCTACCAGGCCTGCAACGCTGCCCAGGCTGTCAAAGACAGGAGCGAGCACGGAAATCATGCCGGGTTTTTGCTTCACGGTGGCGCGCTGCCCGGTTTCAAGCACCTCTTTCATGGCCGGGAACATCTCCTGGGCGATGGTGCCGAAGACCCAGAACTGGCTCAACTCGTGCGAGTTGCGAATGACCACCTGGATTTTATCCGGGTGGTCGGGAATGGGCATCCAGAGGTTGACGTCGCAGTCGAAGGGCGCGAGGCGGGACAGGCGGATGAGCGTCTTTTTGACGGCGTTGAATTCGGCGTCATTGACGTCATAATTGTCTCCGGCCAGGAAACGGTCATGCGGGTCGAGCTTGAACATATACTCGAGGGCGCGCGGGGTGACAATTCGCCGGCATGCATCTCCGTCCAGCATGACTGCGGCGACATGCGCGATGTGGTCAAGTTCCTGCTCGACGAGTTCAGGGCTGGTTCTGGCACTCTCAGTCATGGGGATTCCCGCGCGAGCTGCATCACGTATTCCCGGACGCGGCTCCAGGCGGCGGCATCGAGGCTGGCGGCGAGCTTGCGCGTGGGTTCGCCTGCGGCCTCCATCTCGGAATTCGCCCATTCGTAGGGCGGCTTGTCGGCGAGCGCAGGGCGCGGGTTCCACCATTCGTCCGGCGTTGACGCGTTGAACCGCTGCGTCGCCTCTGCTTTCAACTTTTCCAGGCCGTGGCGGGATTTGTAGCTGTCAAGCAGCGTCAATTCCTGCACGGCATTGCGCTGGATTTTGAGCCGGACGCTTGGAATGGGATCCGGGAGGCCGAACCGTTCGCCTGAGTAAACCAGTGTGGTGCCGCCGCCATCAAAATTGAACCAGGGGTCCTTGCCCGGGCTCACGGCCAGCCAGTGTACAAAGCCCATGGCATCCCAAACCCAGGCGCGCAAGGCCAGTTCGGCGATGGCGGACGACGGCTGGGTTACTTCCGGGGGGCCGCCATAGTACCACGTGATATCCCCCCGCTCGCGCAGCATCTTGGGCGCGCCCTTGTACCAGCTCAAAATGCTGCCGGCGCAGGTCCACATATTGACCACGCCGCTGAGGTCGCGGAACTGCTGCTCCATGTCCCAACTGACGTCGGCGCGGAAAACAAAATGGACGGGGGTCTCCGCAGGCAGGGCCTTTTTGAGCAGCCGGCCGTATTCCTTGAAGTAGTTGAGGTCTTTCGGAAAGCGGACCTCGTCACCGTCCCATGAAAAACCCATGTAGCGCTTCTTGTGGTTGAAAAACATTTCGAAATGAGTTCCCGTCCAGCCCTTCTCACGGAAATGCCGTTCCATTTCGCCAACCACGTTGACGAATTCGGCCTCATAGCCTGGTTCCCCCCACCACAGCCAGGATGCAGGCCATTCAGGATTGATGGGCAGATACGCAAAGGGAATGGGAATAGGGCCGCGGCGCGTGTGCGCAAAGGCGGAGCCGTCCAGCAGCGGACCGTAGTGGCGGTCGTACAAGTTCCAATTAGCGACGCGCTTATTACTCCCTTCGCCTTCAAGCGCGGGTGCGGATTCCGGAGTTACGCGGCCGGCGTGTCCATAACCGAGCTGGTGAAAGATGCCATGATGCTCATAAAAGATCCGATGGTAGGAGTGGATCAGGCGAAAGAGTTCGTCGCTTTCGAAGAAGTTTCCCGCAGTGGCCCGGACGCGGGCTGGAAACTGCGCAGCGATCCATGAGTCGTCATAAGAATTATGGTCCATCGCCACGATGTCTTCAGCGGGGACCACCGCTGAATGCACCTGCAGCTTGAGCGCAAGTGTTCTGCTTTTGCCCCCGGATTGAAGCGTGGCCCGACCGGAATAATCGCCCGGAATAGCGTCCGGCGGAACCCAGATGTCAACCCAGAAGGCTTGTGCGGTCTGGCCGGCGATTTTGTTGTCCGGGTCGGGAATTTGAGAACGATAGGGCAGAGACGCCGGAACAAGAGCGTCCGGATAACACTCACCCGCGCGAAGCGGATGAAACCACTCGCGGTAGAGGTCTGCCTGGAGTTTGCCGGCGACGTCGCTGAGATGCAAGTCGAGCTTGTAATCACAGGGCCGGTCTGTTTGGACGATGAGATGAAATGAGGCGTAACTGCCTCGCGCGCACTCGACCGAGATGCTGTTGCTTGTCGCGAAGTGGTCGGCGGCGGCTGAGGCGCTTCTGTCCGCGCGGACGATGCCGCCAAATGGATCGGGGCGGAGAAACTGCGGCAGGGCCACGAGGCGCGTATTGCGGGCAGGCGGATCCGGTCGTTCCGCAGCTTTATCCCTGGCCGGCGCGGCGTGCTCGACTGTCAAGGCTCCCAGCGCCGTTTGCAGGAACACCCGGCGTGAGGGATATCGGGTTTTCTTCATCGGAGATTCCATGCCCGGAGGCGATCCGCATTGCACCATACAGAGCGCGGTTCCGGGCCATCATCTCCGAACTGCCAAACGAAGTCAACCGTTAGAAGTCGCGAAAAACGGCATGGTTCTCCTGGAGCCGACAAATTCGCACGGCGACCAGGACGCCTCTTCAGGCTTCACGCGCTGACACAACTTGCCAACGTCAGACAGGTATGATTTGTTGATGGCTGGCTGGTGGTACAGCCGGTTAACATCAGGCCTGCAGGCTCTGTTGCTGAGAAGCCGCACTCAGTGCGGTCCCGCTGAAGGACATCAGAATCAGGTCCGCGCGTCGCTGAACCCCGAATTTTGCCAGCAGGTTCGAGACGTGGAACTTTGCTGTGCGTTCGGAAATGTTCAACTGGCCCGCAATTTCCTTGTTGGAAAGATTGTCCAATACGGCCTGAAGAACCTCGCGCTCGCGCCGGCTCAATCCCACGGAACTGCTGATCATGGTCCGATTGCGCGAACTGGGCAGAATCGATTCGACAAATCGGGAAAGCAGTACGCGAGGCACCGCATAGCTACCTTCGGTCAAAGCTTCGAGGGTAGCACCCAACTCAGTGGGCGCCTCGGAATACGTTAGCAAACCTTTTGTGCCCAGCCGCAGCAAGGGAAAGGCATTGCCCTCGTCGAAGTTTTCAGAAACCGCAACGACCTTCGACGCGGGATGGCGGTCCATGATCTCCGACACCAAGAGGGCTGCTGCTGTTGGCACACAGGCATCAACTACATAGAGGGGGCAAGTCGGGAATGCTATTTGGTGGAAATCCGTTGTTAGACGGGAATCGACGTGCTTGGCTTTCACCCGGTAGGAAAAGTTGGCCAGTATCCGCGCGAATTCACTTAGAACCAATGGATGAGGAGATAAGAGGCAAACTTTCAAACACGGCTTACCGTGTTTGCGCAACCTACGAGAGAAGCCAACGAGTGTTTGCTCGATCATCTTGCGCTTCTCCTTGCTTAATTGAGTGTCATCATTTGTTTTGCCAGGGCTCTGAGCGTGAATCTGGGTGATTCACCCACCTCAAGGCGTCGGGATATATCCTTAAGGTAGAAACCTGACTGGTCTAATGGGCCTCCCCTACCCAATCATCCAATCTTTACCCTGAATCCCAACTACAAGGTGCTCATTCTGGCAAATGAAACCACAGGAGTCAAGACATAAATTCCTAAAAAATTCCCTATGATGCAGCTTCATAAAATGTACAACAATAAGCGTATATAGCACGATCATAGGGTCTTACCAGTTAGGTACGCGATCTTATATTAAAACAGTCTAGACTGTTTATAATTAAAAAAATGGGAAAAGAAGCCAAGCTCGTCAGCCGAAGATGTTCACTGGCCCGGCGGTCAGGCTTGGGACGGCATTACCGGGACAGGTTTCGCACGTGCTGATTGGCCAGTTCATTCGAATCTGTCTCGGAGCCCTGGACCCGCGCAGAATCCGCGAACGACAAACCACGTCAGGCCCGCCTGATTTGCGCTGGTACCAGCAGGCTCAGCCTCCTGCGGTACAGCACAAAGTAGAGTGCCAGCACAATAAAAACCTCCGTTGCGACCACAGCCGCCGCCATGCCAAGTTGCGCGAACTGTGGCGCCAAAACCACCGCCAGAACCAGGTTAAGCAGGCCCCCTGCCATCACCACCAGATTGAATTGCCGGTCTAATCCAAGCGGCACCATCCAGAGCACGCCAAAGCTGGTCCCGAGGGCATCGAGCAATGGGAGCGCCGCCATGATTTGAAGCACCGGGACCGAGGCCACGAAATTTTTGCCGAGAATCAGCGGCACGGCCCATGGAGCACCAAGCAGTGCCGCAAGGCTCAAAACGGCCCCCGCGGTACTCATGAGAAAAAGGCTCGAACGGGCCAGCCGCCTTGCTGCCGCCGGGTCGTGCTGCACGAGGCTACTGAGCCGAGGATAAAGGCTCTGGTGGACAGGGACCAATAAGCCCATCAGCGCCCGGGCAAGCCTCTCGGCGCCAGCGTAAAAGCCCACGGCTGCGGGCGAGGCAAACAGGCCCAGTATAAAAGCGTTGCCGGCGCCATAAAGGCTCATCGAGCCGCGGAAGAGAAACATGCTCCAACCCATGCGTAGCGTGTCACGAACCAGTGGCCAAGTGGGAAGTATGATGGCGATTTCGCTATACACCATCACCGTAGCCACGACCACAGACAACAAGGAGCCGCTCCCTTGCAGCGCCAGCACTTTCCAGCCGTCGGCTCGGTGACGAACGATGGCGAAAATTCCCGCCGTTGCTGCCGCCTTTCCCGCCACCTCGAGCAGAGCCACCAGCCGCATTCTCTCAATCCCCTGGTAATACCAGAGCATGCTGAACGATTGCGCTACGGCCCAGAACACGGCCGCCCAGAGGAAAGCGGGATGCGCGTGAAACAGTGGAATCCACGATCCGAGACACAGCGCGACGATCACAGCGCCCGCCGCCAGCAGCAGCTTGGCCCCCACGACGCCAGCCACTAGGTTGGCGAGTTCGCCTACGGAGCCACGATTCTTCGCCACTGCACGCGTAGCAGACAAATGGAAGCCGTACTCGATGCCGATGCTGGCGTATGCCCCAAAGGCCTGCGCAAAGGCCACAAGCCCCCACATTGACGGCCCCAGCACGCGCGTCAAGTAGGGAATGGTGACGAGCGGCAGCAGGTAATTGGCGATTTGAACCCCGTACAGCGAGGCCATGTTCCGCGCCAGAGCTCTGTCAAATGACCATTCGCGGAATTTCGCGCGGATATCAATCATGCAGCCCCATCCCCGAAGGCTCGCAACATCGTTGGGCGAGTCCGCCCCTTTGCGAATGAAAAATTAATTGCCCCTTCCTCCAAATCCGTCGAACGAGTTCACGGCGAAACCCGCGGCAGCGCTCAGCCTCGAAGCCGGAAGTAGTTCACGTATATCCACTCGATTTGAATATAGGCGAAAGCTGCAAGGACCAGCAGCATAGCGTATTTTCGGCGTCGGGATTCCCTAATGAGGAGCAATACCTCGGATGCGCGAGCTTGAAGAAGCAAATCCAAAAGAGCTACTGCAAAAACCGCCAAAAGCGGAACGACAGGAAAGTTGTAGCGCGGCTGCGACATCGATACCCAGTAAGGCAGAGCATACGCGAGCGCTGTCCCGAGCAGACAAAGCCGACGGTCGGAAACAGGAGGCGCCTTTTCGGGGTTGAACAAAAAAACGATTGCCAGGGCCACAACGGTCCAGTAAAAAAGCACGTCCGCCAAGGTAAGCAAAATGGCCGCCGTCATCCTTGATTGCTTCCCCATGACGCCCTTCAGCGGTTCCGCGTAGTGAACCGGAAACCCGAAGTAGGCTCGAGCACGGTTGAAGGTCCTCAACACAAACAGGCCGGGCCGGGACCTAATGTGGTCCAAAGCAAACTCTATATAGAGGCGGTCTCGATTCTGTGGAGGTTCGCGATCGATTCTGGCCAGGAGCGAACGATACCCCGCGGATATGCCGATTTCCCCTTGAGCTTCTCCCCAGGTGGCATACAGCGGCGTGTAGGGGTTGTTTCCCCAAAAAAGGTTCTGCGAATTTGAGTCGTTGATGAATACAAATCGGCCCGTAAGGCTGTAGGCTTTCCAGATCCATGCAGAGACGAGAATCGCCGCAATCAAGAGCGGGGCGACGGCGCTTTTCATGTTCCTCAGCCGCCTGAACAGGTAATAACACACGAACGCACCCACCAGCAGACTGCTTGGCCTGATTAAAATAAGCGCGCCCAAAGTAACGCCCGTCAGCGCAATGGGCGCGAACGAAGCCTTTCTCTCAGCTAACGTCATGAAGAGCACAATTCCCATCACGCAAGCCGCGGCGGGATATTCCGTCGATGGATTGAAGGAATCTCGGACGTACGGCGGGTAGAACACAAAGATGAGCGCTGCCAGATTCGCTGCCCTAAGGGGCGCGACCTGCTTCACCAGCAGATATAGAAATGCTGTAAACACCAGGTAAATCGGGAGAATCGAAGCTCTCGCCACCAGAATGCTCTCCCCGAAGAGCTTTTGGACGAGGTAAAGATAGTAAGGAACGCCGGGTGGCCAATAGGGCTCAAAACTCCGGTGGTGCAAGAGCTGAGCCGCCATCTCCATGTAGCCAGGGGCCTCGTTTTGCAAAGCAGTGTGTGCTACGAGGCTTAAAGCGAGGACGCGGAGGGCCAGGCCAATCGCCACGATGATGTATATGGCCCGATTCGATTCCAGGAATTTTAGAAAAAATCGCCGAGCGCGATTGGGCAAGGCGGACATTCTAATTTCCCGAGCGGCGAGCGTTGGGGTTACCAACGCTGGTGTACCTCAGCCCGCAGCCTCGTGTCATAGATCTCGCGCACTTTCTGCATCACGTCATTGCTGAGGGGCGGCAGGTCAGACGCGCGCGCGTTGTCGTCCACTTGTGATGGCCGCTTGCCGCCGGGAATGGCGCAGGCGACGGCGTCAAACATCAGAATCCAGCGCAGAGCAAACTGGGCCATGCTGGCTCCCTCATGGAAGAGCGGCCGCAACTGATCGACGACTTCAAGGCCCAGATTGTAATCGACGCCGGAGAAAGTTTCGCCCTTGTCAAACTTCGCGCCCTCGCGGTTGAAGCTGCGATGGTCGTCCTGGGCGAAAGTGGTTTCTCGGGACATGCGGCCGGTCAGCATGCCGCTGGCCAGCGGCACCCG
>DASUJZ010000109.1:0-30942 GCA_036278995.1 Terriglobia bacterium | reverse complement strand
CAGACCGGCGGAAGAAGAAAAACCCTACACGAGAGAAACACTTCATGAAAGTCTTTTTTTTCGGGGCTCGCCCGTCACCGCCTTCCTGCGTAGACCTGCGCACCCGCAGTGCGTAGACTGCGCAGCGGGAGTGCGTAGATCTCGGGGTCTTGGAGTTGCTGGAGTGTTCCAGAAGACGGGAGACTCTAAATGCGGTTCGGCTGCCAGCCGAACTCCTCTAGGCTTCAAATCGGAGGGTAGGCCTTCAAACGTCGACTTTGCCACATTTTTCAGAATATCGTGGTAGATGCGACCGTCGCCGAATCGCCCCACGGAGCGATCTTTACAAGCGCGCTAACGCATAGGGCTGCTACCGGGAATGTCTGGCAGCAACACGAACCTTCTGAAAATAGATGCCACCGCGAGTTTCCGCTCTGCCGGCAGGTCCATCCATTTTTCCTCCCTAACCATTCGCTTGATCTGCGCGATGCGTTCCGACGGCGGGGGATGCGATCTGAAGTACCCCTCGAACGTTTGCTCGGCGACGCCGGAAAGCTCTTGCTGCGGAGTTTGCGCCCGGCTCATCCGCACGTGCTCGAGACGATCAAAGGTCTCGAACATGCGGATCGCGCCAAGCGGAGAATAACCGGCGAGAACGGCGAGCCGTGTTCCTTCTCGGTCGGCTTCAAGCTCCTGATCTTTGGAGTAGCCAGCTTCGAAGATCTCGACCGTAATCGCCGCCAGCGCGCCCAGTGGAACGTGGCGCAGCGCCTCCTGGGTCTCAACGCGCTCGGCGCAATGATAATGGTCAATGTGTTCAATCTCATGGCCCAGCACGGCAGCAAGCTCGTCTTCGCTGTCCATTCGTGCGATCAATCCTGCGCCGATATAAACATGTCCGCCCGGAAGCGCGAAGGCGTTGATGAAATCCATCTCGGGAATGTAATCGAATTTATACGGCAGTCTGCGATGGGCATGCGCGGCGACGCGGGCGCCGACTTTCTCGACGTAACCGCGCACGGCAAGATCGTCCGCGTCTTCTTCCGCTGGCTGCGGCCATCTCGCGAGGTAAGCGCGGGCAAGGTGATTACCGATATCGATTTCATCCGCGTCAGAAAGATGACCGAAACTCACCGGCAGGCGCGTCAATTCCTGCTCGGAGTCGGCAATGAAGTGGAGGACCGGCGCCGGACTCACGGATACCTGGACACGTCGCATCTGGCAATAAACCAGCACGGCCAGGATCGCCGCTCCGACAACTGCGAATGAAATCCAGCGTTTCATAGGTATTGCCTCAGTCTCTCCCGATTGCGCGTGTAAAGATACGACACGCCGTAAAGGGCCGAGCCGATCACGATGGCCGTGAGGATTTTGTCGGGCGTCGTCATTTCCCAGAAATCGAAGACGACGATTTTCCCCACACACAGCAGGAGCAGTCCGAGCCCGGTCAGGCGAAAACTCCGTTCAGCTATCGCAAGCGCAAACAGAAATACGCTCACGCCTTCCACGCCCCACGCTACCGTGACCATGCCCTTGCTTATTTCGATCGCCAGCAGGACAGTGAGCAGAACGATGCCGATAAAGAAGAGGACTTGTTCGGGCCGACGACTGAGCGCGGATGGGATCCGCGGAAGTCTCCCTTGGCCTTCTTCGCCAGACTCGCCCTTCCGGCGCAGTCTGAAGGCAAACGGGAGTGCGGTGAATAACAGGGTGATGGTGAGCCCGACACAGAACGGACGGCTGTACCATGACCAGATCGGAGTGGGAAAATAACTCCTCTCATAGAAATTGTGCGCCACTCCACGAAAAAGGACAGCAAAACTGAGTAACAGCCCTTGATGAAGGAAGATCCTGCGATCCGTAAGCCAGGCAACCGCCAAAAGAGCCAGCACAAGTACTGCCCAACCGATGATGACCCAATCCGGGTGGAACTCAAACCTGACCAGGGCGGCGACTGTCAGAATGCTGAAATAATTCAGAACCGCCGGCATCCTAAATCGACGCTCCAAAGCGAAAAAATCTGCGTGTGAACGCTCCAGACGGTCGGAAACGTAATAGAAGGCGAGTGCCAGCGGCACGATGGTATAAAAGCGTGGGCTGAGTTGGCCGGGCAATCCGGTGGCGTTCAGGTTTACAAAGAAGATACGCGCGAAACTGGCGAGAAATCCCGAGTAGGCCTGCCAGCGCAGAGGGCCGGACTTGCGCCACATTCCGATTTCGAAAAGCGCCAGGCCGAAGAGGGTCCATCCCAGTGCCACGCTGATGGGCTGCAGTTCATACCAGATGACGAGCGCGCCCAGCGCCGAGGCGGACCAGGTGTAAGTAGGAGGAGCACTTTTCGACAGGTGCGCGGAATGGGACTCAGCACCGGCCGCCCAACGGGAAGACAGATACAGCAGGGCTGCAACAATCAAGATAGTTACAGGCCGCAAGGATATTCTGTGCCAGTGCGGCGAGCTGGAGAGATTGACGAACAACGAGCGGAGAACTGCGAGCAAAGCAACGGCGTGAGCTTCAATCGTGATTTCGCGCACCTTTCCTCGAAATCCCGCATAGATCAGTAACAGCCCAAGCCCTGCCCAGCCAACGGCCATCCATGGTTTGGAACACGCGGCCCACACGCCGACCACCGCGAGTAGCGCGGCCAGATAAGAAGCGACACGGAAAACTTCGGCATCGGCGCGGCGATTCGCCAGTTCAGGGCGGAGGCGGGAGGCGGCGTGGGAATTGAAATAGAAAACCAGGGCCGCCGCGAAGAATAGAACGGCGAGGTGCGGTAGAGGAATGTCGGCATTTGCCATGTGGCGGGCATGAATAATCTGCCTCGTGTCAGCGATAAGAATTTGAAGGGAGGCAAGGAAAGCAACGCTCATTCCCGCGCGCCGAAATACGATTTCGCGCAAAAACGTTCCAGCCAGGAACAGAGTTTCCGCCATCACCAACCAAAGCACAGAAAGGCTTTGGTGGCTGTATTTGAACGGGAATGCCGAAGCAATCAGCCCTGAACCGATGAGCGTGAGCATGATAAATGCCGTCCGCCGGCGGCGGGTGACAGGTAATTGTCCAAGTGCGAACTCCGCCGCGCCTGTCGCAAGAAAGAACTCGAAGGATTTCTCGGGATGCGCTGATTGATAGCCCATCAACCATACGAATAGACTAGTGTTGAGAACTATCGCCAGGGTTGAAATGTTCTCTTCCAGGGCTTTATTGACGCGCCGCGTGACATACGAAGCAAGGAAAGCCAGCCAATAAAAGATCAATAGTCCAGAGCTCAGCCGGTAACCGGGAAATTCTCCATGGGGGTGAGGCAGTGGAGCGATGATGGGTTGCAGCCAGTAGAAATGCGTCAAAAAGGCGGCAAGAATGCCGAAAACCTCCAGCTCATACCACTGGAGCGAAACCGCGATGATTGAAATGGCGGCTACCAGAACGGCATTGGCGTAAAGGCCCGAAAGGTCGCCTCGATTGGTGTTGACCGTGAGGAAAGCTAGAAGGAAAGCCAAGCCAGTCACGGTCTGGGAGCGGTACCTCAGGGTGTGCGCAACCATGCCCGCCCCCACCACGAGCAACAAGATGATGTCTGAGCTGTTTGACGCAAGGACGCGGGCGGCTTCGAGGTGGCGCATCGCATAGACAGTGAAAAATGCCAGCGCCCATCCGCCGCCAATTCCTGCGCGGGCCAGAATTCTCCATTGCTGACGACGTTCGAAAGAGACGCCTGCGCCCAGCATGGCGGCCGCCACGAGAAATCCGACAAAGTCCCTGCCGCCCGGTCCCAGGGTCTGCAGTTTGTAACCGATGAAGAGTGCCACGCCGCTGACTAGAATGACGACGCCTAGCTTGTTGAGCCAATTCGTGCCCAGTATTTCTTCTACCCGGTCGGCGGAGAAACGCTCACTTCTGCTCGATGGCTCCGGTTTTGAAATGCCGTGAGGCAATGGTTGAGGAGACGTAGACGGCGGACTTGCAGGTCGCGATTGCTGCATGTCGAGCCATGAGCTGATCGAGGGGATACGCTCCTCTTCGTGCCCTGTTCGGGCCTGGCCTTCTCTGCCAGCGTTGGCGGGCGGTGACGCACTGGCCGGAGGCTGCGGGGCTGCGGGCGGCGTGGCCGTCGGCCGATCGGCCGCTCTTTGCAATCCGGCCTTAGGCGAAAGTGCCTTCAACGAACGAATCTCACGCTCTAGCACATCGATCCGAGTTTTCAACTTCTGAAATCCGTCCTGTCCGCTCTCCGAAAGCTTGACAGCTCGCGAAGCTCGGACCAGCGCCAAAATCGGCGCAATCAGCAGCAGAAAACCAGCCGCTATAACCAGAATTAGAATGAGGAATACACTCGCTTCCATTTGAAGAACTCCACATTGAGCCGAGTTCGATTACCGGCTCTCAAGGATCAATGCCCGCCTGACGGTGGCCGCTGCGTTTCCGTCGCCAGTCGCGCGGCGAGCTCGTTGACCTTGCTCAAGTCCAGCTTGCCCGTGCCAAGAGCTGGCAAGGCATCGATCGAAAAGAAATTCTCCTTGCGCGGAGTCCAGAGCGGCGGCAGACTCTGCCCGCGCAGCCGCCTGAGCAGTTCGTCGAGGTCCATTTCGAGCGGCGTGTAGAGCACCACGAGCCGTTCGCCTTTCTTTTCGTCAGGCAAGGACGTGACCACAAGTTTCGGCTCGGTTGCGCCGAGCGCACGGTGCAACGCATCTTCCACCTGGATGTGCGGAACCATCTCGCCGCCGATCTTGGAAAACCGCGATAGCCGGCCGGTGATGCTGATAAAGCCGTCCTCATCAAGACGGGCAATATCGCCGGTGACGTACCAGCCGTCGCGCACAACTTCACGGGTCTTTTGGGGATCGCCCAGGTATCCGGTCATAACGCCTGCGCTCTTGACCAGCAGCAGGCCGTCTTGGTTGGGGCCAAGCTCCTCAAAAGTTTCAGGATTGACGACGCGCGCAGCCACGCCGGGAATTGGATGACCGACCGAGCCGGGCTTCGACCCCGGCTGCTCTTCACCCAGATCGAAATAGCCCGGCACCCCGACCGCAACCACTGGGGAGAGTTCCGTTGCGCCGTATCCCTCGTAAAGATCTACGCCGAATTTCTCCCTGAAAGCGTCGGCAAGTTCTGGCTTCATTTGCTCCGCGCCTACAATCGCGAGCCGCAGTGCGCCTAAATCCTCCGCTGCACACTTGTTCACATAGGACCAGGCGAACGTCGGCGTGGTGATCATGATGGTAACGCGGTGCCTGCGACAAAGCTGGCCGATTTTGCGCGCTTCCAGCGGGCTTGAATGATAAACGACACCGAACCCTGCGAGCAGCGGAAACCAGAGTCCTCCGGTGAATCCGAAGGAATGGAAAAAAGGAAGGATGCCGAGCAGACAATCGTTCTGATCCGATTTGACCGCCTGCTCGATGCCTTCGATGTTGGAGACAATGTTCCGGTGGGAAAGCATCACGCCCTTGGGCACGCCCGTCGAGCCGCTGGAGAAGATGATCGTGGCAACTGAATCAAGTTTCATTCCGCGCGGAAGCAGCCAACGGCGCAGCAGCGGCACGGGCAGCAGGCGCGCCGCGGCGAGCAAGGCCAATCTTTGCAAGCCGGAAAACTCTTTTACGATATCCTCAATCATGACCATGCCTGGACGCTTTTCAATGCCCAGGCGCTCAAGAAGCTTCTCGGAAGTGAAAATCGTTTTAATTCCGGCGCGCTCAATCGCCCCACCGAAGGCTTCCTTTGAGACCGCGTAATTCAGATTCACCGGCACGTTACCGGAAAGGCTGATGCCCAGGTTCAGAAGTGCCGCCGGGACCGAAGGCGGCAGCAGCAAGCCGATGTTCTGTTCGTGCGCGCAGCGGCGGCGAACCAGGCTGCGGAACAGCATCGCGCCAGTCAGAGTTTGACCGAAGTTCAATCGGCGCCCGGAGGAATCTGCCATCGCGAATCGGTGCCAATTGCGCCGGCCGGTTTCCAAGAGAAGTTCAGGCAGCGGACGTTGGACCGCGTCGCGGTGCGCGAAAGCTTCCGCGCCAAGCAGCATTACTTGCTGGCGGACGCCGAAAGTGCCGGTGTCGGGAGCAAGCGGCGCACCCACGGTTACAGTGACCGGGTAAGGAATGCGGCGAGGCCACTTGAAGAAGAACCTGCCGCGTTCGAAGCTGAAAATCGAGCCCCAAACGCGGTCGAGATAAACGGGAATGATCGGCGCACTCACGCCGCGGGTAATGCGCTCAAAGCCGCGCCGGAAACGCAGCATGTTGCCCGTGCGGCTGACAGCCCCTTCGGCGAAAATACAGACCAGTTCGCCCTGCCGGAGCTGCTCCTGCGCCTGTCGAAGCGACTCAATGATTTCGCGCGGTGAGTCGGATTCAGAAACCGGAATCGCACCCATCAGTTTGGCGAGCGAGTGAATACCGCGGGTTTCATAAAATTTGCGATACATCAGGAAGCGCACGAAGCGGTCGGTTGAAGCGCCAATCAGGAATGGATCAACGAATGAGATATGGTTCGAGACGATGAGTGCGGGGCCGCGGCGCGGCAGGTTCTCGCGGCCCACGACGCGAATCCGGTAAAACGTGTGCGTCAACAGCCACAGGGCCAAGCGAATGGTGAAGTCAGGCAGAATGGTCATGATATAGACCGTGGCGGCGAAGGAAACCAGCGCCATCACCATCAGGACCTGGTTTGCGGCCAAATGCACAGGCCCGGAAAGCAGTCCAAAGATGCCCGCGCCTAAAATCACGCTGGTAAACGTCAGCACATTCGAGGCGGCAATCACCCGGCCTTTGGTGCGCTCGCTGGCCCGCGATTGCAGGAAGGCCTGAAGAGGAATGATAAAAATCCCGCCTGAAAATCCCAGCAGAAAATGGCCGGCCAGAGCTGCCGCAAACGAGCGATGCGCGAAGTAGAGAAACACGCCGAACACGCCAAGCCCCACCGAGCCGATTGGAACCAGGCCCAGTTCCACGTGATCACCGGATAGCTTGCCGGCCACGAAGGCACCCAGGCCAATGCCTACCGAAACCGCCGCCATCAGCGCACTGACGCCAGTGTCGCTCAGGTGAAGAAGATCGTGACCGTAGCCAATCACGTTTTGCAGATAGATCGCGCCGAGAAACCAGAAATATGCGATGGCCAGGACCGTTTGAAACAGAGCCCGAGAGCGGCGGATTTCGCCGAAGTTTCGCCAGAATTCGCCCGCCAGATTCCACCGAAAGTTTTCTCCCGCTCCAACCGCTTCGACACGGGTGATCTTTGTTGCGAAGGCCAGGCCGACCAATGCCGTGCCGATCAGCATGGCAACGGGAGTATATGGCTGCGTGGAGAACCGGTCGCGCAGTACGCCGGCCGCTACCGGGCCCAGCACGATCATCGAATAAACGGTGAGCTGCATCAGGCCGTTGGCGCGCGGCAGGTCGTCATCGGGAAACATCTGCGGCAGAATGCCTTCTTTCGCAGGATCGAGGAAGGCGGCGTGCACACCCAGAAGGAAAAGCGCCGCTAGCATGGCGTCGATTCGCCCCTGGTACGTGGCGATAGTCGCATAAATCAGGAGCGCGGATTCTGCAATTTTGAGCGCAATGATCACGCGCCGCTTGGAAAATCGGTCCGCGACCTGCCCAGCCCAGGCAGAAAGGATAATATAGGGCAGTACATAAAGCGCCGTGCCCAGAGAAATGATGCTGGAGCGCGCGGCAGGATCCGCAACCGTCGCAGCGGCGTAGAAGAACAAAAGCTGCTTGAAAGTATTGTCATCGAAGACAGCCAGCGCCTGCGCCGCCAGAAGCCACGCAAAACCTTGGCGGTTGAGCACATGTGAGTACCCATGAACGGGAGGGTGAGCCGAGGCCGGCGGCTCAGGCACGCCCGGCAGCTTCGGCGCCGACCGGGGCTCCCGGGCTTTAAACTCCTTCTTCGCCACGACGGCTCCCGGGCTGTGCGGGATCATTTCGGGGGCAATCGACCCCGCCAGAACACGGATACCGTAATCGGAATCGGCGATTATTTCAAGTGCTCGCTCAGCTTCTGGACCTGTCATGAGATGTCTCCTGTCATTCATGAGCTCGCCCGTAAGGGGCCTCCTTGTTGTTGACCCCGAGTTTGGACTCGAAACACCACACGCGCTGCGGGTCGGATGATAGTTTGTAAACTGTCATATGGAATGGGGTGGCGGTACAATCAGGGTCGCTCGGATAAGGAGACTAACGGGTGCTCGCACGGAGCAATATTGCAATTCAGAAAGGCAGCAGCGTTTCCGTCCGCCGGCAACTCGCGGAGCAGATTGTTTATCTGATCGCTACGGGACAACTCAAATCGGGCGAGGCGCTACCCAGCGTGCGCGAGCTCGCTCGGCGGCTGAAGATTCATCACAACACCGTCAGCGAAGCCTATCAGGACCTCGTGCGGCGCACCTGGCTGGTGCGGCGGCGCGGGAGCCGACTGATCGTTGGCGGAGCGGAGGTGGAAGGCCCAGCCCACCCCGTTTGCGATCTCGACGCGTTGATCAACCAAACCATCACTTTGGCCCGGCAGCACGGATACTCCTTGCAGGAACTTCGCCAGCGCGTGAGTGAGCGGCTCATGGCTCAGCCGCCTGATCACATCCTGGTGGTGGAAGAGGAACCGGGTCTGAGGAGCGTTCTGGAGGAGGAGATTCGCAGCGCCAGCCGATGGAGGGTCGAGGGCTGTTCACGCCAGGAGCTCGCAGCCGATCCAACCCTTGTTATTGGCGCTCTTATCGCCACGCCGCAGTACGCGCTGGCGGAGGTCGAACGGCTTGCACCCAAAAGGCTTCCAGCTGTGGCCTTGACTTTTTCAAATGCCGCCGAGTATCTGGACAAGATCCGGAAATTACGCGAACCGTCTGTGGTGGCTGTAGCATCGGTCAGCCCAGCGTTCTTGGCGACAGCCCACAGCCTGCTCGCGCCCGCCATCGGCGAACGACATTCGCTGATTGAATGTTTGACATCGCCTGAGGACATGGACGCGGCTGGGAGCCGAATCGGAGCTGCGGACCTAGTATTATGCGACGCTGTCGCATGCTCACTGATGCAGCTTGGTAAGTCTGTCCTCTACAAGCTCATCAATTTAGCCTCGCTCGATTATCTCACTTCTGCGATGGAAGCATATCAAGCCTCCGCGCGAGGAATGAGCGAGAGCAGGTGACACATTCCGGCCGTGCCGAGCGGAATGTAAAGAGCGGGCACTTCAAGTCAGCAAAAGCAGTCCCTGAAATCGAAGGATTTGATGCGCATTTTCAGGGCCGGCGCCTTAGATCATGTCAGCGGTGGAAATGATCGGGAAGATAGAATTCGCGGAAAGGGATTAGCTTGCCTCCCAACCAGCAGGTTGGGAGTTCGATTTCCTCATGGCCTGATGTTTCCAATCCACTTGGCTGATGAGTTGGCATACCGCTCCACTGGCGAGAAACCCAGAGGCGATTTTGCAGAAAAGGGTAGTCCCTGGAAAGCGGAAACGATGGAAGATTCGGGCCTGTTTGCAAAACAGGCGCAGTCTCAATCCAGAGGTGGAGGGCTGCCTTCCCGCAAGGTGGCTGCTGTGTATCGGAGAACTTCTGCGACCTCGTCTTTCTGTAGCCCCCCATCCACCAGCAGGCTTCTAAAATCTACGTACTTTGTCAGCGCCTCCAGAAAATCAGCCAAGGGGGTACCCTGAGAACGCAGGCATGGCGTCGGCCGGTTCATCTGGGGGTCGCAGGTCAGATAACTCCACCGGGCGGCAGGCCTATTCAAGATTTGTCCCGCTCTCTCGATTGCCTTCCGTCTTATCGCGGCATCCGGCAACAAAATGGATGCCCAGCAGACGAACCATTTCCTGCCGGCATCTTGAAAGAAACCTCCCTCTAGCTCCGTCTTGAGCGCATCTGAGAGGCAGCACTTGATCACCTCAGAGGGCGTGAGCCCTGCAGGGAGGTTCGAGGAGCAAGGCTTTGTGGTCGGGAAGCTTCCGCTCTTTGAAGAGTTTGCCGACGAGTTCCTGCTGTATTAAGAACAATCAGGCTGCGCAGACTCATGCGCTTCATGCCATAAATGTCGAGACGCTTAAGCGCTTCTTCAAAGGGCGGCGCCTCGACAAGATTTCAAGAGAACAGGTCGAGAACTTCAAGATTCGCCGATCCCGCGAAGAGAGGCGGAACGCCAAGAAGGGTGAGCATATTCTTGTGAGTGGTGCCACGGTGAACCGGTGTCTCACCACCCTCAAGCGCATTTTCAGCTATGCCGCTTTCAGGGACCTGAAGATTTCGAGTCCAGTAAAGGGAGTCAAATACCTCAAAGAGAGCGATGGACGGCTAAGAGTGCTGACGCCTGAGGAAATAGAGTTATATCTCTCTCACGCCAACGCTGACCTAAGGGACTTCGGCCGGTTGCTTTACGAGACGGGGTTGCGCCCGGGCGAGGCATACAGACTCCACAAAAGTGGTTTTGATCCCGAGCGCAAAATCATCCATGTTCCGGGTACCAAAACCCCCAAGTCAAAGCGTGACGTTCCGCTGATGGGCCAATCTCTTGAAATCGTTCAGGGCCGTGCGAAGGAAACCCCGACGGGTTACTTGTTCTGGCCGGGGAACCAGCGCGGCAAGCACGCGGCGAACTCTAGCCACATTACGACCTACCGCAAGGCCCATGATCGCATCGTCAACAATCATTTCGCGGGAGAGGAATTCGTCCTTTATGACTTTAGACATACCTATGCGACGAGAATGGTCCAGTCGGGCTGCGACCTGTCCATGCTACAATCGCTGTTGGGCCATGCTAGCCTTGAGATGACCACCCGTTACGTGCATCCTGCGCACAAGGAGAAGGAGCATGCGGTTGAGAAGTTCCAATTTTATCTAGGCGAGTTAAAGAAGCGGGGAGAGCCGAAAGAAGAAAAAGAAGAAGAGGATTACTGGGAGGCGCCGGATGGAAGCCGACACAGGACACAGTACCTTGAAGAAGGCGACGCATTCTTCATCGATGAAGAGGGAGTGGCGCAATAGCTGACCCCGGATCCCGGTGAGGCGATGTCCCCACAAAAGTCCCCACAGCAGCTGGAGCTAGAAGGCCGGTGGTTGTCATTTGTATCATTTATTTTGTTATAGATCGGGGCGTGGCGCAGTCTGGTAGCGCGCTTGCCTTGGGCGCAAGAGGTCCGCGGTTCGAATCCGCGCGCCCCGACCAACAAAACAAATTACTTAAGCTCAAATACAGAATTTGGGAAAGTACGCATTCGTGCCCATTCACCCAGTCTTCATGAAATCAGGCTTTTCCTCAGGACTTCAGCCACCTTCAACGGAGCTTCCCGTTTCTCAGTTCCGATCGTCCGAGCGTAGTCGATGGTCGTCCGGATGTCCGTGTGACGGAGCAGTTCCCGTTGGACAACCAGGGGCGTTCTGAGCAAGGCGTGCAAACTCGAGCAGGTGTGGCGGAAAGTATGCCACCCGACTCTTTTGTTGATTCCCGCCCATTTTGCTGTTTCTGAAGCATTGGCACTAAGAGGTGAAAACGAATGGGGTGTGCGTGGACCGGCCTGTGTTCGGAATCCCCGCGATCGAACTAAAGTTCGCGATTGACTCCCTGGCTGTGGAGGGTGGATGTATCCTGCCAGTCAAATTTCCCTTCGCGGCTGGGAAGATGGTGAGTCGTCGCGTACTGGTTCCTGACATCCCGCACCTTATTTACCCACTCACCGAACGGCAGCGAGAACTCCCTGTCAATCAGATAGAGCAGCCCGACCTGGCTTCGGCGGGCTGATTCACTGGTCGCGATCGACACAAAGTCCTGCGGATCAGAGGCTGCGTGACGTCCATTGGCCTCCCGTACCCGCGGGAAAATGGTCTTATACCAGGTCTGCGTGGCATCATGGAGCACCTGGTTGCGATCATCGCGGATTGCGCTGGCGGTGTCCAGCGCATGGTCAAGCGCGCTGACCGCATCGGCGTAGTGCAGTTTTCCCGCCGCATCCCCGGCCCTGCCAAGATCGTTGCTGATTCCTTCCAGCGCTTGCAGCAACTTCAGGTTATGACGACAGATTTCAGCCAGGGAGAGATAAACCTCAAGATTGTATCGATTAAACTGAACCGACGATAATTTGGTGTAGAGCAGGTTCATCAACTCATCATTTTCGCCGAGAAACTTCCACGCCAGATCCATGCGTCGCGCATTCTCCTGCCGCCAGTCATGCGCCAGGTGTAGATAATCTGCCGAGGGCACGGATGGAAGAGGAAGCGTTTCAATGTGAGGCACAAACGGGCCGATGCCGTACGAGTATCCGAATATCAATGGCAGTTCACCGGAGGGTTTGCTGTCCCAACTAGTGCCAAAAAACTGTGCCTGCGTGCTTAGTAACTGATAAATGCGGTCCATCTGCGTGGAGCCTGATCCGTAGAACAACCGATAGAACTCGTGCTCCAGTTGCTGCGGGGCAGGTGATCCCGGATGCCATGCGGCCGATGCCCCAACCGCATATCCCAGCCAATATGTTTCCGGGTGCGGCCCCAGATCACCCCAGGCATAAATACCCACTCCGACCACGTCGGCATCCTGCCGCCCTGACGTGTAGGAAATCTCGTTAAAAACCTGCGTGGCCTGCCCCTCGTTCTGCGTATGAGGATGCACCTGTTCTTGGGGTGAGAGGACAAAATAGCTGGGAAACAGTGGGGTGTCCGGAAGCGAATTGGTATAGATCATTTGCTGGATGCCGTGTGCGCGGAAAGCCTTGTTGTAAGCAGGTGAATAGATTTCGCCATTGATTAACCAGGATGGCAGTAGAGGAATGTCCTCGGCATCGAGAGGGTCTTCCCCCCAGAAGATCGCTTTGCGGCCACGGTTGTGGAGGTAATTGGCCGTCTTTTTTGTGAAATCGACTAGAAGCTTACTTGGACTTCCTATCTGTTTTGCCGCTTCTGCGGAATGGCACTGGTTATTGTCGGCTTTTCCAATAAACCAGGCCTCGTCCGTCGAAAGGTGAAAATATTCTACGCCTTTATTCGAGTTGATCAGATCTTGAAACAGACCTTCGAGCAGCTTGTAGGTCTCGGGATTGCTGGAACACATCTGAAAGGCATTCTCGGGAAATTCGCGAAGCTTCTTGTATTCAGTGCGTTGGAGGATCCAGTTGACGTGCGCAGGCCCGTCCACGTACGGGATTATCTGGACGTGATAGTGCAGCCCGTAATCGGTCAACTCCTGCATCTGGGCGGGAGAAAATGCGTATGGATCCACCAGCGCCGGCGCGCTGGCATATTGAAAGTGTTCATTCAGCCGGAGCGCAAACCCATTAATCTTGAAGAATGCCGCGCGTCGGATGGCCTGTTTCAGCACATCAAAATGGTCCATGTGCATCTCCTCATCCCAGAATATTTCGCGCAGACGCACGTCCGGCCAGTCGGTGATGGTCGCCTCCGGCAGCCAGGACTTTCCATCCGCCCGCTTTACCAGTTGCACCAGCGTCACAACGCCGTAGAACAAACCCGCAGGCGCATTCGCCGTAACTCTGATCCCGCCATCATTGATATCCAGTCTGTACGCCTGCTCTTCGAGGGATTGCTTCTGGCTGTCGGTTACGTGCCCAACCTGGACTGAGCCCGGCTGAATCTCAAGTTCAATTGCATTGCCCGGCCCACGCGTGGCGAGCGTAATGCCATCACGATCCTTCAGGCCCTCCTTCAGACTTTCCACTGCGACGTCGTCAGGGCTCACGCCGCGGGCAGTCTGCAGCTTCCAACTGCCGCCGATTTCGATGTCCGGTCCCTTCAACTCAACACGCTGCGGCTCCGGAATCAATGTATAGCCGCGCGAGTAAAGCTCCGAGGGCGCCGCCCCATGTAAAATTTGAGTTGAACATGCAATCATCGCCAGCAGACAAGCCCGCCTCGCGGTTGTTTCGACCATATGCATTTCTCTCCTGGATGGAAGCTTTTGGGGGCCCGGTTCGCGGCTGGAAGGGCTGGCGCCCGGGAAATCCTCAGTGAGCCAGCGTCTTATAGTCGTTCCAGTTGAGTTTATCATTGCGGGCTGAAAGGCCGTAGCCCTTTGCGTATTGGTTCCGCGCCTCTTCCACCTGGTCATACCATTGACCGAGGGGCAACAGCAATTCGCGGTAGATCAGATAACTCAAATCCACTGTCCGCACCGGCAAATGGTCTTTCACGTCATCCACTTCATTCAAATATTTTCGCCCGTTCGCTTCTTCCACTCTTGGATACCAGCTCTTTTCCCAGGTGTGTACAGCGTCAGCGTAGGTTGCATTCCGGTGGTCGCGAATATTCCGGGCAAGATCAAGCACCTGGTCAACATCTGCAACCGCCTCCTCTGCCTGGGCCTTTGAGGCGGCTTCTTTCGCGGAGTTGAGGAGCGAGTCGATGCGTTTCAACTCCATCAGCATTTCCAGGTTCTGCCGATACAACTGTGCGATCGAAACGTAAACGTCCAAATTGTAATTGTTAAATTGCACTGCTTGCAGGTTCTTGTTCAGAACATCGATCAACGTGTCGCTCTGCGAGTAGAAGGACGAGGCCAACTGGAGCCTCCTGGCATTCACTTGCGCCCACCCAGGATCTCGGTTCAGGAGTTCACCCGAAGGTGGAGGCGGGAGGGGCAGGGATTGGTCTTCTGCTGGCATTCGCGGCTTATAAATAACCGGTGCATAGTCGCCCCAAATCCCCTTACGAGCGTTCGATGCGACGACGTTCCAGCTATCCTTATAGAATTGGCCCTGCTCACTCATCATCTGGTAGACTTCGCCCATGCTTTCTGTGCCGGCGCCGTAGAATAATTTATAAAATGACGACATTAGTTCCCGCGGATTTTCCGCACCGGGATGCCATGCCGAGGCCATCCCGGTGGCGTAGCCGAGCCACATTGTTTCCGGGTGCAAACCCGCGTCACCCCAACCGCAAACGTTCGCCCCAATAATCTCCGCATAGTCGCGGTCGGGCGCGTAGGAAATCAAGTTAAACATTTCCGGTATCACTCCAGGCCCGGGAGGAACTGGCTCAAAGGCGCCACCTGATGGGCCGGGAAGCATTTCCGTCGCGGGGCGCACGTAATAGCTAGGGAACAAGAGCTCCTTCCATCCTACGGTGGACGTGAAAATCATCTGCTTGATGCCATGCGCCTTAAAGGCTTCGTCGAACGTTTTGCCGTAAGTTTCGCCATTGATCAGGTAAGAAGGGAGCGAAGGAATGTCCGCCGGGACCAGCGGAGACTCGCCCCAGAAAACCACATTCCTCCCGCGCGCGTGCAGGTAGTCCGCCGTCTTGGTCACAAATTCGGCCAACAACTTGCCGCGGCTGCCAAGCTCATCCGCACGTTTCTTGGAATGGCACTGATCGTTGTCCGCCATGCCCACAAAATAAGGTTCGTCCGTCGAAAGATAGAAGTAATTCACTCCTTTGTTGGCATCCAGCAGGTCCTGGTACATGCCTTCGAGCAGCATATAGGAGTCCTGGTTCGTCGTGCAAAGCTCATAGTTGCTGTCCGGAAACTCCCGCAGCTTGGCGTATTCCGGATGTTTCAAAATGAAGGCAATGTGCGCAGGGCCGTCCAGGTAAGGAATCAACTGCACGTGGTACTTCAGCCCGTAGTCCGTCAATTCCTGCAACTGGGCTGGCGACAGCGCGAACGGATTCACCAGCGCCGGCGCGCTCTTGTACTCGAAGTGATCGTTCAGCTTGATCACAAATCCGTTAATCTTGTAAAACGCCGCCTGCTTCAATGCCTGCTTTAGGACCTCCAGGCGCTCCAGATGATGGTTATCGTCCCAATAAATATTGCGCTGCTCGAGGTCGGGCCAGTCAGTGATGGTTGCCGCCGGCAGCCACAGTTTTCCTTGGTCATGCTTCACCAGTTGAACGAGCGTCTCAACGCCGTAGAACAATCCCGCCGGCGTGTTGGCTGTGATTTCGATTCCGCTGCCGGCCATCTCCAGCCTGTAGCCCTGTTCCTGGAGTGCCTCCTCGTTCTTGTCCGCTGCCTCGCCAATCTCGACCGATCCTGGCTGGACGACCAGCTCGATGGCTTTGTCTCGCCCGCGTGTTCCGAGCGTAATCCCGTGGCGCGTCGCCAGGCCTTCTTTGAGACTCTCGACGGCAACATCGTCAGTTTTCACGCTCTCGCCCAGTTGCAGCCGCCATCCGCTGCCGATTTCAAAATCTCCGCCTTTGAAGTCCGCCTTCTGCGGAACGGGAATTACGTTGTAGCCGCGGTCAAAGAGCGAGGATGGAGAGGCGGCGGAGATCGGCGCGCTGGCCAGAGCGATCGTGAAGAACAGGCTAAAGGAAAGCCACAAGGAGTTTCGAAGTCTTTTCAAGCGGAGAACCTCCAAATGGAAGGGATCCGTGCACGAATGCACGAGCGGGTAGTGTCACTAGTCACCGCAATGCTCTCGTTCGCCTGGACAGGTACGGTATTCATGCTGCACTCCTCCAGGATGCGAGACTACGATCAAGAGCCCTGCTGGAAGCACGGAACTGATTACTGAATTACCGAGCCCATTACCGACGGCCCGCACAGGCGTCTTTGGTTTATCCTCCGCGGAGGGCTCCCAAGAGCGCGGTCCTTCCGGCTAATGCAGCGTCCTGGGAAAAGTCAGGGAGATCACGAAGACCGTGCCGCCTGGGATTTTTCGATGGCGTCTCCTAATTTCACGCGCACGCGGTCCCATTCATCGGGATCGTGCAGCCACATGCCGGGTGCACCCAAAGATTCTTTGCCCGAGAACGCACCGTGCACGACATGCTGGACGGCCTCGTCCACCGTTTGCCTGCCGCCGGGAGTTTGTGCGAGCAGCCAGAAGTATTCGTAGTCCTGGCTGCCGCGCCGCATGCCCTTAAAGCGAATGCTGGCGGCGGGTTCATCCAGACCCATGGTTTCGCCGCGATAGACCAGCATGCCGGCTCCATTCTGGTGGTTGTACGTCTCCGGATATTGCCAGGCGCGCAGCGAATCGAAATCCATTTCCCAGATATCCCAGGAGTCGGTACGCTGCTTCCAGGCGAACCAGCTCAGGCCGCGGCATTTCAATCCATCGCCATCCATGTAGGAAGCGGCGTTTTCGTAGAACCACAATTGAATGCCGTGCTTTTTGAATTCCGCGGCGTTTGCGGGAGTGCAGTCATCGAGACCGAGGTTGGCGATGTCGAGGATCTTTTCCAACTGCTCGGTTGTTTCTCTGGGATAAGAACCATCGACGCGATATTTCAGGCGCGGCGCGTTTGATTCCTTGAGCAACTGCCCGAAGTACAACATGCGATCACGCGACACCTGATCGTATGACTCATCGAGGCTATTGAAAAAAACCACCATTTCTGTCTTGCTCCAGGCAGGATGCTGGTCAAAATGGGACTGATAAGCTTCGAAGGCGTTTTTCCATATGGCGTGAAATTCGGGCGTGGGGCCTCCCCTGGGGATGGGAACCGGCCATGGCCCGTAGAACTTCCACTCCTTTCCGCTGAGCTGGATGCCTCGCGGAATTTTGTAGAGGTTCCAGGGGTAGGCGTCAAACGGGGTAACGATGTATTCGGTTGGCACGCCGTAGCCCGGCCCGCTGTATCCATATTGGGAAGTGAAGGCGCTGCCGTCGAAATACTTTGAGAGCCTCGCGTCGTATTTGCTCCAGTCGATCTCGATATTGGTGCCGGACACCTTCAATGCGGGCGCGTAGCCGAGGCAGGAAATCGAAATCCGGTGCTTGCGTGCGAGCTGATAATACTTGAGCTCCAGCTCCCCGGAGAAGCTGTTGATTTCGGTGTCGGTGTGAATGCTGGGCTTGAGATGGCTCTCCTCGGGCAGCTCGAAATCCCACACCTGAAGCTCCAGCGACAGCTGCGTTGTTCCCTGATCGCTGGAAATCCTGATGGGCGCGCTGTACCTGCCCGGCGAGGCGGCCTGGCGCGACCTGGGTATATAAATCTCGATCCATATGGCCTGGCTCTGCTGCTCCTTACCGACGTTGTTCAAGGGATCGGGCAGGTCGAACGGCATTACATAACTGTGCGGATAGAGATTGCCGCTCCAGCGAAGGCAGGGCAGCAGGCCGTCAGGATACCAGCCCGTGCCGAGCGTGTAGCTTTGCTTCGAGGGATTCTTGACATGCACGTACCATTCCCGAAACATATCAAAGTTTTCGACAGGAATTCTGGCGCCGGATGGACCCGTCAGATCAGTCAGCGCCACGTTCACGTTGGTGAGCTTGGCTCCAGTGCGCTCGATCACAAGCTGGAACGCCACAGTCTCATTACGCGCGGCTTTCAATGTAACGCGTCGCGTAGACGCGTCCCAAACCAGGTTGGATCGCTTGTAGCCAGGGCGGACTCCGTCCGGGAAAAGGCGCGGATTCTCTTCAAAGGGCCGGTTGCGGATCGGATCGACACGCACGGTGTCATTGATGGCCCAAACGTTGAGGCCGTTGGCCTCTCTTGCGGGGTCAGTCGCGGAGGCGCGCGAAGGCTCAGCAGGGTTCCCCGGCATTGCGGAATTCCTGCCATTATGCGCAAACGCCCGCATGCGGCCTGCCATCGTGCTCGCGAGCCCGGAAAGCAATGTGCTGCGGGCCAGAAACTTTCGTCGTGATAGTTGCCACGAAAATAGAGCCATATGCTGTCTGGTGGCCCGCCCGGACCGGGCAGAAGAGCGAGAGCTTCAGTGCTCAGCGTACGAAAATCACCTTACTTTGTTGAGACAACCCACCGGGCCTCTATCTCTTATTGTCTCCTTTCGCCCAGTGTGATCCCTGCGTTCAAGATTCGGACACCTGTCTCGGAGAACCCTGGAGGGAGGCCTTGCCGAAAGCTTTGGCCTCGTCTCGCAGCCGTTCTGGAACGAAACGCAACAGGCTAGAAAAACACCTTCAGCCCGAACTGAATCACCCTTCCGTCATTCGCCCCAGTAATCTGACCAAACGTACCACTGGTAACAGTTTGTCTCGGATTATTAAAGTTCACCTGGTTGAAAATGTTAAAAAACTCGGACCGGAATTGAAGTTGATATCTCTCAGTGAACGGAATGTTCTTGATGATCGAGAAATCAGTATTCGAGAACGCAGGCCCGCTTAGAATGCCGCGGCCGGAATTTCCGTATTGCCCTAACATCGAGTACACAAGGTTAAACGGTGTACAGTTCTGGTGCTCGATTGCAAGGGGATCCGGGGGATTCGGAGGCTGAGGAGCGACGAAGCTGCATGTCGGATTCACAAACGCCCCCGTATTGAAGAACTGGTTGACCATACTGGCGCGATTCGGATGACTGATGCCGATCGGCTGCCCGTTCAGTTGCGCATGCTGGTCACCTCCCGTTCCGTCCAGTGCGACATCTTCTCCGCTGACAAAGGTCAGCGGGGTCCCTGTCTGGTAAGAAGTGATTCCTGTAAAGGTCCAATCCCCAAACAGCCGATTTTTCCATTGCTCAGAAAATTGTGGGGCCGGCGTCCAGACCCATGATGCCACAAATGCGTGGAGGCGATCCCAGTCGGAGCGGCCTCGTTCAGTTCGCAAATCGAAGGGATTTGACACAGTGGCTCCCAGATTATCTGTCGAACTCGAGTCGATTGATTTCGACAGCGTGTAGGATGCCACGAGCTGAAGACCGTGGCTCATGCGTTTGGTTACCTGCGTTTGCCACCCGTGATACCAGCTTCGGAAGTCGTTCCCAAGCAGGAATCCTTGAGGGCTGAGGATGCCAGGTTCATAAAGAACGCGATCATTAATGTTGTCAGGTGTGGAAAGGGTATTCTCGGTCATGGTCGTTGCGTCATAAGTGGTGCCGGGAATAAACCGAGCTGGGTTGTAGGTACGTAACGCCTCGATTTTGGTCCCGATCTTGCCGATATAGCCGGTCTCCAGCATGATGCTGGGAGTCAACTGGTGCTGGATTGCGAGATTCCACTCCTGATCGTAGGGGGTGAAGAGGGTCGTCTCATTGAAGACTCCGCCCGCCGGCAGCGGGAACAGCGGACAATCAACGCCTGGCGGTGTGGAAATTGGTACACAGCCAAATTTCCCGGTGGGGGCCGTCGGCGGAGGTGTTTGCCCAATCGACGTGAAGGGATCATCAATCAGCCCGTTGAAGCCGGTGAAGAATCCGGCAAATGGAGGATTCTCCTGGGCCAGTGAGTCTGCGTTAATCGACTCGTAGAACACACCGTAGGAACCTCGAACACTGGTCTTCCCGTTGCCAAAGATGTCCCAGGCAAAACCGAAACGCGGCGCCAGATTGTTCATGTCCCACGCGTGTTTGGTAACCGATCTCGTCAGGCCAGGATCGTTGGGAAACAATATGCCGACTGGCGCGTCGGGGACAACTGTCGACTGCACCCCCGGCACGACGGTGTCAATCCTGTTGTGTCGGTCTATCCACCACTTGTAGGGCTCCCAGCGAAGGCCAAAGGTAAGAGTTAACCGGGGCTTCACCTTCCACTGGTCCTGGAAAAAGACGCTTGGCAGCGTGGTGATGTCATCGTTGTCGCGAACCCCGAAGTCTCCGCTCATGTTGTCATAGGCCCCTAGCAGAAAATCGGCTACCGGATTGTTGCCGCCCGTCCGGATCCCGCTGAACTCAAAACCAGGCGAACCAATGAACCTCTGAACAAAGTGGGGATGCAGCACCTCACCACCAAACTTAAAGGTGTGATTGCCGCTGATCTTGGTCATCGCATCTCGAACTTGCCAGTTGTTGTTGATGAATGTCGTCAGGAAACCCGAACCTAAAGTGAAGAGCCCGCCGACATCAACATTAATCGCTCCCTCAGGGATGTATTGGGGGAAATTTTGCAAGCCCAGGTCTGCCGGCGCAATAGTGTTCGTGTTGTGCTCGAAGGAAGTTGTCCGCAGGAACGATCCTACGAACTGGTTGAGAAGTGTCGGACTGAAAGTGTAGGTATCATTGATAGACCATTCCGCGGTTTGCTGCACCAGGCTGTCGCCGTCATAGCCTGGAATATTTCCTCCATTGAATGCAGTTGTGTTTGTATTGTGGTCCAGGAAAAAAGTGCCAAACAGAGTATGCTTGCTGCTCTGGTTCCAATCAATTCGCGCCATTCCCATATCGTTGTTGCTCGGGCTCGATCCGAGCGCAACTATCTTTCCGGAGGCAGAAGTGGGGACAAATTTGAGCAAATTCTGGGCGACGGGACTCATGCAGGCTGGATTGATCCTGTTATTTGCCACGCATGGGTTGCCAGAGGAATCTGTGTACCCCTGGCCAGTTAGCGGATTAATCGGATTGCTGATGTTCGTGCCACTTCCGGTGAAATCGCCGCTCCGCTCGGCATCGGATGGAACGGTTGCTACAGCCGGAACCGATTCAGGGCGAACCCGCAGTCCCTGGTAAGAACCGAAGAAGAAGAGATTCTTGCTTTTCCAGAGCGGGCCACCCCCAGCGGCTCCGAATTGGTTTTCCTTAAGTGAGGGAACGGTTTCGCTGAAAAAGTTACGTGCGTTCAAGGCGTCGTTGCGGAGGAATTCCCAGACGTCGCCGTGGAACTGGTCCGTACCCGCTTTCGTTACTACCGTAACCTGGGAACCTGGATTGTGCCCGTATTCTGCGTCAAAATTTGAGGTTTGAATACGAATTTCCTGGACGGCGTCTGGCGGAGGCGGATTCATGCCGGTATTCCGCGAGGGGTTATTAAAGTAAGCGCCGTTCAGCATGAAGAGGTTCATGTTGTCGCGGCCGCCGCTGACGTTCATCGTGGGTCCGCTGCGGGCATCTGTTAACTGCTGAGGCGCATTAACGTTCAACACGCCTGGAACGGTAACCGCAAGACCGATTACATTACGTCCGTTCAAAGGCAAATCCACAATCCGACGATCATCGATAAGGTCTGATGTCGTGGCCGAACTTGTGTTCACCAGCGGAGGCGCCGCAGACACTTCGACTGCTTGTGTCACCCGCCCCAAGGCCAGTTGCAAATCCAATCGGACAGGCTGGCTTGCGGTCACCGTGACGTTAGTGTGGGTCAGTTTCTGAAAGCCGTCCTTCTGCACCATGACGGTATAAAGTCCAGGCTGGACTGCCGTAAACTGGTAAAAACCTTCCGAATTCGACGTGGCGCTCATCGAGGAATTCTGGCTAACCAGCGTCGCCGTGACATTGGCTTGAGGAACTGCAGCGCCGGTTTGGTCCCTTACATATCCACTGATCGAACCGGTGACCTGGGCCTGCAAACCCACCGGCAGGCCGATCAGCAGGCAAACAATGATCATTTCTGACCAGGCAATCAAGCGGGCCGAAATTTTATTTGGCATTGTCTCCTCCGTCTCGCACTTAACCCGACGCATTTACATTCACAAAATCAAGCTGAGTGCCGAGATGCTAAAAGGGCGCGTTTATCTGATATTCTCGGCGGGGCGGCAGTGATGCCGTGTCGGCTGGGATAGCGTGGCCTCTTGACGGTCTGGTTGAACGGATCTGATTGAACTTGCCACTTCAAAACCGAAACGTGTCACAGGCCGTAGCCGGCGAATTTCAGATTAGACCCTGGATTTCGGCAGTACCACCCTTAGCATCGAGTTCCTCAGATAATTTCCTGATAATAAGTGCCCCGTTCCAGGACTGCTTCCAAAACATTAGCGAAACAGCTTCATAACATCAGTAAGTGACGAGTTCGGATGAACATAGTCTCATTTACTAAGGATAAATTGTCAACTTGATTTGTTAAGTGGAACGAAATATCCAGCGCAAGCAGGAAAATATTCACGTGAAAGATCATCAGCTAGCTTGCCAATTTTGAGCTATTAATTCAACTAAGTATCGAATTTGTAGCATGTTGAAGCGTGCCACAAGTAATCATTGCGGGGCTTTGATGGCATGCGGCTGCTTCGGACAAGCTGCCTTAGCGCTAGCCGGGATTGATCAGCGCCAGGAATTTTTCGTAAGATTCTGCTGTAACCGCTGGTTTTGAGAGGGCTCGCGCAAGTCGGTGCGGAGCGGAACCTTTCTGACGTATGCTCATCGTGGTATTCTGCGCTTAATGACACTTGCGGTATTGTTGCTTGCAAGCTCGCTCTTGGCGCCCAGATCTTACGTCCAGGTCTCGCGCGACGCTCCGTCTATCCTGGAGTTGTGCAGGCAGGCTCGGCGACAATTGGACCAGAGGAAATATGCGGATGCCCGAAAAACCGCAACGAAGGCGCTTCAGATGGACTCTCGATCTGCGGAGGCCCTCAGCCTTCTTGGAGAGTCGGAGTTTGCATCAGGAGATCTGATACCTGCAGAACGGCATTTAACAGAAGCTCTAACAATAGATCCTGCGCTAGCCGAGGCCCGTCGAGCCCTTGGTGCTGCCTTTCTGAGGCAGCGAAGGTTTAACTCAGCGGAGGCCCAATTTGAGGCTGTGTTGCAGACCCGTCCAGATGATTTGTTGGGCCTTTACGGATTGGGCCTCTCGTTGATTGCCCAGAACAAACCCTCACAGGCTTTGAAACCGCTTGTTGCGGCATACCACTTGAACCCATCTGATTCGGGCGTTCTGACCGCTCTGGTGCAGGCCTATTTAAAGCTCGGGAAGCAGAGCCAGGCGAGATCGACACTGGCTGAACTGAATCATTGTATCGAAAATGATTACCCTCAGCAGATGCAACTGGCCCAAGTACTTGTCCACGAAGGAGCCTACGAGCTTGCGATTAACCAATTCCAGCAATTACTGAAGGCGACACCCGACTCCTACGAACTGAACTACGACTTGGCCCTTGCTTACCATCGGGCCGGCAGAGAAGATCAGGCCGCGCACCAAATCCGCGCGGTTCTCGCGAAACGGAACGAGGCAGAACTGGAAAACTTGTTGGGCGAAGTTGAAGAAAGCCGCAACAATTACACTCAAGCCCTTCCGGCCTATAAAAAAGCTGTGGAGCTACAGCCGAGCAGCGCAGAGTATCAGCTGGACTACGCAATAGAATTGGCTTTACATTCGGACCCGGCCGCAGCTCTTCAGGCCTTTATTTCTGGTGTAAAGAGTTTCCCGAGTTCGGTAGATTTGCGGTTGGGCCTTGGCGGATGCTACTACCTTGTAGGGAAATACGGCGAAGCATCGGAGACCCTGCTTCGCGCATCACGAATGGCTCCCGAGAATCCTAAGGTTTATGCTCTGCTGGGGCTTGCCTATGACGCTGCCGGGCCCCTTCAGCCAGATATCACACAGCGTTTCGAAAGTTATGTCAAAGCGCATCCTGGCGACGCGCTGGCCCACTACTTCTACGGGAAGATCCTGCTTGACCGAACAAAAGGCGAGGCACACATCAACTTTGCCCCCCCGCGGCAGGAGTTGAACAAGGCGATCGCGCTGAATCCTTCTCTTCCGCAGGCCCGCCTGGAGTTGGGTAAGTTGCTGCGAATGCGAGGAGATTTGCCTGCGGCCAAGGCGCAGTTTGAAGCCGCTGCTAAATTGGATCCGGAGTCCAGTGACGCCTACTATCAGCTAATGGCTGTCTATAGAAAGTTAGGCGAACAACAAAAGGCAGATCAGGCGCTACAGAAATTCCGTGAGCTGAAGGGTAAGCCACGCAACAGCGCGAACCGAAAACAGGTGATGACGCTCCTTGAGGGCACCAGATAATGACTTGCCTCGTCATTTCCTCTTCTGAAGATCTGGCGCCGAAATTTTGAGCTGCGGATCCAATTTCAGCGCCTGCTGAAACGCGGCGTGAGCAGCCTCAAAGTCTCCGGCTTTCTCGAGAGCCAGTCCAAGGTTGTAGTATGCTCGTGCGTCATCGGGTTTTGCATCGATGGCCGCACGGAACTGGCCGATCGCATTCCGGGTCTCGCCTCGCTCGAGCAGGATTGCGCCCAGATTGGTGTGGGCTTCCGCAAAATCGGGCTTGATGGCCAGAGCCGCCTGAAAAGCTTTCTGCGCCGTGTCTGAGTTGCCCTTGGCCAACGCAGCCAGACCAAGGTTGTATTGAGTATTCGCTTGCGCAAATTCCGCGTCGGCCCGGTGCAGTTGCTCTACCCTGCTGAATGCCTCTTGGGCTTCTTCTAATTTTCCCATTCGCCGGAGTGTCTGGCCCAGACCATAGAACGCCTGGGAGTAGCTGGGCTTCAGCGAAATGGCGCGGCGCATCTCATCGATAGCGCGCGGCAGATCGCCACTGCGGCTTAATGTGACGCCAAGCTGATAGTGGACTTCTGGATTATCGGGCGATATTCGCCTTGCGGCTTCCAGCGTCGACACAGCCTCCCTGAGGTCACCCTTCTCACGCAATGCAACACCGAGGTTCAAATCCGCTGAGGAAAATCGAGGTTCGAGCCTTAGCACCTGGCGATACTCGGAGATTGCCCCCTCGAGGTCACCTTTTTGCTGGAGACCCCCACCCAGCAGAAAGTGCGCCATCGGATCATCCGGCATCAGTCGGACGGCTTCCTGGTGAGTCCTGATTGCGGCGTCAAGCTCGCCATTCTCTCCCAGCAGTACGCCCAAGCTCAGGTATGCGTCAGCGCTCCCAAGTTCGGCGGCTTTCTGAAATTCAGATCTTGCACCATCCTTATCGCTTTTCTTCAACAGTGCCAGACCCAGATTCTCGTGCGCCTGAGAAAATTCCGGGCGCAGTTGGATTGCTGCTTGAAACTGCGCAATCGCGTCGTCGAGCTTTCCCTCGTTCGCCAGCATTTGGCCGAAGTTATTCCTCGCCTCCGCATAACGCGGACTCGCGGCGAGGAGAGACCGATATTCCGCCATTGCTGTTTCTTTGTCGCCGGTTCGTTCGAGAAGTAGTGCAATATTGTTCATTGCTTCGGGATAAATCGGTTTCAGTTTGGCAGCCTTCTGGAATTCAGCAAGCGCCGCCTTGTCTTTCTTCTGCTGGAAGAGAAGACGCCCCAAATTGTAATGTGCCTCGGCGGAGTTTGGCCGGGCTGTTACGACCTTCCGAAACTCGTCAGCGGCCCCATCCAGGTCGCCTTCCTGTGCCAGCGTAATGGCCAGGTTCTGACGCGCGTCGATCATTGTCGGGTCAATTCTAAGCGCCACCCGATACTCGCGTTCTGCCTCCGCCAGGCCGCCATTCTGAAGAGCCTTATTTGCGAGGTTAAAATGTTGAACTGCGTCTGTGCTGAACCCAAGAGCGATTCTCCCGTGAAACGCGACGGACCAGATCACTGCGGCCAAAATAACTACATTGAATTTGCGCCATTCTCCAACACTACCAACGAAAGCAGGTAAGGCTCCCGATTTATGTAGATTGAACATTGTCTTAGAAAGCTTAAACCTACTGCGATTGAACAGCATATTCAACAAACATCCTCCTAAATTTTGGGCCTCGTTGGAAGTCTCCTGAACTGTAGCGGTCAACTGAATCCGGTTTGAACACGCACCAAATAGCTTTATTGCAGCACGAGCGAAGCGCTCGCGGAATCCGGCAGAGCCGTTCCACTGTCTTTGCCATTTGATGATTCAAGGTCGCAGCAACACCATTGGGAAAAACCAGAATCAAGGTCAATGTTTTCATGTTCAATTGCTCCTGTTTTAGTACTATATAGTTAGTAGGTGAGTACTCGGCGAGTATCCATTCATTTTCAGCATCCCTTATTATCATTAACTTACAGTTGTCAAGCGTGTCGCTGAGCGATTGAGTCTAAATGATAACTCCGGTCTTGGGCGCAAGTAGTCCGCGGTTCGAATCCGCGCGCCCCGACCAAGCACTTTGCCTCAAAAGCTTAGCAGCATCATCTCACGGGCCCGGCGGTCTATGAGTCTGCAAAGGGTTGGGTGCATCCTTCTACCTTGACCTCCTTCGCCCATCCTCTTATGATGAAAAGCTTTCAGCGTTCCCGCAGAACCCAATCAAGCACGACGATTCGGAAAGGAATTCAAGGATGTTCGGACTTCATGAACTCGCCACGCCTCGCGTCAAGCCATCCTTGCACCCGCAGTTCGCGCCCGCCGTTCTTGCCGATCATGCTTATCTCAAGATGGTGAAGGAATCGGGGAAAGCGGTTCCACTGGCGATTGGTCTGGAACGAGGCGACGGTTCGGTTTCGGTTTACCGGACACACGCGTTTGACGAGGGACATTCATCGGCTTCACTGAATCTTCGCTACGCCGAACGGACTCTCAAGATGCTTCTGTGGCAGCGGGGCGGGTGGCGCGTAATCGTGGGCGGGCATAGCAGCATTGGTGAGCATCTTCGCCAGGTCTATTCTTCCAGCGGAGCGCGCGCGTTCGACTCCGACTTTATGGGCGGCGTTTACGAGCACCCATTCACGGTTGAGGTCACTTCTGCGGATAACGTGCCCGAAGCTTCCGAGGAATCGCTGCAAATCGGCCGGCACCTGGACGGCTGCCGCATCGGGTTCGACCTGGGAGCGACGGACCGCAAGGTGGCCGCTGTGATTGACGGCCAGTCCGTCTTCAGCGAAGAGATCGTCTGGGACCCGCGAAACTCCTCTGACCCGACCTACCACTTTAATGAGATTATGACCGGGCTGAAGTCCGCGGCCGCCCACATGCCCCGTGTCGATGCCATCGGAGGCAGTGCCGCCGGGGTTTACATCAACAACCGGCCGAGAGTTGCGTCGCTGTTCCGGGGAATTCCTAAAGACCTTTTTGATACTCAGACGACGCGCCTTTTCCTCGATTTGCAAGCGGCCTGGGGCAGCATCCCATTTGCCGTGGTCAACGACGGCGAGGTGACGGCGCTGGCCGGATCCATGTCATTGAATGACAACGCTGTGCTTGGGATTGCGCTGGGCTCCAGCCAGGCTGGCGGTTACGTAACTCCCACGGGAGGCATCAGCACCTGGCTTGATGAACTAGCTTTTGTGCCGGTGGATTACGATCCGCAGGCTCCTGTGGACGAGTGGTCGGGAGATCCCGGCGTCGGCGCCCAGTATTTTTCCCAGCAGGCGGTCTTTCGCCTCGCACCCATGGCAGGAATCCAGCTTGACGAAAAGCTCGGCCCGGCAGACCAGTTGAAGTCCGTCCAGAGCCTGCTGAGCAAGGGCGATGAACGCGCGCGTAAAATCTTCGAAACCATTGGCATCTATGTCGGATATGGCGTGGCCCACTACGCCGACTTCTACGAACTGCGGCATGTGCTGATCCTGGGCCGCGTCACATCGGGCGACGGCGGCAACATCGTCCTCGATAAGGCGCAGGAGGTATTGCGAGAGGAATTCCCAGAACTGGTGGATCAAATCGAATTGCACTTGCCGGATGAAAAGGCGCGTCGCGTAGGTCAGGCCGTCGCGGCCGCAAGCCTGCCCGCCACTCATTAAACTCAGGAGGAATCGATGAAATTCCACAACCCGGGATCGGAACTCTATGTGCCGGACGGCAGCCCGGCTGAGCAGGCGCTCGCCCGAACAACTCACTTCGGCATTGGAGCGCATCAGGATGATCTCGAAATCATGGCCTACCACGGAATCCTCGAGTGCTTTGGCAGGCACGACAAGCACTTTACCGGAGTCACGGTAACCAACGGCGCCGGCAGCCCGCGCGATGATCTTTATGCCAGTTACACCGATGACGATATGCAAAAGATCCGCCGGGTTGAGCAGCGCAAGGCGGCCTACGTTGGAGAGTATTCCGCGCAGGCATTTCTCGATTACACGAGCGGCGCCGTCAAGGACAAGAACAATCCCGATGTGGTGGCGGACCTGAAGCAATTGCTGAGCGCCGCGCAGTCCAAAGTGGTTTACACGCACAATCTGGCCGACAAGCACGACACGCACATTGGCGTTGCGCTTCGAGTGATTCAGGCCATCCGCAGCCTGCCAGCCGGCACGCGCCCGGAGAAACTCTACGGCTGTGAAGTCTGGCGTGGCCTCGATTGGCTGAATGACGATGACAAGGTATTATTTGACGTTAGCGCGCACGAGAACCTGGCGATGTCTCTGGTAGGCATCTTCGACTCGCAGATTTGCGGCGGCAAACGCTACGACCTCGCGACCGCGGGAAGGCGTAGAGCGAACGCAACCTACTTTGCTTCGCACGGCACCGATGTGGCGGAGTCGGTGATCTTCGGAATCGATTTGACGCCATTGGTCGAAGATGACAAACTCGACCCCGTCAAGTACATCACCAGCTTCATTGACCGTTTTTCAACGGAAGTTTCAGAGCGCGTTGCCAAGTTCAGTTAACAGCGCAGGGCACACGCGCCTCTTTGCGGTTCCTGCCTTTGGCATAGTTCCGCATCGCACGGTTCCATCGCCTATCCAGCCGGCACTATGTTCTGATTCACGCGGAAGAAATTCTCCGGGTCATATTTCTTTTTAATCGTAGCCAGCCGGTCATAGTTTCCGCGGAACGATGCCTTTATGCGCTCCTGGCCTTCTTCCATCATGAAGTTCACATAAGCGCCGCCGGCCGAGTACGGGTGCAGGGCGTCAAAGTAATCCCTGGTCCATCGCGTAATTTTGTCGCCGTTCGCCGGATCGGGATCGACGCCAACAATCACTCCCGCCCAATTCGCGTCGCGGTAACTGAATGCCGTCTCTCCAGCCCCCACGCGGTGCACCGCGCCATCGATGGGATACATGTGCATCGTGGAGTGCATCGTAGGCAGCTTCGCGCCGTGTTCAGCGTGCTTTGCGATGGAAGCATCACTGATTTCCTTGAAGAAATCGGCGCGCCAGTACCATTGGAGTCCGGCCGGGTAGAGCGGATCGAACAGGCTTTGGACCATCGGAAAGGGCACGGGGCCAACATGATCCAGGACAGGCTTCCCAACCGATCTCAACGGCTGCGTAGCTTTCTCGGCTTCATCAGGTGCCCCTGTGCAGCACCACATAACGCCACACACTTTTTGATTGTGGAGTTGCGCAGGGAACATGGGAGCCGGCGGGATCGTCAGGAAAGCAAAAAAGCCATAGACGAATTCCGGGGCCTTCAGAATAAACTCGCGATAAGCTTTCATCACCTGTTCGGTTTGGTCCAGCGACCAGAAAGTGGGACCCGCGTACACCGTGTCAACGGGATGCAGTCGGAAGAGGAAGGACGTCACAACGCCAAAGTTGCCGCCCCCGCCGCGAATCGCCCAGAAAAGGTCGGTATTCTCATCGGCGCTGGCCGTGACAAAGCTTCCGTCGGCGAGCACCAGATCGGCGGAAAGGAGGCTGTCGATGGTCAGACCATACCTTCGGCTGAGGTAGCCGACTCCGCCTCCCAGCGTCAATCCTGCCACGCCTGTGCTGGAGATAAAGCCGCTGGGTGTGGCCATTCCAAACGCATGCGTGGCATGATCAACATCACCCCACAGGCAACCGGGCGCCACTCGAACGGTCTTTGCCCTCGGGTCCACGTGCGCGTTCTTCATTCGCGACAGGTCAATCACCAGGCCGTCGTCGCAGACGCCCAGGCCCCCCGCGTTATGGCCGCCGCCTCGAATGGAAGTCAGCAGATTGTTTTCGCGGCCGAATCTCACAGCAGACATGATGTCGGCGATGTCGGCGCAACGCGCAATAGCTGCCGGGCGCCTGTCGATCATCCCGTTGTAGACTTTGCGCGCGGTATCGTAAGCAGGATCCGCAGGCTGGATGACCTCGCCGCGAAATCCTTGCTGAAGCTTTGCGATGTTTTCTGAACGCATCAATTCTCCTTGTTGAGCAGTTGAGGTTATGGCTCCGCTGGCCTGTTACACAAAGGTTGATCTGTTGAAAATCCCTTCGATTGTACACCTGATGAGCACGCGACAAGTTCGTGGCTCGAACTTCGTCCATCGACTCTTATACAGGTTGCGCCTGATTGCTGTCCAATTCAAGTCCCTGAAACTGTCCAAATCCACCCAGGCCGAAGCCGTAGGATTTCCAGCATCAAGCACGATGCTTTTGCAGAATCCCCTCGATCTCATCCAGGGTGAAATTGTTAAGTCTCGTCACCTTGGCCTGGGATCGAAATTGCGGCGGAACAATGCCGCTCGCTTCCTCCTTGTTGGCCACATCAGCGATAATCCAGGCTTTGTGTTCGCCGTCCATGCAACCCCAGTCCGCATGGCTTAAGAAATGTGATCCGGTTTTTAGAAAAATGTGGACCACGCGGGCG
>DASUJZ010000108.1:0-6138 GCA_036278995.1 Terriglobia bacterium | reverse complement strand
AAGGGCCACGGGCCAAAAGACATCAAAGACGCACTGAAGAGCCCCCTCTGGACGAACACTCTTATCGGCCAGCATCGCCGCTCCACAGATGTCATTGCCACGGTAAAAGACGACATCGGGGGGAAAACGATCGACGACGTGTAGGCTCTTAAGAAGAAGTTCGACCGGCCCGGTTTCGAAGGCCTGCCCTATGTCACCGAAATGTTTTCGCGGACAATGGCGAGGGACCTTTCAGGACCATAGCAAAGGATGTGGTGAGGGTGCTTAGGAATATATGATGTTCAGCAATCTCAGCTAGCGTATACGCGCTTTGTTCAGGCGCGATTCCATGGAAATGGAGTTGGACGATGATCTGCGAGCGGGTGTGGAGCAGCAGACGGAGAGGTGCATCCATGCAGGTATGTCCCATGAAGACGGAGAAAAGCGTGGTCGAGGGATTCTTACCAATTCCAAGGAACTCACATTATAATCTGGGCCGGAAACGTAGGGCATATCAGCAGAGGACTACTGACCGCGGATCAAGTACTGAATTGGAAACGTAGCTGAGGCCGAAATGACGAACACACGTTGGAAAATGACAATAGTTGTTTCGCTGGCATGGACTGGGCTGTTCACGCTCGCGCCTGGCTGGAAACTGGCGGCAGCCGATTTCCCGTCCGCCGAGATTTCCAACGGACATAGATGGTGGTACGACTTCTCAAGTCTTGTGATGGCCTTCTGTCTAAGGCCACCGCTCAGGGGCTATCGATTCGCCACCTGTGTCCTCGACGACTGCTACCCCGATTGCTGGCGTTTTAGGCATTCAACTAACGTCAGGTTCCAGATTCCCGAGGAGAACCTACCTTGGGAGGCGGGCAATCACGTCAATCTCTATCCGCATTCCTTCGCCAAGCCCCGATTGGACAGTTGTTCGCGCCGGACGAACTCCCGCGAAGAACTCCGCGTAGACACTGTTGAAGCGGTCGAAATCGCTGATATCGCTCAGATGACACGTGCATTTCACCACGTCCGAAAAATTGCAGCCAGCAGCTTTGAGAATCTTCCCGACGTGCGTGAGAGTCAGACGAGTTTGCTCTTCAATGCTGCCATGCACGATCTCTCCGGTTGCCATGTCGAGCGGTCCTTGGCCGCTGACGTAAAGCCACCCATCAATCAGCACCGCCGCCGAGTAGGCTCCCGTTGAAACTCTCTTTTCGGGGTGCTTAATTTCCGCCTTTGCCATTTAAGCATGCCTCCTGAGCAATCGGAAGGAACTCAGTGTCGTCCTGATCCCGCCGCTTCTTGAAATGAACTGGGCTGCTCTGAACGAGGCGAATTGATCGTCCGCTGGCCCAACCCGTGATTACGGAGTCATCAACTGTCAAGCGTTGACGGTTCGGCAGCCGTAACTTCATCGGTGGGGCCTTCCCTGTCCCACACTGTAATCAGCAGTGTGCTTCCGAGTATGATGATTCCCCCGATCAGCGCCAGCGGGGCCAACCTTTCTCCGAGCCAGATGACCGCAATCGGAATGCCGAAAAACGTAATCAGGTAATTCGAAAGGGCCGCTTGGATAGCGTCCAGTTGTTTGAGCGCCTTCAGGAACAGAACCATTGACAGGAAGTTGTGAAAGAATGTCAGCAGCGCCAGCCCAGCCCACGTCCTGGCAGTAAAGCTTGGAATGCGTTGGAACACGCTCCATTCTTCGGCCATCACCAGCGGCGTCATCAGAATGAACATTCCGGCGTAAGTGTAGAAAAGCACCTCCAGCGGCGAGTACCTTTCAAGCACCTTCTTGCTGTAAGAATTGTAAAAGGCGCTCCCAAAAGTCCCAAATAAGATGAGCGCGTTCCCCAGCAGGTAGCCCTTTCCGAAGTTCATGTGCGCGAAATCCAGGTTAGAACACATCAGGACGCCCGCAATCGCAAGCGCAAAGCTGATCCAGCGAATCCGCGTCATCCTCTCGTCGAGGAAAATATAAGCGAGGAGGGCCGTGGATACGGGCAGGGTCAGCATCAATAACGCGGCGTTGCTGGCTAGCGACCAGCGAGTGCCCCACGTGATAAAGACCTGCCCGGGAAATATCCCCAGCAGCGCGAGAAGAAAGAAGGCGAGCAAGTCGCGCCCGGATCTTTCGCCCTTCGGGGAAGGCCGGCGCCTTTCGCCTGCAACCAGTGGAATGAGCATGATGGTGGCCAGCGTCATCGGCCCCCACACGGTGAAGAGTGCTCCCACCTGGTCCTGTACCAACTTGACGCAGGTGAACTGCAAGGCCCACATCAGATTGCACGCGAAGAGCAAAAGCCAGGAACGCATTAGACCTGCCTTGCTGAACCCGAGACTGAAGCCAGTGTATTCTGAAAGCACTGTAGTGTTGTTTCAATGTCTTCCGCAGTGTGGGCAAACGAAATCGAGCACTGCTTGGTCGCCAGGGGAAAGAAATAAATACCACGTTCGATAAGTCCGCGGCGCATGGCTTCATCCAGTTGGAAGTCGTGGTTTGATGCCAGATCGTGCCAGTCGTGCGGACAGTGATCCATGAAATACACACAAAAGGCCGAACCTTGCCTCGCCACGACCGCTTTAAGACCAAACCTGCGCAGGGCCGCATCAATTCCTGCCTGCAGTTTTTCGCCCAGACATTCAACGTGCCTGTAGACCTCTCCATTATTCATGAGCAGGCGGTCAATAGTGGCAATGGCCGCGGCTGTAGGGATTGGATGGGCGTTGTAGGTTCCTGCCAGCAGAACACGCTTCGAAGCATCAGGGTGGACGAACCAGTCCATGAGTTCCTTCTTGCCGCCTAACGCGGCGATGGGATAACCATTAGCCAACGCCTTGCCATATACGACCAGGTCGGGCGCCACGTTCGAAATCTGTGCATAACCTCCAATACTGTGTCGGAATCCTGTCTTGACTTCATCAAAAATCAAGATAAATCCGCATTGGTCCGCCAGCCTCCTCAAACCCTGCAAGTATCCGGGCAGCGGTTTGATGATCCCAACGTTTTGAAGGATAGGCTCTGTAATCAGGGCAGCAATGGAATGCTTCCTGCAGACGTATTCGACCGATTCCAGATCATTGAAATTGACCGGATGAACCAGCGCCTGGTGAGACAGGGGGATGCCGGCGCTGATCGGCTCGTAACGACATTCGCCGGGAGAAATACGAGCGCCCAGCCGCTCCAGCGGAGTCATGAGATTACAACAGACGTCGTTGTGCCAGCCGTTGTATCCGCCCTGCATGACAATGATGTCGTCCCGGCCGGTGACCGCCCGGGCAAGGCGGATGGCCTGATAAGTGGCCTCGCTCCCGGAATTCAGGAATTGAACGCTCTCGACCCATGGAATGTGCCGGCAGATCAGCTCCGCAAGCCGGCCCTCAAGGACCGTGGTGCCGGATCCGTATAGGCTGGCGCGGTCCCGCAGTACGCGAAGCACAGCCTCCGTTACGTAAGGGTCGTTGTGGCCCAGAAAATGCGGCGCGAAAGCTGCATGGTAATCGATATACCGGTTACCATCGGCATCCCAAAGGTATGCGCCCTCACCTTTGACGAAAACGATTTCAGGGTGTGTAGCCCGGTTTACCGAAACCACTCCCCCGCTAATGAAATCACGATTCTTAGTGAGAACTTCCTCCGACTTTTTGTATTTGTCCATTTGACATAAAACCTTGAAACAAAGTATTGCAACTGGAAATTCATTCTTGCAGGTTGGGAACCACCTGTTTACCTTTCTCGTTGCTCGGGCCTCAACCCGGCGTGGCCAGCAAAGCTGTGTGCCACAATGTGAAATGGCCTCAGAAATATAACTAATCACTTAACTGGCGAATGCACAAATCGGCATCGTTAAGGCCGCTTAGTTCCCTAAGATCCCGTTGAGCGCTTCCGGCGGGTTTGGGAACACTCCTCTCGCAGAGTCGTTTACCTGGCCCAGTCGGTTTTGGTCCGCCGGGCCGAGCCTCGTCGAGAACATTTTTGATGCCGGTTTACCCCGGGCCGCGGTCCAGCACTTCCAGGCCTCCTACGATCAAACCATGGCGCATTGCCAGCAGACTGTGCTGACTGCATTCCAACAAGTAGAGGACAACTTCGCCTCTTTGAGAATCTGTCATGAGACAGCGAAAAGCAGGATGCCGCCGTCGAAATGGCAGCGCGTAACTTACGGGAAGCCACTGTCCGGTGCGAGATGTGAATCGATCCTTAGCTAAACCTTCATGATTTCGCCTCCTTACCAGGCTTATGTAAAAGGGTGTAGAGGCGGTGGTCCCCGCCACTTACTACTTGCTCAGGATTGCTCAAGCGCGAAGTACGGTTTGCGCGTCCGCCAAGCGCCCCGCGTGAAATCCGGGAATGGTACAGGCGCACTGCCCTTCGAGATGGAAATATCCGACAGCCCGACCGGTGCGCTCATCACGACCGAGTCGTAGATGTCCAGGGGCAGGGGTCTCTTGTCCCGGACCGCTTCGACGAAGAACTTGACTTCCAGGTAGTCGGGAGCGCCGTGAGACACCGCATCCGTCTTCAGCTTGCCCGAGGTCTGTTGGATTTCGCGATGCCACGTGTGGTCGTATTTCTCCTGATAAGGCGCAAAGGATTCCCAGGCCTCATTGTCGTGGGGCCGAGGGCTGACGCCTTCGATGTAAAGGGCATCGTGTTCGTGGCTGTAAATGCCGTTGCTTCCCGACAACTGCCACTTGTTGTCGTACGGCCGCGGCGAAACCATGTCGTTATAGACCATGATAGTTCTGCCCCTAATCGTTTTGATCACGGTGGTGACAATATCGCCCTGCATGGCCTTTCGCTTGGCCATGGGATGGTTGGGGCCGTACCTCCTTTCGAAATAACGGTTGACGGCGACGGCGCGCGTGGCCGTCGAGGTCAGATACTCCGGGTAGTCGCCGCAGTTGATGTCCAGCCAGCTCAAGATCGGCCCCATCCCGTGCGTCGGGTACTGGTCGGCATTGCGATTCATTAAGTGGTCACCCACCCAGGTGTTGGTGCCATCCCGATTGAAAAACCACTCCCCGTTGCATTCATGCGCGTAGGCGCCTTGTGCATAGGTGATATCGCCGAACATTCCCTTGCGCACCATGTTCAGGACGGCGAGATTGTCCCGGCGGAAGCTCCAGTTTTCGAGCATCATGCAAGGGGTCTTAGTTTCTTCCTGCGTGTTGATAATTTCCCAGCACTCGTCGATGGTATTGGCAATGGGAACCTCACAGCCGGTATATATCTTCGCGTTCATCGAGTCGGTCGCCATGCGCACGTGCCACTCCCAGGGTGTGGCAATGAGAACACCATCGAGATCGCCGCGTTCCAACATTCGTTTGTAATCCACTTCGCTCCGCGAGTAGCCCTCTGGCTTGCGCCGGCCCGAGTCGGTCACCACCTTTTGGCCGGTGGCCAGATGTTCGGGGTTAATGTCGCAGAGGGCTGGGATCTCCACCCCTTCAAACAAGGTCAAGAGCCGCGTCAAGCTGGTGCCGCGGTGCCCGGTCCCAATCACGCCGAGACGAACGCGCCTCGCGGCTCCCAGGCTGCTTCCCGCTAGCGCGAATCCCGCACCCGCCATACTGATGAATTCTCTTCTATTCATGGAAAGTATTTCTTTCTCCCTGAGGGGCGTCGAATAGACTCCTGCCGCACTCATTGCCAGCGAAGCGCGCAGGGCCGCAGGTGATTTCCCCAAGTTCATAGATAAAATCAAAATCTACGTCATTTCTTTGCCCGCTCCTGTTTGGCTGTCATCTCTGGATATCTCTGGGCCAGTGCCCGGATGTCATAACTAAATTTCATGAACTGCTTTTCCCAGCGCGCGGCTTCCTGCGGCGTATAGCTGTAGAATCCTTTGGCATTCGACACGCCCTTCGCGCCTGATTTCACAACCTTGCTCATCAGGGCGGGCACCTTCCGGGCACAATCTAGTTCTGGAAACAAATCTTTCATCACCGCCGCGTATGCCGGAATCCCCGTAAGGTCCATAAAGCGGAATGGCCCGGCAAAAGTGATCCAATAGCCCAGATCGTTCCTGAGCGAGCGGTCTACGTCAGCGACTGTGGCGTAGCCTGCCTCCACCAGGTAGAAAGCCTCGCGCAGCAACGCATACATGCAGCGATTGGTAATAAAACCCCGAATGTCACGCGTGACAATGGAAGGTT
>DASUJZ010000107.1:0-10414 GCA_036278995.1 Terriglobia bacterium | reverse complement strand
GCCCGGAACTGGATCTTCGGGTTGTGCTTCGACAAAACCTTCGTGATCGCCGCCGTCAGCGTCGTCTTCCCGTGATCGATGTGCCCGATCGTCCCTATGTTCATGTGCGGCTTCGATCGGTCAAATTTTTCCTTCGCCATAGCAACTCCGCCAGTGAATCGTGTTTTTCGGTGCTGTAATTGTTCTCGATAAACAGATTTGAACGGCCGATACTTGTTTCTGGAGCCGATGAGCGGAATTGAACCGCTGACCCCGTCCTTACCAAGGACGTGCTCTACCAACTGAGCTACATCGGCACAAGAGGTTGCTCCGCCCTCCACCGGCGGCTATCAGCAAGGCTCGACAGCGCCTCGCAGCGGCTGCGCCGCGCAAGATTTGGAGCGGGAGACGGGGATCGAACCCGCGACCAACAGCTTGGAAGGCTGTGACTCTACCACTGAGTTACTCCCGCCTCGCAAAATGCGCGATCGACTCGGTGTGCCCATCTTCCAGACGCTAACCGATGCGTGCTCTTAATCTCGCGAACATGGTGGACAGGGGAGGATTCGAACCCCCGTAGCTCGCAAGGAGCGGCAGGTTTACAGCCTGCTGCCATTGACCGCTCGGCCACCTGTCCGAAGTTTTTTCCGAGCACCCCGGAACTCGGGGGCCTTCTCATCTGCAGCAGGTTATTACCGGGCCAGAAGCCGACCCTCGGTTGTTTCCATGCGGCCCAGCATCGCCACCGTCAGGGTGCACAAACTAAATTATAAAACTCTTCCCCGGATCCTGCACAGCGTTCGCCGGTTAACTTGGCCTGCCAATGCTGCAATGCTATGATGCCAGCATGGAGCTGGCGAAGGGATTCGAACCCCCGACCCTCTGATTACAAATCAGATGCTCTACCAGCTGAGCTACGCCAGCGGCCACAAACCTCCAATTATAGGGATTCGGTCCCAGAATTGCAATAGGCTAAAAAAAGAGAAAGTTTTCACGACCAGTTGCGGTCCCTTACGGACCTTTTCCTATTCTACGCCTGCGAAAACCACTAATGCAAGAAATGCCAGATCGATGGCATGTGCCGCGCGTAGCAGACAGGTGCCGTTTGTATGAAATACCCGCCGCAGGACAACGGTCTCAGCTAAAAACCCAGGAGCACTGGTCACGCCTCTTGCAGCAATCAGGAGAACCGTTCTGTTCCGTCCTCATGCTTTGCGCGCTGCTCGCCTTTCCAGCGGAATTGGTTCTTCTGCTCCAGTCCCAGATGGGCCAGCACGCGGCAGCAGAACTGGGTTACCAGGTCATCAATTGTCCGGGGCCGGTGGTAGAAAGCGGGCATGATGGGGAAAATCACGGCACCCGCTTCTTGTGCCTGCATCATGTTCGTCAGATGCACGCGGCTAAGTGGCGTATCGCGGACGGCCAGAATTAGCGGGCGGCCTTCCTTCAGGCAAACATCTGCGGCGCGCTCAATCAGCGTGGAGCTGGTGCCGTGGGCGATCTGCGCCAGACACCCTGTGCTGCACGGAATAACGACCATGCCGTCCACGCGATAGGAGCCGCTGGCGATGGAAGCGCCTATGTCAGAGTCCAGCAGGTATTCGGTCTTCGGCGCCGGGCCGCCGGCAACCGCCGCGGGAAGAGAAGCGCTTCTGGAAACGTCCAATTCGAGTTCTTCGCGCAGTACTTTGAGCCCTGCACCGGAGATGACCAGGTGGATTTTGCCCACGCGCTCGTCGCATTCAAGCATCTGGAGCATGCGCCGCCCAAACGCCGAGCCGCTGGCGCCGGTGACGCCCAACACCACAGTCTTAGGGCCTGGCGAAGGTACGTAAACCATCGATGGAATTCTCCGCCAGCCGTTTCTATAAAGTCAAGGCGGCTCGGAACCTCTGATTCGTTTGCTATACTCATAGCATTCGGGCCGGCGCGAGAATCTCCGTTGCCAAGACAATCCGGATGTTGTGGCGGCGTGCGCGGCGCCGACCGGCCAATTTGAGTGCGGCCTTTTTAAAAAGAGGGCTGGAAACGGTGGGGAATGTCACCAGAAGAAATCACAGCAATGCTCGAGCAGGTGCGGAGCGGGAAACTCGGCGTGGAGTCGGCTGTCGACCGACTGCGCAATCTTCCGTTTGAAGATATCGGATATGCTCGCATCGACCACCACCGGTCACTCCGGCAGGGATTCCCAGAGGTCATCTTCGCCCGCGGCAAATCGCCTGACCACGTTGTGGGAATCGTTCAGGGCATGTTACGCAATCGCCATAATATCCTGATCACGCGAGGCAACGCCGAGTTGTACGAACTGATCAGGCCGCTCGACAAACGCACCCGCTTACACGCGCTATCCGGCGCAATTTCCATCCAGCGCGACCGCAAAATCCGAGGCAGGGGCAAAATCCTGGTGGTGAGCGCGGGCACCTCCGACATTCCCGTGGCGGAAGAAGCTCAGGTTACAGCGGAGGTGATGGGCAACCGGGTCGAGTTTATTTATGACGTTGGAGTGGCCAACATCCATCGCATTCTGAGCGAGAGCAAACAACTGCGAAGCGCCCGAATTATCATTGTTGTCGCCGGCATGGAAGGCGCACTGCCGAGCGTGGTGGCTGGCATGGTCAGCGTGCCGGTGATTGCCGTCCCCACCAGCATCGGCTACGGAGCAAGCTTTCGCGGCCTCGCGGCGCTGCTCGGCATGCTGAACAGTTGCGCGTCAAACATTGCCACCGTCAACATTGATAATGGCTTCGGGGCAGGCTACCTGGCAAGCGTGATCAACCGGCTATGAGTCCGAAAGGAAGAGTTCCAGTGGAATCACTCTGGCCAGGTTCAGAAAGTCCTTATCTAACGTGAAGAGTCGGACGCCGTGGTCAACTGCCAGGGAGGCAATCAAGGCGTCCACCGTTGTGATCGCTACACCTTTTGATCGCGCCAGCCGGGATATGCCCGCAGCCTGAAGGTATGTACCAAGCCCCTCCGGTTCCAGGATGCCCCATTGCGAAAGATAGTTCTCGATACGTTCGGCGTCCCGCGTAAGCCCTTGCAGGATAGCCGTCACGATAATCCCGGCCAAAGCCAGGGGCGCTGCGTCCTGGATAAGCAGCCGCAGCTTGTTCCCGGCGGGTCCCGGGCTACGGGAAAAGAAGTCAATCCAAACAGAGGTATCCACAAGGATCGGGGAGGGTGCGATCACCGGAGGCGATTCCGGTGCATAGATTTTAAATTGCCTTCCCAGATGCCGGCTCCGAAATAGCGAAGGATGCCTTTCCGGTCCTCCGTGCGAACCAATGTCTCAAGCGCCTTTTGGATCACGGCTCGTTTCGTCTTCAGCCCGGAAACGCGCTGCGCGCGTCGAATCAGCTGGTCATCAATTTCAACATTCGTCCGACTCATATATTAAGTATACACAAAAACGAGGAAATCTTGTGTATATTCGAGTCACCGCTTCCCGAGGGTTGTGGACGCGCATTTGCGATTGCAGCGGGATTCGAGCTGTAGGGTATGTAACTGTCCGATCCATCTCGCCGGGACTAGAAGCTTCATTTTGTCTGTGTGTTGTACAATCCGTCTCTATTGTCCGGATCTTCTCGCTTTGTCTCTACCGCAGCGTTCAATGGATGGGCATGAACAAGCGCGTCAAACATTGCCACCGTCAACATCGATAACGGCTTCGGGGCAGGGTACCTGGCCAGCGTGATCAACCGGCTATAGGCAAACAAACTTACGTACTATTGCGGCTTGCGAATCGAATTCGGAGCGGTATGATGGTATCGGGTGCGGATATGCCTGAACCAAAGAGTGGAAAATTGGTGATGAAATTTCCGCCGCGCGGTAAGTAAGTGCTTAGGCACCGAAAAAAGTCGCTTCCCAATTAGGAAGATTCGCACCCATTTTTCCTATCCGTCTAACTTACCCTGCCGCCAAACACTTGCCGGAAAATCCGATCTACGTGTTTCAGGTAGCGTTTGGTGTTGAACACCTTGGCGATCTGTTTAGCTGTGAGGCGGCTGCTGATGTCGGGATCGCGCTCGACGAGCGATTTGAAGTCGTCGCCTGTTTTCCACACCTGCATGGCATTGCGTTGCACCCAGTGGTAAGCTTCCTCACGCGACACGCCTTTATCTGTGAGGTCCAGCAGCAACTGGCCCGAAAAGATCAGCCCCTTGAGCAGGTCGAGATTTTCCCGCATGCGATCGGGGTAGACGAACATCTTCTCCACCAGCCCGGTGGTTTTGTTGAGCATGTAGTCCAGCAGGATGGTTGAATCGGGTAGGATGACGCGTTCCACCGAAGAGTGTGAAATGTCGCGCTCGTGCCAAAGCGCCACGTTTTCAAGCGCCGCCTGGGCGTTGGCCCGAACCACGCGGGCCAGTCCGCAGATCTGTTCCGCGGTCACCGGGTTGCGCTTGTGCGGCATGGCCGATGAGCCCTTCTGCCCAGCGGAGAAAAATTCCTCTGCCTCGCGAACTTCCGTCCGCTGCAGTCCCCGGATTTCGAGCGCGATCTTTTCGAGCGATGCCGCGATGACGGCCAGCGTGGCGACATAGAATGCATGCCGATCGCGCTGGATCACCTGCGATTCGGCAGGTGATGGCTTGAGACCGAGCTTCGCCAAGATCTTTTTTTCAATTGCCGGACTCAGGTGAGAATAGATGCCCACTGCGCCGGAAGTCTTGCCCACGCGCATCTGCTCGGCGGCGTAGGCCAGGCGTTCACGGTTGCGCCGGCATTCCGCGTACCAGATGGCGATCTTCACACCAAAGGTGATGGGTTCGGCGTGGATGCCGTGTGTTCGTCCCACCATGGGCGTGTGCTTGAACTCGTGGGCACGCTTTTTTAGTACCACAGCGAATCGGTCAATATCTTCGAGAAGCAGCCGTGAAGCGTCTTTGATCAGCAGGCCTTGGGCCGTATCGACCACGTCATTGGAAGTCAGCCCGAAGTGGAGATAGCGGGCCTCACGGCCCACGTGCTCGGCCACGTTGGTGGTGAAAGCAATCACGTCGTGCTTTACTTCCTTCTCGATTTCCAGCACGCGCTCGACGTCCACACGGCCTCTGCGCCGTATGGCGCGCGCGGCGCTCCTGGGGATCAGGCCGGCTTCCGCCTCAGCTTCGGCCGTGGCGATTTCAACATCCAGCCACTTCTGGAATTTGTTTTCGTCGCTCCAGATGGCGCCCATTTCCGGGCGGGTATAACGAGGGATCATCGAGTCTCCACCGCTGGCATGATTTAGTCAGCCAGTTTACCGCAGGTTCGCAGGTCTGGTGGACCTAATCTATTTCATCTGCGTAAGCCGGCGATTAGAATTGGAACACTTTGGTGGGTTCGGTCTGGCTGGCCAGGTGCAGTTCTGTCGGGCGGCCTTGGCCGCGTTTGTCGAACGCCTGATTGGCGGAATGCATCGCCAGGCCAGGATGATTATTCTTGTCGCTCAGGTGGGCCAGCACCAGAACTTCCGCCGTGCCATCATAGTCGTCGGCGAGGAATCCCGCCGTAGTGTTGTTCGAAAGGTGGCCGTGGCGGCTCATGACGCGCTGCTTGACAAACCACGGGTAAGGCCCCGTCTTTAGCATGTCAAGATCGTGGTTCGATTCAAACACCAGGCACTGGCAGCGGAGAGCGTGCTGCTTGACGAGTTGGGGAACGTAACCCAGATCAGTAATCACTCCGACCTTGATGCCTTCCGCCGTAAATGTGAAGGCCACAGGATCGACGGCATCGTGAGGGATCGAAAAAGGAGCGATCTCGAAGTCGCCGATGGTGAATTTTTCACCGGGTGAAATGGTTTCAAATGCTCTGAGGCGCGGGTCCCACTGGATGACTTCGCGCGTTGGGCCGGTGATGTAAATTGGGACGTTAAGGGCCAGAGCCAGGGACTTCAGGCCGTTGATGTGGTCCACGTGTTCGTGGGAAACCAGCAAGGCGTCAAAGCCGTCGGTTCGCTCCCCGGCTGCGGCCAGGCGGCGGAAAGTGTCTTTCTTGCTGAAGCCCGCGTCCACCAGCAGGCGTGTGCGCTCCGTCGCCACCAGCGTCGAATTCCCCTTGCTCCCGCTTCCCAATACGCAGATTCGGACGCTCAACCAGCCTCTCCGTACCTACAGATCAAAGCAGGCGCCGGGCGCCGGCTTCAGCAAAGCATTGGAGGGATTATAAGGCAGCTTGGCTGGCGCGGAAATCGAAAAGAACAGTGCAGCTTATTTTTCTGTCCACAAAGCGTAAAGAGCGCCGGCCATCAACAGCAGGCAGACGACTGCGCTGGAGACGATTAGGGAGGAAAGAGAAAATGAATATACGATGGTGCCGGAGAATATCTTGCGATGGGCCATTTGTCCCGTCAGCCACGGCGCGGCGAAGACCAGCAATGCGATGACAACGCCGCTGCCGATGGCCACTGCGAACCTTTCTGCGATCATGATCGGGCGCATCGCCTGGTTGGCAGCAGCCCGGTGGGCGGCCAGTCGGGCCCGCCACCAGACACGGCCGGCATCCGGCACGGGCGCCGCGGCACAGAGATGTTGATTGTCGATCTGGAAAAGCTTGTAGACAGAAATGATTTCGGCGCAGGCAGGGCAACTGGTGATGTGACCGCGCAACGGTTCGTCGAGGGCCTCCGGGGCCACTCCCTGGCCCAGCGCTTCGAGAATCCTTGATTCGTTTTCGCAATTTTGATGCTTCATCATCCTGCCTTCCTGGTTTCCCGTCGAGCGCCGCCAATCAGGTCCATCAGCTTTTTTCGGGCGCGGAACAGCAGTGGGCGCACGCTGGCTTCTTTCATTCCGGAAGCTTTTGCGATTTCCCTATGGCTGGCGCCCTCGGCATAGGCCAACCAGAGCAACTGGCGTTCCCTGGGTTTCAGCTTAGCAAGCGCCCGGCCCAGGTCCGAACGCAGCGGAACGTTTGTCACGTCCTGATCCTGCGAGGGCACGTCGGCGGTTTCGATGGCGGTCTCTCCGTGCCTTTGGATAGCCCGCCAGTGATCTCGGAGCAGGTTCGTGGCAATCCGAAACAGGTAATTCTTTCGATGCGCGTCTTCCTGCGGCGGGTCCGTCAAAGTAAGAAACCGGCAATAACTCTCCTGGAGAAGATCCTCGGCCAGCGCAGGATCGCCCGAGACGCGCGCCAGATACGCCCACAGTGGGCGGGCCGTACGCTCGTAGATTATCCGGAAGCTTTCCTCGTCCATCGCGAGGGATTTATCCTCTGCTTCGGCCCTGGCGGTTTCTCCCCGAGCCAGATCTGCAACCCGCATCAGCATGTTATTGCCTCGGTCCACGACATTATCCGGCTCAGGCGGCGAATTTTTGAACTGAGCGCTCGCGCTCAAACAGCCCGAAGTTCTTTGACAGGCGGTAGGAAAGTCCGGCTGAAATCAGGAAGCCGATTCCCAGCGCCAACCCGAGAGAGCCCACGACTTTGAATCCTTCAGAGAGGTCAGGGAAGTTGGCGCCGAGTATCAAAAATGCAATGCTGATGCACACCAAAATCACTCCTGCCTGGACCGAAGCCAGGATTCGATTGTAGGGGTTGCGGTTCGGCTGTTCAATTCCGATTGAGGCTACCAGTTTCTTTCCGGAATCAGTTTCGAGAAATGTCAAAAATTCCTGGCTGGAGCCGATTTTCTCGATCAGCCTTGAATGGACCTCGGCTTGTATCCGGGCAACCTTCATCCTGCGAAGGGTGCTGAAGATCAGCCAGAAAACAATGACAATCCCCGGGAATATGGTGACTACTGCCAGAGCTCCAACTACGTTGCCGTCCATCTGTTTCTCCTCTCCCGGCGACCGCTCTCCCAAGCTGGCTCAAAATGGCCGCGGAGATCTTGCCAGCTTGGATCACTAGTCACCGCCCGGGTTTGTGCCGGGCTTCATCTCTTCTCTTTTCTTAATACGCAAAGGGCCGGGTGGTTGTTAACAGAAAGTTGCGGCAGGCTACGAGGCTGTGAGAGAAAAGTCTGGGTTCGAACAACGGTGGCAGAATCTGTACCGGACATCACGCGAAGGAGCAAACCCGCAAAACTGATGAAATGCAGCGAATGAATGTAGAATCGGTTCCGCTTTGCGCCGTGGCGCCTTTGCAAGCTTGATCTTGGGCTTTTCGAGGAAAAAATGCCCTCAACACTCAAGCTGGTCGCGGCTGATATTGAAGCCCCGGCGCGGCCCCAGCACAGTGACGGCAATCCGGTCAGACTGGAAGAGTTCGCGCGCCACCTCGACAACGTCCTCGCGAGTCACCGCATCGATCTGGGCGGACACCTCGTCCAGGGTGATGCATTTTCCGTAATACAATTCCTGGCGCGCGATATTGGCCATGCGGCTAGTGGTGGATTCAAGCCCCAGCAGCAGATTTCCTTTCAGGTAATCCTTGGCCCTTTGAAGTTCGTCGGCGCCGATCGAATCGTTCTTCAAGTTTCTGAATTCCGCGATGACAAGGCTGACCACCTTCCGGGCATTGCCAGGAGCCGTGCCGGCATAGATGCTCAGGATTCCGGCGTCCCGGTAAGCGCTCAATCCTGAAAAGACGGCGTAGACAAGGCCGTACTTCTCCCGGATGTTCTGGAACAGCCGCGAACTCATTCCGCCGCCGAGAATAGTATTGAGGACATAACTGGCAAATCGCTTTTCGTGGGCGTAAGGATATGCCGGGGTGCCCAGACAGATGTGGGTTTGTTCCAGCTCCTTCTTGCGCCGGTAAAGCGCGTGCGGATGGGCCACGGGGACCGGGCCCGCGGCCGAAATCTTCCCCTTGGGAAGCCGTCCAAACTGTTCTTCCGCCAGATCCACTGCCTGGGCGTGGGTCAGGTGTCCGGCTGCGGTTATCAGCATATTGCCGGGCGCGTAATGCCGATGGAAAAAGTCGCGCAGCCGCCGCTGGTTGAATCCGCCAACTGTCGCACGGGTGCCAAGGATAGGGCGGCCTAAGGAGTGGTGGGGCCAGTAGCTTTTGCTGAAAATTTCATGAACCAGGTCGTCCGGCGTGTCTTCCACCATCTTGATCTCTTCCTGGATCACCCTCGACTCCTTGGCAATATCGCTCGACCGGAGCAGCGGATTTTTCACCAGATCGGCTACTATATCGAACGCCTTGGGCAGGTGCTCGTCAACCACCTTAATGGAAAAGCACGTAAACTCCTTGGTGGTAAAAGCGTCCAGATGGCCGCCAATCGCGTCAGCAGCGCGGGCGATCTGTTCACCCGAGCGGTTCACAGTCCCCTTAAAGACCATATGTTCAAGAAAATGGACGATGCCGTTCTGATCTTCACGTTCATGCCGTGATCCGGTTCGCAGCCACACCCCCATGGAAATTGAGCGCACGGCCGGCATGGTCTCGGTAGCCACCTGCAGGCCATTGGTGAGTGTGCTCTTTTCAACATTCGGATTCTTGGTTTTCATGCCCAGGTCCCGTCGTGTTATTGGATTGGCCGGCGCTGAAGACAATCCGCCCTGACTACAATTTAACCACACGATGCCGAAAAACGCGACTTGCAGTTTCTGGAGCTCTGTGGTGTTAGATGCGCATCGAGGGGAATTGGATTGACATAATCTTTCACTTACCTTCTACCTTCCTTGACCGATCTTCCGCTTGCCAGAAAGTGAGAGCATTGCCTATACTGTTAAAACCCGTTGCAGAGGACGAGTTCCGGCAAGGTCTGGATCCCGCCAGGAGCAGCAAGGGCCTGTAGCTCAGGTGGCTAGAGCGCACCCCTGATAAGGGTGAGGTCGGTAGTTCAACTCTACCCAGGCCCACCAATCAATTCAGCAACTTAGCGGGCTGTTCGTTCGGCTGATTGCCCGTTTCGACCTGATTGTGTACCGTATTGTGTACACCCTCAATCAAATTCTGGCCCTGAGCGATGGCATCCAACGCGGCGCGTTTTGCAGCAAGCCGGATGTGCGAATAGTGCTCAAGCATCTTCCGGCTGACGTGTCCCGCAACGCTCATGACGGTTTGCTCGCTGGCTTGGCCCTCAGCAAGCTTTGTGATGAGAGTATGCCGCGTGTCATGGAACCTGATGCTCAAACCGGCCCGTTTCAGCGCGTGACGCCATGCCGTCCGCCACTCCTTAATAGGCCGCGATGAGTCAATCTTGCTCACGTCAGGCTTGCCAGTATCAATCCGGGCATTCTCGCAAGCGGGGAACACATAATCTTCGGCTTTGGACTCAGGGAACCGCCCGGCCCATTTCACGATGGCTGCAAGCGCCGGTGGGTTGAGGGGAATCACACGGCCCGTACCAGCCGCCGTCTTTGACTTGCCAACCGTCAACGTGCGTTCTGCAAAGTCAATCTGTTCCCACTTCAACAGGCGAATTTCGTTTTTCCGTAATCCGGTGTTCAGGGCCAAAGTCACAGCCGTGTGTAACAGCGGGTTTGATTCGCAAGCCTTGAGCAATGCTGTCTCTTCATCCCGCGTTAACGCCTTGCCAATCCCCTCTGAC
>DASUJZ010000106.1:0-3080 GCA_036278995.1 Terriglobia bacterium | reverse complement strand
GCCGCGGCATGCGCCGAGGCGATCGATCCTACAGGACTGGCCGCATTGTGGGCGCAAACCGGAAGATAAAAGAGCGCCGCCAGGTCGGCAATCTTCTTCGATTCAAGCAGCCCACCCGCCTTCGGGATATCAATCTGAATTTTGTGGCAACCCTGGTTGAGGATGAAGGGCGCAAAGCCCTCCCGCTTGTAAAGGTTCTCCCCGGTCAGGATCGGAACCGGAGACTCCTGGCTTAACTTCGTCCAGGAGTGCGAATAGTTCGGCGGCATTGGGTCTTCCAGCCACATCGGCTTAATCGGCGCTACGGCCCGTGCCAGTTCCAGCGCATCAATCCAGTCGAACTCCCAGTGGCAGTGCACGGCAATGTCGATCTCGTCGCCAAGCGCCTCGCGCAGGTTCGAGAAGCCTTGTGCGATCCGCGAGAGGTCCTTGCGCGTCAGATGGCTGCTGTGCGGCTCGTGGCCAGGGTCGTGAAAATGCGGATCGTATTTCGCTGGAAAGGAATCGGCGTCGGACTTGACGGCGGTGATACCGAGAGGACTGCTTTTCAAGGCCGCTGCGAAGGCGCGGCAGGAAGCTGGGTCCAGCATGTCCTTCGGGCCCGCCGTCCGGTAAGCACGCACGCCGTCTCGATATTGGCCGCCAAGAAGTTTGCACACGGGAGCGCCCAGAATCTTGCCTGCCAGGTCCCACAAGGCAATTTCCACACCACTGATTGCCGTCACCGTCACTCCGGCTTGAGAACCGGCGCCCCCTGTGAAGTGCATCATCTTGGTGTAAAGAGGCTCGATGTTCAGCGGATCCTCGCCAATCATCAGCGGGCGCAGATATCCCAGGATGACGTCCTTCACCCCCCGGCCCCAGTACGCCTCGCCAATTCCGGCCAGGCCGCTATCGGTTTCAATCTTCACCATGTTCCAATCGGTCGTTCCGCGCACGACCATGGCTTTCAGGTCTGTGATCTTCACCTTTTTGCGAAGGGGCGCAGCCATCGTCTGGTAGGCAGGAAAAGCCGCCGAGGCCGGAACCGCTGCCGCGAGGGACTTCAGGAATGATCTCCGATGCGTCTCAAGCATTCGTTTTCCATTGCTTCGTGACAAAGATGCCGACCGCGTTCACATCACGGCTTTTCATTCTCCTTGAGCCCGAAACCGTAAACCTTCGAATCATGATCTACGGCGTAGATACGGCTATCAGCGATGGCCAAGCCGCTGAAGTGTGTCCACCCGCTCATGGCGCTGCCGCTACTGTAAAGCTCCTTCCCGGTGCGGGCGTCCAACGCGTAAAGAATGGCATGGGTCGTATTCTTGGTTCTTTGCGCGCTGGTCAACTGCGTATATCCCGGATGCGCGGGTGTGCCGCTATCCGCCGTTACTTGGTTTGGATTTTCGCCGGTCGATAGCGCAAAGACAACGCCATTAGCAATCGCAACCGGCTCGGGTAGATCAAAGTCGCCTGAGACCCACGCAGGTTGCAGAATAGGCGCGCCAGAGGCTGCGTTCGTGGTTACTCTAAAGGCCATGACACTGCCGTGGGGATGATCGCCGTTCGTAATTGGAAATTGGGGCGCCTGCTTCGAAACGGGCCCCCAAACGGGAACGTAGATCCACGTTTCATCTCTGGGAGCATCCTTCCACATCGACGGCGCTCCCCAAATCCCTTCTCCCTGGAACGAAATCGAGTCATTTCCCAACCGCGGCGTGGCGGCGAGCGGTGTATGGTGGTCCTTGCCGCCAAGAGCTTCTGCGTTGAGCATGTAAAGCACGCCTTCCTTGCCGCCCACACAAATCAGGTTGTAGTTTTTATAAGTGAACCAGACGGCGCTACCGGAGCCGAAATCCAGGTCATTGGTTGTCAGGTAAGCGTAATTATTCGGCGTGAAGTAGTCCGCCAGATTCAGATCGCCCGACGTCGCCGCTGTGATGCTGCTGCCCAACTTTCCAGCGGAGGGATCGAACTGCCCATCGCCATTGGCCGTGAAAATGCGATGGTCCAAACCGATGACCGGTCCGCCTCTTCCCCAGATCCCGCCGCCCTGGGTCGCAATCAGCAGGTCGTGGACGATGGGATGCAGCGGGTTCCGGACGTCCATAGAATAGATTCCAGACTGCGTGCCCCCGCAGCCTTGCGAGGTGGCGGTGTAAGCCTCCCCGCCCGTTAGGTTCAAGCTCCAATTTTTCGAAAAGGGAGGAACAAACTGGATGGGCCCGAACTTCACCCCACCCGTGCCCAAATCTAATCCGAACAATTTCCCGTCGGTTGCGACCTCGTAAATCGTACCTGTTGATTTATCAATTACCGGCGTCGCATTAATCCCCTGCGGGCATAGCCAGAAATCCGGATTAACAGGTTTCGAAGATGTCTCAAACGTCCGGCTCCACAGAACCTTCCCTGTGGCCGCGTCGAGTGCGAAGAGGTGATTTGAACTGCCTCCGACATAAACCACAGTCTTCACGCCGCTTGGTGTTGTAACGCCCGAGGCCACCACCGGCGCCGTCAAAGCGGTCAGAGCTTTGGCTTCATTTTTGACCTGTACCTTCCATTTCAACTCCAGCGTGCTGACGTTTGCTGGTGAGAGCGTGTCCTCGTCAAATGCCCAGCCAGTCCGCTGAGGGTCGTGCGCAAAGGTCAGCCAGTCACCCGCAAACGCGCAGCTAGCCACGAACAGAAAAATGAGTGTCAGCCGGACACACAAGAAAGAGTGACGGGCGGCCGTTCGATGCAGTCTTATTGTTTGTATCCTCAAAATTCCCCTCAATGTTAGATAGGCAAATGCCGCGAGCTTGCCCGAAGACTCCGTGAAGTAGTACTTGGCTTTCCTGAAGTGGGTTGCGATACTGCGTGAACCTTGCCGGCGCTAATGGGTAACGGGCGCTTCTGCGGAAGCCGGCCTCTCGGCCGGAACGCGCGAGGCGGCCCGCACCAGCGCGTCGGAGGGCCTTCGGCGCTCGTTCTCAGCCTTCTTCAATTTTTCGAACTGATCCATCTCGGCTTGCACCGCCGCCTTATTCCCCAGCTTTCGATAGGTCTGGGCCAAAAGGTAGTGTGTGGACGGTTGGTTGGGTGACAGTTGAATAACC